>NZ_CP073104.1:3358333-4030000 GCF_018138145.1 Pseudomonas sp. SCA2728.1_7 | reverse complement strand
CGTATGCGTACAAGCAGTGGGAGCAGACTTTGTTCTGTGACTGCGTACCTTTTGTATAATGGGTCAGCGACTTATTTTCAGTGGCGAGCTTAACCGAATAGGGGAGGCGTAGCGAAAGCGAGTCTTAATAGGGCGTCTAGTCGCTGGGAATAGACCCGAAACCGGGCGATCTATCCATGGGCAGGTTGAAGGTTGGGTAACACTAACTGGAGGACCGAACCGACTACCGTTGAAAAGTTAGCGGATGACCTGTGGATCGGAGTGAAAGGCTAATCAAGCTCGGAGATAGCTGGTTCTCCTCGAAAGCTATTTAGGTAGCGCCTCATGTATCACTGTAGGGGGTAGAGCACTGTTTCGGCTAGGGGGTCATCCCGACTTACCAAACCGATGCAAACTCCGAATACCTACAAGTGCCGAGCATGGGAGACACACGGCGGGTGCTAACGTCCGTCGTGAAAAGGGAAACAACCCAGACCGTCAGCTAAGGTCCCAAAGTTATGGTTAAGTGGGAAACGATGTGGGAAGGCTTAGACAGCTAGGAGGTTGGCTTAGAAGCAGCCACCCTTTAAAGAAAGCGTAATAGCTCACTAGTCGAGTCGGCCTGCGCGGAAGATGTAACGGGGCTCAAACCATACACCGAAGCTACGGGTATCATCTTCGGATGATGCGGTAGAGGAGCGTTCTGTAAGCCTGTGAAGGTGAGTTGAGAAGCTTGCTGGAGGTATCAGAAGTGCGAATGCTGACATGAGTAACGACAATGGGTGTGAAAAACACCCACGCCGAAAGACCAAGGTTTCCTGCGCAACGTTAATCGACGCAGGGTTAGTCGGTCCCTAAGGCGAGGCTGAAAAGCGTAGTCGATGGAAAACAGGTTAATATTCCTGTACTTCTGGTTATTGCGATGGAGGGACGGAGAAGGCTAGGCCAGCTTGGCGTTGGTTGTCCAAGTTTAAGGTGGTAGGCTGAGATCTTAGGTAAATCCGGGATCTTAAGGCCGAGAGCTGATGACGAGTGTTCTTTTAGAACACGAAGTGGTTGATGCCATGCTTCCAAGAAAAGCTTCTAAGCTTCAGGTAACCAGGAACCGTACCCCAAACCGACACAGGTGGTTGGGTAGAGAATACCAAGGCGCTTGAGAGAACTCGGGTGAAGGAACTAGGCAAAATGGCACCGTAACTTCGGGAGAAGGTGCGCCGGTGAGGGTGAAGGACTTGCTCCGTAAGCTCATGCCGGTCGAAGATACCAGGCCGCTGCGACTGTTTATTAAAAACACAGCACTCTGCAAACACGAAAGTGGACGTATAGGGTGTGACGCCTGCCCGGTGCCGGAAGGTTAATTGATGGGGTTAGCTAACGCGAAGCTCTTGATCGAAGCCCCGGTAAACGGCGGCCGTAACTATAACGGTCCTAAGGTAGCGAAATTCCTTGTCGGGTAAGTTCCGACCTGCACGAATGGCGTAACGATGGCGGCGCTGTCTCCACCCGAGACTCAGTGAAATTGAAATCGCTGTGAAGATGCAGTGTATCCGCGGCTAGACGGAAAGACCCCGTGAACCTTTACTATAGCTTTGCACTGGACTTTGAATTTGCTTGTGTAGGATAGGTGGGAGGCTTTGAAGCGTGGACGCCAGTTCGCGTGGAGCCATCCTTGAAATACCACCCTGGCAACTTTGAGGTTCTAACTCAGGTCCGTTATCCGGATCGAGGACAGTGTATGGTGGGTAGTTTGACTGGGGCGGTCTCCTCCTAAAGAGTAACGGAGGAGTACGAAGGTGCGCTCAGACCGGTCGGAAATCGGTCGTAGAGTATAAAGGCAAAAGCGCGCTTGACTGCGAGACAGACACGTCGAGCAGGTACGAAAGTAGGTCTTAGTGATCCGGTGGTTCTGTATGGAAGGGCCATCGCTCAACGGATAAAAGGTACTCCGGGGATAACAGGCTGATACCGCCCAAGAGTTCATATCGACGGCGGTGTTTGGCACCTCGATGTCGGCTCATCACATCCTGGGGCTGAAGCCGGTCCCAAGGGTATGGCTGTTCGCCATTTAAAGTGGTACGCGAGCTGGGTTTAGAACGTCGTGAGACAGTTCGGTCCCTATCTGCCGTGGACGTTTGAGATTTGAGAGGGGCTGCTCCTAGTACGAGAGGACCGGAGTGGACGAACCTCTGGTGTTCCGGTTGTCACGCCAGTGGCATTGCCGGGTAGCTATGTTCGGGAAAGATAACCGCTGAAAGCATCTAAGCGGGAAACTTGCCTCAAGATGAGATCTCACTGGAACCTTGAGTTCCCTGAAGGGCCGTCGAAGACTACGACGTTGATAGGTTGGGTGTGTAAGCGCTGTGAGGCGTTGAGCTAACCAATACTAATTGCCCGTGAGGCTTGACCATATAACACCCAAGCAATTTGCGTCGAAAGGCCAAGTTGCGGTGTGTGAAGACGAAACGAACCGAAAGTTCGATGTTCACAAACACCGAAAGCTGTCACATACCCAATTTGCTGAAGCGAGGCCATCTGGCCACGACTCAGTACCCGAATTTCTTGACGACCATAGAGCGTTGGAACCACCTGATCCCATCCCGAACTCAGCAGTGAAACGATGCATCGCCGATGGTAGTGTGGGGTTTCCCCATGTGAGAGTAGGTCATCGTCAAGATTAAATTCCGAAACCCCTGTCTGCTAACGCAGTCAGGGGTTTTGTTTTAGTAGAAACATCCGTTTTTGCTGGCTTGTTACCGTGTTGACGGGCCAGATACAGAATTTCTTGACGACCATAGAGCGTTGGAACCACCTGATCCCATCCCGAACTCAGCAGTGAAACGATGCATCGCCGATGGTAGTGTGGGGTTTCCCCATGTGAGAGTAGGTCATCGTCAAGATTGAATTCCGAAACCCCTGTCTGCTAACGCAGACAGGGGTTTTGTCATTTCAGGGCTTGTAAAAGCCAATTCTCACATCGCTTTACGTGCCTTGCTGGTACGGCGAGCCTGCCATTTGCGCCACCAGATGTAGACGCCAGTACCTGACAACCCTGCAATCAAAACACCTAACACCGCGATCATTACTTGCCCGGTCACACCAATGATCCTTCCTCCGTGTATCGGTAACTGCAACCGGTAAAACTGTTCCCCTAACGTCCCCTGTCCTGCGATCTCCTGCCCTAACAAGCGTCCATCCGTTCCATGAAAGAACAACCAGGATTTGCCATGGGCTTCAGTGTCGTGCTGCCCGAATCCTGCGCCGTAGAAGTTGTACTCAAAGCTGTAATACAACTCCCCGATCGCTGCAGTCAGTCCTAACCTTTTCCCCTCCTGTAGTGCCCTTTCGTACGCTTGCTGGTAACTCAATTGCGTCACCCCAAGATCACCAACAGGCATTCGCCCCCGAGCCTCATAGACGCTCGGCTCGATCGGTGAAAACAGCGACACCGCAGGCTTGAACACCTGGCTCGGTAAGTTCATCGCTACGCTGCTGACGGCGATCGGCAGCAACAACAGCCACAGCCACAATCCCCCCGCACGATGCAGATCGAAGTTCAGCCGGTAGGCATGCCCACCCTTGACCTTCCAGGCCGTCGACCACTTCTTCCAGAATGGCTTTCCTCTCGGCAATGTCAGCCACAGCGCAACGAAGCAATCGATCACCCAGGCAATGGCAACCAGGCCCATCAACAACAATCCCCAATTACCCGGCAACGTCAGGTTGTAGTGGAACTCAAGAATGAACGGGATAAAATTCTCCCGTTGAAAACAGCACTCGCCCCAATACCTCTGGCCCTTTTGCTCAGCATTCACCGGATCCAGATAGAACACCTGATTACGCTCAGCGAATGGCTGGCCGGTTCCCGGATCGTTACGCGGGACCATCGCAAGCAACGCGGTGTGGCCAGTCTCATTCGGGTACTCCATGTACCAGACCTGCAACTTTGGATGGGTACTCTGCACGGCATCAACCAATTCACCGGGCGGCAGTCGCTCACCCACTGCAGACGCGGCATAAAACTGCGGATTCAACCATTCATCCAGCTCATGATTGAACGCCAGGATGCTTCCCGTGACCCCGGCAAGCAGCAAAAAAACTGCGGTGGCCAAGCCGATATAACGATGCAACAAAACCAAAAACGCACGCATTGGAATTTCTCCACAGAAACGACAAAGCCAGCCCCTGAACCATCAGGGGCTGGCTTTTTTATGCACAGGACAAAAGGCTTAGAACTGGTAGCTGACCGTCGCCGCCACGTTGCGCTCTTCACCCATATAGCAGAAGTTCAGGCTCGCACAGGAGGCGACGTAGGACTCATTGGTCAGGTTGTTCGCGTTCAGACGCACATCGACGCCCTTCAAGCCGACCTTGCTCAAGTCATAACCAATCGAGGCATCAAATAATGTGTAGGAAGGTACCTTCAGGGTGTTTTCCGCATCAGCCCAGCTGTAACCGACATATCGCACACCGCCACCCAGGCGCAGGCCATCGAGCGCGGCGCTGTCGAATTTGTAGTCAGCCCACAACGACGCCATATGCCGCGGCGCCTGCGTTGGCGAGTTACCCTTGTTCTCGATCACTTCGGTCGGTGTGCTCAAGGTGCTGACCATCGACTTCGAGTATTCGATATCGGTGAAAGTGTAGCTGCCGAGCACTTTGAGGTTGTCTGTCAGCTGCATGTGCGCTTCCAGTTCCAGGCCTTGCGAGCGCACAGCACCGACCGCGCGATAGAAGTTCTCCTGCGGCAGTTTGGTCGCCAGGTTCTCCTGATCGATGCGGAACAGCGAGGCGGTGAACAGGTTGTCAGTGCCCGGCGGCTGGTACTTCAAACCGACTTCCCATTGTGTGCCGTCGGTAGGGGCTAGGGGGTTACCGACGCTGTCGGCATAGGAGTTTGGGTTGAACGACTCGGAGTAGCTGATGTAAGGCGCCAAGCCGTTATCAAACAGATACAGCGCGCCGGCACGGCCAGTGAGCTTGGTGCGTCGATCATTGATTTCTGTGCCGACCGGACGCGTAGCTTCCGCGATACGGTTTTCATCCGACGTCTCGACCCAGTCCTGGCGCAAGCCCAGCGAGAAACGCCATTTGTCCATCTCGATCAGGTCTTGCAGGTAAACCCCGGTCTGTTCCAGACGGCGCAGGTAACTGGTCTCGCCATACATGTCGATCGCCGAATTGCCGTACACCGGATTGAACGCATTGATCGGTGCAAGACCGCCACTGGTCCAGTCGACCACGGTTTTACGCCGCTGATAATCCGCGCCCATCAGCACGGTGTGTTTGGTCGCGCCGGTGAAAAATTCCGCCTGGAGCATGTTGTCGACGATAAACGCATGCAGACGCTCATCCCCGCCGGTGTAATAGCGGTTCAGCTCGTTGCTGCTCGGCGAGGTCCAGCCATAGGCGTAGACCTGATCCATGTTCACTTTGGAGTCGAGGTAGCGGAAATTCTGCCTTGCGGTGAAAACATCGTTGAAGCGATGTTCAAACTGATAACCGAACGATTGCTGATCACGCGAGTAACCATCGACGCCCGGCTCACCTTCGAAGAAGTGTGGCGAGATACGGTTGCCGTTGCGCTGATGAATGGTGCCGTCGGCCGGTACGCCGCCGTGGTAACCGCCATCCGGATCGTGTTGCAGATAAGCCTGCAGGGTCAGCGAAGTGTCTTCACTGAAATCGATACTCAACGTGGGTGCGAGGGCGAAACGCTTTTCCTTGTTATGGTCGAATTGCGTGTCGGACTGATCTGTTAACCCGATCAGACGGTAGGCAATGCGCTTGTCGTCATCGACCGGACCGCTGAAGTCAAAACCGACCCCGCGCTGACCCTGCGTGCCCACCGTCGCTTGCACCTGGTGGTAAGCCTCGTACAACGGTTTCTTGCTGGTCAGCGCCACCAGACCGCCCGGTGAACTGCGGCCGTACAGCACCGACGACGGTCCCTTGAGAATGTCCACGCGCTCAAGAAAATACGGATCGACCTGCATGGTGCTGTAGGTACCGCTGTCACCCATCGACTTGAGGCCGTCGAGGTAGATGTTGTCCACCGAGCCGTCGTTGAAACCGCGCATCGCCACATAGTCATAGCGATGGGTCGCGCCGTACGGGTTGGTCAGAACGCCCGGGGTGTAACGCATTGCCTGCGAGACAGTCTGCGAGCCTTGGTCATCCATTTGTTCGCGAGTAACCACCGATACGCTTTGCGAGGTTTCCAGCAGCGCAGTACTGGTCTTGGTGGCGATCTGGCTGTGAGTGGCGTTGTAGCCATCCATGCTGCCCAAGGCGTTGCCGAGGGCGAAGCCTTTGATGTCGGTGGTCGGCAGGGCCAGTGCTTCGGTCTCAGCCAATGGGCGCAGGATGTAACTGCTGCCGTCCTGACTAACCGCTTCCATTCCGGAGCCACCGAGCAAATGGCTCAACGCCTGATCGGTCGAATATTCACCCTGTACGCCCGGCGATTGCCGCCCTTGAGTTTGCTGCGGGGTCATCGACAACGTGATGCCAGCCTGACGGGCAAACTGATTCAGCGCCTCACCGAGAGGGCCCGCAGCAATACTGTAGCGATGGCTGACTTCACCGCCAGCGGGAGTAGCCGCCATGCTCAAAGAAGGCATCACACCAACGCCCAATGCAGTCGAAAACAGCGCCGCTCGAACGGCGTGGCGCAATAGGCCAGATTCGGTATTGAAATTCAGAGAGTTCTTACAGGTGGCGCGGACAGTCATTGTAGGTATCCGTAGGAAGTCGCAAACGCTTGAGTTGAAGTGCTTACTGACTAAGCCGGACTGGCTGAGAAAACCCGCCAAAATAATTTCAGGCGATGCGCTCCAGCGTCACCCACCAACGCGTGCGATAGCGCAATTGCACCGGCAACGTCTGCGGCAGAATCGCCAGCAGTTTGTCGGTGTCTTCCAGGCGGAATACACCGGACAGACGCAGTTCCGCCACTTCCGACGCGCAATTCAGAAAGCCCTGACGATAACGGCTGACTTCGCTGAGGAAATCCCCCAGACGCATATTGCGCGTGACGATCAAGCCATCGACCCAGGCGCCAGCGTCCATGTCCAGCGTCGGGGCCGGACGGACCTGGTGATGGTCGATCAGATAACTCTGCCCGGCGAGTGCTTCTACCGAGGTGCCGCCGGAGTGGATGGCAACCTGGCCATGGGTGACGCTGAGCCGCGTGCAGTCATTGTCCTGACGCAGGATGAATCGGGCATCGAGGGGCTCATAAGTCCCGTGACGATTTTGTACCCGCAGCGGCCGATCAGTCGGCGCGCCCTCGTCGGAGCCACCACACGTGACAATGATCTCGCCGCGAGTCAGTTTGATCAGGCGCTGTTGCGCGGTGTAATCCAGATCCACCGCGCTGGCAGTGTTCAACTCGATCCGGGTACCGTCCGGCAACTGAAAGCCGCGCCGCTCGCCCGTCGCGGTGGCGTAATCGGCATTCCATTGCTGCCACGCGGCACTGTCCTTGGCCAGCCAGGCGGCGGAACCCATCAGCAATGCGCCAGACAATAGCTTCAGCGCCTGTCGCCGGCCCAAACCCTGCGCACTGTTTTCAAGGGTGTTGAACGCCACTTGCGCACCGGGCACCGCGCGCAGGTTATTGCTCAACTCGGCTTGCAGCGACTGCACCCGTTGCCAGGCCAGTTCGTGCTCATGGTGTTCGGCGCGCCACTGTTCGCACTGGCGATTCAGGCGCGGATTGCCGTGATTGTTGCGCAGTCGCAACAGCCAGTGAATGGCCTGCTTGACCACCTGTTGCTGCGGCTCGGTGCGGCGGCTCAGAGAAAGATTATCCACAGGCATCAGCTTTCGTACCGCAGCACGTAGCAGTGATACAGCGCATCGGCGACGTAGCGTTCAACTGAGCGCAACGACAGTCCCATCTGCTCGGCGATCTGCTTGTGGGTCAAACCTTCGCACTGCGCCAGCAGAAAGGCCTGACGCACTTTCGGCTTCAGTCCTTCAAGCATGCGCGCAATGCTCTCCAGCAATTCGATCACCAGCGCCCGGGCTTCAGCACTCGGTGTTTCTGCTTCAGGCAAATGGGCGATCGTTTCGAGATAGGCCCGTTCGATTTCCTCACGGCGCCAGTGATCGATCACCAGCCCACGCGCAATCGTGCGCAGGAAGGCGCGGGGTGCTTTGAGTTCGAGGCGTTCGGTGCGTTGCAACAGACGGACGAAAGTGTCCTGGGCCAGATCTGCCGCGTCCGCCGCGTTGCCCAGCCGTGCGCGCAGCCAAGCGTTAAGCCAGCCGTGATGACTACTGTAAAGCGCCTGTACTGCAAACTCAGGTGAGGACATGAACGCGAACGTCACAAATGATAATTACTCGCATTGTCATCAAGGGTTATGAAATTTGCAACAGCCACCCGAACATCAGCCCTGAAAAACATTGGGGAGAACGCTCTGGCACGCCGTTCGGCGGGAATCCTTCAGAAATGTCATCCATTTCCCGCTCAGCCCTAAGATTTCTCCGACACGTGCCGACAGACTGGTGAGACATGCGTGCACCAAAGTAGAGCGGCCTGAAGAACGCTGCCTGCGCTGTACATGGAATGTTGCATCCGGAACGCATCCCCACTTTTCGCATAAGAAGTCCCATGAAATGAATCTCAAGTTCAGCCATAAAATCCTGTTGGCCGCCTCGGGCGTCGTGGTCCTGGCGTTCGCGCTGTTCACCCTCTACAACGACTATCTGCAGCGAAACACCATTCGCCAGAACCTCCAGTCCTCTGTGCAGCAGGCCGGTGATCTGACCGCCAGCAGCGTGCAGAACTGGATGAGCGGGCGGATTCTGGTGCTGGAAAACCTCGCGCAGAACGTTGCCCATCAGGGCAAGGACGCGGATTTCCCGGGCCTGGTCGATCAACCAGCCTTCACTTCGAACTTCCAGTTCACCTACGTCGGCCAGGCCAACGGTGTGTTCACCCAGCGCCCTGACGCGAAGATGCCGGACGGCTACGACCCACGTCAGCGCCCTTGGTACAAGCAAGCCGTTGTGGCTGACAAAACCATGCTGACCCCGCCGTACATGGCCGCTGTCGGTGGCCTGGTAGTGACCATCGCCATGCCGGTGAAAAAGAACGGCGAGCTGCTCGGTGTGGTCGGTGGTGACCTGAGCCTGGAAACCCTGGTGAAGATCATCAACTCGGTGGACTTCGGTGGCCTCGGCCATGCGTTCCTGGTCAGCGCCGACGGTCAGGTGATCGTCAGCCCGGACAAAGACCAGGTCATGAAAAACCTGAAAGACATTTACCCGAACACCAGCGTGCGCATCGAGAAGGGCAACCAGAACGTCGTGCTCAATGGCCAGGAACGCATTTTGTCGTTCACTCCGGTCAGCGACCTGCCGAATGCGCAGTGGTACATCGGTCTGTCGATCGATCGCGACAAGGCCTACGCCGCACTCAGTCAATTCCGCACTTCGGCGTTGATCGCGATGTTTGTCGCCGTGGCCGCGATTGCCTTGCTGCTGAGCCTGTTGATCAATGTGTTGATGCGTCCGCTGACCACCATGGGCCGTGCGATGCAGGACATTGCTCAGGGCGAAGGCGACCTGACCCGTCGTCTGGTTGTGGAAAGCAAAGACGAGTTCGGTGAATTGGGCAGCGCGTTCAACCAGTTCGTTGAGCGGATTCACGCGTCGATTTCCGAAGTGTCTTCCGCCACCCGCCACGTGCATGATTTGTCGCAACGCGTAATGGCGTCGTCCAACGCCTCGATCGTCGGCTCCGACGAGCAAAGTGCGCGCACCAACAGCGTGGCTGCGGCGATCAACGAACTGGGCGCCGCCACACAGGAAATCGCCCGTAACGCTGCCGATGCTTCGCAACACGCCAGCGGCGCGAGCGAGCAGGCCGATGACGGGCGTCAGGTGGTCGAGCAAACGATCCTGGCGATGACCGAGCTGTCGCAGAAGATCAGCCTGTCGTGCACGCAGATCGAAACCCTGAACGCCAGCACCGACAACATCGGCCATATCCTTGATGTGATCAAAGGGATTTCGCAGCAGACCAACCTGTTGGCGCTCAACGCCGCAATTGAAGCGGCGCGTGCCGGTGAAGCCGGACGTGGTTTTGCGGTGGTGGCAGATGAGGTGCGTAACCTCGCCCATCGCACCCAGGAATCGGCGGAAGAGATCCACAAGATGATCACCTCGCTGCAGATCGGTTCGCGCGAAGCGGTGACCACCATGAACGCCAGTCAGGCCTCCAGCGAGCAGAGCGTGGAAGTGGCCAACCAGGCCGGTTTGCGTCTGGTCAGCGTGACTCAGCGCATTGGTGAAATCGACGGCATGAACCAGTCGGTGGCTGCGGCGACCGAAGAGCAGACCGCCGTGGTGGAAACCCTCAACGTCGACGTTAACCAGATCAACCTGCTGAACCAGCAGAGCGTGGCCAACCTCAATGAAACGTTGAAGGATTGTGATGCGTTGTCGCAGCAGGCCAATCGCCTGAAGCAGTTGGTCGACAGTTTCAAAATCTGATTTTCAGATTGAAGACCGCGTTATCGTTCTTCGCGAGCAGGCTCGCTCCCACATTTGGAATGCATTTCCCTGTGGGAGCGAGCCTGCTCGCGAAAGCGGTGGTGCAATCACCGCAAAGCCGAAGCCTTAAACAAACAGTTTCAGCACATTCCCCATCGCATCATCCGCAAACCCCTGCACAAACTCCTTGAACCCCGGCAACGCCTCTTCACCGCCCGAAGCCGGCTCGGCAATGATCGTCCACGTCGCCCGGGATTTACCTGCGCCCAGCGACTCCACATTCATCGCCGCCCACAGATTCGCCACCCCCAGCGTGTTGTAAATCGTCGTCCAGGTCATGCTCCGCGCCTGCTCATCGCGGGAGTTGAGTTGTTCAACCACCACGTTGCCATCCTTGAAGAACTTCTTGCGCAGCGAGGACACGCCCTCGCCGGTCATTTCGATGTGCGACAGCGCCGGAATGAAACGGTCGAAACCGCCGAAGTGGCCGACCACCGCCCAGACTTGCGTCGCGTCCGCTGGCACTTTCACCGAAGACACAACGTGGCAGCCATGCGGGTTTTTGATCAGGGTATCCGGTTGAAAATTGCTCATGGTGTTGCTCCTTTTTTTCGCTTCAGATGAAGTTGATTTGTTTCAGGTAGTCGCAGCCACGACGCAGCAGCGCCGGGGATTTCTGTGGGTAATGCGCGCCCATCTGCTGCACGCCGGCCTCGGCGTTGGCGTGGCCGATCAGGGAGATGTCGCCGATGTCTTCTTCGAAGCCGTTGAGGTAGAAACCGAGCACGCCGAACAGCGCGTTGTCGGCGTCGACCCGGCCCAGTTGCTGTTGCCAGTCAGCGACGCTGACCAACGCGAACTCGCTGCCGCTTTCGCGGAACGACGCGACATAGGCGTCCCAGCTCAATGGTTCGGGGTTATGCAGGTTGAACACCGCACGTTCCGGCGAATAACGGCTGGCGTGGAAGGCAATGAAACGGGCGAGAAAGTCCACCGGCATCAGGTCGAAATTCAGCGCGAAGGCTGGTACCTGGCCGAGCTGGATCGAGCCTTTGAGCATCAGCATCAAGCGGTTTTTGTGCGGCTGACAAACGCCGCTCAAGCTGTTGAAACTGATGTTGCCGGGGCGATACAGATTGACCCGTACGCCGTGTTCCCGTGCCCGTTCGAGGATGCGCTCGCCGACCCATTTCGACAGGTTGTAACCGTTGCGAATGTAGATCGGTGGCGTCAGCGCGGCGGGCAGTTCCAACACCCGTCCCGCGTCATCGACCGTGCTTGAAGCCGACAGCGTCGAGACAAAATTGAAGACCTTTTTGCTCTGCCCTTCACACAAGCGCAGCAGGGCGAAAATCGGCTCGACGTTGTCCGCCGCCAGCGACTCGTAATCGAGCACGTGATTGACGTTGGCGGCGTTGTGCACCAGTGCGCCGAACTCGCGATCAAGGCGCTGATAATCTTCGTCGTTCATGCCCAGTTGCGGGCGCGTAATATCGGCCGCGTAAACCCGCACGCGACTCACATCCAGATGCTCCAGGCGGTTTTCCCGCAGTGACTCGGCAAAGCGTTGCGCCGCCGTTTTCCCGCCGCCATCGCGTACCAGACAGGCCACTTCGCTGGCGCCCCAACCGAGCAGTGCCTCGACGATGTGCACGCCGACAAAACTGTTGGCGCCAGTGACGATGACCTTATGCACATCGCCCATGCGGCTGATCGGCAGTGGCTCGATATCAAGCGCGCGCTCGGCGTCGGCCATGGCCTGGGCGCTGAGCACGGCGCTGTCATCGGTGCCGCGCACCAGCGTGGCGAGTTTGATGATGGTCGGCAGTTCGATGAAGCGGTTGATCGAGATGCTGCGGCCGAACTCCTCACGCAGCCGCAGCAACATTCGCGACAGCAGAATCGAGTGGCCACCGAGATTGAAGAAGCTTTCGTCGGTGGAAATATCGCTGTTCGGCAACTCCAGCAATTCCGCCCAGATCTCCAGCAACAGCGCTTCGTCGGCATTCGCCGGCAGGCATTTCGGCCCGTTGTCCTGCACGCTCACTGGCAGTGCCAGCAGCGCTTTGCGGTCGACCTTGCCGTTGCTGGCGAAAGGCATGTTCGGCAGTTCAGTCCACGCCACGGGTTGCATGTAGTCGGGCAGAAACTGCCGGGCGTGGGCCTTCAGGGCTTCGCGCGCGGTGTCCGATTGCGGCTGGGTGAGAAAGGCGAGAATGCGCCGCTGACTGTCGATCACCACTGCGATTTGCCGGTACAACTGGCTCTCGCGCAGGCAGCGTTCGATTTCTTCCGGCTCGACCCGGAAGCCGCGGATCTTCACTTGATTGTCGCGCCGTCCGCACAACTCGATACCGTGCTCGCCCCACTTGGCCATGTCGCCGCTGCGGTAGGCGCGCAACGTTTGGCCGTCCGGCAGATTCAGGGTCAGATAGCGCTCGGCGGTATGCTGTGGGTTGTTCAGATAGCCGACACAGACGCCGGGGCCGACGATGAACAATTCGCCGACGGTGTTCTGCGACACCGGTTGCAAATCGTCATCGAGAATCAGCACCTGGCTGTTGGCGATCGGCGCACCGAGGCTGCGGTTGCTGTCGCCGGGTATCAGTTGACGCGCAGTGATCAGCACCGTGGCTTCGGTCGGGCCGTAAAGGTTGTGCAGCGTGCCCTGACGCGTCAGCTGCTCGATGACGAACGGCTCGCAGACATCGCCGCCGGTCATCACTTGCACGCCTTCCAGTTGCTCCAGCGGCAGGATGCTCAACAGCGCTGGCGGCAGGAAGGCGTGGGTCAGTTGCCGGCGCCGGATCAACGCGACCAGTTGCAGCGGATCGCGCCGTTGCGTGTCGTCGGGCACCACCAGTTCGGCGCCTTCGAGCAGGGTCGGGAAGATGTCGATCAGTGATGAGTCGAAGCTCAGTGACGAGAACTGCAAGACCCGACTTTCTGCCTGCAACTGCACGTAATCGGCGTACCACGCCGAGAAGTGTGCAAGGTTGGCCTGACTGAGCAGCACACCCTTCGGATGCCCGGTGGTGCCCGAGGTGTAGAGCGCCATGCACGGCGCATCGAGCTCTGGGCGTCGGCACATCAGCGGTTGGCTCAGATCCGCGTCTGCGCTGGTGATGTGACTGACATCCAGCCCCGCCATGGTTTCGCCAAGCGGATGCTCGCCATCATGCAGCAACAACAACGCGCCCGAGTTTTGCAGAATGTATTGCTGGCGCTGCAACGGATGACTCGGTTCCAGCGGCAGATACACCGCACCGCTGCCGAGGATCGCCAGAATCGAGGCGAACAGCGCCGGGCTTTTCGGCAGGCAGATGCCGACCACCCACGGTTGCGGATGTTGCTCGAGCAAGGGCTGCAAACGCTGTTGGATCGCGCGACTGTGGGCGTGCAGTTGGCGGTAGCTGATCGACTGTTCGGCGAGGTGCAGCGCCGGTCGTTCGGCATGACGGATCAGGCTTTGTTGCAGACGCTCGATCACTGGGAGCTGCGCCTGCTTCAGCAGCGCCGGATTGGCCGTGTCATTGAGGCGATGGACGTACGCCAGGCTGTCGAGAAACAGCAGGTTTTCCATCCGCTCGAAATCCGGTGCAGTCACCGGCGCGACCTGCTGAAGATAGTCAGCATCGCGGGAGATGCGGCTGACCAGCAGCGCCACTTCGTCCACCACCTGCGTCAGCACTCGCTGGCGCAGCGCCTGACCGTTGCCGGACGGCTCATCGCCGATCGGCACACGACTGATCAGTGACGAGCCGAGGAAGCACAGCAGATCGAGTGTCGGTAAACCCGCCGCGCTCAGCGCGCCAACCCCCAAACGCAGATGCAGGTGTGGGATCGCGCAGAAATCGCCGGCGCCGATGAAGCCATCGTCGATGATCAAATCCACCGTCGATGCCGCCACGCCGCTGCGCCGCAAGGAGTGCCCGTGTTGTTCCAGTTCCTGCGCCAGGTCGGTCATGGCCTGGCTGGCGCCAATCAGCAAAATGTCGAGACGTTTCATGTCGGCCTCCTCATCAAACCAGGTAATCGCGCAAAGCGTGCTGCACGCACGGCGTATCGAGCAGCGAGCTGTTGTGGAAGAACTTGACGATGTTGCCCACCAGCGGATGGTGGCGATTGATCGGGAACGCCAGCCCGGCCATCTCGTCCCTGAGCGAGCGCCGTGTGGCCTCGCTGACCGGCAGCGCGTCGATCAGGCGCAGGTCGAAGGATTTCTGGATGTCGTTGGTCAGGTAATGGCCGATGAACACCGGCAGAATCTGCGCGATGGTTTCGCGATCCGCCGCGCTGGCGGTGTGCCAATAGATGCGCACCATTCGCGCCCAGAAACTCGAATGGCGACCCTCATCGAGCAAGTGATCGGCCATCAGGCCTTTGATCGACGGCTTGACCGTGTCGTCGCGGGCGAACGCCGCGACATCGCCGGTCACGGTGTTTTCGGCGATGGCCACGCAAATCAATTCCATCGCGCTGCGCAGGTGTTCCGGTGCCAGCGCTACCGCCGCAGGAATCGCCCGGCTCAACTCGATTTCATCGGGCAACTGAATCGGTTCGATGCCGGTCATCGCCACCGTTTGCTGCATGAAATCCATCGCCACCAAGGCGTGGTAATCCTCATCGACCACCACGGTCATCGCGTCGTAACGACAGGCAAACGGGAAGGCCACGGCGAAGCGATTCTTGGCGATGCTGCGCGCGGTTTTATCTACGATCTCGGTCTCGAAAATCACTACGTCGTTGATGAATTTGTACAGCGTCTGCACCAGGGCGAAATCGCGCTGTTGCGGGCACTCGCGCAGGAAGGTTTCACTGAGCACCAGTGGCTGACGACTGAGCGGGTAGATCAGGCGTTCATCGTCTTCCAGCACGCGGCGCGGGCGAGTGCGGATGGTGGCGCGGTTCTCCCAGGCGTCGGCAAAGGATTGATAGTCGGCAGCGTTCATTGGGTCACCTCCGCCAACGGTTCGCGCATGCTCAGGCGCAGGCCGTCCCACAAGGCGATGCGGCTTTCCACGGCAGCGATGGCGCTGGCGTAGACCTCGGCTTCACGTTGCGGGTCGCCGTCGACCAGGCGTTCGAGCAGGTGTTCTGCCGCCGGGCCATGGTCTTCGGAGTCGACCTCGATGTGGCGTTCCAGGTAATAGCGAAAGGTCGGCGCCTGTTCGATGCCGATGCCCCAGTCGTCAAGAATGCGCTGGAACATGGTCGGGATCACGCTCTCACGGCCATGCAGAAACGCCGCCGCCACGCTGTGCCCCGGGGCATGCAGGGCGGTGCGCAAGGTGTCGCGGACAAACTGCGCGGCGGCCGGATCAACCTCGACGCTTTGCAGCGCGACGTCATAGCTCACACCTTCCTGTTGCAGGGCGACAAAGCGCTCCACGGCCGTGGTACTCGCGCCGATTTCGCGCATCGCATCCAGATACAACTCGAAATGGCTGTAATGACCTTCGTTCAGGCGATCATCCGATTCTTCACCCAGAACGATCTCGTTGATCAACCGGGCGGCGTGAGGGTCACGCGGCGGTAGCCAGGGCAAACGCGTGCAGGTCAGTTCCTGCTGCAGGCGTTTGGTCAGCGACATGAAATCCCACACGGCAAACACGTGGGTTTCCATGAAACGCCGCAAGACCGATAACGAAGTGATCTCGGAAAAGATCGGGTGAATACTAAGTTCGGCTTTCTTCAGGGCGAGTTGGTTCTTATTGGGCATCATGATGTCCTTTATCGTTGATGTGAAATGGAACTGCTCGGCTAACTGCGCAATCTGTGAAACAACAACTTACTTGTTTTCTGTCAGCGGACGACAGCCTTCCTTCCTGATAGGTAAGTGCGGATCGATCTACCTGTGACATGGCGTCATGTCTGCCCATAAGGCGCTGCCTGCTTGCTGCTGGCGTTGGGCGGGTGCCGAAGCGAAGAACAAAGTTCAAACTTGGCGAGGAAAAGCTAATACACCGACAAAGTATTTAACAAGTACATTCTTAATTATTTTAAGTTTGCTGTTTTTTGAAGTTGAGTAGAACCGATAAAACTTTTGGCTGAAGTTTTATTTGGGCGTAGTTGCTCCTTTCGGCGAATAACGGCCAAAATTGATCGATAAGAGTGAATGCCTCACTCGAAGCAACTTTCCAGTAATAAGAGTTGAATGATTTAAAAGGGCGGAAGTTGGCCGTGACCCCGCGCCATGACTTCCTTTTTCCCGTGGCAAGGCTCCTTCCGTAGGTTCCTGGTGCGGGGACTGCGCCGTCAGGGCGGCGCGTCGCCCGTTCTTTATGGGGTTGGCCGTTCAAGAGTGCGGGTAAATGAGCGCCACGGCTATTACCGATTCATCAACCGCGAGGTGCAAATTTCGGCCTGAACGGCGCAGGGAGGTTAGAGCGGGCAGGCGGATCCGCCCACCCGAGGGCTGGCAGATCGCTTGGGGATTTGTAAGAGAGTGATTCGCGGAGGGTGCGCGCTCAGCGCGCGGCTTTGCGGCTTTGCGCGGCAGGGGTAGCGAGATAGCGGGTAATCACCTCGACGCCCCGATTAAGGTGCTGCTCGAGGAGTTTGATCGACAGTTCAATGTCGCGCTCCTGTACGGCTTGCAGCATCGCCCGGTGATCGTCCTGGGACAATTTGCCCAGGCCCATGGCCTCAAGGTTGAAGCGCAGAAAACGCTCCTCTTCGTTAAGCCCGTCTTCGACCAGTCGCAGTAAACGTTGGTTGGGCGCCTTGCTGTACAGGGCCATGTGGAACAAACGGTTGAGCCGGCCGATTTCCGTGTAATCGTGTTGCGCCTCCAGCTCTTCGATGTAACCGGCCGCGCGCGTGTGATCGGCAGCGGTCAGCAACGGAATCGACTGGCGCATGGCTTCGGATTCGAGGAGGATGCGCAGCTCGTAGGTTTCGGTGGCATCGCCCTGAATCAATGGCGCGACCACTGCACCTTTATGCGTAGTAACGCTCAGCAGTTCCTGGGCTTCGAGCTGGCGCAACGCTTCGCGCACCGGCATGCGGCTGACGCCGAACAAATCGGCCAGATCCTGCTGGCGCAGCGCCGTGCCGCAGGGCAGACGACCATCGAGGATTGCCGAACGCAGGGTTTCCTCGATCACCGACCGGGCCAGATGCGCAGGAATCGGTCCATCGACTTTAATGCTGTGCAGCGGTTTGGGCTTCTGTGTCACGACTACGCACCCTGTATGTCGGCCTGATTTGGATCCAAATGACACTAGTGATTGCTCTACAGGTTGTCAAACCTTGTAAAACATCGGGCGCCAACTGAAGTTTAGCGCGTCGTCGATGATCTCATGGTGCCATTGTTTTTTGCCGGGCTAAGCTTCACCATCAAACGCTTTCTATCCTGCCTCCTGGAAACCTGCTGTGGCGGTACGTTTCGCGATCCCCCGGACGTTGCGCTGGCTAGGCTGCGCACTGTTGCTGGCCGGCATGATGCTGGGCGGTCTGCATGCCGATTGGGATTTTTCCACGATCAGCCGCAAAGCCACGGCGCTCTACGGACCGTTGGGTGCCGGGCAGCAGCGCATTGATGCCTGGCAAAATCTGTTGGCCACGCAGAAACAGGTCAGCGAGATGGAAAAGCTCAAAGTGGTGAACCTGTTTTTCAATAAACAGGTGCGCTACGTCGAGGACATCGATCTGTGGCACGAGGTCGACTATTGGGAAACGCCGATCGAAGCCTTATGGAAAGGCGCCGGCGACTGCGAAGACTATGCGATCGCCAAGTATTTCAGCCTGCGCCACCTCGGGGTTTCCAGTGACAAGCTGCGCATCACCTATGTCAAAGCGTTGCGCCAGAACCGCGCGCACATGGTCCTGACTTACTATGCCACCCCCGATGCCATGCCGCTGGTGCTCGACAGCCTGATCGATCCGATCCAGCCGGCGTCGCAGCGAACCGATTTGCTGCCGGTCTACTCTTTCAATGCGGAAGGGTTGTACCTGCCGGGCGCCAAGGGCAACAAAAAGGTCGGTGATACCAAACGCCTGTCACGCTGGCAGGATGTGTTGAAGAAAATGCAGGCCGAAGGTTTCCCGGTCGAGACGACTAACTAGGAGCACGCGCTCAGATGTCTTTGTTCAAACAGCTGTTGATCGCTATCTGTCTGTTCCTGGTGGTCGCCTTCACCGGCAGCTTCATGGTCAGTCTGGAAAGCTCGCGCACCCAGTACGTCAACCAGTTGCGCTCCCACGCGCAGGACGCCGCGACGGCGCTGGCTTTGTCGCTGACGCCGAATATCGACGACCCGGCGATGGTCGAGTTGCTGGTCAGCTCGATTTTCGACAGTGGTTATTACGCGAGCATTCGTGTGGTCGATCTGAAGACTGATCAGACGATTGTCGAGCGCAGCGGCATTCCGGCCGTCAGCAATGTGCCGGACTGGTTCGTCAAACTGATCGGTCTGGAACCGGCTGGTGGCGATGCACTGGTCAGCCGTGGCTGGGAACAGGCCGCGCGGGTCGAGGTGGTCAGCCATCCGATGTTCGCCGTGGCCAAACTGTGGCAGAGCGCGTTGGGCAGCCTCGGCTGGCTGCTGATCTGCGGCGCAGTGAGTGCGGTGCTCGGGGCACTGCTGCTGCGTCGGCAGTTGAAGCCACTGGATTACATGGTCAAGCAATCGCACGCCATCGCCCGCCGCGAATTCCTCAGCCTGCCGGATCTGCCGCGCACGCCTGAGTTGCGTCGCGTGGTGCAGGCGATGAACCAGATGGTCGAGAAGCTCAAGGCACTGTTTCAGGAGCAGGCCGAGCGCAGTGAAAAACTGCGCGCCGAGTCCTATCAGGACAACCTCACCGGGCTGGCCAACCGCCGTTATTTCGAGATGCAGTTGAATAATCGGGTGAGCAACCCGGAGCAGGCCAGCTCCGGTTATCTGCTGCTGTTGCGGGTCAAGGATCTCGCTGGGCTCAACCAGCGTCTCGGTGGCCAGCGCACCGATGAACTGCTGAAAGCAGTTGGCGAACAATTGTCCCGCGAATGCGCGAAGTACCCGGAAACCCAGAACCTTGTCACCCGTATTCGTGGCGGTGAATTCGCCGTGCTGGCGCCGGGGCTGGTTCGTGAAGAAGCGCTGCAACTGGCGCAGAACCTCGACAATGCCTTGAGCAGTCTGCACGCTACCGGCGCGACCGACGTCGCGGCCGTGGCGTCGATCGGCCTGGCGCCATTCACTCACGGCGATTCGCCGCAACAAGTACTGACGCTTGGCGATCAGGCGCTGGCGCAAGCCGAAGGGCAGGGCGAGCAGAACTGGGCCTGCATCGATCAGAGCCTGACGGCGGATGTCGGCGACGATCACCACGCTTGGCACCGCTTGCTCGATCAGGCCTTGAGTCAGCAGCGTTTCGAGCTGTATTTCCAACCGGTGGTGGCTGCCGCCGACACGCAACTGGTGCTGCATTACAAAGTTCTTTCGCGCTTGCTCGATGATCAGGGCCAGACCATCCCGGCCGGGCGCTTCTTGCCGTGGCTGGAGCGCTTCGGCTGGACCGCGCGGCTGGATCGGCTGATGCTCGAACGCGTGCTGGAACAGATGAAGGCGCATGAGGATTCGCTGGCGCTGAACCTGTCCTCGGCGACCCTGGCTGATCCGCAGGCGCTGAACAAAGTCTTCGAGATTCTGCGTGCGCATTCCAACCTCGGCGAGCGCCTGACCCTGGAAATCGGTGAGGAGCAATTACCGGAGCAGGCGGTGCTGGAACAGTTGACCCGGCGCCTGCGCGAACTGGGTTTCTCATTGAGCCTGCAGCGCTTTGGTGGTCGCTTCAGCATGATCGGCAACCTGGCGCGGCTGGGGCTGGCGTACTTGAAGATCGATGGCAGCTACATTCGTGCGATTGATCAGGAGAGCGACAAGCGTCTGTTCATCGAGGCGATCCAGCGTGCGGCGCACAGCATTGATCTGCCGCTGATTGCCGAGCGGGTCGAGACGGAAGGGGAGTTGGCGGTGATTCGTGAGATGGGCTTGTACGGGGTTCAAGGGCAGTTGTTGGGTGAGCCGAAGCCTTGGCAGTGAGTCATTGCAAAAGCAACCCTCACCCTAGCCCTCTCCCGGAGGGAGAGGGGACTGATTGGGGGATATTCGGGAAATACGCCGACGTGAGCGATTTGCGCTGAATCCATAATCGACCCGGTTTTTCAGGTCGATGTATGGCGCCAGACACCTCGATCGGCACCTCTCGGTCAGGGAGAGGGGGCTGATTGGGGGATATTCGGGAGATACGCCGACGTGAAAGATGTCCGCTGAATCCGTAATCGACTCGATTTCTCAGGTCGATGTATAACGCCAGACACCTCGGTCGGCTGCTCTCCGTCGGGGAGAGGGCTTGTATGGGATTCAGGGGCAGTTGTTGGGTGAACCGAAGCCTTGGCGGTGAGTCATTGCAAAAGCAACCCTCACCCTAGCCCTCTCCCGGAGGGAGAGGGGACTGACCGTGGGATATTGATGTAATACGCCGACGTGAAAGATGTCCGCTGAATTCATAATCGACTCGATTTCTCAGGTCGATGTATAACGCCAGACACCTCGGTCGGCTGCTCTCCGTCGGGGAGAGGGCTTGTATGGGATTCAGGGGCAGTTGTTGGGTGAACCGAAGCCTTGGCGGTGAGTCATTGCAAAAGCAACCCTCACCCTAGCCCTCTCCCGGAGGGAGAGGGGACTGATTGGGGGATATTCGGGAAATACGCCGACGTGAGCGATTTGCGCTGAATCCATAATCGACCCGGTTTTTCAGATCGATGTATGGCGCCAGACACCTCGGTCGGCCCCCTCTCCCTCGGGGAGAGGGCTGGGGTGAGGGTAGGCTTTTGATTACGGGGGATCAGATCAACCCGCCCTCATCCTCATCGATCAACTGGCTCAACCCACCTAACGCTTCCCGCGCCTGTGTCCGGTCCATCAACTTGGCCTGGGCCGCCGGTGGCAGGTCGGTGACGCGGATTACGCCTTTCTGGGTCAGCACCTGAATCAGGTCGTCGAGGACCCGAATCATTTCGAAGTCACTCTGCTTGAGCTGTTTGAGGCTGGTTTCCACCACTTCGTTGGCGAACCAGGCCTGGATTTCATGGCTGTCGGCCGGCAGGGTTTCCGTGGCCTCGGCGTAGGCCGCGGCTTCCACGCGAATCAACAGACCTTGCGCATCGCGTTGCACGTAAAACATTGAGCATCCCTCGGAAATGAACCAGCGTCATGCTGTCAGCAGCATAGCCAACTGCGCGCGAGTATGCGGTGCGGCGACGTAATCGTCACCGTCGCGGTAGGCGCAAACGTGACGGCCGCCCCAGAAGGGCGGCCGTTTTGTTCATGTATCAGCTGTTGTTGTGGTCGACCTTGATGGTCGGGTCACTGCCGGCAATCAGGTTGTGAATGTTGGCGCTCGACCAGTTGTTGCCTTCCAGTTTGATCGTCACGTCCGGGGTTGCCGCAGCAGCATCGCCGGAGTTGAACTTGCCCGCCGAGCTGACTTGCAGCGACGACGTGCCGTCGACCGTGGTGATCTTCAGGAAGTTGTCGATGGTGCTGCCGGTCTCGCCCTGCAACAGATCGCGCAGATCGATACGGTCACCGTCGGCGGCCTTGAAGTCCTTGATCACGTCGTTGCCGGTGTCGCCCGCTTTCCAGACGAAGGTGTCGGCACCCGAACCACCGATAAGGATGTCGTTGCCCTGACCGCCGATCAGCGTGTCGTTGCCGGTGCCGCCGAGCAGGATGTCATTGCCTTTGCCGCCATCAAGCCAATCAT
Source organism: Pseudomonas sp. SCA2728.1_7 (assembly GCF_018138145.1). Taxonomy (NCBI): domain Bacteria; kingdom Pseudomonadati; phylum Pseudomonadota; class Gammaproteobacteria; order Pseudomonadales; family Pseudomonadaceae; genus Pseudomonas; species Pseudomonas sp. SCA2728.1_7. Next base: position 4,007,758 of record NZ_CP073104.1, on the reverse strand, counting down.
TACCGCCCGAACCGAAGAGGATGTCATTGCCCGCGCCACCCAACAGCGTGTCATTGCCGTCATGCGCGCCGGAGACATCGAACGCCTGATAGTGCTCGGTGATGTACTGGTGCACGTTGCTGGTGGTGACTTTGCTGACATCGACCCCGGTTTCCTTGGCCACGAACGCCTGCATCGCCTGATAACCCTCGCCGGCAATGCCGTTGAAGCTCACCAGATCGCCGAACAGGATGTCGTTGCCGTCGCCACCGCTGACGGTGTCGTTGCCTGGCATCGTCGCTTCGGTGTGGCCGATGATCGAGTTGGCCAGGTCCTTCGGATCGATGTTGGTCTGCGGCGTTTTGTCCGAGTCGTAAGGCTTCAGATCGTTGAGGCTGACATCGTTGTTCAGTCCGATAGCCTCGACGTTCGACAGACCGCTGAGCAAGGCAAAACCACTGGTCGAGTTACTGGTCGTTGCCGAGTTGGTGCTGTTGCCGGTACCCGCCAGACTCGACAACTCATAGGTGCCGTCGCCCTGCGCGTGGATGGTGCCCAGATTAGTGCCGCTCCAGCCCCACCACGAATTGTAGGTTTGCAGGGTCACTGTGCCGGCGCTGTTGATCGTCAACGCATGGGTATTGTCGATATAAGTGCTGAAGGTGTCGCCCGGCTTGTAGTTGCTGGTTTTCACCACATCGTCGAGCTTCACGTTGCCGTACAGCGTCGGGTTGGTCTGCTCGCCGCTCTGGTAATAGGTCGGCTGGCCGTCGGTGATGAAGTACGTAAGGTTCTTCGCGCCGGTGTTGGCCACAGCGTCAGCGCTCTGGAACCAGTTGGCCGTGGTCTTGAACACATCCTCGTAGTTGGTGCCGCCGCCGGAGGCCATCGAGTCCAGTACCGCTTTGAGCTGGGTCAGCGCGTTCGGGTCGTTGAGGTTCACCGACACCGACTTGTTGACCTGGGTATCGAAGTCGACTAGGAAAATGTTCACCGTGCCCGAATTGCTGCCGCCCAGGCTCTGCTTGAGGCTGTTGAACACCGAGGTCAGCGAGTCTTTGGCGGCGTTGAGCGACGAACTGCTCATGCTGCCGGAGCTGTCGACCATGAACGCGATGTTGTAGTTGGTACCCGGCACCACGGTCAGGCCACCGATGTCGGCGACGATGATGTCGTTGCCATCGGTGCCGGTGACGGTATCGTCGGCCGAGGTGGCGACAATGGCGTTGTAGACCGCCGGCACCACGCTGACCGGAATGGTCGCGGTGCTGCTGGCCGAGCCGCCGACCATCTCGGTGGAGGTCGAGGTCACGGTCAGGTTGAACTGGCCGTTGTAGTACGGCGGCGGGGTCACGGTCAGGCTGCCGAGGTTCCAGCCGGTGACGTTGGCGTCGCCGCTGCTGGCGGTGACGGTGAAGGTATGACCCGCGCCATCGCTGAGCACCGAGCCGACCGGTGCGCCGCTGATCTTCACGCTCAGGGTTTCCGAGCCGTCGGTGTCGGTCAGGGCGGTGGTGATCGCCGAGAGTTTCACCGTGGTGCCTTCGGCGCCGGTGTTGAGTTTGTAGCCGTCGTAATAGCCTTCGCCGTTGCTGCCGTGCAGATCGGAGACGGTCACGCCCGAATTGATCAGATCCTGCACGCCGGTGTAGATCGGCACGCCGGCGCTGCTCAGGTCGATTGGCGTGCTGCCGTTGACCGACAGGTTGACGTCGTAGCTGCCTGGGCCGCTCTGGTTGTGGTGGTAGATGTCCAGGGTGTAGTAGCCGCTGGTGGTCGGGGTGAACGAGCCATTGATGGCGCCGCCCGCGCCCCAGGTACCCGAAGCCACACTCTTGCCGCCGATCGTGATCAACAAACTGTCATCGGCAATACCGCTGAAGGTGTAGGTCTTGCCGGCTTCCAGATAAATCAGGCCTGACGTCTTCGATGCCGTGCCCGCCGCAACGCTACCGTCGGACTGCACATTGGTGACCGAGCCACTGGAGTTCGGTTTCCCGGCGCCGTCGATGACGTTTTTCAACGTGGTCGAATCCGCGCCATTGCCGTTGGTGCCCAGACCCGAGAGACCAGTCCAGACTTCCTTGATCAGGCCGGTGGACTTCACGCTGTTGTCGGCCACGCTCACGGTCGGCGCATCCGCCACCGGCGTAATGTCGATCTTCACGGTGCCGGTGTTGCCCAGCAGTTGGCCGTCGGTTGGCTGGAACTTGATCTGCGCGTAGTCCGCCTGATTGTTGCCCAGGCCGCTGCCGCCGTAACCGTTGACGCCCGACTCGTTGGCATCCGGCAGGAAGCGCAGCTTGCCCGCGTCGATATCAGCCTTGCTGAAGGTCTGGTTGTTGGCAACGTCTTTCCAGGTCGAACCGTCCAGATACTGCAGTTTACCTTCACCCGGCAGCTGGGTGATTTTGATGCCGAGGCTGCTGGCCGGGCTGTCGACGTCGGTCACACCGAAAGTCGACCAGCCGAGTACCAGCGGGGTGTCTTCGGTGCCGGTGACATTGCTCGGTGCAGCGACCGGTGCGTCGTTGACCGCCACCACGTTGACCGTGGTGGTTGCGGTGTTGGAGTAGTTGCCGCCATCGGTCACGGTCACGGTGATGATCCGCGGTACGGTGCTCGGATTCTCACTGCTGTTAGTGAAGCTGATGTTCTTGATGGCCTGCATGTAATCAGCCAGCGTCGCGTTGCCCGACAGTGTCAGGGTCACGGTGCCGTTGGTGCTGTTGGCATTGATGGTAATGCCGTTGACGCTGTTGCCCAGGTTCAGCGCATCGCCGTCCTGACGGTTGGTCAGAACCACAGTGGCACCGGTGAGCAGGGTGCTGTCCGGGTCAGTGATGCTGATGTCGGTGTCGGCAATCGATACGCCCGCGCCCGGGGTGTTTTCGGTGAAGGTCACCTTGTAGTCGGCACCGGTGGCACCGCTGGAGTTGTTGCCATCCAGGTCGATGACCGGCGGTGCGTCGTTGTCGATGATCGAGGTGCTGACGCTGCCATTGGTGCTGCTGACCGCGAGGTTCTCGAAGTTGCCGCCGGTGGCGGAATCGATCTTGACCACGAAGTTCTCGGTGCCTTCGGTGATCTTGTCATCGATGGTGGCGACGTTGAACTGCGCGCTGCTCGCACCTGCCGGGATCTTCACGGTGTACACACCGGTGAAGTCGGAACCGTCGGCGGCGGTGCCGCTGTAGACGATTTTCAGGGTCACTTCGGTTTGCGCCGTGTGGTTCAGGCTGACGGTGTAGCTGGCAGCCTGGCCTTCGGTCACCGAGCTGCTGCCGGTGATGCTGACGGTGGTGGTGTCGATAGTGTCGGTGACGCTGGTCACGGCTGGCGTGTTGCTGGTCACCAGATTTTCGAAGCCGCCGCCGCTGGTGCCGGTGATGCTTGCCTGCACGGTGCCGGCGTCTTTGTAGACATCGTCGGCCGGTGCTGGAACGGTCACGGTGCCAGTGGTTTTACCCGCGTCGATGGTGATCACCGAGCCATTGCTCAGGGTCACGGTGACTGGCGAGCCAGCGGCGTTGGTCAGCGTTGCGGTGTAAGTGATCTGGCCACCTTCGGCCACAGTGCCGGTCGCGGACAGCGACAGGTTGGTGGTGTCGACGGTGTCGGTGACGGTAGTCGAAACCGGAGTCTTGTCGGCGACAAGGTTCTCGTAGTTGCCGCCAGTGACATTGGTGATCGAGTTGGTCAGCGGTGCGTGGCCTGTCAAAGCGTCGTTAGGTGCAGTGGTGGTCGCGGTGCCGGTGGTCTGGCCAACACCGATGGTGATGGTCTGACCGTTCGACAGGGTTACCACAACCGGCGAGCCAGTCACTGGAGCACCGACGGTCGCGGTGTAGACGACGTTGCCGCCCTCAGCCGCAGAGCCGGTGGCCGTCAGCTTCACGGTGGTGGTGTCGATGGTGTCGGTGACGCTGGTCACGGCCGGAGCCGTGCTGGTGACCAGGTTTTCGAAGCTGCCACCGGTGGCGGTTTTGATCGTTGCCTGGACATTGCCGGCGTCTTTGTAGACGTCATCGGCTGGCGCCGGGACGGTCACGGTGCCGCTGGTTTTGCCCGCGTCGATGGTGATCACCGAGCCGTTGCTCAGGGTTACGGTGACTGGCGAACCGGCAGCGTTGGTCAGGGTCGCGGTGTAGGTGATCTGACCACCTTCGGCCACGGTGCCGGTCGCGGATAGCGTCAGATTGGTGGTGTCGACGGTGTCGGTGACGGTGGTGCTGACCGGGGTTTTGTCGGCGACCAGGTTCTCGTAGTTGCCGCCAGTGACGTTGGTTATCGAGTTGGTCAGCGGTGCATGACCAGTCAGTGCGTCGTTTGGCGCCGTGGTGGTCGCGGTGCCCGTGGTCTGGCCGACGCCGATGGTGATGGTTTGACCGTTCGACAGGGTTACCACAACTGGCGATCCAGTCACTGGAGCACCGACGGTCGCGGTGTAGACGACGTTGCCGCCCTCTGCCGCAGTAGCCGTTGCCGTCAGCTTTACGGTAGTGGTGTCGATGGTATCGGTGACGCTGGTAATTGCCGGCGTCGTGCTCGGCACCAGGTTTTCGAAGTTGCCACCGGTGGCGGTGCTGATCGTCGCCTGCACGGTACCGGCGTCTTTGTAGACATCGTCAGCCGGGGCCGGGACCGTCACGGTGCCGGTGGTTTTACCGGCGTCGATGGTGATCACGGCGCCGTTGCTCAGCGTCACGGTCACTGGCGAGCCAGCGGCATTGGTCAGGGTCGCGGTGTAAACAATCGAACCGCCTTCAGCGACCGAATTGGTAGCGCTCAGCGACAGATTGGTGGTGTCGACAGTGTCGGTCACGTTCGTGCTGACCGGTGTTTTGTCAGCCACGAGGTTCTCGTAGTTACCGCCAGTGACGTTGGTGATCGAGTTGGTCAGCGGCGCATGACCGGTCAACGCATCGTTCGGTGCGGTGGTGGTCGCGGTGCCGGTGGTCTGGCCGACGCCAATAGTGATGGTCTGACCGTTGGCCAGGGTCACAACAACCGGCGAACCGGTGACTGGCGCGCCGACAGTAGCGGTGTAGACAACGTTGCCGCCCTCGGCTGCAGTTGTGGTTGCAGTGAGTTTTACGGTGGTGGTGTCGATCGTGTCGGTGACGCTGGTCACGGCCGGAGTCGTGCTCGGCACGAGGTTTTCGAAGTTGCCACCGGTGGCGGTGCTGATGGTCGCCTGCACGGTACCCGCGTCTTTGTAGACGTCATCGGCTGGCGCTGGAACGGTTACGGTACCAGTGGTTTTACCGGCGTCGATGGTGATCACGGCGCCGTTTGACAAGGTTACGGTCACTGGCGAACCAGCGGCGTTGGTCAGCGTGGCGGTGTAAACAATCGAACCGCCTTCAGCCACAGAACCGGTCGCACTGAGCGACAGGTTGGTGGTGTCGACAGTGTCGGTCACGGTAGTGCTGACTGGCGTCTTGTCGGCCACGAGGTTTTCGTAGTTGCCGCCGGTCACGTTGGTGATCGCGTTGGTCAGTGGCGCATGACCGGTCAATGCATCGTTTGGCGCTGCGGTGGTTGCGGTGCCGGTGGTCTGGCCGACGCCAATGGTGATGGTCTGACCGTTCGACAGGGTGACCACGACTGGCGAGCCCGTCACTGGCGCGCCGACAGTTGCGGTGTAGACGACATTGCCGCCTTCAGCGGCAGTGGCGGTGGCAGTCAGCTTCACGGTGGTGGTGTCGATGGTATCGGTAACGCTGGTGATAGCCGGAGTCGTGCTCGGCACCAGATTCTCGAAGTTGCCACCGATGGCGGTGCTGATCGTCGCCTGCACGGTGCCGGCGTCTTTGTAGACGTCGTCGGCTGGCGCTGGAACGGTCACGGTGCCGGTGGTTTTGCCGGCGTCGATGGTAATCACGGCGCCGTTCGACAGGGTGACGGTCACTGGCGAGCCAGCGGCATTGGTCAATGTCGCCGTATAGACGATCGAGCCACCTTCAGCCACAGAGCCGGTCGCGCTCAGCGACAGGTTGGTGGTGTCGACGGTGTCGGTCACGTTGGTGCTGACTGGCGTCTTGTCGGCCACGAGGTTTTCGTAGTTGCCGCCGGTCACGTTGGTGATCGCGTTGGTCAGTGGCGCATGACCGGTCAATGCATCGTTTGGCGCTGCGGTGGTTGCGGTGCCTGTGGTCTGGCCGACACCGATGGTGATGGTTTGACCATTGGCCAAATTCACGACAACTGGCGAGCCAGTTACCGGTGCGCCGACAGTCGCGGTGTAGACAACATTGCCGCCTTCAGCCGCCGACTCGGTGGCCGTCAGTTTGACGGTGGTGGTGTCGATGGTGTCGGTGACGCTAGTCACGGCTGGCGTCGTGCTCGGCACCAGATTTTCGAAGTTGCCACCGGTGGCGTTGCTGATTGTGGCCTGCACGGTGCCGGCGTCTTTGTAAACGTCGTCGGCTGGTGCTGGAACGGTCACGGTGCCAGTGGTTTTACCCGCGTCGATAGTGATCACGGCGCCGTTGCTCAGCGTCACGGTGACTGGCGAACCAGCGGCGTTGGTCAGCGTGGCGGTGTAAACAATCGAACCGCCCTCAGCCACAGAACCGGTCGCACTGAGCGACAGGTTGGTGGTGTCGACAGTGTCGGTCACGTTGGTGCTGACCGGGGTTTTGTCAGCCACGAGGTTTTCGTAGTTGCCGCCGGTCACGTTGGTGATCGCGTTGGTCAGTGGCGCATGACCGGTCAATGCATCGTTTGGCGCTGCGGTGGTTGCGGTGCCTGTGGTCTGGCCGACACCGATGGTGATGGTCTGACCGTTGGCCAGCGTCACGACGACAGGCGAGCCGGTGACGGCTGCACCAACAGTGGCGGTGTAGGTGACCGTGCCACCCTCAGTTGCCGACTCGGTCGCAGTGAGTTTGACGGTGGTAGTGTCGATGGTGTCGGTGACATTGGTCACGGCCGGCACGGTGCTCGGTACCAAATTCTCGAAGTTGCCGCCGGTCGCGGTCGAAATGGTTGCTTCGACTTTGCCTGCATCTTTGTATACGTCATCCGCCGGTGCAGCGACGGTGACGGTGCCAGTGGTTTTACCCGCCTCGATGGTGATCACGGCGCCGTTGGACAGCGTCACGGTCACTGGCGAGCCTGCGGCGTTGGTCAGCGTGGCGGTGTAAACAATCGAACCGCCTTCGGCCACAGAGCCGGTCGCACTGAGCGACAGATTGGTGGTGTCGACGGTATCGGTGACCGTGGTCGAAACCGGTGTCTTGTCGGCTACGAGATTCTCGTAATTGCCGCCGGTTACACCGGTGATCGAGTTGGTCAGTGGTGCCTGACCGGTCAGTGCATCGTTAGGTGCCGTGGTGGTCACGGTACCGGTGGTTTTGCCGACTTCGATGGAGATGTTCTGGCCGTTGGCCAAGGTCACCACGACAGGCGAGCCGGTCACTGGAGCGCCGACAGTGGCGGTGTAAGTGACGGTGCCGCCTTCAGCGACCGACGTATCAGCCGTCAGTTTGACGGTCGAGGTGTCGATGGTGTCAGTCACTTCGGTCACGGCCGGAACAGTGCTCGGCACCAGGTTTTCGAAGTTGCCGCCGGTGGCGGTGGAAATCGTCGCTTCGACTTTGCCGGCGTCTTTGTAGACGTCATCAGCCGGAGCAGGAACGGACACGGTGCCAGTGGTTTTACCCGCCTCGATGGTGATCACGGCGCCGTTGGACAGGGTCACGGTGACTGGTGAGCCAGCCGCGTTGGTCAGCGTCGCGGTGTAGACGATCGAGCCCCCTTCAGCGACCGAGCCAGTCGCGCTCAGCGACAGGTTGGTGGTGTCGACGGTATCGGTGACGTTAGTCGAAACCGGAGACTTGTCAGCCACCAAGTTCTCGTAATTGCCGCCGGTAACACCGGTAATCGAGTTGGTCAGCGGCGCGTGGCCGGTCAGGGCATCGTTCGGTGCGGTGAAGGTCACGGTGCCGGTGGTTTTGCCGACTTCGATGGTGATGTTCTGGCCGTTGGCCAGGGTCACGGTGACCGGCGAACCGGTCACTGGAGCGCCAACAGTGGCGGTGTAAGTGACGGTGCCGCCTTCAGCCACGGAGGTATCGGCCGTCAGTTTGACGGTCGAGGTGTCGATGGTGTCAGTCACTTCGGTCACGGCCGGAACAGTGCTCGGCACCAGGTTTTCGAAGTTGCCGCCGGTGGCGGTGGAAATCGTCGCTTCGACTTTGCCGGCGTCTTTGTAGACGTCATCGGCTGGCGCTGGAACGGTTACGGTGCCAGTGGTTTTACCGGCCTCGATGGTAATCACCGCGCCGTTCGACAGGGTCACGGTGACTGGCGAGCCAGCTGCGTTGGTCAATGTCGCGGTGTAGATGATCGAACCACCTTCGGCCACAGAACCGGTCGCGCTAAGCGACAGGTTGGTGGTGTCGACAGTATCGGTGACGTTGGTCGAAACCGGTGTCTTGTCGGCCACGAGGTTTTCGTAATTGCCGCCGGTAACGCCGGTGATCGAGTTGGTCAGTGGCGCCTGACCGGTCAGCGCATCGTTCGGTGCGGTGAAGGTCACGGTGCCGGTGGTTTTGCCGACTTCGATGGTGATGTTCTGACCGTTGGCCAAGGTCACCACGACTGGCGAGCCGGTCACTGGAGCGCCCACAGTGGCGGTGTAAGTGACGGTGCCGCCTTCAGCCACGGAAGTATCAGCCGTCAGTTTGACGGTCGAGGTGTCGATGGTGTCAGTCACTTCGGTGACGGCTGGAACCGTGCTCGGCACCAGGTTCTCGAAGTTGCCACCGGTAGCGGTGGAGATCGTCGCTTCGACTTTGCCCGCGTCTTTGTAGACGTCATCGGCCGGAGCTGGAACGGTCACAGTGCCAGTGGTTTTACCGGCTTCGATGGTGATTACCGCGCCATTAGACAGCGTCACGGTGACTGGCGAGCCAGCCGCGTTGGTCAGCGTCGCGGTGTAGATGATCGAACCACCTTCCGCAACAGTGCCGGTCGCAGTCAGCGACAGGTCAGTGGTGTCGACGGTGTCGGTGACATTGGTCGAAACCGGCGTCTTGTCCGCCACCAGATTTTCGAAGTTGCCGCCGCTTACCTCGGTGATCGCATTGGTGATCGGCGCGTGGCCGGTCAATGCATCGTTCGGCGCGATGGTGGTCGCGGTGCCGGTGGTCTGGCCAACACCAATGGTGATGGTCTGACCGTTAGCCAGGGTCACGACCACAGGCGAACCGGTCACTGGCGCGCCGACGGTTGCGGTGTAAGTCACGCTGCCACCCTCGGCCGCCGATTCGGTCGCGGTGAGTTTGACGGTGGTGGTGTCGATGGTGTCGGTGACGTTGGTCACGGCCGGCACGGTGCTCGGCACCAGGTTCTCGAAGTTGCCGCCCGTTGCATCCTTGATCGTCACTTCGACTTTGCCGGCGTCTTTGTAGACGTCATCGGCCGGCGCAGCAACGGTCACGGTGCCGGTAGTTTTGCCAGCCTCGATGGTGATTACCGAGCCGTTGCTCAGGGTCACGGTTACCGGCGTGCCGGCCGGGTTGGTCAGCGTCGCGGTGTAAACGATCGAACCGCCTTCAGCCACCGAATCGGTTGCGGTCAGGTTCAGGTTGGTGGTGTCGGTAGTGTCCGAAACCACGGTGTCGGCGGACTTGCCGTCGACCGCGAGTTTTTCGTAGTTGCCGCCGGTGGCGCCGTCGATGGTGACGCTCAGCGAGCTGCCGCCGGCCAATGGGCTGTTCGGTGCAACGAAGTTCACCGAGCCGGTGGTTTCACCGACAGCGATGGTGATGGTCTGGCCGTTGGACAGGGTCACGACAACCGGTGAGCCAGTCACTGGCGCGGTCACGGTCGCGGTGTAGACCACGGTTTCGCCTTCGGCGACGTTCGCCGTGGCAGTCAGCGACACGGTGGAGGTGTCGATGGTGTCGTTGACGGTGGTGACGGCCGGGGCAGTGCTGGTGACGAGGTTTTCGAAGTCGCCACCGGTCGCGCCCTTGATGGTCGCTTCTACGGTGCCGGCGTCTTTGTAGACGTCGTCTTTCGGTGCGTCGACGGTCACGGTGCCGGTGGTTTTGCCAGCGTCGATGGTGATCACGGCACCGTTCGACAGGGTCACGGTGACCGGCGAGCCAGCAGCGTTGGTCAGGGTCGCGGTGTAAGTGATCTGGCCGCCTTCGTCCACCGCGCCGGTCGCGGTCAGCGACAGATTGGTGGTGTCGACGGTATCGGTCACGGTGGTGCTGACCGGAGTTTTGTCGGCCACGAGGTTTTCGTAATTGCCGCCGGAAACGTCGGTGATCGCGTTGGTCAGCGGTGCATGGCCAGTCAGCGCATCATTCGGTGCGGTGGTGGTCACGGTGCCGGTGGTTTTACCCACTTCGATGGTGATGTTCTGACCGTTGGCCAGGGTCACCACAACTGGCGAGCCAGTGACTGGCGCACCGACCGTGGCGGTGTAGGTGATGGTGCCGCCTTCAGCTGCAGACTCGGTGGCGGTCAGTTTGACCGTCGAAGTGTCGATGGTGTCAGTGACGTCGGTGACGGCTGGCGTGGTGCTCGGAACCAGGTTCTCGAAGTTGCCGCCGGTGGCGTCCTTGATGGTGACTTCGACTTTGCCGGCGTCTTTGTAGACGTCATCGGCCGGTGCAGCGACGGTGACGGTGCCGGTGGTCTTGCCCGCTTCGATGGTGATCACCGAGCCATTGCTCAGGGTTACAGTCACCGGGGTGCCGGCCGGGTTGGTCAGGGTTGCGGTGTAAACGATCGAGCCGCCTTCCGCCACGGTGCCGGTCGCGGTCAGCGACAGGTTGGTGGTGTCGACGGTGTCAGTGACGGTGGTCGAAACCGGGGTTTTGTCGGCAACGAGGTTCTCGTAATTGCCGCCGCTCACGTCGGTGATCGCGTTGGTCAGCGGCGTATGGCCGTTCAGCGCGTCGTTCGGTGCGGTGGTGGTGACGGTGCCGGTGGTTTTGCCGATTTCGATGGTGATGTTCTGGCCGTTCGCCAGGGTCACGACGACCGGCGAACCGGTGACTGGCGCGCCGACAGTGGCGGTGTAGGTGACGGTGCCACCTTCAGCCGCAGATTCGGTGGCGGTCAGTTTGACCGTCGAGGTGTCGATGGTGTCGGTGACTTCAGTCACGGCCGGAACAGTGCTCGGCACCAGGTTCTCGAAGTTGCCGCCGGTAGCGTCCTTGATGGTGACTTCGACTTTGCCGGCGTCTTTGTAGACGTCATCGGCAGGCGCCGCAACGGTGACGGTGCCAGTGGTCTTGCCCGCTTCAATGGTGATCACCGAACCGTTGCTCAGGGTCACGGTCACCGGCGTACCGGCGGGATTGCTCAGGGTCGCGGTGTAGATGATCGAACCGCCCTCGGCGACCGAATTGGTAGCGCTGAGCGACAGATCAGTGGTGTCGACGGTGTCAGTGACCGTGGTCGACACCGGGGTCTTGTCGGCCACCAGGTTTTCGAAGTTGCCGCCGGAAACGTTGGTGATCGAGTTGCCCAGCGACGCCTGACCGTTCAATGCGTCATTCGGCGCGGTGGTGGTCACGGTGCCGGTGGTTTTGCCGACTTCAATGGTGATGCTCTGGCCGTTAGCCAGAGTGACCACGACAGGCGAACCCGTGACCGGCGCGCCAACCGTGGCGGTGTAAGTGACGGTGCCGCCTTCAGCGACAGTGGTGTCGGCCGTCAGCTTCACGGTCGAAGTGTCGATGGTGTCAGTCACCTCGGTCACGGCTGGCGTCGTGCTTGGCACCAGGTTTTCGAAGTTGCCGCCCGTGGCGTCCTTGATCGTGACTTCGACTTTGCCGGCGTCCTTGTAGACGTCATCGGCCGGGGCCGCAACGGTCACGGACCCCGTGGTCTTGCCCGCTTCGATGGTGATCACCGAGCCATTGCTCAGGGTCACAGTCACCGGGGTGCCGGCCGGGTTGGTCAGCGTAGCGGTGTAGACAATCGAACCACCCTCAGCCACGGTGCCAGTCGCGCTCAGCGACAGGTTGGTGGTGTCGACGGTGTCGGTCACCGACGTCACGGCCGGAGTTTTGTCGGCCACAAGGTTCTCGTAATTGCCGCCGCTGGCGCCGTCGATTTTCACGCTCAGCGTATTGCCGCCAGCGAGTGCATCGTTCGGTGCGGTGAAGTTGACGCTGCCGCTGCTGGCGCCGACCGGAATGGTGATGGTCTGGCCGTTGGACAAGGTCACGACAACCGGCGAACCGGTCACCGGCGCGGTGACGGAGGCGGTGTAAACCACCACGCCGCCTTCAACGGTGCTGGCGGTAGCGGTCAGCGAAACGGTGCTGTTGTCGATGGTGTCGGTCACGTCGGTGACCGCCGGGGTCTTGTCGACCACCAGGTTCTCGAAGTTGCCGCCGGTGGTCTTGGTGATGCTCGCATCGACCTTGCCAGCGTCTTTGTAGACGTCATCGGCCGGCGCTGCGACGGTTGCGGTGCCAGTGGTCGCGCCCTTGGCGATGTTGATCACCGCGCCGTTGCTCAGGGTCACGGTCATCGCCGTGCCTGCCGGGTTGGTCAGGCTCGCGGTGTAGACGATCGAGCCGCCCTCGGCGACCGAAGCGGTGGCGCTCAGGCTGATATTGGTGGTGTCGACCGTGTCGGTCACGGTGGTGACCACCGCGGAACGGTTGGCATCGACCTGCTCGAAGTTGCCGCCGCTGTGGCTGGCAATCGCCGTCTGTACTTTGCCGCCGTCGATGTACGGGGTGTTCGCAGGGGCAGCGAAGTTCACCGAGCCGCTGGTGGCGCCAGCGGCGATGTTGATCACCGCGCCGTTGGCCAGGGTCACGGTCATGGCGGTGCCGGCCGGATTGCTCAGGGTCGCGGTGTAGGTGATCTGGCCACCTTCGCTGACGGTGTCGCTGGCGCTGAGGGTCAGCGTGGTTTTGTCGATGGTGTCATTGACGGTGGTGCTGACCGGAGTCTTGCTGACGTCGAGTTTCTCGAAGTTGCCGCCAGTGGCATCGGTCATGGTCACGGTGAGCTTGCTGACGTCTTTGTAGACGTCGTCGCTCGGCGCAGCGATGGTCACCGAACCGCTGGTTTTGCCAGCTTCGATGGTGATGGTCTGGCCGTTGCTCAGGTTGACGGTGACCGGCGTTTGCGCGGCGTTGGTCAGGGTCGCGGTGTACGTGATCGAGGTGCCTTCGAGCACATAGCTTTCAGCGCTGAGTGTCAGGTGCGTGGTGTTGATGGTGTCGGCGACGTTGGTCACCGCTGGCGTCGGATTGGCTACCAGGTTTTCGAAATTGCCGCCGTCGGTGCCCTTGATGGTCACTTCGACTTTGCCGGCGTCTTTGTAGACGTCATCGGCCGGGGCTGGGACGGTCACGGTGCCGGTGGTCTTGCCGGCGTCGATGGTGATGGTCGAACCGTTGCTCAGGGTCACGGTCACCGGGGTGCCGGCCGGGTTGGTCAGCGTCGCGGTGTAAACGATCGAACCGCCTTCGTTGACGTTGCCGGTGGCGGTCAGCGAAACGGTGGTGGTGTCGACGGTGTCGGTCACGGTGGTGCTGACCGGGGTTTTGTCGGCGACCAGGTTTTCGTAGTTGCCACCGGTAACGTTAGTGATCGAGTTGGTCAGCGGTGCATGGCCGGCCAGTACGTCGTTTGGTGCGGTGGTCGACACGGTGCCGGTGGTTTGGCCGACAGCGATGGTGATGCTTTGGCCGTTAGCCAGGGTGACTACGACTGGCGAGCCGGTCACTGGCGCGCCAACAGTGGCGGTGTAAGTGACGGTGCCGCCTTCAGCAGCAGTTTCGGTGGCAGTCAGCTTCACCGTCGAGGTGTCGATGGTGTCAGTGACGTCGGTCACGGCTGCAACGGTGCTTGGCACCAGGTTCTCGAAGTCGCCGCCGGTGGCGTCCTTGATGCTCACTTCAACTTTGCCGGCGTCCTTGTAGACGTCATCGGCAGGTGCAGGGACGGTCACGGTGCCGGTGGTTTTGCCCGCTTCGATGGTGATTACCGAGCCATTGCTCAGGGTCACGGTGACGGGCGAGCCTGCTGCGTTGGTCAGGGTCGCGGTGTAAACGATCGAACCGCCTTCAGCCACGGTACCGGTGGCGCTGAGCGTCAGGTTGGTGGTGTCGTTGGTGTCGGTCACGGTGGTGCTGACCGGGGTTTTGTCAGCGACCAGATTTTCGTAATTGCCGCCGCTGACCGCGGTGATTGAGTTGGTCAGTGGAGCATGACCGGTCAGCGCATCGTTCGGTGCGGTGGCAGTCGCGGTGCCGGTGGTCTGGCCGACGGCGATGGTAATGGTCTGACCGTTGGCCAGGCTCACGATGACCGGCGAGCCGGTGACTGGCGCGCCGACGCTCGCGGTGTAAGTGACGGTGCCACCTTCAGCAGCGGTCTCGGTCGCGGTCAGTTTTACCGTCGAGGTGTCGATGGTGTCGGTCACGTCGGTGACGGCTGGCGTGGTGCTCGGAACAAGGTTCTCGAAGTCGCCGCCGGTGGCGTCCTTGATGGTCACTTCGACTTTACCGGCGTCTTTGTAGACGTCATCGGCAGGTGCGGCAACGGTCACGGTGCCGGTGGTTTTACCGGCCTCGATGGTGATCACGGCGCCGTTCGACAAGGTTACGGTGACGGGTGAGCCGGCTGCGTTGGTCAGGGTCGCGGTGTAAACGATCGAACCGCCTTCAGCCACGGTACCGGTGGCGCTGAGGGACAGATTGGTGGTGTCGGTGGTGTCGGTGACGGTGGTGCTGACCGGAGTTTTGTCAGCCACCAGATTTTCGTAGTTACCGCCGGAAACCTCAGTGATCGAAGTGGTCAGCGGCGCATGGCCGGTCAGCGCATCGTTCGGTGCAGTGGCGGTTACGGTGCCGGTGGTCTGGCCGACCGCGATGGTGATGGTTTGGCCATTGGCCAAGGTCACGACGACAGGCGAACCGGTGACCGGCGCGCCAACGGTCGCGGTGTAGGTGACGGTGCCGCCTTCAGCCACGGTGGTGTCAGCGGTCAGTTTGACGGTCGACGTGTCGAGGGTGTCGGTCACTTCGGTAACAGCCGGAACGGTGCTTGGCACCAGGTTCTCGAAGTTGCCGCCAGTGGCGTTGTCGATGGTGACTTCGACTTTGCCGGCGTCTTTATAGACGTCATCAGCGGGTGCCGCGACGGTCACGGTGCCGGTGGTTTTGCCCGCTTCGATGGTGATCACCGAGCCGTTCGACAGGGTCACAGTCACCGGAGTGCCGGCCGGGTTGGTCAGGGTCGCGGTGTAAACGATCGAACCGCCTTCAGCCACAGAGCCGGTGGCGCTGAGCGAAAGGTTGGTGGTGTCGGCAACGTCAGTGACGTTGGTGGAGACCGGGGTTTTATCGGCGACCAGATTTTCGTAGTTGCCGCCCGAAACGCCAGTGATCGAGTTGCTCAACGGCGCGTTGCCGGCTAGCGCGTCGTTAGGCGCGGTGGTGGTCACGGTGCCGGTGGTTTGGCCGACGGCGATGGTGATGTTCTGGCCGTTGGCCAGGGTCACGACAACCGGCGAGCCGGTGACTGGCGCGCCGACGGTTGCGGTGTAAGTGACGGTGCCGCCTTCAGCCACCGAGGTGTCAGCCGTCAATTTCACGGTCGAGGTGTCGACGGTGTCGGTCACTTCGGTGACAGCCGGAACGGTGCTCGGCACCAGGTTCTCGAAATTGCCGCCGGTGACGTTATTGATGCTGACTTCGACTTGGCCGGCGTCTTTATAGACGTCATCGGCCGGTGCTGGAACGGTCACGGTGCCGGTAGTCTTGCCGGCGTCGATGGTGATCACCGAGCCATTGCTCAGGGTCACGGTCACTGGCGTGCCGGCCGGATTGGTCAGGGTCGCGGTGTAAACGATCGAGCCGCCTTCAGCAACGCTGCCGGTCGCTGACAACGACAGATTGGTGGTGTCGATCGAATCGGTAATGGTGGTGGTCGCTGGCGTGGTGTTCGGCACCAGATTTTCGAAGTTGCCACCGGTTGCGCCGGTAATCGTGGTGCTGACCGTGCTGCCATTGTTGTAGACGTCGTTGGCCGCTGTCGGCACGTTGACGGTGCCGGTGGTTTTGCCGGCTTCAATGGTGATGGTCGAACCGTTCGACAGGGTGATCGTCACCGGCGTTTGCGCGGCGTTGGTCAGGGTCGCGGTATAGGTGATCTGGCCACCTTCGACGACGGTGCCGGTGGCGGTGAGGCTGACGTTGGTCGTGTCGACCGAATCAGTAATGGTGGTCACTGCTGGCGTCGGGTTCGGCACCAGGTTTTCAAAGTTGCCACCGGTGGTACCGGTAATCGTAGTGCTGACGGTGCTGCCGTTGTTGTAGACGTCATTGGCCGGGGTCGGCACGTTGACGACGCCAGTGGTCTGGCCGGCTTCGATGGTGATGGTCGAACCGTTCGACAGGGTGACGGTCACCGGGGTTTGCGCCGGATTAGTCAGGGTCGCGGTGTAAGTGATCTGGCCGCCTTCGGTGACGGTCGAGCCAGCGGTCAGCGTGACCGTGGTGGTGTCGATCGAATCGGTGATGGTAGTCACCGCTGGTGTCGGGTTCGGCACCAGGTTTTCGAAGTTGCCGCCGCTGGCGCCGGTAATCGTGGTGGTGACGGTGCTGCCGTTGTTATAGACGTCGTTGGCCGGGGTCGGCACGTTGACGGTGCCGGTAGTCTGGCCGGCGCCGATGGTGATCGTCGAGCCGTTCGACAGGGTGACAGTCACCGGAGTTTGGGCCGGGTTGGTCAGGGTCGCGGTGTAAGTGATCTGGCCGCCTTCGGTGACACTCGGCCCTGCCGTCAGGGTGACGGTGGTGGTATCGATGGTGTCGGTGACCTGGGTCGTGGCCGGGTTGGTCGGCGGCGTCACGGTGATGCCATTGCCGCCGGTGGTGCCGGTGACGGTCACGTCGATCTGGCTCGGGTCGTTATAAACGGTGTCGTTCGGCGCCAGCGGCACGTTGACGGTGCCCGTGGTGGAGCCGGCTGGAATCACAATCACCGCGCCGTTGGAGAGGGTGATGGTCAGGTCGGTCAGCGGCGCCTGGGTCAGGGTCGCGGTGTACACCAGCACGCCGCCGGCTTCGGTGATGGTCGGCGTGGCGCTGAGGCTCAGGGTCGATTCACGCAGGGCGTTGGTGGTGGTATCGGTGGTCTGGCCGCCGGTAATATTTTGCGCGGCTTGACCGGCAGCGTTGATGCCTGCGGTCGGGAAACCAATGGTCGGGTCAACACGGCCAGCGGTGGCGTCGAGCATCACGAAACTGTGACCGCCACCGGCGGCACCGCCCGTGCCTGCGGCGCTCGGGCCGGCAGCGGTGGCGTCAAGCGCGGTAGTCGGGTCGACACCGGCGGCGATGGCTTGCTGCAGTTCGGCTACCGACGGCGCAGCCTGCGCGGTGGCCTCAGCCAGGTCCGTGCTGGAGTCGGGCGCGGTGGCGCTCCACTGGGTTTCGCGACCCAGATCGAGAGTGCGGCCATCTGTCAATTCCAGCGACACGGCGCCGGAGAGGCCGGTGTCGATCTGGTCGCCGACAAACAGGCGATCGCCTTCAACGAGTACGCGACGTACACCCTCAGGGGAGACTACAAATACCTGACCGACAATGCTTTTGACGATGGCAACAACACTGCTCATTGAAGACTCTCCGGGGGTGTCACGTTCAGTTGACTTCCATAGACCTGATGGCTTTTGGCGCCGACTCAGTCTGGACGTACTTTTAAAATTTGCGAATCAAGTTTGACGCGTCATTTCGTCAATAATTTGGCTAGATTCTTTCGCTATTAACTTTATGCCAAACTATTGACCTTCTGGGTGCCATCCTAAACAATCGCCCCACTAATGTCACATTGATATTTCCGCGGCGACCTGTCCTTCAGCGTGTGATCCAGTTCCTGTTTTGAACTTTCCGACATACGGTCAATCTGGTTGCCATCATCCGACGCAGCGCCACGTTTTGCTGTGATTCAAGACAAGAAGTTCTGGGAAATTCCTATCATGCGTTCGCCCCTGCTTTTCGCCGTACCCTTCGCTCTCGCCGCCTCTTTTGTACAAGCACAATCCTTACCAGAAGCCATGCAGCAGGCACTGGATGTCCATCCGGAAATCCAGGCGGGGGTCAACAGTCGTTTGGCGGCGGATTATCAATTAAGAGCGGCAAAAGGTGGATACCTGCCGAAGGTCGATCTGCTCGGCGGTTATGGCCGTGAAGGCACCGACAGCGTCACCACCCGCGCCAATTCCGGTAACCACTACGAAACCCTGAACCGCAGCGAGTCAAGTTTACGTCTCTCGCAAATGGTCTTCGACGGTTTTGCGACGTCCAGCGAAGTCGGGCGTCAACAAGCCACCGTTAACTCTCGCGCTTACTCGTTGCTCGGTACTTCCGAGCGCACCGCGCTGACCGTCGCCCAGGTTTATCTGGACGTGCTGACCCGCCGCGAATTCGTGCGTCTGGCCGAGGACAACCTCAAGAGCCACCAGCGCATCTACGACCAGATCCAGTTGCGCACCCAGCGCGGTGTCGGCAGCGGTGCCGACCTCGATCAGGCCGAAGCGCGGATGGCTCAGGCCCGTAACAACCTGATCACCGAGCAGACCAATCTGGCCGACTCGGAAACCAACTTCCTCAGCGCCGTTGGCCAGATGCCCGATCAACTCGAGCGTCCGGCGCCGTTCATGGCGATGATGCCGGCCAACCTCAATGAAGCGCGCCAGCAGATGCTGGAAAACAGTCCGATCCTGCGTTCGGCCGAGTCCGACATCGCCGCCGCCGAGAAGCAATACGAAACCGCCAAATCGACCTTCTACCCACGTTTCGACGCCGAACTGGGCCGTACCGCCGACAACGATCTCGACGGCCAGAATGGCCACAACAACGAATGGCAGGCGATGTTGCGCATGCGCTTCAACCTCTATTCCGGTGGCAGCAACAAGGCTGATCTGGAATCCAAGTCGTACCTGTCGAACCAGGCGTTGGACATCCGCAACAACGCTTTGCGTCAGTTGAACGAAGAGCTCGGCCTGGCCTGGAACGCCTTGAACAACGCCAACGCGCAGGTGCCGATCGCGCAGCAATACGTCGATCACAGCACCTCGGTGCGCACCGCCTACCAGCGTCAGTTCAGCCTCGGCGAACGCACCCTGCTCGATTTGCTCGACAGCGAAAACGAGTTGTTCACCGCTTCGCGGCGTTTGGCGGAAATCAAAAACATTCAGTTATTTACTCAGTACCGAATCAAGGCGACCATGGGCGAGTTGCTCAGAAGCCAGGGAGTGGTCGCACCGTTGGCATCCGTTGTGCAAAACGACGTCAAGCCCAAGGTCCAGCTGCCTGGGATGAATTGAGTTATCCCTTTTCAACTGTCAAAGAGTGTCGAGCGTGGAATCAGAAGTCAGTCGAGTTCAACTCAGTCATGATCCACGCGCGTTGCACGACGATCCGTTACTGGACGGCCTGCTCGCCCTTTGCATGCTGCATCAGAAACCCGCCAGCGCGGCGATGCTGACCACCGGCCTGCCGCTGCCCAAACAACGCCTGAGTGTCGAGTTGCTGCCCCGCGCGGCGGCTCGCGCCGGCCTGCAAGGTCGGGTGCTACAGCGCAAGCTGGAAGAGATTCCGGCGATCGCCATGCCGGCGTTGCTGCTGCTCAAGGATGGCCGCAGCGCCGTCCTGCTCGGCTGGCAGGGTGACAACGAAGCGCGGGTGCTGCTCAGTGAAACCGACGGTGGCGAGTCCATCGTCAGCCGTGAGCTGCTCGCCGACGACTACACCGGCAAAGTCTTCTTCGCCCAGCCGCAGCACAAATTCGACGTCAACCACGGCACGCTGATTCCACGTGCGCGTTCGTGGTTCCGCGACACCCTCAAGCGTTCGCGCTGGCTGTACGCCGATGCCATCGCCGCGAGTTTCCTGATCAACATCATCGCCATGGCCGCGCCGCTGTTCGTGATGAACGTCTACGACCGCGTGGTGCCGAACCAGGCCGAAGCGACCCTGTGGGTGCTGGCGCTGGGCATCACCGGCGCCTACCTCTTTGACCTGATCCTCAAGAGCCTGCGCAGTCTGTGCCTGGATCTGGCCGGGAAGAAAACCGACCTGATCATTTCGGCGACGCTGTTCGAACGCATCGTCGGCATGTCGATGAAATACCGCCCGGCGCGGGTCGGCAGCTTTGCGCAGAACATCCACGAGTTTCAGAGCCTGCGCGACTTCCTCGCCTCGCTGACCCTGACCAGCCTGATCGACCTGCCGTTCACCATCCTGATCTTTATTGTTATCGCCATTCTCGGCGGGCATTTGGTGTGGATTCCGGTGCTGGCATTCCCGATTGCCCTGCTGATCGGCTACGCCTTGCAGAAGCCGCTGGTGGCAACCATGGAGCGCACCATGGCCCTCGGTGCCGAGCGCCAGTCGAGCCTGATCGAAACCCTCGCCGGCCTTGACGCGGTCAAGGTCAACAACGCCGAAAGCGAACGTCAGTATCAGTGGGAACAGACCATCGGCACCCTCAGCCGCCTCGAGCTGCGAGTGAAAATGCTCTCCGGTCTGGCGATGAACATCACCCTGCTGATCCAGCAACTGGCCGGGGTGATCATGATTGTCTTCGGCGTGTATCAGATCATCGCCGGCAACCTGAGCATGGGCGGTCTGATTGCCTGCTACATGCTCAGCGGCCGCGCCCTCAGCCCGCTGGCGTCGCTGTCCGGTCTGCTGACCCGTTATCAACAAGCCCGGGTGACCATGACCTCGGTCGACCAGATGATGGAGCTGCCGCAAGAGCGCAATTTCGAAGAACGCCCGCTGAGCCGCAAGGTTCTGCAGGGTGCGATCGAATGCCGCCAACTCAGCTTCACCTACCCGGAACAACAGAATCCGGCGCTGAAGAACATCAACCTGGTGATTCGCCCCGGCGAGAAAATCGGCATCATCGGCCGTAGCGGCTCGGGCAAAAGCTCCCTCGCCAAATTGCTGGTTGGCCTGTATCAGCCGGATGACGGCGCCTTGCTGGTCGACGGTGTGGATATCCGCCAGATTGACGTCAGCGAGCTGCGCTACAACATTGGTTACGTGCCGCAGGACATTCAACTGCTGGCCGGTACCCTGCGTGACAACCTTGTCTCCGGCGCACGCTATGTAGAAGACGAGCTTGTCCTGCAGGCGGCCGAACTGGCCGGCGTCCACGAATTCGCCCGTCTGCACCCGCAAGGTTATGAGCTGCAAGTCGGCGAGCGTGGGCAGAACCTCTCCGGTGGCCAACGGCAGAACGTCGCGCTGGCCCGGGCGCTGTTGCTCAATCCACCGATCCTGCTGATGGACGAGCCAACCAGTGCGATGGACAACACCGGTGAAGAACGCCTCAAGCAACGCCTCGCCGCCGTGATCGAAAACAAGACCGTGGTGCTGGTCACGCACCGGGCTTCACTGTTGTCGCTGGTCGATCGTCTGCTGGTGATCGACCGTGGACAAATTCTCGCCGATGGCCCGAAAGCCGCCGTGATGGAAGCGTTGAAGAAGGGGCAGATCAGTGTTGCTTAAGTCGGGTTTCAAGGATTCGATCCGTCGCTACTTCAAGGGCTCGGCATCGCTGCAGGGCCAGCCGCTGCCGGAGGTCAACAAAGCGCTGATCGAAGACGCCCCGCGCGTCGTGCGCCTGACCATCTGGGCGATCATCGGCTTCTTTATCTTCCTGCTGCTGTGGGCCAACTTCGCCGTGATCGACGAAGTGACCAAGGGCGACGGCAAGGCGATTCCGTCGTCGAAGATTCAGAAAATCCAGAACCTTGAGGGCGGGATCATCTCTGAGCTGTTCGTCAAGGAAGGCCAGATCGTCGAAGCCGGCGCACCGCTGATTCGTCTCGACGACACGCGATTTGCTTCTAACGTTGGCGAAACCGAAGCTGATCGTCTGTCGATGCTGTTGCGCGTAGAGCGCCTCAGCGCTGAGGTTGACGACCGGCCGCTGAATTTCCCCGAGGACGTGCTCAAAGCCGTGCCGGGTCAGGCAAAAAGCGAAGAATCGCTGTACATCAGCCGTCGTCAGCAACTGCACGACGAGATCGGTGGTTTGCAGGAGCAGTTGATTCAGCGTCAGCAAGAGCTGCGCGAATTCGCCTCCAAGCAGGCGCAGTATCGTCAGCAACTGGGCCTGCAGCGCCAGGAAATCAACATGTCCGAGCCGCTGGTCGCTCAGGGCGCTGTGTCCCCGGTGGAAGTGCTACGTCTGAAGCGTGCCGAGGTGGAAACCCGTGGTCAGCTGGATGCAACGACGCTGGCCATCCCGCGTGCCGAATCGGCGATCAAGGAAGTGCAGCGCAAGATCGACGAGACGCGCGGCAAATTCCGCAGCGAAGCGTTGACCCAACTCAATGAAGCGCGCACCGACCTGAACAAGGCCAGCGCGACCGGCAAGGCGCTGGAAGACCGCGTCAGCCGCACGCTGGTTACCTCGCCGGTGCGCGGCATCGTCAACAAGTTGCTGGTCAACACCATCGGCGGCGTGATCCAGCCAGGCAGCGACATGGTCGAAATCGTACCGCTGGATGACACCTTGCTGGTCGAAGCGAAGATCCGTCCGCAGGACATCGCCTTCCTGCACCCGGGGCAGGAAGCGATCGTCAAGTTCACCGCGTACGACTACACCATTTACGGCGGGCTCAAAGCCAAGCTTGAGCAGATCGGTGCCGACACCATCACCGACGAAGACAAGAAAACCACCTACTACATCATCAAGGTGCGCACTGAGCGCAGCCACTTGGGCACCGATGAAAAGCCGTTGCTGATCATCCCGGGGATGGTTGCGTCGGTGGACATCATTACCGGCAAGAAGTCAGTGTTGAGTTATCTGCTCAAGCCGATCATTCGTGCGCGGGCAGAGGCGCTGCACGAGCGTTGATTTTTTAGTGACCTCACTGGCCTCATCGCGAGCAGGCTCACTCCTACAGTAATCGCATTTCTCCAGATGGAATGCGATTACTGTAGGAGTGAGCCTGCTCGCGATGGCGGCAGCCCAAACACCACATCTCTGTCAATAAGTGACAAAAACCGTCACTCAACACTCAGTCCATTCCTCACCAATCGCCATATCGTTATTCATTAACGGTATTTAATTTCCGATTCTTATAGCTATAAAGTCATCCCCCTGCGTACCTGCCGACCAATCGGCGCGCCGCACGACCTGAACCAACACGCAATCCAGCGTGAGTGTCTGATCGACGAGCGCGCCCGTGAGCGTGGCGTGCGTGGGAGATGGAAAGATGTCCGCAGCTACTGCTTCCCCAAGCGCCGCGACCGCCGCGCCGCAATCCTTTGAAATCCGCCCGTTCAGCGGTGCCGTCGGCGCCGAGATCATTGGCCTCGACCTCACCCGGCCGATCAATGATCAAGACTTCGCGCGCATCCATCGCGCGCACCTGGATCACCACGTCGTGGTGTTCCGCGACCAGCAAATCACCCCGCAACAGCAAATCGACTTCAGCCGCCGCTTCGGCGTGTTGCAGATCCATGTGCTCAAGCAGTTCCTGCTGGCCAATCACCCGGAAATCCTCATCGTTTCCAACATCGTCGAAAACGGCCAGAACATCGGCCTCGGCGATGCCGGCAAGTTCTGGCACTCCGACCTCTCCTATAAAGAGCTGCCAAGTCTCGGCTCGATGCTCCACGCGCAAGAGCTGCCGTCCGAGGGCGGTGACACGCTGTTCGCCGATATGCACAAAGCCTGGGACAACCTGCCCGAAGCATTGCGCAAAGCAGTCGAAGGTCGTAGCGCCGCGCATTCCTACACCGCCCGCTACAGCGAAACCAAATTCGAAGGCAACTGGCGCCCGACCCTGACCCCGGAGCAACTGGCTCAGGTCGCGGAAGTGGTGCACCCGGTGGTGCGCACGCACCCGGAAAACGGCCGCAAGGCGCTGTTCGTCAGCGAAGGTTTCACCACGCGCATCGTCGGCCTGCCGGAAGACGAGAGCCAGCAACTGCTGAGCGAGCTGTACGCCCACAGCGTGCTGCCGCAAAACATCTACCGCCATCAGTGGCAGCCCCACGATCTGGTGTTCTGGGACAACCGTTCGCTGATCCATCTCGCCGCCGGCTGCCCCGCGCACCTGCGCCGCAAGCTGTATCGCACGACCATTCAGGGCGACGCGCCTTTCTGATTCGCCGGAGATTGATCAAAAAATGAACGCTCCCTTGCAAGGCCACGCGGCCAGCAACCCGATCGCTCGCAGCGAAGCGCTGCTCGCGGTCGATCATGTCAGCCTCGAATACCGCACCCCGCAACGCGTGGTGCGTGCCACCCACCAAGTCAGTTTTGAAATCGACCCGGCCGATCGCTACGTGCTGCTCGGTCCATCCGGGTGCGGTAAGTCCACCTTGCTCAAAGCAGTGGCCGGCTTCATTCAACCGTGCGAAGGCGAGATCCGTCTGCAAGGCCAGCGCGTCGACGCGCCGGGTCCGGACCGGATTGTGGTGTTTCAGGAATTCGATCAGCTGCCACCGTGGAAAACCGTCAAACAGAACGTGATGTTTCCGCTGCTCGCTTCGCGCACGCTGAAGAAAAAAGAAGCCGAAGAACGCGCGCTGCACTATCTGGAAAAAGTCGGGCTGGCAGCGTTCGCCGATGCTTACCCGCACACCCTGTCCGGCGGCATGAAAGCGCGCGTGGCGATTGCCCGGGCGTTGGCGATGCAGCCGAAAATCCTCTTGATGGACGAACCGTTCGCCGCCCTTGATGCACTGACCCGACGCAAGATGCAGGAAGAATTGCTGCTGCTCTGGGAAGAGGTGCGCTTCACTCTGCTGTTCGTCACCCACTCGATTGAAGAGGCGCTGGTGGTCGGCAATCGCATCCTGCTGTTGTCGCCGCATCCCGGCCGAGTGCGCGCCGAAGTGCACAGCCATCAATACGACTTGCACAGCTTGGGTGGCGTAGCGTTTCAGGAGTCGGCGCGGCGCATTCATCGTCTGCTGTTCGACGAAGGCCAGTCGCCGGAAACCGAGCGTGACCACGACTTCAACGACATTCGCATCGCCTATTGAGCGGCCAGGAGGACTACCCGATGAGCCATTCATCATCTGTGCGTAAAGAATTCGAAATTGTGCTGGAGCCGTTGACCGAAGTGCCGGTCGAGCGTGAGTTGTCGCTGGGTACGCGGCTGTGGCAACAGGGCTGGTTGCGTAAAGGCCTGATCCTGATTGTGCTGGCGGTGTTGTGGGAAGTGGTTGCGCGGATCCAGAACAATGACCTGATGCTGCCGAGTTTCTTGCAGACCAGCCACGCGCTGTTCGAGGGGCTGCTCAGTGGTGAGCTGCTGGCCAAAGTGTGGATCTCGCTGGTGGTGCTGATCAAGGGTTACCTGATCGGCATCGTTCTGGCGTTTGCCCTGACCACGCTGGCGGTGTCGACGCAATTGGGTCGCGATCTGCTGAGCACGATGACCTCGATGTTCAACCCGTTGCCGGCGATTGCCCTGCTGCCGCTGGCGCTGCTGTGGTTTGGTCTGGGGCAGAACAGCCTGATTTTTGTGCTGGTGCATTCGGTGTTGTGGGCGTTGGCGTTGAACACTTATGCGGGGTTTCTCGGCGTTTCCGAAACCCTACGCATGGCTGGGCGCAACTATGGTCTGAAGGGTTTGCGACTGGTGCTGTTCATCCTGATCCCGGCCGCGCTGCCGTCGATTCTGGCCGGGTTGAAGATCGGCTGGGCGTTTGCCTGGCGCACGTTGATCGCCGCTGAATTGGTGTTTGGCGCTACCAGTGGCAAGGGCGGGTTGGGTTGGTACATCTTCCAGAATCGTAATGAGCTGTACACCGACAAGGTGTTTGCCGGGTTGGCGGTGGTGATTCTGATCGGGTTGCTGGTGGAGAATCTGGTGTTCGATACGCTGGAGCGGGTGACCGTCAAGCGTTGGGGTATGCAGCGGTAATTCTGTGGCGTTGCGGCTGGCCTCATCGCGAGCAGGCTCACTCCTACAGGGGATCTGCGTAGGACACAAAATCTGTAGGCACTGAAGATCTAATGTAGGAGTGAGCCTGCTCGCGATAGCGTCAGTCATGCCACCGCAATACTTGAAGAATGTTTGCTAGCATTGCGCCCAGATCAATCCTGATCAGCCATGAGTGCTCAGCATGCAACTCCCGGACATGAACCTTCTGGTCGCCCTCGACGCTTTGCTCGACGAGGGCAGTGTGGTCGGCGCTGCACGGCGGATGAACCTCAGCCCGGCGGCCATGAGCCGCACCCTGACGCGAATCCGCGAAGCCATCGGCGATCCGATTCTGGTGCGCGCCGGTCGGGGGCTGGTGCCGACTCCCAAGGCATTGGAATTGCGCGAACAGGTGCGCGATGTGGTCGAACAGGCTGCGCTTTTGTTCCGCTCGGCGGACACCGTGGAGTTGAGCAGTTTGCGCCGCCGCTTCAGCATCCGCGCCAACGACTTTTTCATCGGTGTCTACGGCGGCAAGCTGTTCGACACCCTCGACCAACTGGCGCCGCACTGCGAACTGCGTTTCGTTCCGGAAGGCGATGGCGATGATGAAGCCCTGCGAGAAGGGCGCATCGATCTGAGCGTCAGCAACACCCGCCCCATCACCCCTGAAGTCAAAGTGCAGAACCTGTTCTCGACGCACTTCGTGGGACTGGTGCGCGAAGATCATCCCTTGCTCGACGGCGAAATCACTGCCGAGCGCTATGCCGGGTTTTCCCACATCAGCATGTCGCGCCGTGGCATCGCCCGTGGACCCATCGATACGGCGCTGAATGCCTTGGGCCTGGAGCGGCGTGTGGCAGTGATTGCGCCGAGTTTTCATGCGGCGATGTTTGCCTTGCCGGATTCCGACCTGATCCTACCAGTGCCCAAGGAAGCGTTGCTCAGCGTCCGCCGGCTCGGGCTGAAACTGCGCTCGTTCGACCTGCCGATCCCATTGCCGACCTTGATGCTGACCCAAGCCTGGCACCCGCGTTTCGACAAAGATCCGGCGCACCGCTGGCTGCGCGAAACCCTCAAGGCCTGCTGCGACGAAACCTGGCTGGCTGCCCAGCCTTAATCTCCCAACCAGCACAAAACCCTTGTAGGAGTGAGCCTGCTCGCGATGGCGGTGTGTCATTCAATACATGCATCGACTGACACATCGCCATCGCGAGCAGGCTCACTCCTACAGGGGTTGATCGTTGTGTCTGGCGCACTTATAACCTGCCAATAAGTCAATTTTCGTCATTGCCAAGCCCGACTAAGATGCTCCGGTATTTTTCCCTCCGGAGTGTGTATTCATGACATCCCTGACGGCGGCAGCGCCCATCGCTGCGGCCAGCCCGGCGACGGCGGCCACGCCACCGGTGTTCGGGGCGCGGATCATCATTGGCCTGGTCGGCGTGCTGCTGGCGGTGCTGGTATCGGGCCTCAACGAGATGGTCACCAAGGTGGCCCTGGCCGACATCCGTGGCGCGCTGAGCATCGGTTACGACGAAGGCACCTGGCTGGTCGCCAGCTACACCGCCACCTCGGTCGCAGCCATGGCCTTCGCGCCGTGGTGTTCGGTGACCTTCTCGTTGCGCTGCTTCACCCTTTGCGCGATCGGTCTGTTCACGTTGCTCGGCGTGCTGTGTCCATTCGCGCCGAACTACGAAAGTCTGCTGCTGATGCGCATCCTGCAAGGTCTGGCGGGCGGTGCGTTGCCGCCAATGCTGATGACCGTCGCCCTGCGCTTTTTGCCGGCGAACATCAAACTCTACGGTCTGGCCGGCTACGCACTGACGGCGACATTCGGCCCCGGCCTCGGCACGCCGCTGGCCGGTTTGTGGACCGAATACGTCGGTTGGCAGTGGACGTTCTGGCAGATCATCGTGCCTTGCCTGATCGCCATGGCGATGGTCGCGTGGGGCATTCCGCAGGACCCGCTGCGTTTGGAACGCCTCAAATCGTTCAACTGGAAAGGTCTGCTGCTGGGCTTTCCGGCGATCTGCATGTTGGTGATCGGTTTGCTGCAAGGCAATCGACTGGACTGGTTCGAGTCGAGTCTGATTTGTGGATTGCTCGGTGCCGGTTCGTTGTTGCTGGTGGCGTTTCTGATCAACGAATGGTCGCAGCCGATTCCGTTTTTCAAATTGCAGATGCTCGGTATCCGTAACCTGTCGTTCGCCTTGATGACCCTGGCCGGCGTGTTGGTGGTGTTGTTGGCGGTGGTGCTGATTCCGTCGAGTTATCTGGCGCAGGTGCAGGGTTATCGCCCGGTGCAGACCGCGCCGATCATGCTCATCGCCGCGCTGCCGCAGTTGATCGCGCTGCCACTGGTGGCGGCGCTATGCAATCTGCGTTGGGTCGATTGTCGCTGGGTACTCGGGATTGGGCTGAGCATGTTGGCGCTGTCGTGCCTGGGTGGATCGCAGCTGACTTCGCAGTGGATTCGCGACGACTTCTACGTCCTGCAATGGCTGCAGATTTTCGGTCAGCCGATGGCGGTGCTGCCGTTGTTGATGCTTTCGACCGGCAGCATCACACCGCTGGACGGTCCCTTCGCATCGGCATGGTTCAACACCGTGAAAGGGCTGTCGGCCGTGGTCGCCACCGGGGTGATCGAGGCGCTGACCACTGCGCGTCTGCATTTCCACTCAAGCATGTTGGTCGACAGCCTCGGCAATTCGCCGCTGGCCGACCGCAGCGATCCGGGCCTCGCCCATCGCCTGCACGAGCAGGCCGTGGTGCTGACCTCTTCCGATCTCTACGTGTGCATGGCCGGCGTCGCGGTGGCGTTGATCCTGCTGATTTTCTGGCTGCCGACGCGGATCTATCCGCCGCGCGCGCCGACCTGATCGCTGTACTGAAACAGAAGGTTTTTATGACGACTCAAGCAAAGCAAAAACTCGCGGTGGCTGTGGCGGCCGCGCTGGCTGTAGGCGTGCTGGTGTATCTGGCGCTGCCCGGCGTGTTTGGCAAACGTACGCAGCAAAACACCAACGACGCTTTCGTCTCCGCCGACTACACCCTGGTGGTGCCGCGCGTGGCCGGTTTCATCAAGGAAGTGCTGGTGGAAGACAACCAGCAAGTGAAGGCAGGACAGTTGCTGGCGCTGATCGATGATCGTGATCTGCGTGCTTCAGCCGAGGCGGCGGATGCGCAAACCCTGGTGGCGCGAGCGCAGTTGCAGAACGCCAAAGCGACGCTGGAACGCCAGACGTCGGTGATCGCCCAGGCGCAGGCTTCGGTGGTGTCGGCCAAAGCTGAAATGGCTTTCGCTCAGCAGGAGTTGAATCGCTACAACCATTTGGCCGGCGTTGGTGCCGGCACTGTGCAGAACGCGCAACAGGCGCGCACGCGCATCGATCAGGCCACGGCTCATCTCGACACCGCCACCGCGAAACTGGCGGCAGAGCGCAAGCAGGTCGACATTCTTACCGCTCAACGAGATGCGGCCGAAGGCAGTTTGAAACACGCGCAAGCGGCGTTGGAAATCGCCAGTTTCGAACTCTCCTACACACGTATCACCGCGCCGCAGGACGGCATGATCGGCGAACGGGCCGTGCGCGTTGGCGCCTATGTGACGCCGGGCAGCAAGCTGCTGGCGGTGGTGCCGTTGCAGCAGGCGTATGTAGTGGCGAA
The DNA here is from genome assembly GCF_018138145.1 of Pseudomonas sp. SCA2728.1_7. Lineage (NCBI taxonomy): Bacteria > Pseudomonadati > Pseudomonadota > Gammaproteobacteria > Pseudomonadales > Pseudomonadaceae > Pseudomonas > Pseudomonas sp. SCA2728.1_7. Next base: position 3,978,198 of record NZ_CP073104.1, on the reverse strand, counting down.
TTTTCAGGAAACGCAACTGACGGACGTACAGCCTGGGCAGGAAGTGCAAGTGCGTGTCGACAGCCTCGGCGGTGAGGCATTGAGCGGTCGCGTCGAAAGTATTGCCCCGGCGACGGGCGTGACCTTTGCGGCGGTGAAGCCGGACAACGCCACCGGCAACTTCACCAAGGTGGTGCAGCGGATTCCGGTGAAAATCATGCTTGAGCCTGGCCAGCCGCTGGCTGGACGATTGCGCGTGGGCATGTCGGTGGAGGCGAGCATTGATACCAAAAGCTCGGCGACATCGGTGCGTGAGGTGACTCAGCGATGAGCCGTGTTGATCGAACCGACACCTTCGCGAGCAGGCTCGCTCCCACAGGGAAAACGCAATCCAAAATGTGGGAGCGAGCCTGCTCGCGAAGAGGCGCGTGGCAGCCAATCACCTTGAGTGCCTTGCTCGCAGTAACTCTCACCGCTTGCACAGTAGGCCCTGACTTCCAAAAGCCTCAAGCCACACAAATCGCCGACTGGGCCAAACCCGCCAAGTCCGCCCCCAGCCAAGCCGTCAGCGAACCCCTGAACGAACGTTGGTGGGAAGTCTTCCACGACCCGCAACTGTCCGCGATCACTCAACGTGCGGTGCAGAGCAACCTCGATCTGCAACTGGCCAGCAGCCGTCTGCAACAAAGCCGCGCGGCTCGCCAGGTGATAACCGCTGACCGTTATCCGAGCACCGCCGCCACGGGCAGTTACGCGCGCAAACGCAACAGCGGCGAGGGCCTGAACGACCCGTCCGGGCACAACGGCGATTCCGCGTTCAACCTGTGGGACGCCGGTTTCTCCGCTTCATGGGAACTGGATTTCTGGGGCCGCGTGCGCCGCGAAACCGAAGCCGCCGACGCCAACCTCGAAGTCGCCGAAAATGACCGTCGCGGGGTGCTGCTGGCCGTGCTCGCCGACACCGCACAAAACTACATTCAACTGCGCGGCGTGCAGAACACCCGCGCCGTCACCGAGCAGAACCTCGACGTCGCCCGGCACAGTCTGAAACTCTCACAACTGCGCCTGGCCGACGGCGTTGCGACTGACCTCGACGTCGCCGAAGCCGCCGCGCAAGTCGCGGCCATCGAATCGCGCTTGCCGGCGCTGGAACAACGCCAATCGCAACTGATCAACGCGATCAGCCTGCTGATGGGCGAACCGCCGCAGGCATTGGCCAAAGAGTTATCCACAGACGCCGCCGTGCCGCAGTCGCCGCTGCAAGTCGCTATCGGCTTGCCGTCGCAACTGGCTGAACGCCGTCCGGACATCCGTCAGGCCGAAGCGCGCTTGCACGCCGCGACTGCCAATATCGGTGTGGCCAAGGGCGATTTCTATCCGCGTATTACCCTGTCGGGCAACCTCGGCTCGCAAGCCATGCAACTCAGCGATTTCGGCTCGTGGAGCTCGCGCGCCTTCGGCATCGGCCCACAATTCAGCCTGCCGTTGTTCGACGGCGGACGCCTGCGCGGCATGCTGCAACTGCGCGAAGCGCAACAACAGGAAGCCGCCGTCGCCTATCAGCAAACCGTGCTGCGCGCCTGGCATGAAATCGACGATCAACTGACCGCCTACAACGCCAGCCAGCGCCGCCGCGACAGCCTCGCCGAAGCCGTCCGCCAGAACCAGATCGCCCTGCGCACCGCGCAACAGCAATACGTCGAAGGCGTGGTTGATTTCGTCAACGTCCTCACCGTGCAAGGCGCGCTGCTGGCGACGCAGGAGCAGTGGGTGGAGAGTTCGACCGGCGTTTCGTTGGCGATGGTCGGGTTGTACAAGGCATTGGGCGGCGGTTGGGAGTCGGTGTATCCAGAGGCAAAAGTCGCCGTCGGGTTGCCGGGTGTCGTGAAAGCGCCAACCGGCATCGACGGTTCCGCCGTGGCTGACCTAAAGTGATGGGCAGGTTGGCGCGTCATACTCTCGTGGCGCTGCGGCGCGGCAAGAGGAAGCGATGGCGGTCAACAGAGTCACGCCAATGGGCGACACGCAAGACCCGTATGCCGCGCCCGGTTCCTGGTTCGGCAGCCTGCGCTGGGTGCGCTGGGTAAAAGATCACTGGCTGTGGCCAATTCTGGTGCTGGCCGCGTTCGTGCGTTTTTATGACCTGACGGCGGCGGCGATCTGGGGCGATGAAGGCTCCAGCCTGCTGCTGGCGCGCTATTCGCTGAGTGAAATCTGGCAGCACGCTGCATTTGATGTGCATCCGCCGCTGTACTTCATGGTCTTGCATGGCTGGATCGGGTTGTTCGGGGACGGCATCTTTGCGCTCCGCTGTCTCAGTGCGCTGGCCGGCATTGCGGCGGTCGGGCTGGGCGTGTGGCTGGTGGATCGCCTGGCCACTCGCCGCGCCGCGTTCATCGCCGGATTGTTACTCGCACTGTTACCGACGGCAGTGCGCTACAGCCAGGAAGTGCGCATGTACGCGCTGCTCGGTGCGCTGCTGCTCGCCGCGAGCCTGGCGCTGGTCTACTGGATCCGGCGCCCGCAACGCCGTGACTATCTCGTGGTTTACGTGGTGTTGATGAGTGCGGCGTTCTACACCCATTATTTCGCCGTGCTGGCCGCACTGTGTCACTGGGTTTATCTGCTCGGCATTCGCGTGCAGCGCGGTTATCGCTTCCGGCATATCCAGCGTGCGGACTGGTGGCTGGCAAATCTGGCCATCGGCGTGCTGTATCTGCCCTGGTTGCCAAAGTTGCTTGATTTGATGCAGCACATGCAACAACTCGAAGTCGGCGGCGATGTCGGTTGGGAGCCAGCGGTGACGTTGGGGTCGTTGCCGTCGATGATCTGGTCATGGCTGATTCAGGACGATGGCGAGAGTCTGCCGCTGCTGGTCTTTGGCGCGCTGCCGTTGGCACTGCTGGTGCTGGCAGTTGTGGCCGTCATGCGCGATCGCAGTGTGTCGCGCGGCAGCATTCTGCTGGCGCTGTACACCGGTCTTCCGCTGCTGCTGGTGTTCGCGGTGTCGTTCATCACGCCGGTATTCATTGAGCGATATCTGACGGCATTCGCCCTCGGTTTACCGATGCTCGCGGCGTTGGCCATTGATCGTTTGTATAGCCGCGTTCGCATGCTTGCTTTGGCGGTGCTGGTAGCGCTGGTCGGCGTGGAACTGGTCGGTGTGAGCAACAACGCCACGGTCGACACTCACGATCAGCTCGACACGGTCGTGAAGTACGTCAACCAGCATTTCCTTCCCGGTGACCGCATCGTCACCAGCGACATGCTCTGGTATCTGAGCTACGTCTACTACGATCGCAGCGGGGCGCAGGTGCGCCTCTTCACCCCACCGAAAGCCGATGGCCAATCGACGCGGCCAAATGAGTACGGGTTCGGCACGCTGGTGACGAGTGATGTCTATCTGAATAGCCTGACGGAGCTGCCAGCCGGAGGCCGGGTCTGGCTGGTCGGAACCGTCGACGAGCCACAAGAGTTCTCAGCGCTACCCGCAACCTGGCAGGCCAGCGCTGAAGTCCATGCGGGCGGGATGCAAGCACGCTTGTTCGTGCCCAAACCTGCGGGTGAATAGGCGGGTCATGACTTGCCGGACAAATCCGCCATACCCTTGAGCAATTCAATCGGCAACGGAAAGACAATCGTCGAACTCTTGTCCCCGGCAATCGAACTCAAGGTCTGCATATAGCGCAACTGCATTGCCCCAGGCTGGCGGCCGAGCATTTCCGCGGCTTGCATGAGTTTTTCCGAGGCCTGCAATTCGCCTTCGGCGTGGATCACCTTGGCCCGACGTTCGCGCTCGGCTTCCGCCTGTTTGGCGATGGCGCGGACCATCGATTCGTTGAGATCGACATGCTTGATCTCGACGTTGGCGACCTTGATCCCCCAGGCGTCGGTCTGCGCATCGAGCACCTGCTGAATGTCGATACTCAACTGTTCGCGTTCGGCCAGCAGTTCATCCAGTTCGTGCTTGCCGAGCACCGCGCGCAAGGTGGTCTGGGCCAGTTGGCTGGTGGCCGAGAGAAAATCCTCGACCTGAATGATCGCTTTCTGTGGGTCGAGCACGCGGAAATACAGCACGGCGTTGACCTTCACCGACACGTTGTCGCGGGTGATCACGTCCTGCGGCGGCACATCGAGGACGACCGTGCGCAGGTCGACCCGGACCATTTGCTGAACCACCGGAATCAGCAGAATCAAGCCGGGACCTTTGACTTGCCAGAAGCGGCCAAGCTGAAACACCACGCCGCGCTCGTACTCCCGCAGGATGCGAAACGTCGAACCGGCCAAGGCAATGACCAGCAACAGCAGCGCAACAAAACCGATTTGCAGACCCATGATCACTCTCCGAGCGGTGCCGCGTCAGTCGCGGCCACTTGCAGCAACAATCCCTTGCGCGCCACCACGCGTACCGGTTGCCCGGTGTGCAGCGGCGTGGCGCTGAGCACTTGCCAGCGTTCACCTTGCAGTTGCACCCAGCCATTACGGGCATCGCCCGGTTGCACCGTGGTGATCGCGGTCACGCTGCCGAGCAGGCCGGCGTCGCCACTGACAGCGTGGCGGGGGCGGGTTTTCAGGGCGCGGATCAGCAGCGCGAGCAACAGCAGGGCGCTGATCAGACCGAGGCCGATCATCATCGGCACCGGCAACTCGGCGTTGCTCAGAATCAGCGCGCCGATCACGAACATGATGATCCCACCCAGGCCAATGACGCCGTAATTGGGCAGTGCAGCTTCAGCGATCAGAAACACGATACCCAAGGTGATCAGCCACAAACCGGCCGGACTCATCGGCGGCAATGACGTGTCGGCGGCGGCTGAACCGCTGATCAGCAGGAGCAAGGCAAGCGCACAACATCGGCTGTTCACGTGACCCTCCGCGAGCGTCATGTCTGGTTCTTACAGTCTAGTTGAGGGTTGCAGTGGTTGAATTTTGATCAGTGTGAGGATGTGTCCGATGGGCGGAATTCTCTGCGCCACCCCCTCGCCGAACTAGACTCAAAGACACGGCAACCACCGTTCAGCGCAACACCGAGGTGCATCATGCGTATGGCAAGAAAGGTGCAGAGCAGCCTGAACCGGGCGCACTGCGAATACGACATCGTCGCTCACCGTCACTCGTCCAGCAGCCTGGAAACCGCACGGGTCGCCGGGGTGCCCGCCGAGCGCGTGGCCAAATCGATCATCCTCGACGACCACCACGGTCATTACCTGATGGCCGTGCTGCCGGCCAGTCGTCACCTGGACCTGAGCAAGGTGCGCACCAGCGGCGAATGGCAACTGACCCGCGAAAGCAATCTGGCGCACATCTTTGACGACTGTGAACGCGGCGCGGTGCCGCCGCTGGGTGATTCCTACGGGCTGGACATGGTCATCGACCCGTTGCTGACGCGGCAGAAGGATATTTATCTGGAGGCGGGCAACCACAATTATCTGCTGCATATGAGCATGCCCGAGTTTCTGAAAATGGTGCCGCATGCCGAGGTGCGGGAGTTGAGCGATTAGGCTTTGTGGCGCCGGCACTGACACCTTCGTGAGCAGGCTCGCTCCCACAGGTTGATCGCATTCCCCTGTGGGAGCGAGCCTGCTCGCGAATAATCTTCCAAACACCCCATTTTTGAAGGAACTCAGCAATGGAGCAACCAACCCACACTCTCCCATCCCTGTTCAAACAACTCGGCCTCGACAACGACCCGACCAGCATCGACCAATTCATCACCACCCATTCCCCGCTCAAACCCGAACTGCATTTGGCTGACGCGTTTTTCTGGACGAAGAGCCAAGCGGAGTTTTTGCGTGACGAGATTCTGGATGACGCCGACTGGGCGGAGGTAGTGGATCAGTTGGATGTGTTGTTGCGTAAGGGCAGAAAAGTGTAAAAAAAATTGTAGGAAAAGGCTGAAATGTAAAAAAAACATGCGCGATGTAAAAAAAACTGGGCTTTAATCGTCGCAGTGAATTTTTTATGTGGACGATGACGATGCCAACTGTTGGATATGCCCACCTGCGTGATGCGCTGAAGCTTAATGCATTTGCCCCCAAGCGCATTGCGATGATCAAACCGGTTACCCGGATTACCTTGATCGGTGAGTGTCTAGCGGTTCCAAACGGCGTCGCGCCGGCACAGGGTTCGACACTTGAGCACATCTTGTTTGCTCTGAAGCATGAGGGAATAAACCTGTGCATTCTTGCTCAGGCGCTTGAAACCGTTGAAGCGGACGAGTTGCTAGGTGAGTTGAGCCGATCACCTAACGGGGTATTTATCCGCAAAGCCTGTTTTCTTTGGGAAAGTTTCACGGGCAAACAGCTGGAATATTCCGTACCGGTTCGGGGCAACGTTGTCGCTTTGTTTGATCCCAAGCGTTATGTCACCGGGCCTGCAATTCGAAATAGTCGTTGGCGGGTAGATTTTAACGGGTTGGGGTCAATGCGTTACTGCGCCACAGTCGAGCGTACGACGGAGCTGCAGGCGCTGCTTGATCTGGACATCCTTGGTCGAGCCCAGGCTTTTATGGCGACGTTGCCGCCGGAAATGATGGATCGGGCAATCAATTGGGCCTATCTGCATGAGACCCGCGATTCTTTCGCTATTGAGAAAGAAGAGCCCAACGAAGAAAAGTCGCGTCGTTTTGTTCGGCTTCTCCGCCAAGCCCATGAGCGAACAGAGTTGAGCGAAGACTATTTGGTCGAGTTGCAGAACAGTACGGTTTCCAATCCTTTCGATAAAGCTGTGCTTTTCCGTCATGAACAGAACCATTTACACAACGGCTTGAGAGGCGCAGCTGGCGTCAGCTATGTCCCGCCTCCACCGCAATTGTGCAGGGAGTTGATGGACGAGTTGATGAGTTTTGCCAATCACTCAGCCAAGCAGGTTGATCCGTTGATAGCTGCAGCGGTTGTGGCTTTCGGGTTTGTCTTTCTTCACCCGTTCATGGATGGCAATGGTCGACTTTCACGTTTCCTGATTCACCAGACGCTTTGCCACTCTGGCGCTCTAAAAAATGGTTTGTTATTACCGGTTTCCGTAGCGATGAAACATGAAGAGTCTGGCTATCTCGAAGCGTTAAAGGAGTTCTCGAAACCAGCAAGAGAGTTCTGGAATGTCACTTGGCTGGACGCTGATCAGATGGCTTTCGATTTTATTGGGCACGACTCGATCTATCGATTCTGGGACGGGACTCAATGTGCAGAATTTACCTTGCAGATGGCCTTGCGAGCATTGGAAGTGGAGCTGCGCAAGGAGACCGATTTTCTTGAAAAATACGACTACGTCATCAAAGAGGTGAATGGGCGTTTTGACGTACGGGGGAGCGACCTCTCGAAATTGGTAATGATGTGTCTGGAAAACGGTGACAAAGTTTCAACGCATCGACGTAAGCAGTTCCAGTTCAGCGTGCCGGAGGAGGTTTTCGATTTCATTGAGCAGATTGCGGGTGATTTCGATTCGGTAGGCTAACCCTGAACAGGCAATTTGTTTCAAAACTTGACTGAAATTCCCCTCCAATGCAATATTGATAGTTAGCAAACTAACAGTGTGCATTTCCCCGTGCCGAACGAACTCGACGCTCTCCAGATGAACATCAGCAGTGCCATGGTGGTTGCCGCCAGGCATTGGCGGAAGATCTGCCAGACCACGCTGGTCAACTACGGAATCTCCGAAGCCTGCGCCGTGCCGCTGTTGATGATCGGCCGCTTGGGCGAGGGCGTGCGCCAGGTGCAAGTGGCGCAGGCGGCCGGGATGGAGAGTCCGTCGCTGGTGCGTCTGCTCGATCAGCTCTGCCATTCCGGCTACGTCTGCCGCACCGAAGATGCCCAGGATCGCCGCGCCAAATGCCTGAGCCTGACCGACACCGGGCGTGAACTGGTGCAAGCGGTGGAGATCGAACTGGTGCGCTTGCGTCACGAGGTGCTCGAAGGCATCGAGCAAAGCGATCTGGAAGCTACGCTTCGGGTACTCAGAGCTTTTGAGGCGGCCAACCCGCCATGGGTGGTTAATTCTTGAACGGTTTTTTCTCCGGCATTCCGCCAGCCCGCGACTGGTTCTACGGGGTGCGGACTTTTGCAGCGTCGATGATTGCGCTGTACATCGCCTTGCTCATGCAAATGCCGCGTCCGTATTGGGCGATGGCCACGGTGTATATCGTCTCCAGCCCGTTTCTCGGGCCGACCAGTTCCAAGGCGTTGTACCGTGCCATCGGTACTTTTCTCGGTGCGGCAGCGGCGGTTTTTTTCGTGCCGATGTTCGTCCAGAGCCCGTATGTGCTAGTGGTGGTCATCGCGCTGTGGACGGGGATTTTGCTGTTCCTGTCCCTGCAACTGCGCACGGCCAACAACTACGCATTGATGCTCGCCGGTTACACCTTGCCGCTGATTGCCTTGCCAGTGGTGGATAACCCGCTGGCGGTGTGGGACGTAGCGGAAGCGCGTACCGAAGAGATTTTCCTCGGCATCGCTGTCGCCGCCGTGGTTGGTGCGATGTTCTGGCCGCGTCGCTTGGCGCCAGTGTTCAACGACGCGGTGAGCAAGTGGTTCGCCGACGCAACGACCTACAGCCTGAAATTCCTCAGCCGCGATGTGCAGCCAGAAGAAGTCACTGCTCTGCGCATGGCCATGGTCGCCAACTTCAACAGCCTTGAATTGATGATCGGCCAGTTGCCCCACGAAGGCGCGCGACCGCAAACCGTGCGCAACACCAAGGAATTGCGCGGGCGCATGATTCATCTGTTGCCGGTGATCGATGCGCTGGAAGATTCGCTCTACGCCCTCGAACGGCGCACGCCGGAACTGGTGGAAAAATTCGCACCGCTGCTGGCCGCGACCCGCGAATGGCTCGCTCATCAGGACGCCGATCTCGATCGCTGGCAAGCCCTGAAAGATCAGCTCGAAGCCCAGCAGCCGAGCATCGAGGCACTTGAGGATCGCAGGCAGTTGCTGTTCTCAAATTCGATTTATCGCCTCGGCGAATTCATCGATCTGTGGCAAGACTGCCGCAGTTTGCAGGACGCGATTCTTTGCGAACGCCAGGACAGCTGGCGCGCGGTGTATCGCCACTGGCGCCTGGGTCGGCTCACCCCGTTTATCGATCGTGGGCTGATGCTCTACTCGGCGGCCTCGACCGTTCTGGCGATCATCACTGCCTCGGTGCTGTGGATTCTGCTCGGCTGGCCGGACGGCGGTAGCGCAGTGATTCTCGCCGCGGTGGCCTGTAGCTTTTTCGCCTCGATGGACGACCCGGCACCGCAGATTTACCGGTTCTTTTTCTGGACCGGCATGTCGGTGTTGTTCGCCAGCCTTTATCTGTTTCTGATTCTGCCCAACCTGCATGACTTCCCGATGCTGGTGCTGGCGTTTTCCATTCCGTTCATCTGCGTCGGCACGTTGACGGTACAGCCGCGGTTCTTCCTCGGCATGCTGCTGACGCTGGTCAACACCTCGTCGTTCATCAGCATTCAGGGCGCTTACGATGCGGATTTTTTCGCCTTCGTGAACTCCAACCTGGCGGGTCCGTTAGGGCTGTTGTTCGCGTTTATCTGGACGCTGGTCGCACGCCCGTTCGGTGCCGAACTGGCGGCGAAACGCCTGACCCGCTTCAGTTGGAAAGACATCGTCGACATGACCGAGCCGGCCAACCTTGCCGAACACCGCAAATTGGGCGTGCAGTTGCTCGATCGACTGATGCAGCACCTGCCGCGTCTGGCCCTCACCGGCCAGGACACCGGCATTGCCATGCGCGAAGTGCGTGTGGGCCTGAACCTGCTCGATTTGCTCGCCTACACCCCACGGGTGACCGGCGCGCCGAACGCGCTGTTGCAGCAAGTGGTCAGTGAAGTCGGCGAGTATTTCCGCGCCTGCCTCAAGGCGGGCGAACGCTTGCCGGCGCCAGCGCCGTTATTGATGACCCTCGATCGCACTCGCCGCGCACTCAATGGCCACGGCGACGATGAAACCCGTCTGAACCTGTTGCATGCCTTGAGCGGTTTGCGTCTGGCGTTGTTGCCCGGCGTCGAATTCGTCTCCAGTGCCGACTCCGAAGAACCGCTGCCCGATGGAGCGCCCCTATGATCGGTGATCTGGACATCAGCGGCATTTTCCTGCCGACCCTGCTGGTGTTGATGGGCATCACTTATGTGCTGTTTTTGCTGGTGCATGCCGTGCTTACGCGCGTGCACTTTTACCGTCTGGTCTGGCACCGGGCATTGTTCAACGTGGCCCTCTACGCGGTACTGCTGTACGGCGTGGACTCACTCAGTCGATACCTGATGACATGAAAAAACCGTTTTTGACCATCGGTCGCGTGGTACTGACCCTGCTGATCGTGACTTTTGCCGTTGTTCTCGTCTGGCGCATGGTGATGTATTACATGTTTGCGCCGTGGACCCGTGACGGCCACATTCGCGCCGACATCATCCAGATCGCTCCGGACGTTTCCGGGTTGATCCAACAGGTTGAAGTGAAAGACAACCAGTTGATCAAGCGTGGCCAGGTGCTGTTCAGCATCGACCAGGATCGCTTCAAACTGGCCCTGCGTCAGGCCAAAGCGGCTGTCGCCGATCGCGAAGAAACCCTCGCCCAGGCCCAGCGCGAAGCCAAACGTAACCGTGGCCTCGGCAACCTGGTGCCGGCCGAACAGCTGGAAGAAAGCCAATCGAAGGTTGCCCGCGCGCAATCGGCACTGGCCGAAGCCATGGTCACCGTGGACAGTGCTCAGCTCAACCTCGACCGCTCAGTGATTCGCAGCCCGGTGGACGGTTACGTCAACGACCGCGCGCCGCGTCCACAGGAATTCGTTACCGCCGGGCGCCCGGTGTTGTCGGTGGTCGACAGCAACTCGTTCCACATCGACGGCTATTTCGAAGAGACCAAACTCGACGGCATTCATGTTGGCCAGTCGGTGGATATCCGCGTGATCGGCGACCGCGCCAAACTGCGTGGGCATGTCGAAAGCATCGTCGCTGGTATCGAAGACCGTGACCGTACCAGCGGCAGCAACCTGTTGCCGAACGTCAACCCGGCGTTCAGCTGGGTGCGGCTGGCGCAGCGGATTCCGGTGCGGATTGCTTTTGACGATGTGCCGGAAGACTTCCGCATGATCGCCGGGCGCACTGCCACGGTATCCATTATCGATGACGCAAAAATCGACGATAAAAAGCAGGAGCCCGCGCAATGAGCAGGGCGCTGATGATCGCCGGGTTGGGCGTGATGCTCTCGGCCTGTCAGATGGTCGGGCCGGACTATCACGTGCCTGAGGATGCGGCGGTGCAGCGCAAGGATTTTCAGGGTGAACTGGCCGTGGCCGGCAAACCTGTAGTTTCGGCGCCGGTGCCGGCGGACTGGTGGCGGCTGTATAAAGATGCGCGGCTGGATCAACTGGTGCAGCAGGCCATGGCCTCCAACACCGATTTGCGCGTCGCGGCGGCGAACCTGCAACGGGCTCGCGCTCAGGTCGATGAGGCCGAAGCCGCGGGCGGCTGGAGCGCAGGTGTGAAGATGGGCGCGCAGCGTTTGCAAGAGTCTGGTCAGGCATTCTTGCTGCCGGAAAAAGTCCCGGTCGATAACGTCGGCGACATCGGCATCAGCGCTTCTTATCAGTTCGATCTGTGGGGCACCTTGCAGCGTGGCATCGAAGGCGCAAAGGCCAATGCCGACGCGACCCAGGCCGCGGCAGACACGGCGCGGATCACCTTGGTGGCGGATGTTGTTCGCGCTTACACCCAAGTCTGCGCGGCCAACGAAGAACGGGAGATCGCCCAGCACTCTCTCGACCTGCAATCGCAAAGCACCACGCTGATCCAGCGACTGCGCGACGCCGGCCGTGGCGATGAAACCCAGGTGACTCGCTCGCAAACCCAATTCAAATCCCTGCGCGCCGACTTGCCGCGTTATGAAGCCGCGCGTCAGGCCGGGCTGTTCCGTTTGTCGATGTTGCTGGCGAAACCGGTTGATCAGTTGCCCGCCGGCACCGCGACCTGCGCCGAGTTGCCGAAAATCGCCCAATTGGTGCCAGTCGGCGATGGCGCCGCGCTGCTCAAACGTCGCCCGGACATTCGTCAGGCCGAACGTCGTCTGGCCGCTTCGACCGCCGGGATCGGCGTCGCCACGGGCGAGTTGTATCCGGACATCAGTATCGGCGCGACCATCGGCACTGTTGGTCTCATCGATGACCTGGGTGATCCGTCGACCAACCGCTGGGGCTTTGGCCCATCGCTGAGCTGGAAAGTGCCGACCAACGGCGCCCGTGCGCGTATCCGCGAGGCTGAAGCCAGCACCCAAGGCGCACTGGCGCACTTCGACGGCGTGGTGCTCAACGCCATTCGCGAAACCCAGACCGGCCTGGCCCAGTACAGCGCGCTGTTGCAACGCCGCGATGCGCTGGCCGATGCCGAGCAGTCGGCGAAACTGGCCGCCGACCAGACTCACCGCTTCTTCCAGGCCGGCCGCGAGTCGTTCCTGGCTGACCTGCAAGCGACGCGCACCTACACCGATGTCACCGCGCAACTGGCCGCCGCCAACACCCAGGTTGCGATGAGCCAGATCGATTTGTTCCTCGCTTTGGGCGGCGGTTGGGAAAGCGGACGAACGAACGCTGCAAGCGCCAGCAAACCCTGAGGCCGTTGCTATGCTTTGAAGTGTTGGAAGGGCGCCCCGTGCAAAGCACCCTTCCAGCGCACATTGCTAGCGCTGGTCTAGGGGAAACCAATAATGAAAAACCCTTACGCTCTCGGCTTCTGGTGCGCCTTGGTAGCGTTGGTGCTGCTCTCGGCCACTTATTTCTACGGCATCATGCTGGCTCACCAGATCGACAAGGCCATGGTTTTCCTCGACAGCGCCGTCGCGCTGATTGCGGTCATGGCAATCGTCGTGGTCGCTTGGGCGTCGATCCAGGTGCAGCGTGTCAAGAAACGGCAACTTGAACAGGGCAAGACTCTGGTGCTGATCTGGGACACCAAAGTCGCTCTGCGCCGGGTCGAAACCGTGTTCGACCGGTATTTCTGGGGCAGTTACTGGCAGCCGGGGCGAACCTTCGCTGAAGTCATGGGCGAACTCACCGGCACGCCGTTGGAAAAGAGCCTCGAAGCGCTGAAAAAGCAGTGCCTGGAACTCGACAAGCAGATTGATGGCGAGGGCTGGCACTGGCTCAACAATGCCCGGGAGTTGTCCGATGTCGCCACAGCGATGGCTCGTGAACGCTATCAACTGGATTTCTGCGATCCGCGCGCCGACGGGGCGGGCGGGGCGGTGATCGATCGGGACTTCGAAGTGCTGGTGTACACCTGGACCGCGCGGCTGAAAAGCTTTGATCATCAACTGGATGAGATTGAGGTTCAGTATTCCTGAATCTCGGCTGAATCATCTGGCCCCTTCGCGAGCAGGCTCGCTCCCACAGGTACAGCGTTGTCCTTGTGGGAGCGAGCCTGCTCGCGAAGGCGGACTGAAAAACACCGAAACTCTTCCTGCCCGACCACTGTCCACAATTCCCATAGACACTCTTTAACCTTTAAACATTGGGCCAGCTCACGCGCCCGGTGCTAATCTCCACCGCTGAATTCAGCGGAGTCGAGCCGCGACCCGGTCACGGGTTCAGGGAAGACGACGACACTCACAGCCACGGAAATCGATCAGGTCATTCATGAATAAATCAGCAGGCGTGCTTCTCGGAATTGTTGTTGCCATCGGCGCGATCAGCGCAGGCGGGGCCTGGTACACCGGGACCAAGATCGAAGGCGTGCTGAACAACGCCGTCAGCAACGCCAACCAGGAGCTGCAAACCGCCATGGCCGGCTCCAACGGCACCGCGTCGCTGGAACTGGTGTCGCTGGAACGCCACACCTTCACCAGCACCGCGCACTATCGCCTCAAGGGTGAAGGCGAGATGTTTGGCGACAAACCAGTCGAATTGCTGTTCGTTGATCACATCGAACATGGCCCGCTGCCGTTCTCGCGTCTGGTTTCGCTGAAATGGCTGCCGGTCATGGCCACCAGCAACTATGAGCTGGAAAAGAATCCGGCCACCGAAAAATGGTTCGCCGCCACCAAGGGCGCCGCGCCGCTCAAAGGCGTGACCAGCATCGGCTACGACGAATCCACCACCAGCACCCTCGATCTGCTGCCGTTCGAAACTGCACTGGATGAGCAGTCGAGTCTGAAGTTTTCCGGCCTGACCATGAACATTTCTGCCAACGCCAAAGCGCAGAAGGTCAAGGCGGACGGCTACATGGACAACCTGAAACTGGTCACCGTTGCTGAAGATCAGGCTCCGGTGCAGGTCGAACTCAACGGTCTGACGCTGGCCAGCAACCTCGCCAAGAGCAGCTACGGCTACTACACCGGGGAAAACACCCTGGTGCTGACCAACAGCAAAACCACCTTCGGCACCAAGCAATCGGTGCTTGGCGTGAAGAACTTCGAAATGAAGAACCTCACCGAAGAAAACGGCAGCAATGCCTCGGGTCGTGCTGATTACAAAATTGGCGAAGTCAGCCTCAACGACAAGAAAGTCGGCTCGGCGAACATGGCCATGAGCCTGAAAAACCTCGACATCCCGTCGACCATGTCGCTGATGCAGGTCTACCAGACCAAATTGCAGCCGTACGAAAAAGCAGCCGCCGAAGCCGCAGCCCAAGGCTTGCCAGCGCCGGAGCTGAACCTCACCGAAGCGGAAAACGCCCAGGTCAAAGCCGACCTGCAGAAACTGCTGGCTGCCGGCCCGCAGTTTGCGTTGGAAAACCTCTCGTTCAACACCGCCAACGGCGAGAGCAAAGCCAATCTGGTGATCGACCTGACCAAGCCGCAATCGATGGACTTGCCGCCGGATCAACTGGGCAAACAACTGATCGCATTGCTGGATCTGAATATCCAGGTGTCCAAGCCGATGCTGGTCGATCTGCTCAGCGTGCAGGCACAGCTGGATGGTCAGACCGATGCCAAAGCCATCGTCGATCAATCCAAGGAAGCGGCCGACATGTTCGCCGGCATGGCCGTCGGTTCGCAGTTGGCAGTCGTCGACGGCAGCAACGTGGTGACCAAGTTGCATTACGCCGCCAATCAGGTCGAATTCAACGGCCAGAAGATGACCGTCGAGCAGTTCATCGGCTTCCTGATGAGCAAGTTCGCAGGCGTCACGCAAGTGCAGTAATTCTGCATTCTTGATAGCAACGCCCGGCCTCTGTATCGCACAGACGCCGGGCGTTTTGCTGTCTGGCGTTCGGGTTTTCGGTGTGCCGGCGGAGCCGCCAGCACGATTCTGAACAATTATTGTGTTCCGGAGATCGGTCTGCGCTTGCGTGCAAAACTGCCTGACTAAGCTTGGCCGTTGCATCTGTATTGGCGGCCACCGTTACGAAAGGGCAAGGAGGGCATTGCGACCCGGCTGGCCATGTAAGGATGCTGACGAATGCCGCGTATTGATGTTCCTGTATTACATCGTGGTTTACGCCCTTTGTTCCGAGTCGCGCTGTGCAGCCAATTGCTCTGGCCGGCACTGGCGTTTGCCGATACACCCTACGATCAGATGGTGCGTGACGCCCGTGCCGGGCAAACCACGCCGGCGCTGACGGTTTTGCGTCAGGTGCCTCCTGGCCAGTCGACCACCGGGCAGATCAGCGATCACCTGCAAATTGCCAGTTGGGCCGGCCTCGATGCCGAAGTGGCGCAGGTCTATGAAACCCAGGGCCGCGACCGCGTCCTGCCGGTTCAGGCGCTGACCGCCACCGCCCGTGCCTATCGCAACCTCAAGCGTTGGGATCAAGCCACGCAGGTCTACAACAAGGCCTTGGCGCTGGAGCCGGATAACGCCGACCTGCAACTGGGCCTGGCCCTGACCCAGGCGGATGCCGGTAAACCCGACGAAGCGGCGAGCCGCGCAAAGGCGCTGGTGGCGGCCAAACCTGATGATCCGTCGCGCCGTCTCGCCTTGGGCTACGCCCTGACCCGTGACAACAAACCTTACGATGCTCTGTTCGAATACGATCAGGCCTTCAAGCGCGCCGGCAGCAAACCGGAAGTCGCTCGCGAATACGTGGTTGCTCTGCAAAAGGCGCGTCTGCCGGAACCGGCGTTGCGTCTGGCCAATCAGCGTCCGGGCCTGATCGATCCGGTCACGTTGCGTCGCCTCGAAGGTGATCTGGCCGCCGAGCGCGTGCGTCTCGCCGAACTCGCCACCCGCAGTGAAAAAGAACGCTACGTCATCGCCGACCGCGCACTGGCCGACTACGACAAACTGCTCGCCACCTGGACACCGGACGCCACGGCTCACGACGACGTGATTCGCTGGCGCATCGACCGCATGGGCGCGCTCAAGGCCCGGGCGCGCACCGCCGACGTCATCACTGAATCCCAAAAGCTGCAAGCCGAAGGCGTGAAGATTCCGACCTACGCACTGCGTTGGGTAGCGGCGTCTTATCTGGATCAGCGTCAGCCAGAAATCGCTACCGACCTCTATCGCCAAGTGCTGGCGGCGCCGGATGCCGATGTCGGCGACCGACTCGTAGACACCACTGCGCTGTACTACTCGCTGCTGGAAAGCGACCGCGCTGACGAGGCGCGCAAAGTCGCCGAGGACGCCGCCAAGTCCCAGCGTCCGCGTGTCGAACTCAAGGGCTTGCCGATCGGCAACCCCAATGATGAATGGATGGACGCCCAGCAACTGGCTGCGCAGGCCGGCACTTACAGCGCTGACTTGCCCCATGGCGAGGAGCGCTTGCAGACGCTGGTCGATCAGGCGCCGGGTAACGTCGGTTTGCGTCTGGCTCAGGCCGATTTATACCTGGCCCGTAACTGGCCGCGCCGCGCAGAAATGCAGCTCAAGGAAACCGAGAGCATGGTGCCACGCGCCATGGGCCTGGAAATTGGCCAGGCCCACACCGCGATGGAATTGCAGGAATGGCGGCAAATGGATGCGCTGACCGACAACGTCGTCGCACGCTATCCGGATAACCGCCAGGTGCAGCGTCTGGCCCGTGAGCGCGAAGTGCATGACATGTCCGAGCTGCGCGTCGAAGCCTACGGCGGCAAGGCCAATGGTGG
Organism: Pseudomonas sp. SCA2728.1_7; assembly: GCF_018138145.1. NCBI lineage: Bacteria > Pseudomonadati > Pseudomonadota > Gammaproteobacteria > Pseudomonadales > Pseudomonadaceae > Pseudomonas > Pseudomonas sp. SCA2728.1_7. Next base: position 3,961,201 of record NZ_CP073104.1, on the reverse strand, counting down.
CGGTAGCGGCGATGCCGGAGCCGTCAGTGGCAGCCGCGATTTTGGCATCCAGACCACCCTGTACAGCCCGCCGATCGATGAAGACTGGCGCGTGTTCGCCGGGGCCGGGTATGCCACCGGCGACTTCGCCGAAGGCACCGGGCACCACCGCTTTCAGCGTGTTGGCCTGGAACGCCGCACTCGTGACATGACCCTTGAAGCCGAAGTGTCCAATCACGATTACGGTTTCGGCGACAAACAGGGCGCGCGGCTGGCGATCGCCCGTGACATCAACGATCACTGGCAGTACGGCGGCAGCCTCGAATACCTCTCGGCCGAGACGCCGTTGCGCGCGCTCAACAGTGACATCAAGGCCAATGGCGGCAGCGGTTTCATTCGCTGGCGCGCCAACGAAAGCCGCGAGTGGCGTCTGTCGGTCAGCCCGTCGCACTTCAGCGACGGCAACAACCGCGTCGAAGCCTTGCTCACCGGCCGCGAGGGCGTCTACAGCGCGCCGAACGTGCAGGTTGATGCGGGACTGGAAGTCGGCACCAGCCACAACTCCAAGTCCGATGACGTGCCGTACTTCAACCCCAAATCCGACTTCAGTGTGATGCCGCTGGTCAACGTCAATCACGTGCTCTACCACCGCTACGAAACGGCCTGGAGCCAACAATTCCAGGCCGGCGCGGGGACGTACAGCCAGCGTGAGCACGGCACCGGCGGCATGGCGTTGCTCGGTTACGGCCAGCGCTATGCCTGGAACGACGTGTTCGAGGTGGGCGGTTTGCTCAGTGTGATCAACCGGCCCTACGACGGGGATCGGGAGACCGATCTGCGTCTGCTCGTCGACCTCACTTTCCGCTTCTAGAAGAGTTTGAAGATGCCTTTGATTTCGCGTTTCATCCTTCTGCTGGGAGCGCTGCTGATCAGCGCCTGCGCCCAGCAAGCTCCGGCCTTCGCGCCGCCGTCCGAGCGTCCGCTGGCGGCCAGCGAAAAACCCTGGCCGAAAAATCACGTGCTCGGCATTGCCTATCACGACGTCGAAGACCGCGATCCTGATCAGGCCGTAGTTGCGGTGCGCACCGAGCGCATGATCGAGCAACTCGCCTGGCTGCGCGAGAACGGCTACAAACCGGTCACCGTCGACCAGATCATGGCCGCGCGCAAGGGTGGTTCGGAACTGCCGGCGAAAGCGATTCTGCTCAGTTTCGACGACGGTTATTCGAGTTTCTACACCCGCGTCCTGCCGGTACTGCGCGCCTATAACTGGCATGCGTTGCTGGCGCCGGTCGGCAGCTGGATCGACACGCCACTCAATCAACCGGTGGATTTCGCCGGTGCTCCGCGTGCGCGTTCCGACTTTCTGACCTGGGATCAGATCCGCGAAATCTCACGCTCCGGGCTGGTGGAAATCGCTGCTCACACCGACGCCAATCACAAAGGTATTCTGGCCAACCCGCAGGGCAACCTGCAGCCTGCGGCGGCCACCCGGCGTTATGACCCAGTGACCAAGCGTTATGAATCCGAGGCTGATTTCCAGGCGCGGATCCGCACTGACGTGAACAACATCTCGGAAAAAATCCGCAAGCTCACCGGCAACAAACCACGCGTCTGGGTCTGGCCGTATGGCGCGGCGGACGGCACATCGCTGACGGTAGTCGGCGAGGCGGGCTACGAAATGGCCCTGACCCTCGAAGACGGTCTCGACGCCCTCGACAATCTGATGAGCAGCCCGCGCTTTCTCGTCGCTTCGGATCCTGACGGCGAGCGTTTCGCCAACAGCATCGTCGACGTGCAGTCGGATTTCGTCATGCGCGTTGTGCATGTTGATCTGGACAACGTTTACGACCCGGATCCGGCGCAGCAGGACATCAACCTCGGAAAACTGGTGCAGCGCATCGCTGACTTGGGCGCCAACACGGTGTTCCTGCAAGCCTTCGCCGATCCCAAGGGCGATGGCCTGGTGCATTCGCTGTACTTCCCCAACCGTCACTTGCCGGTGCGTGCGGATATTTTCAACCGCGTCGCCTGGCAACTGCGTACCCGCGCTAACGTGAAGGTCTTCGCGTGGATGCCGGTGCTGAGTTTTGGTCTCGACTCGAAACTGCCGCGCGTGACCCGTTGGGACCCGAAAACCGGCATCACCTCGGTGGATCCGGATCAGTACCAACGCTTGTCGCCGTTCGATCCTGAAGTGCGACGGATCATCGGTGAAATCTACGAAGACGTGGCGCGCCTGACCTCGGTCAACGGCATTCTCTATCACGACGACGCGGTACTGTCGGATTTCGAAGATGCCGGTCCTGAAGCCTTGAAAGCCTACGCTGCCCACGGTTTGCCAGGTTCGATTGGCGCATTGCGCGACGATCCGGCAGCGATGCAGCGCTGGACGCGCTTCAAGAGCCAATACCTCATCGACTTCACCAACGAGCTGACCGCCAAAGTCCGTGCGATTCGCGGTCCGCAAGTGCAGACCGCGCGCAACATCTTCGCCGAGCCGATGCTCAACCCCGAGAGCGAAGCATGGTACGCACAGAACCTCGATGACTTCCTCGTGACCTACGACTGGACGGCACCGATGGCCATGCCGCTGATGGAAAAGCAGACCCAGGCAGAGTCCGGCCCGTGGCTGGAAGCGCTGGTGGCCACGGTCAAAAAGCGCCCCGGCGCGCTGGATCGTACGGTGTTCGAATTGCAGGCACGCGACTGGACGAAAAAGGATCAGGCCGACATCGACGGTGCCCTTCTGGCGGACTGGATGGGTCGCCTCAAGCGTCAGGGCGCGACCAGTTTCGGTTACTACCCGGACAACTTCCTCGACAACCTGCCGGACCTGAAAACCGTAAGGCCTGCACTCTCCAACAAATGGAATCCATAACATGCTGGATAGACTGTTAGCCCTGCTTGTTCTGGCGATCGTCCTCGGCGTACCGCTGGGGCTGATCTTCCTGGTGACCGGGCAGTTCCTGATGGACTTCGTGTTCTTCTACCCGTTGTTCATGTCCGGCTTGTGGATTGCCGGCGGCCTGTATTTCTGGCTGCACTGGGAGCGCCACTGGCCGTGGCAGGACGACACCTTGCCGCCACCATTGGAAGGCGAGCCGCTGATCTCGATCCTGATCCCTTGCTACAACGAAGGTGACAACGCCGCCGACACCATCCATGCGGCGCTGGCCCAGCATTATCCGAACATCGAAGTCATCGCGATCAACGACGGCTCCAAGGACAACACCGCCGAAGTGCTCGATGCGCTGGCCAAGGAAGACCCACGTCTGCGCGTGCTGCATCTGGCGGAAAACCAGGGCAAAGCTGTGGCCCTGCGCATGGGCGCCATCGCGGCACGCAGTGAGTATCTGGTGTGCATCGACGGTGATGCGCTGCTGGCGCCGAACACCGCAGCCTATCTGGTGGCACCGATGCTGGATAACGCACGCCTCGGCGCGGTGACCGGTAACCCACGGATTCGTACGCGTTCGACGCTGGTCGGGCGAGTGCAGGTCGGTGAGTTCTCGTCGATCATCGGGCTCATTAAGCGTACGCAACGGGTGTTCGGGCGGATTTTCACCGTCTCCGGCGTGATCGTCGCGTTCCGTCGTACCGCGCTGAACCGCGTCGGTTACTGGAGCCCGGACATGATCACCGAAGACATCGATATCAGCTGGAAGCTGCAACTCGATCACTGGAGCATCTTCTACGAGCCGCGCGCGCTGTGCTGGATCCTCATGCCGGAAACCCTCGGTGGGCTATGGAAGCAACGACTGCGCTGGGCGCAGGGCGGTGCCGAAGTGCTGTTCAAGAATATTCGTGGCATCTGGCAGTACCGCCATCGTTACCTGTGGCCGCTGCTCTTCGAATACTGCCTGTCGACCGGGTGGGCATTCACCTTCCTGTTGTCGGTGATTTTCTGGGCCGTCGGCAAGTTTGTGGTCATGCCGGAAGCCATCGCGGTGGATCATCTGATGCCGCCGGCGTTTACCGGATTGCTGCTGGCATTTGTCTGTCTGGTGCAGTTCGCGGTCAGCATCGTCATCGACCGGCGCTATGAGCCGGGGTTGGGCCGCACGATGTTCTGGGTGGTCTGGTATCCGTTGGTGTTCTGGCTTATCAGCCTGCTGACCACGTTGGTCAGCTTCCCCAAAGTGCTGTTCGGCCAACATCAGAAACGTGCGCGTTGGGTCAGTCCTGATCGGGGCATTAAACCGATCGGCGATGACGAAGAGGAGGTCATCAAATGAAAATCATCCGGACTCGCCAGCGGCCCTTTCTGGTAGTGATCGATGTGATCCTCACCGTGCTGGCCTGGGTTGGCCTGCTGTTTCTGCTGATCCGTGGCTTGTGGCCGCTGGTCGACACTCATGCGGGCGGGCCGCTGATCGATAAATCGGCGTTCGACGCGCTGGGTACCCTGCAGATTTATCTGTGGATTGCCTTGGTCAACGCGGTGATTCTGATTTCCTGGGCGCGTTATCAGCAGCGCAAGAGTCGCAGTTTTTCCCAGCGCAGGCTGCCGTCGCCGGTGATCGACGATGAAGGGCTGAGCAAGAGCTTCAAGCTTTGTGATGACCGCTTTCAAAAGCTGCGCACGCCCGGGGTGATGACCATTCACAACGATCAGGAAGGCGACATCAGCCATGTGGTGACGCATTTCTGGCCGGTGCAAAAGGAAGAATTGCCACCGCCGCTGGCACCGCTGGAGCACCCGTGCGTGATCTTTCTGCATGCTGAAGATGACGATAATCGCGAACCGGTAAACCGGCTTACCTGAGTGGCAAAGTCCCTGTAGGAGCTGCCGAAGGCTGCGATCTCTTGACGTTGAAGATCAAAAGATCGCAGCCTTCGGCAGCTCCTACATAGGGGTTTGTGTCAGTCGCGAACCAGCGCCCAGGCCTCTTCCATCAGCAGCGGCTGTTTCATATGCTCGGCGAGCATCGCCATCGCCCGTTCCTTCTCGCAAGCGACTGCAGCGACCAGAATGCCGTTTTTACCGAACAGACCAATAAATGGCGGATGTTCAGGCTCGCCAAGAAACTCCACCTCATCCCAGTGTTCGGCGTGGCCAAGGTAGTCGTAATTCTTGCCGAAATGCCAGGTCCAGAAGAACGGCACGTCGAGGTAATGTTCGTCGCCACCGAGCATATTGGCAGCGGCGATACGCGCGTGTTGTTGAGCCAGGCGCCAGTGCTCGATGCGTTGCAACTGGCCGTTCAACGGGAACGTGGCGATGTCGCCGATGGCCCACAGATTTTCGCTCACACGCAGGCCGTCATCGACGCGCAATGACTGATCCTTTTCCCTCGGCAGTGACGCGAAAGCTTCGGTGGCCGGGTGCACACCGATCCCGGCCAGTACCAGATCCGCAGAAAGCCGCAGGCCATTGTCCAGCAGCACCGCCTCGACTTTGCCGTCGCCGATGATCTCGGTGGCCTCGTGTTCGGTGATGAATTTCACCCCGTTCTTTTCGTGCAACGTGCGAATCGTTTTGCCCACGGCTTCGCCGAACTGGGCAGCGAAGGGAATCGCGTGCCGAGCCAGCACCGTGACGTCGAGGCCATATTGGCGCAGGGCCGAGGCGCATTCGAGAGCGATGAAACTGTCGCCGATGATCACCGCGCGTTGCTCGGGTTTGGCGGCATTCATTATTTGCTCTGCCTGGGCTTTTGAGCGCAGGACGAAGACCTGCGGCAGGTCGGCGCCGGGCAATTCCAAGGAATTGGGTTCACCGCCGGTGGCGAGCACGGCCGCGTCATAGCGCAGGGACTGACCGTCGCTCAGATGCAACGTCTGGTTTGCAGCATCCAGCGAGGTGATTTGGTTTTCCAGTCGCTCGATGCGCTGCTCTTTATAGAAAGTTTCATCTCGCAGCGGCGGCGCTTCCTCGGGTGGCATTTCCCCGGCGAGGACAAATTTGCTCAGCACCGTGCGGTCGTAACCGGCATCGGCCTCGCGGTCGATCATGACGATGCGGCCACCGAAACCCTTTTCCCGCAGCGCCGCTGCACACGCGGTGCCTGCCGCCCCGGCACCGACGATTACAAAAGTCCGCGAATCATCCGCTGGAGGTGCATGCGGATCCGGCAACGGCTGATCGTCGACCCAGACCTCCTCACCACGCAGTTCCAGCGGATAGCGCTTGAGGCCGTCGAGCGCCGGCGGTTCGCACAACGCGCCGTCCTCCGCGCGAAACGCAGCCTTGTGCCACGGGCAGATCAGGCGTCCGTGACACAACGCACCGTCAGCCAGCGGCGCCCCGGCATGTGGGCATTCGCCCTGAAACGCACGTAATTGCCCGCCAGCGCGCAGCAGCACAATCTTGCTCTCGCCGATTTCAACTTGCAGGCCACGGTCTTCAGGGACATCGGCAATACAGGCGACACGGTGCAGGGGCATGGTCGGCTTCCTCGCGGGCATTTCTCTTGTGAGTTTGCGCGGTAGTGCGAGGTTCAGCCATTTGCCACTGCCACGGCACGAACGGTACAGCTATAGTTTGCAGGCCGACGACGGCCCCACTGCACAAGGTGCTCCCGGAATGACCCGATTGACCTCTCTTAACCCATGGCTGGCGGCCCTCGCCGTCACCCTTTGCGTGCAGTTTCCGGCGCAGGCCCAGGAGCGTTTCACCCTGAACATTCCGGGTGTTTCCGATAACCGCCTGTTCACCTCGGCCGCGGCCAGCGATGCAGCCGGCTGCGGTGGCAAGAACCAGTCGCCGGCCCTGAGCTGGAACGCAGGTCCTGCCGGTACCCAGAGTTATGCGATCGTCATGCACGACCCGGACGGCCAGAAAGGCCTGGGCGTCGATCACTGGATTCATTACGGCATCAAATCCACCACGCGCCAGATCGCCGCGGGCGTCGGCGCCAAATCCGCGTTCGAAGGTGTCGGCGGCACCAACAGCAAGGGCAATACCCATTACATGGGGCCGTGCCCGCCAGTGGGCGACAGTGCGCACCACTACATCATCCAGATCTACGCACTGGATCTGGCCCCGGATGCCTTGCCGGCCGGTCTGACCCGCGCTGAGCTGATGGAAAAAATCAAAGGCCATGTGCTGCGTAACAGCAGTGCGGTGCGGCGTTATCACCGCTGAAATTTTTTCGCGGCGTTTAACCCGAACTGAAAGGGCTGCCCGTCTCAGTGGATGAATGATCAATTTCATCCCGAGGTCAGCCCCCATGTCTCATCCTCTCTTGCGTCCTGTTGCGGTTGCTGTGTTGCTGGCGCTCGCCGGTTGCGGTGCGTCGTCCACACCCGATTCCGCCGCTGTGCCAGCGCCGGCGCAGCCTGAGGTGCTGGTTCAGCAGGAAGCGGTCATGGCTGACACCTCAATGGCCAAGCGCGCGCTGTACAAGATGCCCAACGCGGGCAGCGCGCCGATGCCGTTGAGTGAAAGTTATCCACAGGGCTATCGCGATACGCAGCGCGAGCAGTATCAGGCGTTGGCCGACAACCCGATCCATAGCGTCGTCGAAACCCCGGTTTCAACGTTCAGTGCCGACGTCGACACGGGCGCTTATGCCAACGTCCGTCGCCTGCTCAATCAAGGCCGATTGCCGCCGGAAGGCGCGGTACGGCTGGAGGAAATGGTCAATTACTTCCCTTATGACTACGCGTTGCCGAGCGACGGCTCGCCGTTTGGCGTGACCACCGAACTGGCCGCTTCGCCATGGAATCCGCGCACCCGCTTGCTGCGCATCGGTATCAAGGCTTCCGACCGCGCCGCGGCGGAACTGGCCCCGGCCAATCTGGTGTTTCTGGTCGATGTCTCCGGCTCGATGGATCGCCGCGAAGGCTTGCCGATGGTCAAAAGCACGCTGAAATTGCTGGTCGATCAATTGCGCGATCAGGATCGCGTTTCGCTGGTGGTGTATGCCGGCGAATCGCGAGTGGTGCTGAAGCCGACTTCCGGACGCGAGAAAGCGAGAATTCGTACGGCCATTGAACAATTGACTGCGGGCGGTTCGACCGCCGGCGCTTCAGGTATTGAACTGGCTTACCAAATGGCGCAGCAGGCCTTCATCCCCAAAGGCATCAACCGCATCCTCTTGGCCACCGACGGTGATTTCAACGTCGGCGTTAGCGACTTCGACAGCCTCAAACAAATGGCTGTGGATAAACGCAAAACCGGGATTTCGCTGACGACCCTGGGTTTTGGTGTGGATAACTACAATGAACACTTGATGGAACAACTGGCCGACGCCGGCGACGGCAACTACGCCTACATCGACAACCTGCGCGAGGCGCGCAAAGTGCTGGTGGATCAGTTGAGTTCGACCCTCGCCGTGGTGGCAAAAAACGTCAAACTGCAGGTGGAGTTCAACCCGGCACAGGTCAGCGAGTATCGCCTGCTTGGCTATGAAAACCGAGCGTTGAAGCGTGAGGATTTCAGCAATGACAAAGTCGATGCCGGCGAAATCGGCGCAGGACACACGGTGACCGCGCTGTACGAAATTGTTCCGGCGGGCGAGAAGGGCTGGCTGGAGCCGCTGCGTTACGGCAAGTCGGAGCCAGTTGTTTCCGGGAAAAGCGGAGAATTGGCGATGCTGCGTGTGCGTTATCAACGTCCTGAGGGTGGGAAAAGTCTGCTGATCGAGCGGCCGATAGCCAATCAGACCGCGCCGGCTAGCGAGGATCTGCGTTTTGCTGCTGCCGTTGCCGCGTTTTCCCAGCAGCTCAAGGATGGCCGTTACACCGGCGACTTCAGCCTGAAAGACACGGAGACACTGGCCCGTGGCGCTCGTGGCGATGATCGCTTCGGTTTGCGCAATGAGTTCGTGCAACTGGTCGAACTGGCGCAGAGCTTGCGCAACTCAACCGCGTCGAACGCGTTGGCCACTGAACAACGGATTGAATAAGTGAGTCGTCTGAAAGGCTTCATCAGTCAGCTGTTTGCCTCGGCAGACAGCTCAACCGCCAGCAGCGATGAATCGCTGCTGGCGCGTTATCGCGAGGGCGACGGCGCCGCGTTCGAGATCTTGTACGCGCGCCATCGCCAAGGCCTGTACCGGTTTCTGCTCGGCTTGAGCGGCAAACCGGAACTGGCCGACGAAGTATTTCAGGAAACCTGGCTGAGCCTGATTCGCAGCGCCAGTCAGCTACAAGGCCGGGCGACATTTCGTACATGGCTGTTCCAGATCGCGCGCAATCGCCTGATCGATCACTGGCGCAAGCATGGCGCCCAGCAACCGCTGCACGACAGTTATGACGAACAAGCGCATGCCGTCAGCGACGAGGCGAACGATCCCGAACAACTGCTCAGCCTCAGCCGTGACAACCTGCGTCTGGAAAGCGCCCTGCAAACCCTGCCCGCCGACCAGCGCGAAGTGTTCCTGCTGCGCGCCCACGGCGACCTCGACCTGGCACAAATCGCCAGCCTCACCGAAGCACCGCTGGAAACCGTCAAAAGCCGCTTGCGCTACGCCCAGCATAAACTGCGTCGGCTGCTGGCCGAGGAGGTACTGACATGACTGACGCCCGCCAGACACCCGAAGATCCGCTGATCAAACATGTGCGCGAACAGCACAACGCCGAACCACCAGCGCACCTCGATGCGTTCATCCTCAACGCCGCGCAGCGTCAAACCCCTGCGCCGAAACCTAGCCTGTGGCAACGCTGGCTGGATATATGCCGCAAACCACGCTGGCAAGTTGCGTTCGCCAGTCTGGTTGGTGTGGCATTGATGCTGTCGCTGGTACAGCGTGCTCCTGAGCCGCTGCGTCAGTACGACTACATTCCTGCCCCCGAGCTAGCAGTGCCCATGACCGACACGGACTCAGCGCAACTGCACCGATTGTCGGCCCCGGCCGGCGCCATGCCTGCACCTGTGCCGATGATGGAAATGGCCGCGCCGATGCAAGATCAGGCCATCAGCGCCGATGAAGCCAAATTCAGCAAACGCGCCGCTGTCACGGCCAACGGCCTCGACGCGCAACTGCACGAAGTCCTGCGCCTGCGCGAATCCGGCCAGTCGCAAGCCGCCGACAGCCTGTTCAACAACCTGCACAAACGCTACCCGAACGCCGATCTCGATGCCCGACTTGAGCAGTTGCGGAAAAAATGACCACTTGATCCTCCAGCCATTTGGCATTGCCCCGCAAAAACGCGCACTATCGAGGCATTGCCGATGCGCTGGAGGACAACGTGGCAGCAAAAATTGACCGCATCGCCCAACTGCTCAACTGCCCGGAGAAGGGCGATGAGATGCGGCGAGCGATTACCGAGACGCGTAAGGAGTTTCTGCTTAATCAGTCGGAAGAGGATGTCGTCGATGAAGGCGACGTTTTTGAGGAGGTTGAGGAGGAAGACGACGACGATGATTACGACGAGTTCGACTGGACGACGGAGTGACGTCGTTCGAGAACCAGCGCATCGCCCACAAAAAAGCCCCGGACCATCACAGTCCGGGGCTTTCTCGTTTAAATCAATGGTGCACCAGGCGGGATTCGAACCCACGACCCCTGCCTTCGGAGGGCAGTACTCTATCCAGCTGAGCTACTGGTGCAGCGGGCGACATCATACCTAGGTCGACTCGGGGCGTCCATGCCGGGTTTTGGCGGGTATTGTCAGTGCGCATGTCCGCGCAAATCGCGGTATTCCATAAAGCGGTAACGTCCTGCAAAACCCTCGCTTGGCGCTTTCTCGGGACTGTTCTATGGTTTTGTTGCGGCTGAGGCTTTTGGCGCGTTGATCTGAAAAATTCCACAAACACGCCGTTTTTGTTCTTTTTTTCGAACGACCTATTGTCCTTTACCCCCTTTGATCCTACGATCCGTTTGAGATTTCAAACGCTCGTTGACTGGGCGTTGAAGCGCCGGTGTTTCGAATCGTGCACTGTCGATGCGCCACACCCGGTCACTGATTTCCCTGACGGCAGCCTTGCGAGGCGCCTTTCTACAATCATAATTTGCTCCGCGCAGGCCGCGGTGCTGTTAAGGAAAGCCGACATGCAGCTTAAAGACACCCTGTTGTTCCGCCAGCAAGCCTTCATTGATGGCGCTTGGGTCGATGCGGACAACGGTCAGACGATCAAGGTCAATAACCCGGCCACCGGCGAAATCCTCGGTACTGTGCCGAAAATGGGCGCTGCCGAAACCCGCCGTGCCATTGAAGCCGCTGACAAAGCGCTGCCGGCCTGGCGTGCACTGACCGCCAAAGAGCGCGCCGGCAAGCTGCGTCGCTGGTTCGAACTGATGATCGAGAACCAGGATGACCTCGCGCGCCTGATGACCCTTGAGCAGGGCAAGCCGCTGGCCGAAGCCAAGGGCGAAATCGTTTACGCCGCTTCGTTCATCGAGTGGTTCGCCGAAGAGGCCAAGCGCATCTACGGTGATGTGATTCCGGGCCACCAGCCAGACAAGCGCTTGATCGTGATCAAGCAGCCAATCGGCGTGACCGCGGCAATTACCCCGTGGAACTTCCCGGCGGCGATGATCACCCGCAAGGCCGGTCCAGCACTGGCTGCCGGTTGCACCATGGTGCTCAAGCCTGCTTCGCAAACGCCATTCTCCGCTTTCGCACTGGCCGAACTGGCCCAGCGCGCGGGCATTCCTGCGGGCGTGTTCAGCGTGGTGTCCGGCAGCGCCGGCGACATCGGCAGCGAGCTGACCAGCAACCCGATCGTGCGCAAGCTGTCCTTCACCGGTTCGACCGAAATCGGTCGTCAGCTGATGGCTGAATGCGCCAAGGACATCAAGAAAGTTTCGCTGGAACTGGGCGGCAACGCGCCGTTCATCGTGTTCGACGACGCGGACCTGGATAAGGCCGTCGAAGGCGCGATCATTTCCAAGTACCGCAACAACGGCCAGACCTGCGTCTGCGCCAACCGTCTGTACATTCAGGATTCGGTCTACGACGCGTTCGCCGAGAAGCTGAAAGTGGCTGTGGCCAAACTGAAGATCGGCAACGGTCTGGAAGACGGCACCACCACCGGTCCGCTGATTGACGAAAAAGCCGTGGCCAAGGTGCAAGAGCACATCGCTGACGCCGTAGCCAAAGGCGCCACCGTGCTGGCTGGCGGCAAGGCGATGGAAGGCAACTTCTTCGAGCCGACCATCCTCACCAACGTGCCGAAAAACGCCGCCGTGGCCAAGGAAGAAACTTTCGGTCCACTGGCGCCGCTGTTCCGTTTCAAAGACGAAGCCGAAGTGATCGCGATGTCCAACGACACCGAGTTCGGTCTGGCTTCGTACTTCTATGCTCGCGACCTCGGTCGTGTGTTCCGTGTCGCGGAAGCGCTGGAATACGGCATGGTTGGCGTCAACACCGGGCTGATCTCCAACGAAGTCGCGCCATTCGGCGGCATCAAGGCCTCGGGCCTGGGCCGTGAAGGCTCCAAGTACGGCATCGAAGATTACCTGGAAATCAAATACCTCTGCCTGGGCATCTAAGCCGGGAAAGGGATCGCTGCAAACGCAAAGGGCACGAGAGCGCTGTCCCTTTGCGTGGTTTCAAACCGGAATTTTCTCTGCGGCCAGGAACGCCGTGGCAGTCGATCATCGCATGCTGCCACCGTCGATTTCTCCCGCTTAATCCTTGAACCACGCCGCCCGATGAGCGGCGAATGAGGACTGTAATGAGCAAGACTAACGCTGAACTGATGGCCCGTCGTACCGCAGCTGTTCCACGTGGTGTTGGCCAGATTCACCCGATCTTCGCTGAATCGGCAAAAAACGCTACCGTGACTGACGTTGAAGGTCGTGAGTTCATCGACTTCGCCGGCGGCATCGCTGTACTGAACACCGGCCACGTGCACCCGAAAATCATCGCGGCCGTGACCGAACAGCTGAACAAGCTGACCCACACCTGCTTCCAGGTACTGGCTTACGAGCCGTACGTTGAGCTGTGTGAAAAAATCAACGCCAAGGTGCCAGGTGATTTCGCCAAGAAAACCCTGCTGGTCACCACCGGTTCCGAAGCCGTGGAAAACGCCGTGAAGATCGCCCGTGCCGCCACCGGCCGCGCTGGCGTGATCGCCTTCACCGGCGCCTACCACGGTCGCACCATGATGACCCTGGGTCTGACCGGTAAAGTCGTGCCGTACTCGGCCGGCATGGGCCTGATGCCAGGCGGCATCTTCCGCGCGCTGTACCCGAACGAACTGCACGGCGTGAGCATCGACGATTCGATCGCTTCGATCGAACGCATCTTCAAGAACGACGCCGAGCCGAAAGACATCGCCGCAATCATCATCGAGCCGGTTCAGGGTGAAGGTGGTTTCTACGTTGCGCCGAAGGAATTCATGAAGCGTCTGCGCGCGCTGTGCGACCAACACGGCATCCTGCTGATCGCTGACGAAGTACAGACCGGCGCTGGCCGTACCGGCACTTTCTTCGCCATGGAACAGATGGGCGTTGCTGCCGACCTGACCACCTTCGCCAAATCCATCGCTGGCGGCTTCCCGCTGGCCGGTGTTTGCGGCAAGGCCGAATACATGGACGCCATCGCGCCAGGCGGTCTGGGCGGCACCTACGCCGGTAGCCCGATTGCTTGCGCCGCTGCACTGGCGGTGATGGAAGTGTTCGAAGAAGAGCAACTGCTGGACCGCTGCAAGGCTGTTGGCGAGCGTCTGGTCACTGGCCTGAAAGCTATCCAGGCCAAGTACCCGGTGATCGGCGAAGTCCGTGCCCTGGGCGCGATGATCGCGGTTGAACTGTTCGAAAACGGCGACAGCCACAAGCCTAACGCTGCTGCTGTAGCGTCGGTGGTGGCCAAGGCGCGTGACAAGGGTCTGATCCTGCTGTCCTGCGGCACCTACGGCAACGTTCTGCGCGTCCTCGTACCGCTGACCTCGCCGGACGAGCAACTGGACAAAGGTCTGGCGATCATCGAAGAGTGCTTCTCGGAGCTGTAAGCCGCGCACTGTGTGATCGGATAGACAAAAAAACCCGCTTCGGCGGGTTTTTTTACGCCCCTTGAAACACATCGGAGGCTTTAGCGCTGTATCGAATGGCCAGCATTGGCTAAGGTTCAGGCATTGCAAGGGAGAGCGCGCATGACTGCCGTTGATTTACCCGCCGTACCCCGAGTGCTGATTGCCGAGGCTGATCCGTGGTCTCGCGATCTGCTCAAACAAGTGTTGCTGAACGTGCGTTGCGATGCGCGACTGGATCTGTGTGCCGATGGCCAGCAAGCCATGTCGATGCTCAGTGAGGTGCCGTATGACCTCGCTATCGTCGATTGGGAGTTGCCCGGCGTCGATGGTTTGAATGTGCTGCGCAGCGTGCGTCAGCGCAAACGCAATCCGCCGCTGCCGTTCATTCTGATGAGCAGCCGCAACGACAGCGCCAGTGTGCGCGAAGCGATTCCGTTGGCGCCGACGGCGTATCTGACCAAACCACTGAACATGGAAAACCTGACTGAGCGTCTACAGGGCTTGTTGCTGAATGCCGGTGAAGAGGTGTTCTGTGAAGTGCCGGCATTGGCCCCGGGCATGACCTTGTCGGTGTTTCTCGAGCGCCGCCGCGAGCAGGCCGACGGCGCACCGTTGATGACCGATGTGCAAGTGGCGGTCAAACGCAGTCTCAATCCCAACGGGCTGGATTTGAAGCTGCTGGAAGACGAGATCAAAACCGATCCACAAATCACTGCCGTGTTGATTGCTGCGGCCAACAGCGCGGCGCAGCACCATGGCGCGCCGGTGCAAACATTGGCGCAAGCCCTGCATCGCTTGGGCACCGGACAGAGCATGAACCTGATTCTGGGGTTGGCCCTCAAGCGCAGCGCCAAGCTCAGTGATCCGTGTCTGGCTGATTACGCCGAGCGTTACTGGGGGCTGTCGCTGCACACCGCTGAATATGCGCGCACCCTCGCGCGGCTGCTCGATCTCGATCAGGAGCGCTGTTACTGCGCGGGCATGCTGCATCGCTTGGGTGATCTGGCGTTGCTGCGTTGTCTGCAGGAATGGCAGCAGGCGGGTGGTGAGCTGGATGAGCTGGAGGAAGTTGGCGAGGCGTTGGCCGAGTTTGGCGCGGCGTATGGTTCGGCCCTGCGTACTCGCTGGCGATTGCCGCTGGAGCTGCGTGAGCTGATTGCGTCGGTCTATCAGCTCGGCGGTGGCGTGTATTCACGTGAGGCGCTGGTGATGAACATGGCGGCGCAGATGGCGCATCTGACTGAGCATGAAGGCGTTGAGGAACTGGCGAAGAGCCGCACGGCGCGGTTGCTCAAGATCGGCTTGCCGGAGTTGATGCGGATGCGCAAATAAACGACGTACACATTTCCAATGTAGGAGTGAGCCTGCTCGCGATAGCGGAGTGTCATACAACAATTGTTCGTTTGACACTCCGCTATCGCGAGCAGGCTCACTCCTACAATTGATCTCTGTGTGGTTGAAATAGGGGTCAGGCAGGAATGATGCGGTTCTTGCCCTGTCGTTTGGCCTCATACATGGCCGCATCCGCGCGGGCGAACAGGCTGTCGAGGCTTTCGTCTGCCTCGGTCAGACTGGTCAATCCCTGGCTGACAGTGATGCCGTACGTCTGCCCGTCATGGCTGAAGCTCAACCGCTGAATCTCCTGCTGCAGCCGTTCAGCCACTTGCATGGCCATGTCCGGTGCGCAACCCGGAAACACCGCCGCAAACTCTTCCCCGCCAATCCGCCCGAACAGATCACCGCGACGTAACGAGCCGCGCCCGCACTCGGCGATCCGCTGCAAGACGTTGTCGCCTTCGGGATGGCCGTAACTGTCGTTGATCACTTTAAAGTCATCGATATCGAGCAGCAAAAACGCCATGGGCGAACCCTGCACACGCGCCTCTTCGAACTCGCGGTTGGCGCACTCGAAAAAGTGTCGGCGGTTGCTGCTTTGCGTCAGCACGTCGGTGGTCGCCAAGCGATGCAGCTCGGTTTCCATCTGCTTCTTGTCGGTGATGTCCTCGGCGATGCCGACGATGATCACCGGTTGCCCCGGCTCGTCCTGACGGTTGATGAAGCACTTATCGCTGAGCCAGCGCACCTGACCGTCGGCGGCGATGATGCGGTATTCGCGATCCTCCACCGCGCCTTTGTGCAGGACTTCGGCGAGGCTGCGTTCGGCGTATTCCAGGTCGTCGGGGTAGATGCTGTCGCGCCATTGGTTGTAGTCGGCGAGCAGGAGGCCGGCGGAGCGACCGAAAATCCGTTCGTAGGCGGGGCTGACGTACAGCACCTGACGGGTTTCCCAGTTGAAAGCCCAGAGCACGGCATTGACGCTGACCAGCAATGAGCTGAACAGCTGCTCGCGTTCGCTCAAACGGGCGACCTCGCCTTGGGCGTGCATCAACGCCATGAGGGTTTGCGCGGCCTCGGGCCACTGCGGGAGGGATGAGTCTTTTTGATTGTTGTTGACCATCGGCACAGATCTCAAAGGACGTGCCGCAATTCGACAACGGCCACAGTACAGCCCGCCGGGATGGCGAAGTGTCTTTGAGATAGGCGATTTTTAGCGAAGTTCCGAAGGGTGCACCCGGGAGCCGGGTGCACCGATCAACGGTCTCAGACCGCCGCAGGGCGCAGCGAGTAGGTTTTCAGCTGGTCAGCGAATTCACGCAGGGACTGGATACCACTGGCTTCTGCCTCGTGAATCCATTCCTTGATGGCGGCGAGCATGTCGTGGCCATTTGCGCTGGTCTTGACCCAGATCTGCTGCAGGGCCAGGCGTTTTTCGTAAATTACCTTCAGCGCCTGACTGTGCTCGAGCATGGTCTGGATGCGCAAGTGATGCCGGTCTTCCAGCAGGCTGGTTTCCCGCGACAGCAGACGTTTGGCGCGGTGGAATTGGTGACGCACCGAATGATCGACCTTGGCCAGCTCTTGCTTGACCAGCGGGCCGATCACCAATTTGCGGTACTGGGCCATGATCTGAAAGCGGTTGTTGAGGATGGCCATGGCGGTGTCCATGTCCAGATTGCCCTTGCCTTCGACACGGTGGGCGATCGGCGCTACACGCTGAACCTTGGCCAGACGCAGGAAGCTGAAGACTTTGATCCACGCCCAACCGAGGTCGAATTCCCACTTTTTCACCGACAGCTTGGCCGAGTTAGGGTAGGTGTGATGGTTGTTGTGCAGTTCTTCGCCGCCGATCAGGATGCCCCAAGGCACCAGATTGGTTGCCGCGTCGCGGCATTCGAAGTTGCGATAGCCAACGGCATGGCCCAGACCGTTGATCACGCCGGCAGCCCACACCGGGATCCACATCATCTGGATCGCCCAGATGGTGATGCCGATGGTGCCAAACAACAGCAGATCGATAACGCCCATGATCGCCACGCCCAGCAGCGGGTAGCGGCTGTAGACGTTGCGTTCGATCCAGTCTTCGGGGCAGTTCTTGCCGTAGATGCGCAGGGTTTCCGGATTCTGCGCTTCGGCGCGGTACAGCTCGGCACCGGTACGCAGCACAGTGGAAAGACCTTTGATGACCGGACTGTGCGGGTCGTCTTCGGTTTCGCATTTGGCGTGGTGTTTACGGTGGATGGCGGTCCACTCGCGGGTGTTCTGCGCCGTGGTCAGCCACAGCCAGAAACGGAAAAAGTGCTTCAGACCGGCATTCAGCTCCAGCGAGCGATGGGCCGAGTAGCGGTGCAGATAGACCGTGACGGCAACAATCGTCACGTGGGTCATCAGCAGGGTGACTGCGACCAGAGACCAGGCCGACAAGCCAAGAAAACCTTCGTACCACATAGGCTATAGGGCCCTCGATAAAGATAAAAACAGCCGTTGCATTATCACCAAGCACACAGATAAAACCAGTCGCCCTTTCAGATAAGAGTCGCTGGATGTTTCTTGACCTATAATTCCAACCTTTTTGTAGGGACATGGACAGCCGAATGCCTGCCACTTACCGCGATGCATTGCGTGCAGCGCTGCTCTATCTCGTGCTTGCCGCTGTCTGGCTGCAAGGTACTGATCATTTATTAAACAATTTCTTCGATAACTCCGTCGATCTTGCCCGATGGCAACTGATCAACGGTTACGTCTTTGCGGCGCTCAGCGCCGGGCTGATTTTTCTGGCGCGGGCGCGCTTGTGTGAGTTTCTCGGGATTGGCGCGCGTTTGCGCGAGCGCCACGCTGATCGCGAACGCCTGCGTCAGGCCGCGGCGGTCTTCGATTGCACCCGCGAAGGGGTGTTGGTCACCAACCATCAAGGGCTGATCGTGCACGTCAATCGTGCGTTCATCGAGATCACCGGTTATCAACGCGAGGAAGTGCTCGGGCAGCAGCCGAGTCTGTTCAAATCCGGCCACCATCCGCCAGGGTTCTATCAGGCGATGTTCGCTACCCTTGAGTCGCAGGGCGAATGGAGCGGCGAGATCTGGAACCGGCGCAAAAGCGGCGAGATTTATCCACAGTGGCAGACCATCCGGGTCATTCACGATGATCAGGGCCGGCTCAGCCATTACGTTGCGGTGTTCTCCGACATCAGCGCGATCAAGGATTCCGAGCATGAACTCAAACACCTCGCACACCACGATCCGCTGACCGATCTGCCCAATCGTCTGCTGTTCAGCGATCGCGCCGAGCAGGCGCTGGCCTCGGCGCAAAACCACAAGCGCGGCTGTGCATTGCTGATGCTCGATCTCGATCACTTCAAGATGATCAACGACAGCCTCGGCCATAACGTCGGCGATCGCTTGCTCAAGGCCGTGGCGGCGCGTTTGCAAGCGCTGTTCGGCCCCGGCATTTCCCTGGCGCGGCTCGGCGGCGATGAGTTCGCGGTACTGGCGGAAAGTTGTCCACAGCCGGTGCAGGCGGCGGCGCTGGCGCAACGGATTCTCGATGCGCTGAAGGAGCCGTTCAGCATTGATGGCAATCAGTTGTTCATCAACGCCAGCCTCGGCATCAGCCTGTTCCCCAGCGATGCGCTAAGCGCCGAGCAACTGTTGCGCAATGCCGATGCGGCGCTGTTCAAGGCCAAGAGCAGCGGCCGTAACGGTTATGCCTTGTATACCGAAGAACTTACCGCCCACGCCCAGCAACGTGTGGAGATCGCATTCGAGCTGCGCCGCGCGCTGGAGCAGCAGGAACTGCGGGTTTACTACCAACCCGTGCATGACTTGAAAACCAGTCGCCTGATTGGCGTCGAAGCCTTGGTGCGTTGGCAGCATCCGCAACGCGGCCTGGTCTCGCCGGCGGAATTCATCCCTATTGCCGAGCGCACCGGGCTGATCGCCGAAATCGACGCTTGGGTCATGCAGCAGGCGTGTCGACAAATGTGCCAGTGGCAGCAGACCGGGCTGGTGCTGTCGTTTGTCGCGGTGAATGTTTCGTCACGATTGTTCGCTCGTCGTGAGTTGTACCAACAGGTTGCGCAGGTGCTGCACGACACCGGGCTGGATCCGGCGTATCTGGAGCTGGAAGTCACTGAAAGCGCGGTGATGGATGATCCGGAAGTGGCGCTGGAGCAGATGCACCGTTTGCGCGAGTTGGGTATTCGCCTGGCCATCGATGATTTCGGCACGGGCTATTCGTCGCTGTTACGGCTCAAGCGCTTGCCGGTGCAGAAACTGAAGATCGATCAGGGTTTCGTCGCCGGGTTGCCGTGGGATGAGGACGACGCGGCGATTGTTCGGGTGATTATCGCGTTGGCCCGGAGCATGGGCATGCAGGTGCACGCCGAGGGTATCGAACAGGTTGAGCAGGCGGCGTTTCTGCTTGAGCAGGAATGCGATCTGGGGCAGGGGTATTGGTTTGGGCGGCCGGTTCCGGAGCAGGAGATTGATTGGGCGAGAACTCCGGTGATTGGCTGAATTTGTTCCTTCATTTCGCGTGGGAATACCGCCCGGGGCGCTCCGCGTCCACAGCAAAATCGCGGCGCAGAGCGCCGCCGGCGGCATTCCTTTGCTGCGCGTGGGAACGATCAGTTTTTCAGTTATATAAACATTCTTAAATAGTCTTTTTAAGAATATCCGCGCCTCTCTTATATTGCTCCTACGCCGAACGCAGTGCCGCCCACTGCCAGGCAAATCCCATTCAAAGGAGCAGCACCATGAGCGCATCCCTTCGCAGCGTTGACGGTCAGGACGAAAGCACCATCTTGCGTGAAATCCAGAGCGCCCTGCGCGATCTGCGTTTCGGCGCGGTGGAGATCACTGTGCACAACGCGCAGGTCGTGCAGATCGAACGCAAAGAGAAATTCCGTTTGCAGCAACCGGGCAAACAACCGGGCTGAGTTGAAGATCAAAAGATCGCAGCCTGCGGCAGCTCCTACAGGGGGCTGTGCGTAGGAGCTGTCGAAGGCTGCGATCTTTGAACCGGCAACACGATTTCCGAAATACATAAGAAAAAGCCACCACCAAGAATTCCAGGAGCTTTCACCATGTCGTCGATTCGCCGTTACGCTTTGGCCGCCCTGGCCAGCGCTGTGTTTGCCGGTTCCGCGGTTGCCAAGGATTACGAACTGCTCAATGTGTCGTATGACCCGACGCGCGAGCTGTATCAGGACTACAACGCTGAGTTCATCAAGTTCTGGCAGAAAGATCATGCTGGCGACACCGTGAAAATCCAGCAATCCCACGGTGGTTCGGGCAAGCAGGGCCGTGCGGTGATCGACGGTCTGCGCGCTGACGTCGTGACCCTGGCATTGGCCGGTGACATCGACGAAATCGCCAAACTCGGCAAGACCCTGCCGGCCGACTGGCAGAAGCGTCTGCCGGAAGCGAGCACGCCGTACACCTCGACCATCGTCTTCCTGGTGCGCAAGGGCAACCCGAAAGGCATCAAGGACTGGGGCGATCTGGTCAAGAATGACGTCTCGGTGATCACCCCGAACCCGAAAACCTCCGGCGGCGCCCGCTGGAACTTCCTTGCCGCGTGGGCCTACGGCCTGAAAGCCAACGGCGGTGACGAAGCCAAAGCCAAAGAATATGTGCAGACCCTGTTCAAGCACGTGCCGATCCTCGACACCGGTGCACGCGGTTCGACCATTACCTTCGTCAACAACGGTCAGGGTGACGTGTTGCTGGCCTGGGAAAACGAAGCGTTCCTGGCTCTGAAAGAAGATGGCGGCGCCGACAAGTTCGACATTGTCGTGCCTTCGCTGTCGATCCTCGCCGAGCCGCCAGTGGCGGTGGTCGACAAGAACGCCGAGAAGAAAGGCAACGAGCAGATCGCCGAAGCCTACCTGAAGCACCTGTACAGCCCGGCCGGTCAGGAGATCGCGGCGAAGAACTTCTACCGTCCGCGTGACAAGGACGTAGCTGCCAAGTACGCCCAGCAGTTCCCGAAACTGGACCTGGTGACCATCGACAAGGACTTCGGCGGCTGGAAAACCGCGCAGCCGAAATTCTTCAATGACGGTGGCGTGTTCGACCAGATTTATCAGGCGCAGTAATCTGACCCACAACGAGCCTACTGTTTAGGCACACCACATGTGGGAGCGACGGTGCGACGATTCGACCTGCTCGCGAAGGCGGTATTTCAGGCGACAGGGATGTTGACTGATACTCCCTCTTCGCGAGCAGGCTCGCTCCCACATTGATGCGTTTTTAACCAAGGACTTTTATGTCGCGTCGTATCTCCCCCGTCATACCCGGCTTCGGGCTGACGCTGGGCTACACCTTGGTGTACCTCAGCCTGATTGTGCTTATCCCGCTGGCGGCGATGTTCGTCCACGCCGCCCAACTCACCTGGGATCAGTTCTGGGCGATCATCTCCGCACCGCGGGTGCTTGCGGCCTTGAAGCTGAGCTTCGGCACCGCGCTGTGTGCCGCGATCATCAACGGCATCATCGGCACGCTGCTGGCCTGGGTGCTGGTGCGCTACACCTTCCCGGGGCGCAAGGTGATCGACGCGATGATCGATCTGCCGTTCGCCCTGCCGACCGCGGTGGCCGGTATTGCGCTGACTGCGTTGTACGCGCCGGCTGGACTGGTCGGCCAGTTCGCTGCCGACCTCGGTTTCAAAATCGCCTACACCCCGCTCGGTATCACTCTGGCGCTGACCTTCGTCACCCTGCCGTTCGTGGTGCGCACGGTGCAGCCGGTGCTGGCCGACATTCCCCGTGAAGTCGAAGAAGCTGCCGCGTGCCTCGGCGCGAAACCGTTGCAGGTGTTCCGCCACATCCTCGTACCTGCGCTGCTGCCAGCCTGGCTCACCGGTTTTGCCCTGGCGTTTGCGCGTGGCGTCGGCGAGTACGGTTCGGTGATATTCATTGCCGGCAACATGCCGATGAAAACCGAGATCCTGCCGCTGCTGATCATGGTCAAACTTGACCAATACGATTACACCGGCGCTACCGCCATCGGCGTGCTGATGCTGGTGGTTTCCTTCGTCCTGTTGCTGCTGATCAACTTGCTGCAGCGGCGCATCGAAACCCCATAAGGAGGCGCGAACATGTCCCAATCGTCTATTGCGGCCGCCTCTTCGGCCAACGCTGCACGCCGTGGCAGTGCCACTTCGCGCAGAATCCTGATCGGCCTTGGCTGGCTGGTCTTTTTCCTGTTTCTGCTGCTGCCGTTGTTCATTGTGGTATCGCAGGGTTTGAAGAATGGCCTCGGTGCGTTCTTCACCGCGATCTTTGAACCGGATGCACTGTCGGCACTGAAACTCACCGTATTCGCCGTGTTGATTTCTGTGCCGTTGAACCTGGTGTTCGGCGTCAGCGCCGCGTGGTGCGTGAGCAAGTACTCGTTCCGCGGCAAGAGCATGCTGGTGACCCTGATTGACTTGCCGTTCTCGGTATCGCCGGTAATCGCCGGTCTGGTCTACGTGCTGATGTTTGGCGCGCAGGGCCTGTTCGGGCCTTGGCTGCAGGATCACGACATCCAGATCGTCTTCGCCCTGCCGGGCATCGTGCTGGCGACGATCTTCGTCACCGTGCCGTTCGTGGCCCGTGAGCTGATCCCGCTGATGCAGGAACAAGGCACACAGGAAGAGGAGGCCGCGCGTTTGCTCGGCGCCAATGGCTGGCAGATGTTCTGGCACGTCACCGTCCCCAACATCAAATGGGGCCTGATCTATGGCGTGGTGCTGTGTACCGCGCGGGCCATGGGTGAATTCGGTGCGGTGTCGGTGGTGTCCGGGCACATTCGCGGGGTGACCAACACCTTGCCGTTGCACGTCGAGATCCTCTACAACGAATACAACCACGTGGCCGCGTTCGCTGTGGCGAGCCTGTTGCTGATCCTGGCGCTCTTCATCCTGCTGCTCAAGCAGTGGAGCGAAAACCGTATCAACCGCCTGCGCGCCAGCGCCGCGGAGGAATAATTCATGTCGATCGAAGTGCGTAACGTCAGCAAGAATTTCAATGCCTTCAAGGCGCTGGACAACATCAGCCTGGACATCCACAGCGGTGAACTGGTCGCGCTGCTCGGCCCGTCGGGCTGCGGCAAGACCACGCTATTGCGGATCATCGCCGGTCTGGAAACCCCGGATAACGGCAATATCGTTTTCCACGGTGAAGACGTTTCCGGCCACGACGTGCGTGATCGCAACGTCGGTTTCGTGTTCCAGCACTACGCCTTGTTCCGCCACATGACCGTGTTCGACAACGTTGCCTTCGGCCTGCGCATGAAGCCGAAGAACCAGCGCCCGAGCGAAAGCCAGATCGCGACCAAGGTTCACGAACTGCTGAACATGGTGCAGCTGGACTGGCTGTCGGATCGTTATCCGGAGCAGTTGTCCGGTGGTCAGCGTCAGCGTATCGCCCTGGCCCGGGCCTTGGCGGTCGAGCCGAAAGTGTTGCTGCTGGATGAGCCGTTCGGTGCGCTCGATGCCAAGGTGCGTAAAGAACTGCGCCGCTGGTTGGCGCGTCTGCACGAAGACATCAACCTGACCTCGGTGTTCGTGACCCACGACCAGGAAGAGGCGATGGAAGTTGCTGACCGCATTGTGGTGATGAACAAGGGTGTGATCGAGCAGATCGGCTCACCAGGCGACGTCTACGAAAACCCGGCCAGCGATTTCGTTTATCACTTCCTCGGCGATTCGAACCGCTTGCTGTTGAGCGACGACAACCACGTGCTGTTCCGCCCGCATGAAGTGTCGTTGTCCAAGCATGAGCTGGAAGATCACCATGCTGCTGAGGTGCGTGATATCCGGCCGTTGGGCGCGACCACGCGGGTGACGTTGAAGGTAGAAGGGCAGACTGATCTGATCGAGGCCGAAGTGGTGAAAGATCACGACAGCCTGATCGGCTTGGCCAAGGGTGAAACCTTGTTCTTCAAGCCGAAGGTCTGGCAGAAAGTCGCCAGCCTTTAAGATCAAAAGCTTCGCGAGCAGGCTCGCTCCCACAGGGAATTCGGTCGGACATGAATTTTGTGTTCAGCACCAGTCCACTGTGGGAGCGAGCTTGCTCGCGAAAGCGATTCAGACAGCCGCACGATTCGGATTGACCCGCACCACCCCCGCCCGCGCCTCGATCTGCTCTTTCAACTCATGCCGCATCCCGAGCATGAACGCCAACTCGGCCACCACAAACAACGGCCCGACAATCAGCCCGCTGACATCGTCGACAAACGCCGGTTTGCGCCCTTCATAGTGATGCCCGACAAACTGGATCACCCAGCCAACGACAAACATCGCCAGCCCGCTGCTCAACCAGACCATGGTGCTCTGCTGCGCCAATACATGCCCGGCCCAGACCGACAGGCCCATCAGCACTGTCATCAATACCCCGAGCTTCAATTCCAGACGCAGGTAAAACCACGCCGAGGCCAGCGCCAACACAACCGCTGGCGATATCCACAACCCGCCCAGCGACCATTCTGGCCGCGACAACAAAACCGCCACCGCCACCACAATCAGCGGAATGCCGATAAAGTGGCTGGCGATGTTGCGCGGGTCACGGTGGTAGGCGGCGTATTGACTGAGATGGTCGACGAGGCTTTTCATTGTTGTTCCTCCGTTAGGGTTGATCGCATCATCCCTCGGGATCAGGGTTCGCTCTGTCAGGCAGGCGACAATCCAGGAGTGTTTATGCAAATGCGTTCGCGATTGATGAGTGGCCAATGGTTCAGTCATCTACCGGTGTCCTTTCAGGATAGTCTGCTCGCGGCGGCCCGGGAGCGGCGGCTGACGGCAGGGCAGCGCTTGTTTCAGCGTGGTGATGCGCCGTGCGGTTTGTACGCGGTGCTTGATGGCGCCGTGCGCATCGGTGCGGTGAGTGAGCAGGGTAAGGAAGCGTTGCTGAGTCTGGTGGAAGCGCCGCACTGGTTTGGTGAAATCTGCCTGTTCGATGGCCAGCCGCGCACCCATGACGCCTATGCGGTCGGGCCGTGCACACTGCTCAATATCCCGCAGGCAACTTTGCTGAAGTTGCTGGATGAGAACCCCGGGTACTGGCGGCATCTGGCGTTACTGATGAGCCACAAACTGCGCCTGACCTTTATCAACCTCGAACAACTGAGCCTGCTGCCAGCCCCGGCGCGTCTGGCTCATCGCTTGCTGATGATCGCCGAAGGCTACGGCGAACTCGACGCGCCACGCCGGGTACTGCAACTGCCGCAGGAGCAGTTGGCATCGATGCTGTCGCTGTCGCGGCAGACCACCAACCAGATTCTCAAGGATTTTCAGGGGCAGGGGATTATCGGGCTCGGGTATGGCGAGATCGAAATCCTCGACGCCGCACGATTGCGCGCCCTGGCCACGATCTAGGATCCAACGCCGAACCATTGTAGGAGTGAGCCTGCTCGCGATAGCAATCTGTCAGTTGATCAATCTGTGACTGACAGATTGCTATCGCGAGCAGGCTCACTCCTACAGGGGGATTTGTGTAGGGCTCAGGAACCGCGATAGGTCGAGAAACCGTACGGGCTGAGCAGCAGCGGGATGTGGTAGTGCTGATCGGTCTGCTTCACTTCAAAAATCACCGGGATTTCCGGGAAGAACGTATCGTGCTTGATCTTCTTGAAGTACTCGCCGGTCTTGAACACTACGCGGTATTCACCCGCTTCAAAAGGCTGTTTGGCCGGGAACAGTTCGGCAATCCGCCCCTGTTCATTGGTGGTGCCTTGGGCCAACGGCTGCCAGTTCTGGCCAACGTGTTTTTCCAGGGTCACGTCGATGCCCGGCGACGGCAGGCCATTTTCCAGATTGAGCACGTGCACGCTCAACGGATTACCGGCGGCGAGTGCAAGGCTTGAAAACGCGCTCAGGCCGAGCGCGGCAAGGGTCATGCGCATAGTCGTCATGAATGAAACTCCTTATTAGGAACGGGTTATGGCCAGACCGGTTTTCTCGGCAGCCTTGATCGCACAGTTTTCGTCTTGCTCACCGCCGCCGGAACCGGCCACGCCCATCGCGCCCACCAGTTCAGTGCCGAGGAACAGCGGGATACCGCCGCCAAGCAGCAGCAATTCATCGAGGGTGTTGAGGTTGGCGGTTTCCGGGTTGCTGCGAGCGCGTTCGGCGAACAATCGGGTCGCGGTTTTCGTCGACAGCGCGGTGTAAGCCTTGCGCTGGCTGGCAACAGTGTTGTGCGGGCCTACGCCATCGCCGCGCAGGGTCACTAGCAGATTGCCGCCCCGATCGAGCACCGACACCGTGCCGGTGCAATTGGCCATTGCCGTGTCGGCGAGAAGGCGTGCGGTTTTCAGGTCGAGGTCGGCGTGACGCGGTAGCTCAGGGCTGGCGACAGCGGCACCACTGAGGCCGATCATCAGGCTTGCAACGAGGAATTTAACGGTCATGGACAGCCTCCAAAAGCGAAGGTCGCCACCTTAATCGTCGATCCTCGTCAGAACCTCGTCAGTCTGATTACAAGTTTGTAATGGGCAACGCCGCCGAAGGCGCCTAGCCTGTGTGTCTGAATAATCGAGGTGTGCCATGCGTTTGCTGGTCGTAGAAGATGAAGCCAAAACCGCGAATTTCCTCGCCAAAGGCCTGGGCGAGTCGGGTTTCGCCGTGGACGTGGCGCTCAATGGCCTCGATGGTCGCTACTTTATCGAGCAGCAGGCATACGACCTGATCATCCTCGACGTGATGCTCCCCGGGCTCAACGGCTGGCAATTGCTGCAACTGATCCGCCAGCGCGGCGCCACGCCGGTATTGTTCCTGACCGCCAAGGACGCCATCGAAGACCGCGTGCGCGGGCTCGAACTGGGCGCCGACGATTACTTGCTCAAACCCTTCGCCTTCGCCGAACTGCTCGCGCGCGTGCGCACCTTGCTGCGGCGCGGGCCGATGCGCGAAGCCGAGTCGTACACCATCGCCGATCTGGAAATCGACGTACTGCGCCGCCGCGTCAGTCGCGGTGGCCAGCGCATTGCCCTGACCAACAAGGAGTTCGCCCTGCTGCAATTGCTCGCCAGTCGCCAGGGCGAAGTGCTGTCGCGCACGCTGATCGCCTCGCAGGTGTGGAACCTGAATTTCGACAGCGACACCAACATGGTCGAAGTCGCGGTGCGCCGTTTGCGCGCGAAAATCGATGACCCGTACATGCCGAAACTGATCCACACCGTGCGCGGCGTCGGTTATCAGCTGGAAGCCCCTGAAGATGCGCTCTAGGTCGATCGCCTGGCGCCTGGCGCTGGCGTTCGCATTGGTCTGCGCTTTGGTGTTGAGTGCGATTGGTGTGTTTCTCTATCGCTCGCTGGCCTCGGAAATCGCCTACCGCGACGACCTCGCGTTGCTCGGTCGACTGGAGCAAGTGCGCGCCTTGCTCGCCGACAGCGACAGCCTGGGGGCTTTGCAGGCACGCCCCCGGCTGTATCAGAACATGCTCGGCAATCTCGACAGCCTGTTGCTGGTGCGCCGCGCCGACGGTTCCAGCGTGATCGCCATCAATCCACGGCAACGCGAATTGCCGACGCTGAACGCGATCCCCCGCGAGCAAACCCCGCAGCGCCGCGACGTGTTGACGTGGCAAGCGCCGGACGGTGCCGAGCTGGCACTGTTGTCCGGCGAAGCGCAGGGGCCGAACGGCGAGCCGCTGACCGTCATCGCCGGCAAGGTGTTGAGCGAGCGCGAGCAGATGCTCGGTAGCTATCGCTTGCGCTTATATCTGTCGGTTGGACTCGGCGCTTTGCTCGCTTTTGCTTTGGGTTTACTGCTGCTACGACGGGGCCTGCAACCGCTACGTCAGTTGAGCGAAGCGGTACGCGGCATCGATCTGCGTAGCCTCGATCAACGCCTGCCCGCCAACGGCACGCCGGCAGAACTGCTTGAACCGGTACAGGCACTCAACGGCATGCTGGCACGACTGGACGACAGCGTGCAGCGCCTGTCGCAGTTCTCCGCTGACCTCGCCCATGAAATTCGCACGCCGCTGCACACCTTGTTGGCGAGCAACGGGCAGGCGCTGAATCATCCGCGCAGCACCGAGGAGTATCAGGAAGTACTGGCGTCGAACATGGAAGAGTTCGAGCGACTCAAACGCATGGCGGAGAACCTGATGTTCCTCGCTCGTGCGGAGCAGGCAGAACGTGCGCTCAATCTGCAATTGCTGGATCTGCACAGCGTTGGCGGCGAACTGTGTGATTACTTTGAAGCCTTGGCCGATGACCGAGATCTGCGGCTGGACAACCAACTGCAGGGTGAATTGCTTGCCGATCAGCAATTGCTGCAACGGGCGCTCGGGAATTTATTGGCGAATGCCGTGCGCCACGCTGACTCCGGAACCGTGATCAGCTTGCGCCGCCGCGACGAGTCGGGTTGGTGCCGGTTACAAGTGCACAACCATGGCCCGGCCATTGCCTCGGAGCATCTGGGCAAACTGTTCGACCGTTTCTACCGCGTTGATCCTTCGCGCGCGGAGCCGGGGGATTCGGGTGGGTTGGGATTGGCGATCGTACAGTCGATCATGCAGTTGCATGGTGGGCAGGTGTGGGTGAACAGTGATGCTGACGGCACCGTTTTTGAGCTGGGTTTTGCGTTGAATTAAAGGGCCCCTTCGCGAGCAGGCTCGCTCCCACATTTGGAATGCGTTCCCCCTGTAGGAGTGAGCCTGCTCGCGATGGCGCCAGATCAGGCAAACTGATTCTGGATCAGCGCAACCCATCACGAAACTGCCCCGGCGTCATCCCGGTCCAGCGCTTGAACGCGCGGCTGAAACTGCTGGTATCAGCAAAGCCCAGCAAATAACTCACCTCACTCAACGAACACTGCGGATCGCGCAGGTGCAGCAGCGCCAGATTTTCGCGGCTCTCATTCAGCAACGTATCAAATCGACAACCCTCATCCGCCAAGTGCCTTTGCAAACTGCGCAAACTCAAATGCAACGCCTGGGCAATGCGTTCAGCACTCGGCTCACCTTCCGGCAGTTGTTCTTCAATCGCATCGCGAACCTTGCGCTCCCAAGTCAGCGGCTGGAGCTGGGCCATGGTGCGTTTGAGCACTGCTTCATTGTGTTCAGCGAGTTCCGGGTTGGCGTCGTCGAGGTGGCTGTCGAAGTCGGCGAGGGCGAATTCCAGGCGATCTTCGGCACAGCCGAAATGCACCGGAGCGCGGAAGACCTTGTGCCATTGGTGCGCATCGCTCGGTTCCGGGCGGCGCAGGTACACGGCCAGCGGTGCGTAGTCGCGGCCGAGGCGATTGCGGCAGGTGCGCACGTAGATCGCGGTAAACGCATCAATGGCTTCGAAGGCTGGCGCCGGATTGCCTGACGGAATTTTCAGACGAAATTGATAGCGGTCGTCGCCACGACTCAGCTCCAGTTCCAGCGCATCGCTGACCACCGGGTGATAGCGCACGATACGTTCGAACACCTCACGCAGGCTGCCACTGGCGACCAGCGCATAACCGAGCGCATGGAACGTGGTCGGGCTGACAAAGCGAGACACGCGCAGACCAATCGCCGGGTCGCCACTGACCTGCACGGCAATTTCCCACAGGCGCGTGGTGCCGGACAGTGGATAGCGCGCGTTGGGGTCGTCCATCAAATTCGGGTCGAGCCCGGCCTGCTGGCACAGGGCAATGCTGTCCAGTCCCAACGCATCGAGTTGTTTGCGCAAGGCACGGGTCCAGCTGGCGAGGGAGGTCGGTTCCTTCATGCTGATTGGCGCTTCCGGTCAACAGGTTGGCGTTCTCGGCTACCGCAATTGAAGCCTTGGCGAGGCACGATGCGAACATCATAAACCCGAGGATGGAAGCATGGACGGTACTTCTGCAAGTCCCCAACGACACAATGCGGCCCAGCGATCAGCGCATATTCGCCAAGTGGTGCTGGCCAAAGGCGTCGAACTGCGCGAGCGCTACCCGATTCTCAAGCATCAGGATGCGCTGGGCGCGGGGATTCTGGCCTTTGCCCTGATCGGGATGATTGGCTCGGCGGCGCTGTACATCACCGGCCATATGGCGTGGTGGGTGTGCCTGTTGCTCAACGCGTTTTTTGCTTCGCTGACCCATGAGCTGGAACATGACCTGATCCACAGCATGTATTTTCGCAAGCAGCGTGTGCCGCACAATTTGATGATGGGCCTGGTGTGGCTGGCGCGGCCGAGCACGATCAATCCATGGATTCGTCGGCATCTGCACCTCAATCACCACAAGGTCTCCGGCACTGAAACCGACATGGAAGAACGCGCGATCACCAACGGTGAGCCGTGGGGGTTTGCGCGGTTGTTGATGGTCGGCGACAACATGATGTCGGCCTTCATCCGCTTGCTGCGGGCGCCGACCTGGGCGCACAAGTGGAGCATTCTGAAACGGGTTTTCAAAGTCTATGCACCGCTTGCGCTGGTGCATTGGGGCGCGTGGTATGTGTTTCTCGGTTTTCATGCAGCCAATGGCATCGCCTATCTGCTGGGCGCGCCGATCGAATGGTCAGCGACCACATTCTCGGTGATGCAGGTGATCGATATCGCCGCTGTGGTGATTATCGGCCCGAACGTGTTGCGCACGTTTTGCCTGCACTTCATCAGCTCGAACATGCATTACTACGGCGACGTCGAGCTGGGCAATGTGCTGCAGCAGTGCCAGGTGCTCAACCCTTGGTGGTTGTGGCCGTTGCAGGCGTTCTGCTTCAATTTTGGCAGCAGCCACGGGATCCATCACTTTGTCGTGAAGGAGCCGTTTTATATTCGTCAGATGACGGTGCCGGTGGCGCATAAGGTGATGCGTGAGATGGGGGTGCGGTTTAATGATTTTGGGACGTTTGGGCGGGCGAACCGGTTTGTTCGTCGGGATGAGGTTGTGGTGGCAGGGGAGGCGGTGGAGGCCTGACAGAAGGCGCCCTCACCCTAGCCCTCTCCCGGAGGGAGAGGGGACCGATTGGGGGATATTGGGGAAGTACGCCGACCTGAATGTTCCTCATTGAATCCATAATCGACCCGATTTTTCAGGTCGATGTTTGACGAAAGACACCTCGGTCAGTCCCCTCTCCCTCCGGGAGAGGGTTAGGGTGAGGGGCTCTTGATCCTGTATCAATCCGGCTGAAACGGCGACTCACTCAAAATCACCCCGGTCTCCTCGACATACTGCTGCCAATGCCCGATCAACGCGCTGAGCTTCTGCGGCTGACTCACCGCCAGATCATGAATCTCTCCCGGATCGCTGGCCAAATCATAAAGCTGCCAAGTCGCCGGCCCGACCGGTCCCGGGATCCACACCGCTTTCCAAGACCCTTGCCGAATCGCCCTTCGGCCAAACAATTCCCAACCCGTCACCGTGTGCTCGTCATGCACCTGCGCAGTCTCGCCGGACAAGAATCCCAACCACGATTTGCCACGCAACGGCGCCACCGGTTTACCGTGCCACAGCTTGCCCGGATGACGCACGCCAGCCAGATCGAGAATGGTTGGCGTGATATCCATCACCGTGCCGAAGCCATGGCTGATCTGTCCTTTGATCGCCAATTGCGGATAGTGCAACAGCGCCGGCACGCGAATCCCGCCCTCGGTGGTAAAAGCCTTGAACAGCCGCGACGGTGCGGTAGCCACTTGCGCCCAGTTCGGCCCGTACCAGACGTAAGAATTGGCCCGGCCAATGTTGTCGAGGCTGTTGTCGTAATGCTGGCTGAGGTACGTCACCAGTTCCGGGCCGAATTTGGGGAACGCTTCAAGCAGCGCACCTTCGGCACCGTTGTCAGACATGAACAGGATGAACGTGTTGTCGAGCTGCCCCTGCTGGCGCAGATAATCGACAACCCTGCCAATGTTCCAGTCCATGCGCTCGACCATCGCCGCGTAGACCTCCATCGCCCGCGCGGAAATCTGTTTTTGTTCCTCGCTCAATGCGTCCCACTGCTGGGTCAACTGAATCAAAGGATGCGGCTCGACGTCTGGCTCAATCAGGCCGAGGGCTTTGAGTTTTTCCAGTCGCTCCAAGCGCAGCACTTCAGGGCCGGCGTCATAGCGCCCAAGGTATTTCTCAACGATCTCGGCAGGCGCCTGCAACGGCCAGTGCGGCGCGGAGAACGGCAAATAGGCGAAGAACGGCCGGGTCTGGTCACGTTCCTTGAGGTACTGCAGCAACTTGTCGCCGAAGGCATCGGAGGAATAAAAGTCCTTCGGCAACTCATCAAGGAAAGTATCGTCCTCGATGTACAGCGCCGGAGTGGATTTCAGCAGACCGGGCGTTTGCTCATCGTAGGTCGGCTCGAAACCATAGTGATTGGCCGCGCCTGGCAGCAGCGAAAACGAGCGCTCGAAACCCCGCGCATGGGGCGCCAGTTCAGCCTTCAAACCGAGGTGCCATTTGCCGCTCATCAAGGTTTGATAACCGGCCTCGCGCAGCAACTCCGGCAGCGCCACCACGCGGTCGTTGAGGTAGCCCTCATAACCCGGTTTACCGATCAGTTCCGGCGTCAGCGTTTCGGCCATGGTGCCGATGCCGGCGATGTGGTGATCGGTGCCGGTGAGCAACATCGAGCGGGTCGGCGAGCAGGTCGGTGCGGTATGAAAATCGGTGAGGCGCAGGCCATTGTTGGCCAGGGCATCAAGGTGCGGCGTGGCGATTTCGCCGCCGAACGCGCCGATGTCGGAGAAGCCAAGATCGTCGGCCAGAATCACCAGAAAATTGGGACGTTGCGGCATCGCAAAACTCCTGTTCAGCAGGCAATGAACGTCAACGGCAGATCGCGGATCTGTACCGGTACGCTCGGTTGGTAATGGTCGTCACTGGTCAGTTCGTGCAGCAGCTCTTCACGCAACTGATGGAAGTCGAAACTGCTGCGCTGGCGCGGATGGGGCAGGGCGATGTCGACCACTTGCTTGATCCGCCCCGGGCGCGGCTCCATCACCACCACGCGGTCGGCGAGGAAGATCGCTTCTTCGACGTCATGGGTGACGAGGATCGTGGTGATTTTTGCGCGGTCGCGAATCGCCAGCAGTTCGTCCTGCATTTGCTGGCGGGTCAGCGCATCAAGCGCGCCGAACGGTTCGTCGAGCAGCAGAATTCTTGGACTGGCAACCAGGCCGCGAGCAATAGCCACACGCTGCGCCATGCCACCGGAGAGTTGGTGCGGATAAGCGCGGGTGAAGTCGCGCAGGCCCACCAGATCGATGAAGTCGTTGATCCGCTGCTGCTTTTGCGCAGTGCTCAGCGGCTCGTTGACCAGACCCAGACCGATGTTGTCGGCGACGGTCAGCCACGGGAATAAACGGTGTTCCTGAAAGACGATGCCGCGCTCGCCGCCAATGCCGCTGACGGCTTTGCCATCCACGGTGATCTGCCCGCGAAACTGCGTATCAAGACCCACCAGCAAACGCAGCAAGGTAGATTTGCCGCAACCGCTGGAACCGACAATGGCGACGAATTCGCCCTCGGCGATGTCCAGATTGAATTCGCGAATCGCCTCCAGTTCGAAACCGTCGACATCGAAGGATTTGCCTACGTGGGTGAAGCTGACAATCGGTGCGTTCATGCGTGTCTCCAGCGGGTCGCGCGAATTTCCAGGCGTTGGCCAATGAGGTTGAGCAGGGCGCCGGTGAGACCGACGAAAAGCATGCCGGCCATGATCAGATCCATGCGCAACAACTGTTGTGCGCCGATCATCTGGCTGCCGATGCCGCCGTTGGACGGCATGAAATATTCAGCACCGATGGTGCCGAGCCAGGCGTAGATCAGGCTCAGCCTGAGCCCTGCAAAAATCCCCGGCGCAGCGCCCGGCAACACCAGTCGACGCAGGCGTTGGCCGAGGCTGAGGCGCAGGACTTGAGCGGCTTCGTTGAGTTGTGGCGAGAGGTTGGCGACGCTGCGTTGCGTGGCGATAAACAGCGGAAAGAACGCGGCGAGGGCGACGAACACCCACTTGGCCAATTCGCCGAGACCGAACCATGCGGTAAGCAGCGGCACCCAGGCGAAAATGGCGATCTGGCGGAGGGCGGCGAGGGTCGGACCGAGCAGGCGTTCGCTGGTGCGCGACAAGCCCAGCAGCAAGCCGAGGGCGAAACCGAGTCCGCCGCCCAACAGCAAACCGCCGAGGGTGCGACTGAGGCTGAGCGCCATGCCGCTGATCAACGTGCCATCAAGCAGACCGTCCCATGCCGTGCTCAAAACGGCCAACGGGCTGACCAGAATGTTGGCATCGACCCACTGCAGTTCGTTTGCCAATTGCCACAGCGCCAACAAGCCCAGCGGCAGCAGCCACGGTTGCAGACGCTGCCAGCCTGCATAGCGCGGGCCGCGACGAATTTCGGCGGTGGCCGGATGCGGCCAGTGCACCAGTTTCTTGTCCAGCAGGCCGATGCCGCGATCCATCGCCACACCAATCAAACCGATCACCACGATGCAGACGAACACGATGTCGAGCATGAACAACTGCCGCGCCCAGACCATCAGGTAACCGATGCCTTCACTGGAGGCCAACAGTTCGACCGCCAGCAACGAAGTCCATCCGGCGGCCAGTGCCAGACGCACGCCAGCCATGAACGCGGGGAGGGCGGCGGGCAAGACCAGGCGGCGCACTAGCAAGTGCGGCGGCAGACGCAGAACCGCGGCGGCTTCACGCAACTTCGGTTGGGCGTCGCGTACGCCGACCAGCGTATGCAGGGTCACCGGCACCACTACCGCTTTGATCAGCACCACCAGTTTCAACACCTCGCCGATGCCGAAAAACACCATGAACAACGGAATCCAGGCCAGCGTCGGTATTTGCGAAAGTCCGGCGAAGGTCGGGAAGATCAGGCGTTCGAGACGTCGGCTAAAACCCAGCGCAGCACCCAGTACCGCGCCCGCCGAAATCCCTGCGAGCAAACCCCAGAACAAGCGTTGCAGGCTGATCCACAAATGGCTCCACAATTCGCCTTGCGACAACTCGACAGCGCTGTTCCACACCAGTGACGGCGCGGGCAGGATCTGTTCGCTCATCCACTCATTACGCGCGGCCAGCCACCACAGCGCGAACAGACTCAGCGGCAGCAGCCACGGCAACAGGCGTTGGTTCAGGCTGGGCCAGGTGCGGCGGCTTTTCAGCGGCGGCGCGGGGAGTGGGAGACTGAGCAAGGATTGGCGGGCCATGGGTGACCTCCGTTGTCGGGTTGGCTCAAGATCAAAAGATCGCAGCCTTCGGCAGCTCCTACGGGGGGAATGCGTCCTTGAATTGACCCCTGTAGGAGCTGCCGAAGGCTGCGATCTCTTGCGATATTAACTAAGAGCTAATGGTTATAAGTAATCTGTAATAAGTTGTTTTTAGAGATAAGCAGCGCCATTTAAGGCTTCCAGACCACACGCATCCAATGCATTCGAAGAATATTTTCGATGCTGTTAATGCATACGCCGCTGCAAGCCCCGTTAATGCTTGCTTAGCGTTAAAAGCTATAAAAATGTGCATTTATAGTATTTAAGCGAAGGTATTCATTCGGCCTACTTTCGGCTCCTCAACGCCCGTCGTGATCAAGGAGCTGCACCCATGAACCTCCCCTTCAAACGTGTTTTCAGTCTGTTTGCCGTTCCTGCACTGGCGGGCCTGCTGGCGTTCACCGCTCACGCTGATGAACTCAAGGAAATCAGAATCGCCGTGCCCGACCTGAGCGCCGGCACCCAGCACAGCGGCGGCGGTGTGGTCGACGTGTTGCGTGATCAGCAGATCTTCGAAAAAGCCTTCGCCGATCAGGGCATCAAGATTCAGTGGAGTTTCTTCAAAGGTGCCGGGCCGGTGATCAACGAGGCATTTGCCAATGGTCAGGTTGATTTGGCGTATCTGGGCGATCTGGCGGCAATCATCGGCAAGTCCAATGGCCTCGATACCCGCTTGCTCAGCGCCAGTGCCCGTGGCGTGAAGCAGTATCTGGGCGTGGTGCCGGGTTCGGGGATCAAGACTCTCCAGGATCTCAAAGGCAAGCGTGTGGCGATTTTCCGCGGTACCGCGACACAGCTCTCGTTTGACGCGGCGCTGGCCAGTCAGGGCTTGAGCGAGAAGGATCTGAAAGTCATCAACCTCGACTTCACCGGCGCAACCGCTGCGCTGGCAGCGAAGCAGATCGATGCATCGTGGGGCAGTTCCGGATTGGCGGCGCTACAGATCAAAGGCTTGGCCGAGTTGCCGCTGAACACCAAGGATCTCGGTGGTGCGGGCAGTGTGCAGTCGGTTCTGGTCGGCACCGGCAAGTTTGTCGATGCGCACCCGGAGGCGGTGGCGAAATTGCTCAAGGCGCAGCAGCAGGCGGTGGAGTGGCTGACCCAGGACAGCAACAAGGCTGCCTACGTGCAAT
The DNA here is from genome assembly GCF_018138145.1 of Pseudomonas sp. SCA2728.1_7. Taxonomy (NCBI): domain Bacteria; kingdom Pseudomonadati; phylum Pseudomonadota; class Gammaproteobacteria; order Pseudomonadales; family Pseudomonadaceae; genus Pseudomonas; species Pseudomonas sp. SCA2728.1_7. The sequence goes on along the minus strand of NZ_CP073104.1, from coordinate 3,924,721 downwards.
TGGTCTCGGGGCTGGCGAGTTATCCGCCGGTGATCCTCACCGAGGATCTGAAGGATCAGAAATTGAGCGAAGTGTTCCCGTCGACGCTGGATCCGGTGTTCCTTGGCAGCTTGCAGGACAAAGTGGATCTGGCGGCGCAGCAGAAGCTGATTCGCAAACCGTTCAAGGTCAATGATTGGGTGGCGCCTGAACTGGCAGCGGCCAAACTCTGAATCTCTAGCGTTTGACCCGGTGCCATCGCGAGCAGGCTCACTCCTACATTTGGAATGCGTTCCCCTGTAGGAGTGAGCCTGCTCGCGATAGCGTACTAAACAGCGACACTGACTTCCTGCCGATCCACCGCCACCAATGTCTCAATCAGCGCCCGCGCCGCCGGCGACAGGCGAAACCCGGTGCGACTGACAATCCCGCAGCGCGCATTCATGCTCTCCAGGTTCTGCGGCAAATTGCGCCAGTGCAGCAACACCAGCGAACCCTTGGCAATGTCCTCGACAAACGCCTCTTCCGTACCGACGCCAATCGCATTCGATTGCAGCACCACTTTCACCAGTGCCGGAAAGTGCTCGGTCTCGATGGTCGGGGAAAAATCGATGCGCCCACTGAGGTTCGCCAATAATTTGCGAATCCCCGGCGGGATCAGCGTCGTCGCCAACGGGTAGTCGAACATGTCGTTGGTCGACAGGCTTTCCTTGGCCAATAACGGATGCCCCGGCCGGCAGAAAAATACCCCGCGCTTGGGCGTCAGGGCCTGGGTCTGGAAGTTCGGATCGGACTCGAAATGGCGGATGTCGGCAATGAAGAATTCGATCTCTTCACGGCTCAACGCGCGGCTGAGTTTTTCCCAGTTATCCACCTGAAAACAGGTGCGCACTTTCGGGTGCGCATTGATGAATTGCGCCACCGCATCCGGCACCAGTTTTACCGCCGGCGCCGGGCCGCAACCGAAGTGCACTTCACCGGCATCGAGCTTGGTCATCTGCGTCACTTCGGCACTGAGCAGCGCGGCGCCTTGCACCAGGCTCAGGGCGTGTTGCAGCACCACCTGGCCCTCAGGCGTGGGGCGCAAATCCTTGTTGCCGCGATCCACCAGCACGCAGCCGAACTCCTGCTCAAGCCCCTGAATGCTGCGGCTGAACGCCGGTTGAGTAATGCCCATCGCGTCCGCCGCGCGGACAAAACTGCGGTGTTCGTTGAGGGCGATGAAGTAACGCAACTGGCGAAGATCCATATGCTTTTCCGGCATCCTAAAAATAGCTCGAAGGCATTTGCGACGAGGGTTGTTAGAGGTTTTAAATGCAAGCTCTTATTCCGTCAACGAAGCATGTGAATATCTATTAGATGTAAATGGAATATAGATAGAGCGTTGTTTCGCTGCCGTCCAACCGTAAGCAGTCGATGAGGGCCTACCCATGAGCAATGCCGCACTCGCAGTAAAACCCGCTGTCCACGCGCTGGAAATTCATCCGGTGGCCGGTCGTATCGGCGCCGAGATTCGTGGCGTGCATTTGTCCGGTGAGCTGGACGCCGCCACGGTCGAAGCGATTCAGCAGGCGCTGGTTCAGTACAAAGTTGTGTTCTTCCGTGAGCAGACTCAGCTTGATGATCAGCGTCAGGAAGCCTTCGCCCATCTGCTCGGCGAACCGGTGGCGCACCCGACCGTGCCGTCGCGTGAAGGCACGCGTTATCTGCTCGAACTGGACGGCGCTGAAGGCCAGCGCGCCAACTCCTGGCACACCGACGTGACCTTCGTCGACGCCTACCCGAAAGCTTCGATCCTGCGCTCGGTGGTGGCCCCGGCCTTCGGCGGCGACACCCTGTGGGCGAACACCGCGACGGCGTACAACGGCTTGCCAACCGAACTGCGTGAACTGGCCGACAAACTGGTTGCCGTGCACAGCAACGAATACGACTACGCCAGCGCGAAGCCGGACGTCTCGGCAGAGAAGCTTGAGCGCTATCGCAAGGTCTTCACCTCCACCGTTTACGAGACTGAGCACCCGGTGGTCCGCGTGCATCCGATCAGTGGCGAAAAGAGCTTGCTGCTGGGGCATTTCGTCAAACGTATCAAGGGTTATTCGCAGGCGGATTCGGCGCACCTGTTCGGGCTGTTGCAGAGTCATGTGATCCGCCAGGAAAACACCGTGCGCTGGCGCTGGAAGGCCGGTGATGTGGCGATCTGGGATAACCGTTCGACGCAGCATTATGCGATTGATGATTACGGCACTCAGGATCGGGTGGTGCGTCGGGTGACGTTGAAGGGGGAAGTGCCGGTGGGCGCGAATGGGCAGCGTAGTCAGACCATCAAGGGTCGTGACTGAAGATCAACAGCCCCTCACCCCAGCCCTTTCCCAGAGGGAGAGGGAGCCGACCGAGTTGTCTTTCGGGATGCATCGACCTGAACAATCCGTTCGATGTTGGATTCGGCAAAGCAGAATCAGGTCGGCGTATAGCTAAAAAACAACTCGGTCAGTCCCCTCTCCCTCTGGGAGAGGGTTAGGGTGAGGGGCTCTTAAAGCTACCAAACACCAATCTGAACAACCTTCTCGGACTCCGGCTCTCCATAACGAAACCGTTGCCCACGCAAATCAATCTCCTGATGACTGATCGTCGTCCGTCGCTTCAACCCGCGCACCCACTCAAACAAATACCCCGAATGCTCCTCGCGCACCGCCGCATACGCCGGATCCTCGCCCAAATCCCGCAACTCCTGCGGATCATTCAACAGGTCAAACAACTGCGGCCGAAAGCCGTCGTACGCCAGGTATTTCCAGCGCTCGCTACGCACCATGGTCATGCGGCAACGATCAATCGGCTGGCCCAGACGCTCACGCGCCGGCGCTTGGAAGGCGTAGTCGTATTCGCTGATCGCATAGCGGCGCCAGTCCGGATGTTCACCGTGCAGAAGCGGGATCAACGAACGCCCTTCAAGCCGATGCTCCGCCCCCGGCAATCCCAATGCCTGAAGAAACGTCGGCAACGCATCAATGGTTTCCGCCAGTCGATCATCCACCGTTCCGCGCGTGACATCCGCCGCCGCCCGAGGATCGCGCACGATCAACGGCACGCCCACCGCCTGCTCCAGCAAAAACTCCTTCTCGCCTAACCAGTGGTCACCGAGGAAGTCGCCGTGATCGCTGGTGAACACGATCAACGTGTCATCCCAGCGACCGTTGCTCTGCAGAAAATCGAACAGCCGTCCGAGTTGATCATCCACCTGCTTGATCAGACCCATGTACGTAGGGATTACAGTCAATCGTACTGAATCGCGGGAAAAGTTGAGGCTTTCCTCATGCTGGCGAAAGGCAGTGTATACGGGGTGTTTGCTGGCTTCGGAGGGCGTCGCGCGGACCGCTTCAAGAATCGATTTCGTACTGTACAAGGCGTGGTACGGCGCTGGTACGATGTAGGGCCAGTGCGGTTTGATATAGGAAAGGTGTAAACACCACGATTTCTCGCCTTGCTCGGTGATGAAGTCGATGGCTCGATTTGTAGTGTAGACAGTCTCTGAGTGCTGCTCGGGAATTCGTGCTGGCAAATTCGCATGACGCATTTGCCAGCCGCTGAGGATTTCACCATTGGCGCCTTCGGCGGCGTTGGCCCAGTCGTGCCAGGGGTTTTTGCCGTCGAAGCCGTGTTCACGCAGGTAATGGGTATAGGGCGCGGATTCGCGTTTGTCATCGAACAGCGGGTCGTCGGGATAGATGCCGTCATGGCGCATGTACGGTTCGAAGCCGACTTCGTTGAGGATTTCGGCCTGTTCGCTTTCGGGATTGATCGCCAGGCGTTGCAAGGCATCGACATTCGCCGTGGCGTGGGTCTTGCCGACCAGCGCGGTACGAATGCCGTGCGGGCGCAGATAGTCGCCGATGGTCAGTTCTTCCAGCGGCAACGGCACGGCGTTCCACGCGACTTGATGGCTGCTGACATAGCGTCCGGTGTAAGCCGACATCCGCGACGGGCCGCAGATCGTGCCTTGGGTGTAGGCGTGGCTGAAACGTACGCCGGCGGCAGCGAGTCGATCGATGTTGGGTGTATGCAGATGCGGATGGCCGTAGCAGGACAGGTAATCGCGGCGCAGTTGATCGCACATGATGTACAGCACGTTGCGCACGGGGTTTGGCGGGGTGGGCATGGGGTTCACCGGTCAGAAGGACAGGCGAGGGTTTTCGCTTTCGGCGGGGGTGTTCGGCAAGTGCATTTGGGGAATGGGTTTTATGCAGGAAATGCATGGGTGGCTGTACTGGCGCTATCGCGAGCAGGCTCACTCCTACAGGGGAATGCATTTCAAATGTAGGAGTGAGCCTGCTCGCGATAGCGGTCGATCAGACGGCAAGTCTATCCAGCGAACACACCTCCTCATCCACCGCATCAATCGCCTTGATCTGCTCAATCATCGCCTCCGCCAACGGCGACAACCGATACCCCGCGCGGCTGACAATCCCATAACGCGTGTACAACTCCTCAAGATCATCCGCCAACCCTTCAATGCGCAAACACACCAACTCACCCTTCGCTTGATGCAGTGCATCGGAATATGCCCCGACAATCCCGATCGCATCTGAACGCAGCACCACACTGAGCAAACTGGAGCTGTTTTCACACTCCACATTCGGCGTGAAATCCGGCCGCCCACTGAGGTCGACAATGACCTTGCGCAGGTTCGGCGGACGAATACTCACCGCCAGCGGATAGCTCATCAATTGCTCGGCCGTGACCCGCTCAAACCCGGCCAAAGGGTGGCCGGCACGGCAGCAGAAATGCCACTTGCGCGGTCGCAACCGGTGGGTCAGGTAATCCGGATCTGCCTCGAAGTGCCGAGTGTCCGCGACAAAAAATTCAAACTCTTCGCTGAGTAACCGCTTGCTCAGACTCTGCCAGTCATCGACCTGAAACTGCACCCGCGCTTTCGGATAGCGCCCGATGAAGCAGCCAATCGCCCGAGGAATCAAACCCGCCGCCGGCGCTGGCCCACAACCGAAGCGCAATTCCCCAGCCTCAAGCCCGTTGAACTGGCTGATCTCGTTGGCCATCTGCTGCGCGCCACTGACCAGTCGCCGCGCGTGCTCGAGCAGCACCTGGCCCTGTTTGGTCGGCGGTAATTCCTTGCGCCCGCGATCAACCAACTGACAGCCGACGCTGTGTTCCAGCGCCTGAATGCTGCGGCTGAACGCTGACTGCGACAGGTTCACCGCCTGCGCGCCGGCGACGAAGCTGCGTTGTTCAGCCAGGGCGATGAAGTGACGAAGTTGGCGCAAGTCGATATGCATTTTTCACATAAAAAATATCCGGGAAATGCATTGGATATGCATTAGGTCGACTCCTTATAAAGGCAATCTCTTATGCAGTAAATATCTGTAAACACATAAATAAATAACTTAAAAGAATATGCAGCGCTAAAGATGTCTGTGTGTTTTTTGACCAGGAGCCGCGCCATGAGTCCGTTGAACCTTGCGTCACCCCTAACGCCACGACGGCTGAAACGCCTGCCTCTGGCCCTGTTGCTGGCAGGGAGCGCGAGCTGGACTCACGGCTACGCCGCCGATTCTGAAACCCCGGCGCCAGTGCCGGCTGGCAAGCCTGCCGCCAACAGTTCGCAACTGGAAACCGTGACCGTCACCACCCGCCGCCGCGAGGAAAGTTCGCAGGATGTACCGACGCCAATGAGCGTGGTCAGCGGGCAGAATCTGGAGACGCAGCGGGTCTACCGGATTCAGGATTTGCAGCAATTGGTGCCCAGCGTCAACGTCGCCTACATGCACGCACGCCAGTCCAGCGTGTCGATCCGCGGCCTCGGTAATAACCCGGCCAGCGATGGCCTGGAAGGCAGCGTTGGCTTGTACATCGATAACGTTTATCTGGGCCGTCCGGGGATGGCGGTGTTTGACTTGATGGACATCGAACAGCTCGAAGTCTTGCGTGGGCCGCAGGGCACCCTGTTCGGCAAAAACACCACCGCTGGGGTGATCAACATCAGCACCCGCGCGCCAAGCTTCACCCCTGAACGCAGCATAGAAACCTCGGTCGGCGAGGACGGTTATTTCCAGACCAAGGGCACGATTTCCGGCCCGCTCAACGATCAACTGGCCGGGCGTTTTTCGGCCTACCGCACCCGTAGCGACGGCGACATCAAAAACGAATACGACGGCCATGATTTGAATGGCGGCTCGCGCGAGGGCTTCCGCGCGCAACTGCTGTTCAAGCCCAACGAAGATTTCAACCTGCGCTGGATCGGCGACTACAACGAAGAGGATTCCAGCGCGGGCACCCGTGTGCTCTACAACACCGGGCCGACCATCAACGGCGTCAACCTGTACCAGTCGCGCGCCAACGCGGCCGGGGCAACGTTGGTCAACGGTTCGCACCGCAAGGTCAATCTGGACAACGACCAGCATGTCACCGTGCATCAGGGTGGCACCTCGGTGGAGGCTAACTGGACGCTTCCGAGCGATTTCACGCTGACCTCGATCAGCTCCTATCGCTTCTGGAATTTCACCCCGCGCAACGACGACGGCCTCAACGTGCCGGCGAGCTACAACGCCGGGGTGTCGGTGGAAGATAAACAGTACTCGCAGGAATTTCGCCTGGCCTCGCCCAAGGGCGAGTTCTTCGATTACGTCGTCGGCGCCTACTACTTCGGTTCGGATCTGGACAATAAATCCTTCGCTTATTACGGCCCGCAAGCCGATATCTGGAATGGCACCGCGCGCGGTGCGCTGGCCAACGTCACCAGCATTGGCAACGGCCATATCAAGACCGACAGTTTTGCGCTGTTCGCCCAAGGCACATGGCACCTCAGCGAACGCCTGGATTTCACCGCCGGGGTGCGTGGCACTTATGAAGAAAAATCCGCTTGGGTCACGAGGGATGCGCCGATTGGTGGCGCTGCTGTAACAGGCGCGGCGGCCACCGCACGACGTGGTCGTGCCGGCGCTTACGATTCCGGCGATTTGAATCAGTACAGCTCCAGTCCCTCCGGGCTGCTCAACCTCAGCTATCGCATCACCGATGATGTATTGGGTTATGCAACATTGTCCCACGGCGAGAAATCCGGCGGGGTTAACCTCGCCGTCGGTTCTGCGCCGGTGGCCGGCGCCGATTCGCTACTGATCGGCACTGAACGCGCGAACAACGCCGAACTCGGCTTCAAGAGCACGCTGTGGGATCACCGTCTGCAACTCAACGCCAACGTCTTCTGGACCCAGGTCAACGCCTACCAGACCAACGCCTACGACGCGGAAAACCGCGTGCAATACCTGACCAACGCCGGCTCCGTGCGTTCGCGCGGCGTCGAGTTCGAAAGTACGGTGATCCCGTTGCGCGGCCTGACTCTGAACATCAACGGCTCCTACAACGACGTCAGTTACCTCTCGTACAAAGATGCCCCGTGCCCGCCGGAAGTCAGTCAGGCGCCGGGTGCTCCAGCGTCTTGCGACCTTAGCGGCCATCAAGTGGTCGGCGCCTCGAAATGGATCGGCAACGCCAACGGCGAATACAAATGGAATCTGGATAACGGCTTCGAACCTTACGTCACCGCCAGCTATGCGTTCCGCTCCAAAGCCGTCGGTACGGTCGAGGATTCCGACTACGGCCAGATCCCGAGTTACGCCGTGGTCAACTTCTCCACCGGCCTGCGTGGCGACTTCAATCAGGGCCAGTGGGACGTGTCGCTGTGGCTGAAAAACGCTTTCGACAAAACCTATTACACAACCCTGTGGACGGGCGGCAATGGCGGCTATGAAGGCTTGCTCGGCACGCCGCGCACGTTGGGCGTCACCGGTCGCTACGACTTCTGATTCGTCACTCAAGGAGCTGCATCATGTTGCGTATCAAAACCGCTTTGCCGGTGTTGCTGTCCGGCGCAGTGCTCAGTGCCGGCGCCTTCGCCGCACCGAGTGTTTACCCGACGGGTGTCACCCGTTACGACCCGAACAAGGCGTTCAACCAGTACGTGATTTTCAGCGGCGCCGACAAACAGACGCACTTGATCGACATGAACGGCAACGAGGTGAAAACCTGGCCACAGGCAGGTTTCCCGTCAGCGATCATCGATCCAAAACTGGTCGGCGGCGAGCGCGGGCATGTGTTGCTGCAACTGAGTGACAAGGATCCCGGAAAACTCGGTTCGGCCGGCAATGGTCTGGGCAATCAGAGCGTCGGCGAGCTGGACTGGAGCGGCAAAGTCGTCTGGCAGTGGGGCGACAAGGCGCCCGGTGGCGCGGCGCAACAGCACCATGATCAGCGCCGTTTGAGCAACGGCAACACCGTGGTGCTGGCGAACAAGGTGCACAAGGTCAAAGGCTTCAAAGTGCCCGAGGTGATCGACGATGCGATCTATGAAGTCAGCCCCGACGGCGCGGTGAAATGGCAGTGGCTGGCCTCGGAGCATCTCAATGAATTCGGCTTCACCGCCGAGCAGTTGAAGCTGGTCCGTGCCAGTGAGAATCCGGACTACCTGCACATCAACAACCTCAGTCTGGTCGGGCCGAACAAGTGGTTCGATGCCGGTGACAAGCGCTTCAATCCGGACAATCTGCTGATCGATTCACGCAACGCGAACTTCATCGCGATCATCGATAAAAACAGCGGCAAAGTGGTCTGGCGTCTTGGCCCGAATTTGCCGCTGATCAACCCGAAAACCGCGCAGAAATTGCCGCGTCCGGTGGATCAGTTTGTCGGTCAGCATGATGCGCACATCATTCCGGCCGGATTGCCTGGAGCCGGCAACGTACTGGTGTTCGATAACCAGGGTTCGGCGGGTTACCCGAACGTCGCCCTTGGACTGATTTCCGGTTCGCGGGTATTGGAAATCGACCCGGTGAAAAACGAAATCGTCTGGCAGTACAGCGCGGCAAATTCGAAGCAGCCGGGCTGGGCGTTTTACAGCTCGTTTATCAGCAGTGCGCGGCGCTTGCCCAACGGCAACACGCTGATCGACGAAGGTATGAATGGACGGTTTTTCCAAGTGACAGCCAGCGGTGAAAACGTCTGGGAATACGTCAGCCCCTATCTCGGCAAGGCGCCAGGCAGCGACGCGATCAGCAACTGGGTGTATCGGGCACTGCCTGTGAGTTATGACTGGGTGCCAACGGGTACGCCACGCTCCGAGACGGCGGTTAATGCCCCGGTTGTCGGTGTGCAGCAAACCAATGCCAGTCGTTAGTGGAATTGGAATTAATGCTCGAACGAACGGCGATAAGTTATGAGCGAGTTGAACAGTGCTTATTGCAATTTGGTTAGTAACTCGCGTGGACAATAATTGAATGTCCAACCATCCTGACTGTCGTGAGTTTCCAGGAGGAAACTTGCTCTCATCGGAAGACACTTATCCAACGATAAAGGAAATCTCGTTATGTCGAGCATTAATGGCAATTATGTAAACGCTAACGCTGGCGCCAAACTGACGATTACCGATGGCAACGATTCCAACGGCACCTTCAGCGGAAAATTCAGCCAGAATGGCGTGAATTACGACATCGCTTATGGTCACTACCATTTCCAGAACAGCACCGGGCAGCCTACGATCATCACGTTCGCGGCGTTGAATGAAGGCACAGGCTATCAGTCCTGGACATTGTTCTCGCCGGATCACAATTACTCGAAAGTTCGTGCGGTTGGCTCGCGCACCAACTTTGACGGTGATGTTGTTGGCCTGGCAGGGGAGTTCCTCAAGCAATAACAGTTGATTAAACAAAAAGGCCGGTGCACGAAAGTGCCCGGCCTTTTTGCTGTTTCTGGAAAATAATAATCAATTATCTACTTGGTATTAGTCGTCCTGCAAAACCGGGTCAGGCGAATTTGATGCGTTGCATGAATACTTTCAATGCCTGAAAAGCATGCTCTTTTTCACGCATCGCTGCAGCCCGCGTGGCGCGTGGCTTTGGCAGAATTGATCAATTTTTATATTCCATAAAGACCTATGCATAACGTTAAAGATTACTTTCGGAGATAAGCGTCAAGCCCAATGATTCACCCATCGATTCGCCGTGGGGGATTCAACAAAACGGTTGATCGGCAGTTTTTGTAGAGAACGCAAAAAGACCGCAGGGAGTGAATCAATGGGCAATGTCCAGACCGCCGCCAGCGCAGAGGAATTGCTGTGGCGTCAGACGCCGGGTGGCGAGTTGGTCGATCTCGGCCGGCCGCATCGTGTGCCGTTGGGGCAGTTGCGTTTGCAGCGTGCGCCCAAGGGCATTCTGAGTCGGCGCGAAACAATTCTGCTCGGCGTGCTCGCGCTGGTGGTGCATGGCGCGGTGATCTACTGGATCAGCCAGAAGCCGACGCCAGTGCTGCCGATCGTGCCACCGGAAATTCCGCCGATGACCATCGAGTTCTCGCGCCCGGCACCGCCAGCGCCACCGGTAGTCGAGCCGCCGCCACCTGCGCCAGTGGTTGAACCACCACCGCCCGTGGAAGACGAACTCGCGGTAAAACCGCCGCCGCCCAAACCCGTTCCGAAACCTAAACCGGTGGTTAAACAGGCACCCAAACCAGCACCGAAAGCGGTTAAGCAACCACCGGCGCCGCCACAACCGGCAGCCCCGGTTGCAGCGCCAGCGCCACCTGCACCTCCCGCGCCGGCACCGGTAACCCCGGCCTCAGCGAATGCCGCGTACCTGAAAAACCCGGCACCGGAATACCCGTCACTGGCCCAGCGTCGCGGTTGGGAAGGCACGGTGTTGCTGCGCGTGCATGTGTTGGCCAGCGGCAAACCGGGTGAGATCCAGATAGCCAAAAGCAGCGGCCGGCAGCAGCTCGACGACGCGGCGCTGAACGCCGTGAAACGTTGGAGTTTCGTCCCGGCCAAGCAGGGTGATGTGGCCCAGGACGGCTGGGTCAGCGTGCCCATCGATTTCAAGATTCATTAAACCGAAACCAAATTCGCGCGAAACGTTTACACGAGGGAATACATCATGACGTTACTGGCATCTCCACTGGAATCCATCGAAAGCGCGGTGATCTGGCTGCTGGTGGTTTTTTCCGTCGCCACCTGGGGTCTGGCATTGCTCAAGGCTGTGCAGTTCGGTCGTCTGAAGGCACAGGATCGCAAGTTTCATAAACGTTTCTGGGCGGCGTCGAGTCTCGATTCCGCCGCTGAATTGAGCGAAACCCAACCCGGCGCTGCGGCCCGGGTGGCACAGGCCGGTTACGCAGCGATTCAAGTAGGTGAGGCGCCACAGGCCACGGATTTGAGCCAGGCGATCAACCATCAGGATCGACTGGAGCGCGCCCTGCGTCAGCAAATTGTCCGCGAACGCCGTTCGCTGGAAACCGGTCTGGCAGTGGTCGCCAGTATTGGCAGTACGTCGCCGTTCATTGGTTTGTTCGGCACGGTATGGGGAATCATGGAGGCGTTGAAAGGCATCAGCGCGGCTGGCTCGGCGAGCCTGGAAACGGTGGCCGGCCCGATCGGTGCGGCACTGGTCGCAACGGGCGTGGGTATCGCCGTCGCGGTGCCGGCGGTGCTGGTTTACAACTACTTTTTGCGCCGGTTGAAACTGACGGCGGCGGATCTGGATGACTTCGCCCACGACTTCTACAGCCTGGCGCAGAAGAGTGCGTTCCGCGTGTTGATTCATCCGACCGCGCACAAGGTCGCGGCAACCGGCAACGCGGCAAAAGTGAAGGAGGCGTCCTGATATGGCCTTCTCCACGCAAGACAGTGATGAGGTACTCAGCGAGATCAACGTGACGCCGCTGGTGGACGTGATGCTGGTGCTGCTGGTGGTGTTTATCGTCACCGCGCCGCTGCTGACCAATGCGATCCCGATCAATCTGCCGAAGACCGAAGCGGTGGCGCCGGTCGAGCAGAAGGATCCGCTGGTGGTGAGCATTGATGGTGCCGGCAAACTGTTTATCAACAAGGATGAGATTCAGCCGGACTTGCTGGAATTCAACCTCAAGTCGGCCAAGGCCAAGGACCCGGAAGTGCGCGTGCAATTGCAGGCCGATGACGGGGTGAACTACGGCGAAGTGGCGCGGGCGATGGCTTCGATTGAACGAGCGGGGATTACCAAGTTGTCGGTGATTACTGCGCGGTGACAGATTTAACGTTTTTCCGGGGCCGTCTCCTTGGCAGGGTGCGGCCCTTTTTTTATTTCTGGCAGGGAGAAAAGCCCCTCACCCTAGCCCTCTCCCGGAGGGAGAGGGGACTGACCGCGTTGTTTGGCCGCTATACGCCGATCTGAAATATCCAGTCGAACTCCAAATCTGAAAACCGCATAGATCGGCTCCCTTTCCCCCTCGCCCCCTTGGGGGAGAGGGCTGGGGTGAGGGGGAAAGGATCTAAAGTCATACACAATACTCATATTCATTTCAGATCTTAATAAATAGCTTCTTATTCCTTAACGAATATAAATCCCCTCCCTATACTCGTTCAGGAACAGACACGACGCAGGAGAGCTCCCCATGCGCAACGAATCAATCCGCTACCTGATTGTGCCGGGCTGGCAAGGATCGCCAGAAGATCATTGGCAAAGCCACTGGCAGAACAGCCTGCCGAACAGCGCGCGAGTCGAGCAGGACGATTGGCTGACGCCGCGTCGTGAAGACTGGGTCGCGGCATTGGCCGAAGCGATTGCTGCCGACAGCACGCCAGTGATCCTTATCGCCCACAGCCTGGGCTGCGTCACGGTTGCCCATTGGGCGGCCACGGCGCCGTTGCAATACCTGCGTCAGGTACGCGGCGCCTTGCTGGTTGCGCCGGCCGATGTCGAGCGCCCAGCGTGCGCGCCGGCGCTGCGCAATTTCGCACCGATTCCGACCGATCTGCTGCCATTTCCAAGCCAGGTGGTCAGCTCCGATAACGATGCTGCCGTCAGTGCACCGCGAGCGCTGGAGCTGGCGCGCAACTGGGGCGCCGAGGCGGGGATTCTCGCCGGTGCCGGACACATCAACGTCAAGTCCGGGCATCAGCGCTGGGAGCAGGGTTTTGCTTATCTCTATCGCCTGCAAAACCGCATGGAACACCACGCTCGCCGCCGCGCCTGATTTTTATTTCTTTCAACGCCCCCGTCTCCCGGCGGTTTTGGGCGGGAGTCTGCCATGAGTTTCGAAACCTTCGGTCAGCCATTGCTGACCTTTCCTGACGCGGAAAAAAGCCCCCTGAGCATTCGCGCCAAGGCATTGGTGTTTGTCGACCCACGCTCACGTCAGTTACGTGAAGAGCTGGAGCAATTGGCGCCGCGCTCGACCTCGGTATTGATCCGTGGCGAGACCGGTACGGGTAAAGAATTGCTCGCTCGCCACATCCATCGCGCCAGTGACCGCAGCGGCCTGTTCGTTTCGGTCAATTGCGGTGCGATCAGCCCGACCTACGCCGATGCCGAACTGTTCGGCTATGCCGCCGGCAGTTACAGCGGCTCGGCCAGCAGCCGTGCAGGCTGGTTCGGTTCGGCCAACGGCGGCACGCTGTACCTCGATGAAATCGGCGATTTGCCGCTGCCGATCCAGATCAAACTGCTCGCCGCCCTGGAGAACCACGAAGTCACCCGTGTCGGTGCGCATCAGCCGAGCCCGGTGGATGTGCGCCTGGTCGCGGCGACCAGCATCGATCTTGCGCAAGCAGTGGACGCCGGGAAATTCCACGAGCGGCTTTATCACTACCTCAGCGAAGGTCATCTCGAGTTGCCGGCGTTGCGCGCGCGTATCGGCGATATCCTCTCGTTGGCCGAGTACTTCCTTGGCATCTATAGCCAGCGCCTCGACCTGCCTGTGCCGCTGATCAGCGAAGCAGCGCAGCACGTGCTCGAACAACACAGCTGGCCGGGCAACACCCGCGAGCTGGAAAACGTCATTCACTTTGCCCTGCTGGTGAGTACCGGTGACGAAATTCTGCCGGAGCACCTGAATCTGCCCGAGGTGTCTGGGCCGCAGCTTCAGATCGAGCGACTGGTTGCACAAATCAACATCGGCGGCAGCGTCGATGAGCGTAAGGCATTGAAAGATTTGCTGATTCGTTTGGGTGAGGCGTTGTAACCGTTTCGTTCAACATGAACAAAATGGAATATGAAGCTGAATAAACGTTATTGTCCGGGAATAAAAAATCCCGGTATTGTCCGACCCACGCCAGCGATATCACTTCACTGGCACACGTATTAATGCCGTCGTCGATGACGACCGTGATTTTCGATAAGGACACTGCATGAAAAAGGTTCTGTTGTTTACCGCATTGGCGGCTGCTCTGACTGCTTCCCTGGCCAATGCCGGCGAGAAACTGGTGGTTGCCGCGACCCCGGTGCCGCACGCTGAAATCCTTGAGCTGATCAAACCGACCCTGGCCAAAGAAGGCGTGGATCTGGAAATCAAGGTGTTCACCGACTACGTTCAGCCGAACGTACAGGTTGGCGAGAAGCGTCTGGACGCCAACTACTTCCAGACCCTGCCGTACCTGAACAGCTTCAACCAGGGCAAATACAAGGACGACAAGTCCAAGTACCTGGTGACCGTGCAGGGCGTTCACGTTGAACCGTTCGGTGGTTATTCGAGCAAGTACAAGACCCTGGCTGAACTGCCGGACGGCGCCACCATCGCCATCCCGAACGAAGGCAGCAACAGCGGCCGCGCCCTGATCCTGCTGCAGAAGGCTGGCCTGATCGAACTGAAAGACCCGAAAAACGCTCTGGCAACGCCAAAAGACATCGCCAAGAACCCGCACAACTTCAAGTTCAAGGAACTGGAATCGGCCCTGCTGCCACGCGTTCTGAAAGAAGTTGACCTGGACATGATCAACACCAACTACGCGCTGGAAGCCAAACTGAACCCGCAGAAAGATGCGCTGGTGATTGAAGGCGCTGACTCGCCGTACGTGAACTTCCTGGTGGCCCGTGAGGACAACAAGAACAGCGACGCGATCCAGAAGTTGGCCAAAGCCCTGACCAGCCCGGAAGTCAAAGCGTTCATCGAGAAGAAGTACAACGGCGCGGTACTGCCGGCGTTCTGATCTGACGCTTGAGTGAACCCCTTCAAGGTGTGAAAACGCCGATGGCCAGTGATGGGCATCGGCGTTTTTGTGTGTGCGTTGAAAAAGCCCCTCACCCTAGCCCTCTCCCGAAGGGAGAGGGGACTGATTGGGGGATGCTGTAGAGGTACGCCGACGTGAAAGATCTCTGCTGAATTCATAATCGACTCGATGATTCAGGTCGACGTAATACGCCATACACCTCGGTCGGCTCCCTCTCCCTCCGGGAGAGGGCTGGGGTGAGGGGACTGATTGGGGGATGCTGTAGAGGTACGCCGATGTGAAAGATTTCTGCCGAATCCATAATCGACTCAGTCTTTCAGGTCGATGCAAAACGCCAGACACCTCACCCCAGCCCTCTCCCTTCGGGAGAGGGCTGGGGTGAGGGGACTGATTGGGGGATGCTGTAGAAGTACGCCGATGTGAAAGATCTCTGCTGAATTCATAATCGACTCGGTCTTTCAGGTCGATGTATGACGCAAGACACCTCGGTTAGCTCCCTCTCCCTCCGGGAGAGGGCTGGGGTGAGGGGCTTTTGACTTACGCTGCAGCCTTCAACGCCCGCCTCAACGCCACCAACAATTTCACAATCTCCTGCGGATCCAGTCGCTGCGGCACTTTTACGTCCATGTTTTCTTCCTTGTTATGGGTTTGGCCGGGGGAGTCTGGCCAAAAGCTGTTCGTCCTTGGAGGGCTTTCGTGAAAAAAAGATCCGTCCTACAGCGCAAAGGAAAATAGCCTTCTTATTCCTTCCCGGCAAACCCACAGGATAGTTTTTTGGGTGATATCAATATGCTTTAACGGTATTTAAATTCTTGTTTTTATACCTATAAAGTCGGTGCTTGCCGGACAGCCATCCGCTGTCCACGGACTGCACCACCGTCGCTTACCGAGCGGCGTCCAGGACGTTTCATGACTTTCGATTACGCATTTATCCTCAGCACCCTGCCGGCGTTTCTTAAGGCCGTGGGCGTGACGCTGCAGGTGGGTTTTATCGCCATTGGCACCTCGTTGCTGGTGGCGCTGCTCAACGCGACGATTCTGGTGTTCCGCACGCCATACCTGCAAAAACTGGTCGGCCTGTATGTGGAACTGGCGCGCAACACGCCGCTGTTGATCCAGTTGTTTTTCGTCTACTTCGCCTTGCCGGCAGTGGGGATCCAGGTTTCCGGTTTCACCGCCGCAATCATCACCATGACCTTTCTCGGCGGCGCCTACCTCACCGAAGTGCTGCGCGCCGGCGTCGATGCGGTGCCGCAGGCGCAACTGGAATCAGGGCGCTCTATCGGTCTGTCCCACGGCCAGTTGCTGCGCTATGTGATCCTGCCGCAAGCGGGGATCCTCAGCCTGCCGTCGCTGTTCGCCAATTTCATTTTCCTGCTCAAGGAAACCACCGTGGTCTCGGCGGTGGCGGTGCCGGAAATCCTCTACACCACCAAGAGCTACATCGCGCTGTATTACAAAACCTACGAAATGCTCGCCGTGCTGACGCTGATCTGCGTGCTGTTGTTCTTGCCGCTGTCGCTGCTGCTCAGCCGTCTGGAAAGGAGGCTCCAGCATGGCCAGTTCGGGTCTTGAATTGCTTTGGGTGTCGTTGCCGCAATTGGCCAAAGGCGCCGGGCAAACTCTGTCGATCTCTTTTCTGAGCATCGCCATCAGCACTGTCGGCGGCGTGCTCTACGGGGTGTTGCGCACGTTGAACGTGACGTGGTTGAACGCGATTCTGCGGGTGTACCTGGAGCTATTCCGGGCGATCCCGGTGCTGGTCTGGTTGTATCTGTTGTTCTTCGGTCTGCCGATTTTCTTTGGTCTGAGCATTCCGAGTTTCTGGTGCGCGGTGCTGGTGCTGTCCCTGTGGGGCGCCAGCGAGGTGGGCGAAGTGGCGCGCGGTGCGCTGCATTCGTTACCACGCGGCCAGCGTGAAGCGGGGCTGTCGATTGGTTTGAACGCCGCGCAACTCTACGGTTACGTGCTGCTGCCGCAAGCGCTGAAACGCATGACGCCGCCGACCATCAACGTCTACACACGGATCATCAAGACCAGCTCGCTGGCGGTGCTCATCGGTGTGGTCGACGTGATCAAAGTCGGCCAGCAGATCATCGAACGCACCTACGAATCGGTGCTGATCTACGGCGCGCTGTTCCTGTTTTTCTTTTTCATCTGCTACCCGTTGTCGGCCGCCTCGCGCGTGCTGGAGCGGCGCTGGACGCAAGCATGAGCGCATTGATCGAGTTTCACGGTTTCAACAAATTCTATGGCGAGCAGCAAGTGCTCAACGGCATCGACCTGCAAGTGCAGAGCGGTGAAGTGATCGTCATCCTCGGCCCCAGCGGCTGCGGCAAAAGCACCTTGCTGCGTTGCCTCAATGGTCTGGAGGAGGCGCACAGCGGCAGCCTGAAATTCCTCGGCCGTGAGCTGCTGGATAAGGCCACCGACTGGCGCGAGATCCGTCAGCAGATCGGTATGGTGTTCCAGAGTTATCACCTGTTCCCGCACATGAGCGTGCTCGACAACCTGCTGCTCGGCCCGCTCAAGGTGCAGAATCGTCAGCGCCGTGAAGCCCAGCAACAAGCCGAAGCGCTGCTTGAACGCGTGGGACTTTTGGACAAGCGCGATGCCTTCCCGCGTCAGCTCTCCGGCGGCCAGCAGCAACGCATCGCCATCGTCCGCTCGTTGTGCATGAACCCGCGGGTGATGCTCTTCGACGAAGTCACCGCCGCCCTCGATCCGGAGATGGTCAAGGAAGTTTTGCAGGTCATTCAGGGCCTCGCTCGCGAAGGCATGACCCTGTTGATCGTCACCCATGAAATGGCCTTCGCCCGCGCGGTGGCCGACCGCATCGTGTTCATGGATGCCGGGCGCATCCTTGAACAGAACCCGCCCGAGATTTTCTTTACGAACCCGCAAACCGCACGCGCGCAGCAGTTTCTGGAGAAGTTCTCCTTCGTGGCAACACTGCCAAAAACGAATCCGACAAAGGAACTGGAACTGTTATGAAAACTGCCGCTTTTTTACTGCCTCTACTGAGCCTCGCCTTGCTTGCCGGTTGCAGCAAAACCGAAGAACCGCCGAAGCCGAAAGTCGCCAGTGAAAGCACTGCGCCGGCCGGTTACCTGGACAAGATCAAGGCTCGCGACAAACTGATCGTTGGCGTCTTTACCGATAAGCCGCCATTCGGTTTTGTCGATGAGGCCGGGCGCTACGTCGGTTTCGATACCGACATTGGCCGGCGTTTCGCCAAGGATCTGCTCGGCGATGAAAACAAGGTCGAGTTCGTTGCCGTCGAGCCGGCAAGCCGTATTCCGTTTCTGCAAAGCGACAAGGTCGACCTGATCCTCGCCAACATGACCGTCACGCCTGAGCGCAAGGAAGCGGTGGAGTTCACCAACCCAAACCTCAAGGTCGCGGTGCAGGCGTTGGTGCCGCAAAGCAGCTCGGTGAAAAAACTCGATGATCTGGCAACCCGCACCACCATCGTCACCACTGGCACCACCGCTGATATCTGGCTTACCAAGAATCATCCGGACTGGAAACTGCTGAAATTCGAGAAAAACTCCGAATCGCTGCAAGCTTTGGCCAACGGTCGTGGCGATGCTTATGCACAGGACAACCTGGTGTTGTTCAGCTGGGCCAAGCAGAACCCGGGCTATCGCGTGCTCGATGAAAAGCTCGGTGCCGAAGCGCCGATTGCGCCGGCGGTGAAGAAGGGCAATATCGAGCTGCGCGACTGGGTGAATACTGAGCTGGCCAAACTGGGTGAGGAGAAATATCTGCTCAAGCTGTACGACCAATATGTGCGTAAAGAGCTGAGCGATGACACCAAGCCTGAGAG
This sequence comes from Pseudomonas sp. SCA2728.1_7, assembly GCF_018138145.1. NCBI lineage: Bacteria > Pseudomonadati > Pseudomonadota > Gammaproteobacteria > Pseudomonadales > Pseudomonadaceae > Pseudomonas > Pseudomonas sp. SCA2728.1_7. Next base: position 3,905,933 of record NZ_CP073104.1, on the reverse strand, counting down.
TGTGATTGTTGAAGGCGGCAAGTGGCAGGGGTGATTGTCTGTCAGGTCGGTGGTGAGGCCTGCCCCTCACCCCAGCCCTCTCCCGAGGGAGAGGGAGCCGACCGAGGTGTCTTGCATCAGACATCGACCTGACAAACCGAGTCGATTATGGATTCACAGACGCATTTCGCGTCGGCGTCACTTCGACTTTGGATTCACAGATGCATTTTCACGTCGGCGTCACTCTTGAGCATCCCCCAATCAGTCCCCTCTCCCTCTGGGAGAGGGTTAGGGTGAGGGGCTTTTGGCTTGAACGCTCAATCCGGCCAGTTCCACGCCGGCTCATCCAGCACCCGCTGCCCGACAATCCCGGTCTGCCCCAGTGTCTTCTCCAGCACAATGCAGTTGCACTCCGGATCTTCCTGCAACGCCGAAATCAACCGCCGTGCATGCGACACCACCCACACCTGACACTGCTCCGAGGCACGGACAATCAACCGCGCCAACGCTGGCAGCAGATCCGGATGCAGACTGGTTTCCGGTTCGTTCAGCACCATCAGCGACGGTGGCCGTGGCGTTAGTAATGCCGCGACGAGCAGCAGATAGCGCAACGTCCCGTCCGACAGCTCCGCCGCCGATAACGGTCGCAACAAACCTTCCTGATAAAACTCGATGGCAAACCGTCCACCGGCCTGCGCTTCGATATGCACCCGCGCGCCAGGAAACGCATCGGTAATCGCCGCACGCATCGCATCCCCATCGCCAATCTCGATGATCGTCTGCAACGCCGCCGCCAGATCACGGCCGTCGTGATGCAGCACCGGCGTGCGTGTGCCCAATTGCGGCTGGCGCACCGGTGCATCGGCATCGCTGCGAAAGTGATCGTAAAAGCGCCAACGGCGAATGAACTCGCGCATCTGAAACACTTCCGGCGAACTGCGCAGGCTGCCGACCTGATCGAACAGGCTGTCAAAGTTCGGCGTGTGCTGCGCCAGCACATCCCATTGGCGCTCGTTGCGTGTGCGGATCATCGGGCCGTCACGATCCACCAGCAGGCTGGCGGGGCGGTAAAGCGGGCCGGCCCAGATGCACTCGCGCTTGATCTGCGGGTCGAGGCTGAAGCGCGAGGGAATCGGTTGCGAATGCTCGGGCAGCATGAAGTGCCCGTTGGAGTCGGGCAGGCCGAGGCTGATCGAATAGCTGAAATCTTCCCCGGCGAACCCCAGGCGTAGACGCTTTACACCTCGGCGTACTGTCGACTGGATCGGCACCTCGCCGTTACGCATGCGCCGGCTGATGGTTTCCGGCCCGGCCCAGAAGGTTGACTCCAGCCCGCCTTCACGGGCCAGCGCATTGACCACGCCACCCTGAGCGGTTTCCGCCAACAGGCGCAAGGCCCGGTAGAGGTTGGACTTGCCGCTGCCGTTGGGGCCGGTGATCAGGTTCAGCCGGCCCAGCGGGATCACCAGTTTGTTGATCGAGCGGTAATTGGCCACTGCCAGAGTGTTGAGCATGGAATTCCTTCTCTTGAGACGCCTATTGTAGGTGCTGCCGCAGGAAAACATGGGGGACGAACGGGCGAACGTTGAACCCTGTTCTAAGCTCACAGTCGTATCGTCACTTGCACGTTCGTACACAGGAAGGAGTCTGCATGGCGAGTCCCGGTTTGAAAACAGCGGTCATGCTGAGTCTGTTCACTTTGCTGACCGCATGCGGCGAGAAAAAAGCTCCTGAGGAATACCTGCCCAGGGTCTTCGTACAGGAAGTGAAACCCACGGATTACGCGGCTTCGGTGACATTGACCGGTGACGTGCAGGCGCGCGTGCAGACCGAACTGTCGTTCCGCGTCGGCGGCAAGATCATCCAGCGCATGGTCGACGTCGGCGACCGGGTTACCGCCAAACAGGTGCTGGCCAAACTCGACCCCAAGGATTTACAGACCAACGTCGATTCGGCTCAAGCCCAGGTCGTTGCTGAACAAGCCCGGGTGAAACAGAGCGCTGCGGCCTTCGTGCGCCAGCAAAAACTCCTGCCCAAGGGCTACACCAGCCAGAGCGAATACGATTCCGCCCAAGCCGCGTTACGCAGCAGCCAGAGCGCCTTGAGCGCGGCGCAGGCGCAATTGGCCAATGCCAAAGATCAGTTGAGCTACACCGCGTTGATTGCCGATGCTCCGGGGGTGATCACCGAGCGCCAAGCCGAAGTCGGCCAGGTCGTGCAGGCCACTGCGCCGATTTTCAGTCTGGCTCGCGATGGCGACCGTGACGCGGTGTTCAACGTATACGAGTCGCTGCTGGCCGAGCGTCCTGCGGATCCCTCGATCGTCGTCAGCCTGCTCGATAACCCTGCCATCAAAACCACCGGCACGGTGCGTGAAATCACCCCGGCGGTGTCGGCGCAGTCCGGCACGGTGCAAGTAAAAGTCAGCCTCGACAGCCTGCCACAGGGGATGCAGCTGGGCTCGGTGGTCAGCGCCACCGCCAAGGGCAGCGGCAAGTCGGCAGTCGAACTGCCGTGGTCAGCGCTGACGAAAAACATCAGTGATCCGGCGGTGTGGATGGTCGACGATAAAGGTGAGGCGCAGTTGCACAACGTGACCGTCGGCCGCTACCTGATCGGCAAGGTCATCATCAGCGAAGGCCTCAAGGGCGGGGAGAAAGTCATTGTCGCCGGTGGGCAGTTGTTGCATCCCGGCATGAAAGTCGAAATCGCTGAAAACACCTACAAGGGTCTGCAACCGGGAGCACAGCCATGAAGCGTCTGGGGCTGTTATCCGTGGGTGTGTTGCTGGCGGCGTGCTCGAAAAGCGAGCCACCTCCGGAGCCGGTACGTCCGGTGTTATCGGTCAAGGTTCAAGCGTTGAGCGAGGAAAGCCTCGGGCGGTTCGCCGGCAGCATCCAGGCGCGCTATGAAAGCAACACCGGTTTCCGCGTCGGTGGCCGCATCGCCAGCCGCAACGTCGATGTCGGAACCGAAGTGCAAAAGGGCACGCTGCTCGCCACCCTCGATCCGTCTGATCAGCAGAACCAATTGCGTTCGGCCCAGGGCGACCTGGCCAAGGTTCAGGCGCAACTGATCAATGCCCAGGCCAATGCCCGCCGTCAGCAGGCACTGTTCGATCGTGGCGTAGGGGCGCAGGCACAACTGGACATCGCCACCACGGACTTGAAAACCACCCAGGCCTCGCTGGACCAGGCACGGGCGGCGGTCAATCAAAGCAAGGACCAGCTCGGCTACACCGAACTGCGTTCCGACCATAAAGCCGTGGTCACCGCGTGGAACGCCGAAGCCGGGCAAGTGGTGACGGCGGGCCAGCAGGTCGTGACTCTGGCGCAACCGGACATCAAGGAAGCGGTGATCGATCTGCCCGACACCCTGGTCGATCAGATTCCCTCCGACGTGGTGTTTCTGGTGGCCGGGCAACTCGACCCGAGCATCAACACCACGGCAACCCTTCGCGAGATCGAGCCGCAGGCGCAAAGCGCCACGCGTACTCGTCGCGCACGCCTGACGCTGGCCGAGACACCGGACGGTTTCCGCCTCGGCACGGCGATCAGCGTAACCCTCAGTTCAGCGATCAAACCGCGCATCGAATTGCCGGCTACCGCTGTGCAGGAGGTCGACGGCAAACCACGGATCTGGGTCATCGACACCCAGAGCAAAACCGTCAGCCCCCGCGACGTCAGCGTGATCAGCCGCACCGACAGCAGTGTGGTGCTTGCGGGCGGCGTGAAGAATGGCGAGCGCGTGGTCAGCGCCGGCGTCAACAGCCTCAAACCCGGACAATCGGTAAAACTTGACGAGGACAGTCAATGAAAGGCTCTTTCAACCTCTCCGAATGGGCCCTCAAGCATCAGTCATTCGTCTGGTACCTGATGTTCGTCGCGTTGCTGATGGGTGTGTTCTCGTACTTCAATCTGGGCCGCGAAGAAGACCCGTCGTTCACCATCAAAACCATGGTGATCCAGACCAAATGGCCGGGCGCGACCCAGGAAGAAACCCTCGCGCAGGTCACCGACCGCATCGAGAAAAAACTCGAAGAACTGGACTCCCTCGACTACGTGAAAAGTTACACGCGCCCCGGCGAATCGACGGTGTACGTGTACCTGCGCGACACCACCAGCGCCAAGGACATCCCGGAAATCTGGTACCAGGTGCGCAAGAAGATCGACGACATTCGCGGGCAGTTCCCCAAAGGTATTCAGGGGCCCGGGTTCAACGACGAGTTCGGTGATGTTTTCGGCTCGGTCTACGCCTTCACCGCCGACGGCCTGACCATGCGCCAGTTGCGCGATTACGTAGAACAGGCGCGGGCCGAGATCCGCAATGTACCGGGGCTGGGCAAGATCGAAATGATCGGCCAGCAGGACGAAGTGATTTATCTGAACTTCTCTACCCGCAAACTGGCGGCGTTGGGTATCGATCAGCGTCAGGTTGTGCAGAGCCTGCAATCGCAGAACGCCGTGACCCCGGCCGGTGTGATCGAGGCCGGTCCTGAGCGGATTTCCGTGCGCACTTCGGGGCAATTCGCCTCGGAAAAAGATCTCGCCGAGGTCAATCTCAAGCTCAACGACCGTTTCTATCGTTTGGCTGACATCGCCGACATCACTCGCGGTTACACCGATCCGGCTACCCCGGAATTCCGCTTTGACGGCAAACCGGCCATCGGTCTGGCGATTGCCATGCAGAAGGGCGGCAACGTTCAGGAATTCGGCAAGGCGTTGCACCAGCGCATCGATGAACTGACCGCAGACTTGCCGGTTGGCGTGGGTGTGCACACCGTGTCCGATCAGGCGGTGGTGGTGGAGGAGGCCGTTGGTGGCTTTACCAGCGCGCTGTTCGAAGCCGTGATCATCGTGCTGGTGGTGAGTTTTATCAGCCTCGGCGTGCGCGCCGGCCTGGTGGTGGCGTGCTCGATTCCGCTGGTGTTGGCGATGGTGTTTGTGTTCATGGAATACAGTGGCATCACCATGCAGCGGATTTCTCTCGGCGCATTGATCATCGCCCTCGGCCTGTTGGTCGACGATGCGATGATCACCGTGGAGATGATGGTCACGCGCCTGGAAATGGGCGAGAGCAAGGAGGAGGCCGCGACGTACGCCTACACCTCGACGGCGTTCCCGATGCTCACCGGGACGCTGGTAACGGTCGCCGGTTTCGTGCCGATCGGTCTCAACGCCAGTTCCGCCGGTGAGTACACCTACACGCTGTTTGCGGTGATTGCCGTGGCCATGATTGTGTCGTGGATTGTCGCGGTGTTCTTCGCGCCGGTGATCGGCGTGCACATTCTCAGCGCCAACGTGAAACCCCATGACGCCGAGCCGGGCCGCGTCGGGCGTGCGTTCAATGGCGGCCTGTTGTGGGCGATGCGCAATCGCTGGTGGGCGATCGGTATCACCGTGCTGCTGTTTGCCCTGTCGATTTTTTGCATGCGCTTTGTGCAGAATCAGTTCTTCCCGGCATCGGACCGCCCGGAAATTCTCGTCGACCTGAACCTGCCACAGAACGCCTCCATCGACGAAACACGCAAAGCCGTCGACAAGCTGGAAGAAACCCTCAAAGGCGACCCGGACATTGTGCGCTGGAGCACCTACATCGGTCAGGGCGCGATCCGTTTCTACCTGCCGCTCGACCAGCAATTGCAAAACCCGTACTACGCACAACTGGTGATCGTCAGCAAAGACTTCGAGGCCCGTGAGGCACTGAGTCAGCGTCTGCGCGAGCGCTTGCACAAGGACTTCGTCGGCATCGGCAGTTACGTCCAGGCGCTGGAAATGGGCCCGCCGGTTGGGCGGCCAATCCAGTACCGGGTCAGTGGCAAGGACATCGATCAAGTGCGCAAGCACGCCATCGATCTCGCCACCGAACTGGACAAGAACTCGCACATCGGCGAGATCATTTATGACTGGAACGAGCCGGGCAAAGTCCTGCGCATCGACATCGCCCAAGACAAGGCGCGGCAGCTCGGGCTGTCGTCCGAAGACGTCGCCAACCTGATGAACAGCATCGTCAGCGGCGCGCCGCTGACCCAGGTCAACGACGACATCTACCTGATCAATGTGGTCGGCCGGGCGGTGAATTCGGAGCGTGGTACGCCGGAAACCCTGCAGAATCTGCAGATCGTTACGCCCAACGGCACATCGATACCGTTACTGGCGTTCGCCACTGTGCGCTATGAGCTGGAACAGCCGCTGGTGTGGCGTCGCGACCGCTTGCCGACCATCACCATCAAGGCCTCGGTGCGCGACGAGATCCAGCCGACCGATCTGGTGAAACTGCTCAAACCGTCTATTGATGCCTTCGCTGACAAACTGCCAGTGGGCTACAAAGTCGCCACCGGCGGTACGGTCGAGGAGAGCGGCAAGGCGCAGGGGCCGATCGCCAAGGTTTTGCCGTTGATGCTGTTTTTGATGGCGACCTTTCTGATGATCCAGTTGCACAGCGTGCAGAAGATGTTCCTCGTCGCCAGTGTCGCGCCGCTGGGGCTGATCGGCGTGGTGCTGGCGCTGGTGCCGACCGGCACGCCGATGGGTTTCGTGGCGATTCTGGGCATTCTGGCGCTGATCGGCATCATCATCCGTAACTCGGTGATTCTGGTGACGCAGATCGATGAGTTCGAGAAGAAGGGCTACGCGCCGTGGGATGCAGTGGTCGAGGCGACCGAGCATCGACGTCGGCCGATCCTGCTGACTGCCGCTGCGGCGAGCATGGGCATGATCCCGATCGCCCGGGAAGTGTTCTGGGGGCCGATGGCGTACGCGATGATTGGCGGGATCGTGGTGGCGACGTTGCTGACGTTGCTGTTCCTGCCGGCGCTGTATGTGGCCTGGTACAAGATTCGCGAGCCGAAGAAGGATTGAGTCAACAGCGGCCCTAACCCTCTCCCAAAGGGAGAGGGGACTGATTGGGGGATGCCTTGGAGATACGCCGACCCGAAATATCTTCGCTGAATCCATAATCGACTCGGTCTCTCAGGTCGATGTATGAAGCGAGACACCTCGGTCGGCTCCCTCTCCCTGTGGGAGAGGGCTGGGGTGAGGGGCTTTTCCTGACTCAACTCAGTCCTTGCGCCAGACACTGGCCAACCAAGGCTGCTGCTCTCGCGGCAGCCCCGCCGGCCGGTAGTAATGCTCAAGCTCGACAAACCCCGCGTCCGTCAGCAACCCTTGCCACGCCTCAAGATCGTGATACGAGCCATAGCGCGGCCCGTTCCAGCCCTCACGGTTATCCCCGCGCGGATTTGAGCTGAAGAGCACGCCACCGGGCTTCAGGGCGCCATGCAATTGCTTGAGCACCCGCGGCAATTCCTGCAACGGCACATGAAAAAGCACCGCATTGGCAAAGATCCCGTCGAAGCGTTCAGCCGGCAGGTCGAGCTTCAGAAAGTCCTGTTGCAGCACCTCGCAACCACTGTCCTCACGGGCCATTCGCGCAAACTCTTGCGAACCATCCAGCCCGACGGCGATGTGCCCCATACGTGTAAACGTCTGCAAATCCCGCCCCGGCCCGCAGCCGAAATCCAGAATCGTGAGGGGCGCTGAACCGTGAATATGCCGCAACAAGGCATCGATGTTCTGGCTGACATCGTGGTCGCGGGTGCCTTCACGGAAGTCTTCAGCCACCGAGTTGTAGTGGCCGAGGGTGGTGGCGGTGATCTGTTCGAGATCGGTGGGGGTCTGCTTCATGGTGGGGATACGCGGGCAATTGGGGTTTGCCGAATATACGCCATCGAGTTCGGGGCTGCTGCGCAGCCATTCGCGAGCAGGCTCGCTCCCACAGGGGAACGCATTCCAAATGTGGGAGCAAGCCTGCTCGCGAAAGCGGTTTCAGAGGCACGGCATGATTCCGGATGAGCTCAGCGCTTGTTCAACCCCCGTGCCAACCGGTCCCCACCCAACTGAATCACCGCCACCAACGCCACCAGCAACACGATCACCGTCAACATGATCTGACTGTCAAAGCGCTGATAGCCGTAGCGATAGGCGATATCCCCCAATCCACCTGCGCCAATTGCCCCGGCCATCGCCGACGAGTTGATCATCGTCACCAGCGTAATGGTGAAACCACCGACAATCCCCGGCAGCGCCTCAGGCAGCAACACATGCCAGACAATGTGCCAACGCCGGCAGCCCATCGCTTGCGCCGCTTCGATCAAACCATGATCAACCTCACGCAGACTCACTTCGGCAATCCGCGCGAAAAACGGCGTCGCCGCAATCGTCAGCGGCACGACGGCAGCCCAGACACCGTACGTAGTACCGACAATCAACCGGGTAAACGGAATCAGCGCGACCATCAGAATCAGAAACGGGATCGAGCGGAACAGGTTCACGAACGCGCCCAAGGCACGGTTCAACACCGGCGCTTCGTAGATCCCGCCCTTGTCGCTGGTGACCAGGATCACCGCCATCGGAATCCCCACCAGCAACGCTATCAGCGACGACACGCCGACCATCAGGAACGTGTCGATAAAGCCCTGCAACAAGCGATCAAACCACATAACCCACTACCTCCACGCGTTGCGCCCACGGTGCAGCGCGCTCACGCAATTGCTCGGCGCTGAGCGCTGAGCCGCTGACGGCCAATAACAGTTGCCCCAACGCGTGACCCTGAATCCGTTCCACGCCACCCTGCAGCAATTTCACCCGACCGCCGAGCGCTGTGAAAAGCGCGGCCAGATCCGGTTCATCACTGGCGCTGCCGGTGAACTGCAAGCGCAGCACCACAGCGGCGTCGGAGGACGGCGCTTGGGCTTGCAAGCGGCTCTGCAATTCCTCCGGCAATGCATGTTGCAGCGGCGCGAGCAAGGTCCGGCTGACTTCGTGCTGCGGATTGCCGAACACTTCCCAGACCGGGCCTTGTTCGACCACCCGACCGTGCTCAAGCACGACAACGCGATCGCAGATTTCGCGGATTACCGCCATCTCGTGAGTGATCAGGACGATGGTCAGGCCCAGGCGTTTGTTGATCTCGCGCAGCAGGCCAAGGATCGACTGGGTGGTCTCTGGATCGAGCGCCGAAGTGGCTTCGTCGCAAAGCAAAATATCCGGGTCATGCACCAGCGCGCGGGCGATGCCGACGCGCTGTTTCTGCCCACCGGAAAGTTGCGCCGGATAGGCTTTGTGCTTTTCTTGCAGGCCAACCAGTTCGAGCAGTTCGCGCACCTTTTTTTCGCGTTGTTCTTTCGGCACACCCGCGACTTTCAGCGGCAGTTCGACGTTCTGCCACACGGTCTTGGCCGACATCAGATTGAAGTGCTGAAAGATCATGCCGATGCGTCGGCGCAAAGCGACGAGACGGTCTTCATCGAACTCGCCAATGTCGACCTGATCGATCAACACCCGCCCCGACGTCGGTTGCTCCAGACGATTGATGGTGCGAATCAACGACGACTTGCCGGCGCCGCTGCGACCAATGATGCCGAACACTTCGCCGCGCTGAATCGCCAGATCAATGCCCTGCAAAGCCGCGACCGGACCTTGCCGGCCGTTGTAGGTTTTGCCCAGACCGATGAAACGCACGTGGGCGCGATTCAACTCCGGGTGCAGCTCGGTTTTTTCAGCATTGTGTGGCTCTGGAATCTCCAGTCGCCGTTGGATCGCGGCCGTCATGCTCAGCTTTCCCAACCGGCTTGATACAGCTTGCCGTGGGCCTTATCCAGCGCCGCGCGAACGACCGGCGAGTGTTGGTAGATGTCGACGAATTTGATCAGGCGCGGATCGGTTTTGCTCTTCGGCTGGATGACGAACTGGATCACGTATTCTTTGTGGTCGAGACCGTCGAACAGCAGTGCCGAACCGGCATCGAAGGTCTTCGCCAGACGAATGTAGGCCGGGTAGCCCTGTACCAGGTCGGCGTCGTCATAGGCGCGCACCAATTGCACGGCTTCGACCTGGAGGATTTTGATCTTCTTCGGGTTGGCGACAATGTCATCTTCGGTGGCTTTGTAGCCAACACCCGGTTTCAGCGTGATCAAACCGGCCTTGGCCAGCAGCTGCAAACCGCGACCGCTGTTGATCGGATCGTTGGCGATGGCGACGCTGGCGCCTTCGGGCAGCTCATCGAAGCTTTTGTATTTTTTCGAGTAGAGGCCGACGTTGTTGATGATCCCCGGGGCGAACGGCACCAGGTCAAAACCGGCGGCGGCCTTGGCGTTTTCGAGGAACGGGATGTGCTGGAAGTAGTTCACGTCGATGTCGCCGGCAGCGAGGCTGACGTTGGGTGCGATCCAGTCGGTGAACTCCACCAGTTCGACTTTCAGGCCTTGTTTGGAGGCCTCTTCGACGGCGGCTTCCAGCGGAATGGCGAAGGCGGCGGTGGTGCCGATTTTCAACGGGGCGTCGGCGGCGAAGATGGCCGAGCTGAACAGGCCGAGGGCCAGGGCCAGTGCTTTGACTGGGTGGGACAGGCGTTTTTTGGTCATGATGGGTTTTCCAGTCAGTGCATAAATTTGTGGTGTTTGTTATGGCCTCATCGCGAGCAGGCTCACTCCTACATTTGGAATGCGTTCCCCTGTAGGAGTGAGCCTGCTCGCGATGCTTTTAGCGGCGAAACGCGGAGCCGGTGTGTTGCTCGGGCAACTGCGCCTCACCGTGAAACAGCTTCTCGCGCAAGCTGCCGCTGTCATACGCGGTCTTGTACGACCCACGCCGCTGCAGCTCGGGAATCACCAGCTCGATAAAATCGACATAGCTCTCCGGCGTAACAATCCGCGTCAGGTTGAAACCGTCGAGGCCGGTCTCGGCGATCCACGATTCCAGCTCATCCGCCACTTGCTCAGGCGAGCCAACCACCGTGATATAGCGACCACCGAGGGCGTGCTGGTCGAGCAATTTGCGCCGAGTCCAGTCGTTGTTCTGCAGGTTCTTGGTCGCCGACTGAATCGCATTGCTCTTCACGTACTGGATCGGTTCGTCGATCTCGTACTGGGAAAAATCGATGCCGGTCGACGCGGAGAAATGCGCCACGCCAGCCTCGGCGCTGGCGTAACTCAGGTACTCGGCGTGCTTGGCCCATGCCGCCTCTTCGGTCGCGCCGACAATCACATTCAGGCCCATGAACACCTTGATGTCGTCAGGATTACGCCCGGCTTCGACGGCACTGGCGCGGACCTTGTCGACTTGAACTTTGGTCGACGGCTTGTTCTGGCCACTGATGAACACGCACTCGGCGTGACGCCCGGCGAACAGCAAACCGCGATCGGAACTGCCGGCCTGAAACAGCACCGGCGTGCGCTGTGGCGAAGGCTCGCAAAGGTGATAACCCTCGACCTGATAGAACTCGCCCTTGTGCTCGACCTTGTGTACCTTTTCCGGGTCGGCGTAGATCCGTTGCTCGCGGTCGTTGAGTACGGCGCCGTTTTCCCAACTGCCTTCCCAGAGTTTGTAGAGCACTTCCAGGTACTCGTCGGCCTGATCGTAGCGACGGTCGTGTTCGACCTGTTCGCTGAGGCCCATGGCTTTCGCAGCGCTGTCGAGGTAACCGGTGACGATGTTCCAGCCGACGCGACCACGGCTCAAATGATCGAGCGTCGACATGCGTCGGGCGAACAGATACGGCGGCTCATAAGTGAGATTCGCGGTCAGACCGAAACCAAGATTTTTGGTCACGGCAGCCATGGCTGAAACCAGCAGCAGCGGATCGTTGACCGGCAACTGGATCGACTCTTTCAGCGGGACATTGACCGAGTTCTGATAGACGTCATACACGCCGACGATGTCGGCGATGAACAGCCCGTCGAACAGCCCACGCTCCAGCAATTGCGCCAGTTCCGTCCAGTATTCGAGGGTGTTGTAGCGCGTCGAGGTGTCGCGCGGATGCGTCCACAGGCCATGGTTGATGTGGCCAATGCAGTTCATGTTGAACGCGTTGAGCAGGATCTTCTTTTTCGCCGCGCTCATCAGATCGTCCCTCGCAACGGAGGGTTTTCGTCATTGAGGTAGTAGTTGCCCACCGCGTGATATTTCCAGCGCACCGGGTCATGCAGCGTGTGTACGCGGGCATTGCGCCAGTGACGGTCGAGACCGTGTTCGATCAGGGTCGCCTGGCTGCCGGCCAGTTCGAACAGCGTGCTGCCGGCGGCCAAAGAGATTTCAGTGCTGATCGCCCGTGCTTCGGCGACGGCAATCGAAGCCGCGGCGACGGTTTCTGCATTAGTCTCGGCTTGTGCGGCGTCGAGGAATTCGCCGGCCCGTTCAAGCAAGGCTTCGGTGGCGTGCAGACGAATACTCAAGTGGCCGAAGCTTTTCAGCGTCAGTGGGTCTTCGGTGGCTTTGTCGTTGCCGGAATCGATCCATGGGCGGGTTTTGCTGCGCACGAAGTGCAGGGCGTCTTCGTAAGCGGCGCGGGCGATGCCGGTGTCGATGGCGGCGTGAAGGATTTGTGCCAACGGGCCGACCGTGGTTGGCCGTTCGAAGGCGCTTTGGAAGGGCAGCACGTCTTCAGCCGCGACGAATACGTCTTCGAACACAACGGAGCCGCTGCCGGTGGTGCGCTGGCCGAAGCCGCTCCAGTCGTCGATCACGGTCAGGCCTTTGCTGTCACGCGGGACGAAGGCCAGTTGCTGCACACCGTTTTCATCGACCACGGAAGTCGGAATGCGCTGGGCGTAAATCGCCCCGGTCGAGTAAAACTTGCGGCCATTGATGCGATAGCCGTCACCGTCGCGCTTGAGGCTGGTGACGCGGTCGTGGGCGGTTTTTGTGCCCAATTCCGCCAAGGCATTGCCGAAGCGTTGGCCGGCGAGTACTTCGGCGTATAGCCGTTGTTTTTGCGCGTGGCTGCCGTTCACCCGCAGCACTTCCAATGCATAAAAATGGTTCTGCGGAATCTGTCCGAGCGAGCCGTCGGCCTGAGCGATCAGGGCGATGACGTTGGCCAGGGTTACGTTGGACACACCCGCGCCGCCGTATTCCTTGGGCACGCTGATGCCCCATAGACCGGAGCGGGAAAATACATCGAGTTCCGGCAGTGGCAAGCGACGTTCACGGTCGCGCAGGGCGCTGTCGCGCTTGAAGTCTTCGGCCAGGTCGCTGGCGACGATCAGGGCTTGCTCATCGCTGGTGATGACCGCGACGTGATGGGAAAAAGTCATAGGTTTCTCCAGATGTCTGGTCGTCTCAGATCCAGGAATGGCGAGCAGGCAAAGTGCCGTTGAGGCGATAGGCGCCGACCGCGTGATATTTCCAGCGCACCGGGTCGTGCAGCGTGTGCACGCGGGCGTTGCGCCAATGGCGGTCGAGATTGAATTCGGCGAGGGTCGCGCGGCTGCCGGCCAGTTCGAACAGCTTTTCGCTGGCGAGCAGTGAAATTTCGGTGGTCAACACTTTCGCTTCGGCCACAGCAATCGAGGCGCGGGCGGCAGAGTCGGCAGTGAGCGGCGCGGCGTGCACTTGATCCAGGACTTTGCCAGCCTTGCGCAACAACGCTTCGGCGGCGTGCAGTTCGATTTTCAGCTTGCCGATGTCAGCGATCACGTAAAGGTCATCGCTGGCCCGTTCGACCTTGGCGTCGATCCATGGCCGCGCACGGGTTTTGACGAACTCGATGGCTTCGTCAATGGCACCACGGGCGATGCCGGCGTCGATCGCGGCTTGAATCAGCTGTGATACCGCGCCTTGGGTATTCGGGGAGTCGTTGATCTTCCAGTTGTCGACGACCAGGCTCGACTCGACGCGCACGTTATTGAGCAGAATCGTACCGCTGGCGGTGGTGCGCTGACCGAAGCCCGACCAGTCATCAACGATGCGCAGCCCCGGCGTACCGCGACGGACGAAGGCCAGCACTTGCTTGCCGTCATCGTTGAGTGCCTTGACCGCCACCCAGTGCGCGAACAGCGCACCGGTGGAATAAAATTTCTGGCCATTGATCACGTAATCGTCGCCGTCGGCGGTGATTCGCGCTTTCAGTTCCAGGGTGTTTTTGGTGCCGCGTTCCGGGCCGGCATTGCCGATGCGCCAGCCTTCCAGAACACTTTGGAACAGCTGCTTTTTCTGCTCCTCGGTGGCGCTGCCGAGCACCAGATTGATGATGCCGAACTGGTTCTGCGGAATTTGCCCCAACGCCGGATCGGCGGCGGAAATGATCGCAAACACCTCGGCCAAAGTGACAAAGGAAACCTGCGGGCCACCGTATTCGCGCGGGATGGCGATGCTGCCTAATCCGCTGCGGGTGAACTGTTCGATTTCCGACCACGGCAGCTTGCGCTGGCGGTCGCGTTTAGCGGCCTGCACGCGGGCGACTTGCGCCAGCTCATGGGCAGCCTTGATGGCTTGGGCGTCGTTGCGCAAGACCTGCGCGGGCAACAACAACGGGGCGATGTCCAGATCCGACTGGACATTTGCGTCTGCCAGACTGGACATCAGTGCCGCTCCTTGGCTGCACGCAATGCCCTGGCGATCTGCACTGGGGTGATTGTGTTCCGGACCATACTACCTACCTCACATCTCATGAAAAACGCCGCAAAAGTGCGGCGAACGAAAGAATGTCCGGTGGTCCGGTTCATATACCCTAAGCGTGTATAAAAATTAAATAAACTAACTTTTAGGAATATGTATAGAAGGGGTGATGGTCTGATTGGTTAAGAGTTTTCAGGTGAGGGGGATAACCCCCCACCCTCGGCCAGACACATCAATCCTTGCGCGATTCGGCCGCCTTGAGTTCCTGCCTCAGAGGGACTTTCAGATAAGGATTTACACAGCCGATCTTCAAGGTACGTGGCGGCGCCCAGCGTGAGTTGTTACCGACTCGATCAAGGATGCAATACGTCACGTCCAGGCGCAGATCCTCGCCCGCTTCGACAATCACCGACGGTGGGACCCAGACCTGAATCGGCAAGCCGATATCCGCGGCGGTGACCGGCGCCAGATCCATGCGCACATCACCCCAGCGCAAGGTGATGGCGTCGTCCTCGGCCATGTTCAGGTACGGCTCGATGGTCAGCGGCACACCGCGTTTGATCTGGTTTGGATTTACACCCTGACGGCGAATGGTGTCGGGAATGGTCACCGGGGCCAGTTGCTGGTTTTCATCTGCGCTCAGTGTCGAGGGTTGCCCACCGGGGCAGTCAAGTTTGACCTGCACGCGTGTCGCTGCCGACAGCGCCGGACCCTGACCGACCTGCATCACCCGGTAGTGAATGCGCGCGGTACCGCTGGCGATGAAACTCTCCGGCACCCGTAGGCGCACTGCCGTGCCGATGTCATCCGCCGTCAGCACCCTGGAGGCGACATAGCATTTGTTCCAGAACAGCTCGATGAGGTCTCCGCTGTCCATATCGGGGTAGGGCGACACCTCGACCAGAAAATGTGCGGCGGCGCTCAGATTGATGCCGGTTTTTTGCGCAGGCGCCAGGATCGGCGCTGCCAGTTCGGGGGGATGCGAAGTGCGGGTCATCGATTTCTCTCCTTGAAGCCTTGCAGCGAAGTCCGTTTCTGGAAGAACAAAAGGCGTGAATAAACTGGCAATAAAGCTTTGAACTTTCATTCAGGTTGAATACGGGTTTATTGAACTAAGTGGTGCCAGTTGTCGACTAGATAAGAGTGTGCGTGATGGGGTGTCAATAGACGATATTAGCTAATCCGTGAATTACGAATTAATCAGAAGTTTCCTACGCTGCTGTGGTCATGTGCCTAGGCGGTCAGGAGAAATGAGCCACGGAACTCAGGGCTTTTTGGCGGGTTTTGCGCGGATTTATTCGAGCGTTGTCATGTCGGGTGGTGCGGGATTGAGGCCGGCATTATCTGTTGCAGAACATATATATGTACCGCTTCGGATATGTTTTGTATGGATAGGGTGTTGCTGAGGCGAGGCTTTAACAAAGGTAACTTCCATCCATGGAAGTTGCCGGTATAGCAATGAAAGCTCTCAGGCGTGATTCAAGAACTTGCTGAGAAACTGTTGAGTACGTTGTTCTTTCGGGTTGGCAAACAACGCTTTCGCTTCACCTTGCTCGACAATCACGCCTTTGTCGAAAAACACCACACGGTTGGCCACGTCGCGAGCAAACCCCATCTCATGGGTGACGATCACCATGGTGCGTTTCTCTTCAGCCAGGCCACGAATGGTCGCCAGCACTTCGCCGACCAGTTCCGGGTCGAGCGCCGAAGTCGGTTCGTCGAACAGAATCACTTCCGGCTCCATCGCCAGCGCTCTGGCTATCGCCACGCGCTGTTGCTGACCACCGGAGAGACGACGCGGATAAGCGTCTTCCTTACCGGCGAGGCCGACCTTGGCCAGCAGCTTTTTGCCCAATGCAACTGCCTCGTCGCGCGGCATCTTCTTGACCACGATCGGGCCTTCGATGACGTTCTCCAGTGCGGTGCGATGGGGGAACAGGTTGAAATTCTGAAACACGAAGCCAACGTGCTGGCGCAGGTTGCGCACCAGACTCTGCTGCTGGTTCAGCGGGCGACTGGTATCGATTTCGATATCGCCGACCTTGATCCGGCCGCTGGTGGGTTGTTCAAGGAAATTCAGGCAGCGCAGAAACGTCGTTTTCCCTGAACCACTGGGGCCGATGATCGCGACGACTTCGCCTTCCTTGACCTCCAGGTCGATGCCGTTGAGCACGACCTGACCCTTGAATTGCTTGGTCAGTTTTTCCACGACAATCATCGTCAGGACTCCTGGTCGTGCCGATTGACCCGCTCTTCCAACTTGTTCTGGAAGTGCGAAAGCACTGTGGCCAGAATCCAGTAGATCAGCGCGGCGGCAAGATACATGGTGAAGACTTCGAAAGTCCGGGCGGTAATCAGTTGCGCCTGACGGAACAGCTCCGGCACCTGAATGGTGGCGGCCAGTGCCGTGTCTTTGACCAGCGAAATGAAGCTGTTGCCCAGCGGCGGCAACGCCGTGCGCATCGCTTGCGGCAGGATGGCCCGGCGCAGGGTTTGCGCGCGGGTCATGCCAATACTCGCAGCAGCTTCCCACTGACCACGCTCGATCGAACCGATCGCGGCGCGCAGAATTTCACAGGCGTACGCGGCCATGTTCAGCGAGAAGCCGATCAGCGCTGCTGGTAACGGATCCAGTTCGATTCCCAATTGCGGGAAGCCGTAATAGATCACGAACAACTGCACCAGCAACGGCGTGCCGCGAAAGAACGACACGTAGACGCGCGCAAGCCAGCTCACTGATTTGAAGCGCGACAGGCGCATCAACGCCAGGCCGAAGCCCAGCAGCAAGCCGAAGAACATCCCGCCGAGGCTGAGGACTACCGTGTAGTACGCGCCCTTGAGCAGAAAGGGCGCGGAGTCCAGCAACAGCGCCGTGGTTTCGGCGAGTTGCTGGCTCAACTGCGGGAAGTGCGCTTCGAATTGAAATCCAGCTTCCATTATTTAGTGACGTCTGCGTTGAAGTACTTCTCGGACAGCTTCTTCAAAGTGCCGTCTGCACGCAGTTCGTCGATGGCCTTGTTCACCGCAGCCAGCAGTTCAGGTTCGCCTTTGCGCAGAGCAACACCGGCTTCCTGACGGGAGAAAGCTTCACCGGCAGCAACGGTTTTCGGGGCTTTCTTGGCATATTCAAGTGCAGCCAGACGGTCGATCAGGATGGCGTCGGTGCGGCCGTTGTTCAGGTCGGCGAACTTGGTCGGATCATCATCGTAGGTGCGCACGTCAGCGCCCGGCACGTTGGCGCGGACCCATTGCTCGTAGTTGGTGCCCAGGCCCACACCGACTTTTTTGCCGGACAGGTCATTGGCAGTCTTGATGTTCAGCGCCGCTTCTTTGCTCTTCAGTACCAATGCCTGAATACCGGAAACGGTGTACGGCTCGGAGAAGTCATACTTCTTCTTGCGCTCGTCGGAGATGGTCACCTGATTGACTACAACGTCCAGACGCTTGGATTCCAGCGCCGCGAGGATGCCGTCCCACTTGGTCGGCTGAATCTTGGCTTTGACGCCGAGTTTTTGCGCCAGCGCTTCAGAGAGTTCAACTTCGAAACCGGACAGTTTGCCGTCGGCATCGACGAAGCTGAACGGTGGGTAAGTGCCTTCCAGGCCGACGTTGATAACGCCTTTGTCCTTGATCTGTTGCAGCTGCTCACCGGCCACTGCCTGACCGATCAGACCGGCGCTCAGCGCCAGGCCCAGCGAACCCACCAGCAGATTGCGACGTAGTGCGGAAAAATTCATGACAAGCCCCTGTGTTTTCTTATGGAAGACGCTTAAGGAAAGTTGGCGAATGGGTGATTCGACGACAGCGCTATCCTGCCTTAAAGCAGCTTATGCGTCTTGCGCGAAATTCGCCTGCGGCGAGACTATAAGATGTCTGCTTTAGACTTGAAAATACTTAATATTTGAAATGTTATTCTTTATTGGAATATGAGGTTCGTTCCCACGCTCTGCGTGGGAATGCCTCTAGGGACGCTCCGCGTTCCAGCTCTCGAAGGGACGCAGAGCGTCCCGGGCTGCATTCCCACGCAGAGCGTGGGAACGATCAGTCAGAGGAAATTCTTGTAGGCAAATAGCGCTGGCGCCCCACCGGTGTGCAGGAAGATGATCGGGCCTTCATCAAAACGCTGACGACCAATCCCATCAAGCAAACCCGCCATGGCCTTGCCGGTGTACACCGGATCGAGCAACACCGCTTCCTGACTCGCCAGCAATTTCACCGCCGCCAACGTCCCGGCATTCGGCTCGCCATAACGCGGGCCAAAGTATTCGTCCCACAACTCGACCTTGAAACTGGCTGGCAGTTCGACGCCGAGCAGCTCTGCCGTGCGTTCCGCCAGACCCTGTACCTTCGGCCGCTGGTCTTCTTCGCTGCGCGAAACCGTCATGCCAATCACCGGTAATTGCGGCAGCACTTCGCTCAACGCCAACGCCAGACCACTGTGAGTGCCTGCACTGCCCGAGGCCAGAACCACCGCGGCAAACTCCAGCCCGGTGTCCTTGATCTGCTCGGCCAGTTCAAGCCCAGCGCGCACGTAACCCAAAGCACCGAGAGCATTCGAACCGCCCACCGGCACCAGATACGGCTTCTTGCCGTTGCTGCGCAAACGCACGGCGAGGGCGGCCAGTTGTTCGTCGGCGTTGTCGAGGTTGTCGACCAGTTCGACTTTGGTGTCGAACAGATCCAGCAGCAGGCGATTGCCGTTGCCGGTGTAATTGCTGTCGTCGCTGCCCAGCGGATTTTCCAGCAGCGCCACACAGCCCAGGCCGAGTTTGGCGGCCAGTGCAGCGGTCTGGCGGACGTGGTTCGATTGCAGCGCACCGGCGGTGATCAGCGTGTCGGCGCCTTGCGCCAAGGCGTCGGCGGCGAGGTATTCGAGCTTGCGCAGTTTGTTGCCGCCCATGGCCAGCGGCGTCAGGTCATCGCGCTTGATGTACACCTCGCGGCCGAGCCAGGTGGACAGGCGTTCGAGTTTTTCCAGCGGCGTCGGGTGGTTGAGCAGATCGAGGCGGGTAAAGCGGTCCAGCTGTTGTTTGATCATGAGTCCGTACTGGCTTGGAAGATGAAAGGACTATAGGCACGTGCTTTTGCAGGGGCAACCGCCAATCGCTTATAGCTAAATCGACTGAGCCCAGCACTATCGGTTCTTAATTCGCCCTCGCAGCCTTGCCGTAAAGTAGTCGCCGTTGACGCGGCCAGACAGTCCGGCCGCCCCTGAGGAGTCTTTACCGTGAGCGAGCGTTCCAGCCATTGGCAATTGCAGACCATCGTCAGTCAACTGCGCAGCGCGCGGGATCAGTGGCGGGCACAGAACGGCCGGGCGTCCGGCGAGCAGGGTGGTCGCGAGTTGCCGTCGCGGGCAGCGATGGCGGAGATTCTTGAAGCGCTGTGTGGCGCGCTGTTCCCGATGCGTCTGGGACCGGTGGATTTGCGTGAAGAGAGTGAAGACTTCTACGTCGGTCATACCCTTGATGTCGCACTGAATGCCTTGTTGGCGCAGACCCGTCTGGAACTGCGCTACGTCGCCCGCCATAGCGCGCAGGCCGACACCGAAGTCGAAGCCCGCGCGATTCAGATCGTGCAGGATTTCGCCCTCGCATTGCCGGGCCTGCGCACGCTGCTCGACACCGATGTGCTGGCGGCCTATCACGGTGATCCGGCGGCGCGCAGTGTTGATGAAGTGCTGCTGTGCTACCCGGGGATTCTGGCGGTGATTCACCATCGTCTGGCGCATCATTTGTATCGCGCGGGTTTGCCGTTGCTGGCGCGAATCAGCGCGGAAATCGCTCATTCGGCGACCGGCATTGATATCCATCCGGGCGCGCAAATCGGCCGCAGTTTCTTTATCGATCACGGCACGGGTGTGGTGATCGGCGAGACGGCGATCATTGGTGAGCGCGTGCGGATTTATCAGGCGGTGACGTTGGGCGCCAAGCGCTTCCCGGCGGATGAAGACGGCCAGTTGCAGAAGGGTCATCCGCGTCATCCGATCGTTGAAGACGATGTGGTGATTTATGCCGGAGCGACGATTCTCGGGCGGATCACCATTGGCAAGGGTTCGACCATTGGCGGCAATGTGTGGCTGACGCGCAGCGTGCCGGCGGGGTGCAATTTGACCCAGGCGAATTTGCAGCATGATGACGGGACGCAGAAGTAGGGCTTTAACGGCTTACCCTCATCGGAACGCCGCCCGCCCAGCCCTCTCCCAGAGGGAGAGGGGGCCGACCGAGGTGTTTTGGGTTATCCATCGACCTGAAATACCGAGTCGATTATGGATTCGGTACAGCAGGATCATGTCGGCGTATCTCCCCAATATCCCCCAATCAGTCCCCTCTCCCCTTGGGAGAGGGTTAGGGTGAGGGGCTATTGAACGAATCCCCCCAAACCCGCGTCATACCCATCCTTGAGCTAGCGTAGGAAAACTACCGCCTAGCCGTACGATTAGTCCTTACCCCCCCATCCATGTTTAACTTGAACGTTCATTCAAGTTAAACCGGTGGTTCGCTGCCCGCTCACAACAGGAGGCTTGCCTTTGCTGAGTCCGATCATTTCAGCCACGTTTCAACCCCTCGAGGTGCACGTTTCATGAGTGCATCGTCAACTCCCGCCAGCGGTCTGGTACGCATGAATCCGCCGGTGTTCTATTTCGCCGCGACGGTCATTCTGCTGTTTGGTCTCGTTGTTATCGCCATGCCTGAGCAGGCCGGCGCCTGGCTGCTGGAAGCGCAAAACTGGGCGGCCAATACGGTCGGCTGGTACTACATGCTCGCGATGACCCTGTATCTGGTCTTCGTGGTGGTCACCGCCTTATCCGGCTACGGCAAGATAAAACTCGGTGCCGACCACGACGAGCCCGAATTCAGTTACCTGTCCTGGGCCGGCATGCTGTTCGCCGCCGGGATCAGCATCACGCTGTTCTTTTTCTGCGTCTCTGAACCGCTGACCCACATGCTCCAACCGCCGCAAGGCGAGGCGGGCACGGCGGACGCGGCGCGTCAGGCAATGCAGATTCTGTTTCTGCACTGGGGCCTGCATGGCTGGGGCGTGTTCGCCTTTGTCGGTATGGCGCTGGCCTATTTCGCCTATCGCCACAACCTGCCGCTGGCGCTGCGTTCGGCGCTGTATCCGCTGATTGGCAAACGCATCAACGGCCCGATCGGTTACGCGGTGGACGGCTTCGGCATCATCGCTACGGTGTTCGGTCTGGGTGCCGACATGGGTTTTGGTGTGCTGCACCTCAACTCCGGTCTCGATTACCTGTTCGGCATCGCTCACACCCAGTGGATTCAGGTCGGCCTGATCACGCTGATGATGGGCGCGGCGATCATCGTTGCCGTTTCCGGCGTCGATAAAGGCGTGCGGGTGATGTCCGACATCAACATGCTGCTGGCTTGTGCGCTGCTGCTGTTCGTGTTGTTCGCCGGGCCTACCCAGCACCTGCTCAACACCTTGATCCAGAACCTTGGCGACTACCTCGGCGCCTTGCCGATGAAGAGTTTCGACCTCTACGCCTACGACAAACCGAGCGACTGGCTCGGCGGCTGGACCGTGTTCTACTGGGCCTGGTGGATTGCATGGTCGCCGTTCGTGGGCCTGTTCATCGCACGGATTTCCCGTGGCCGCACCATCCGTGAGTTCGTTTTCGGCGTGCTGTTGATTCCGCTCGGTTTTACTCTCGCGTGGATGTCGATCTTCGGCAACAGCGCCATCGATCAGGTCCTCAACCACGGCATGAGCGCGCTGGGCATGTCGGCCATCGACAACCCGTCGATGAGCATTTACCTGCTGCTGGAAACTTATCCATGGAGCAAAACCGTCATCGCCGTGACGGTGTTTATCAGCTTTGTGTTCTTCGTCACCTCTGCCGATTCCGGCACTGTGGTGCTCTCGACGCTGTCGGCCAAGGGCGGTAGCCCGGACGAAGACGGGCCGAAATGGCTGCGGGTGTTCTGGGGCGCGATGACCGCGCTGATCACCAGTGCGCTGCTGTTCTCCGGCAGCATTGATGCGCTGAAGTCAGCGGTAGTGCTGACCTCGTTGCCGTTCTCGCTGATTCTGCTGCTGATGATGTGGGGTCTGCACAAGGCGTTCTATCTCGAGTCGCAGAAGCAGATCGCTCAGTTGCATTCGCTGGCACCGGTCTCCGGTTCTCGGCGCGGCACGGGCGGCTGGCGACAGCGCTTGAGTCAGGCTGTGCATTTCCCGTCGCGGGACGAGGTGTACCGCTTCATGGACACCACGGTGCGCCCGGCGATTGAAGAAGTGACGGCGGTGTTCGTCGAAAAAGGCCTCAACGTGGTCACCCAACCGGACCCGGCGAATGACAGCGTCAGCCTCGAAATCGGTCATGGTGATGCGCATCCGTTCATCTATCAGGTGCAGATGCGCGGCTACTTCACGCCGTCGTTCGCGCGTGGCGGCATGGGTTCCAAGCAGCTCAACAATCGTCGTTACTATCGCGCCGAAGTGCACTTGAGCGAGGGCAGTCAGGACTACGATCTGGTCGGCTACACCAAAGAGCAGATCATCAACGACATCCTCGATCAGTACGAGCGGCACATGCAGTTCCTGCATCTGGTGCGTTGATCGGCGACTGGGCGCCGGGACGTTTTACGACTCGGCGCTCAGCACCATGAACAACACCATCGCCGCCACCGGCACGCCGAATACCGCACTGCCAATGGCTATTTCCGATCCCACGGACTGTCCGGCATGCACCACGCCCACCGCACCATTGATCACCGTCAACGCCAACCACAGCGCGGCGAAGCCGTAGCCCATGGTCTGGCGGCTGAAGCCGATGCGCTCGCCGATGTACAGCATCAGCGCGAGCAGGATCAGGCCGAAGAAGATGATGATGGCGGTGTGCATGGCGGGTTCTGCCTGATGAATGAGTATCGCCTGAAAGACCGCTATCGCGAGCAGGCTCGCTCCCACAATGGATCCCGGCTGGACATAAATTTCATGTACACAGGAAATCCCTGTGGGAGCGAGCCTGCTCGCGAAGGGGCCACCTCGGTGTTCTTTAGAGCATAGCCAATCCAGTCCCGCCACATCTCCACTGGACATATTTTGCGACCCTTACAGAGAGTCTGGCCGGCGACGTGTTTTTCTTGCTGGCCCAAGCCTGCCGTTGATCTGCCCCATAACCGAGCGATTGTTCAGTGAGCTAATATTTATCTGAGTGTGTATCGTGTGTATCAAAGGCTCCTGCGCCCTCTAGAGTAAATGGCTCTAGCTGTCGAACAGGGCAAAGGAAATGCGCAGTCGGGAAATGATCAGGATGATCGAAGACGACGGTTGGTATCTCGTGGCGGTGAAAGGCAGCCACCACCAATACAAGCATCCGCACAAGCCAGGAAGGGTGACGATCAAGCACCCTGATTCGGATCTGCCCAAGGGCACGATCAACAGCATTTTGAAACAGGCGGGCTTGAAATGAGGCCCGTTATTGGAAACGAAGGCCGTTTTATGGGCCTGTCAGAGGAAGGACTCACTCATATGAAATTCCCGGTCGTTCTGCACAAGGATGCCGACTCAGACTACGGAGTGATCATCCCGGATGTCCCGGGTTGTTTCTCCGCAGGCACTACGGTCGCTGAGGCGTTTGAAAATACTCAGGAGGCATTGGCGCTTCACTATGAGGGGTTGGTCGCCGACAGCGCGCCGTTACCGCAAGTGCGGGACATTGATGCTCATCTCGATAACCCGGATTACGCGGGAGGGATCTGGGGCGTGGTCGATTTTGATATCACCCCGTATTTCGGCAAGTCAGTGCGTTTTAACGCCACGCTGCCGGAGCAGTTGCTTGAGCGTATTGACCAGACAGTCCGCCGTGACCAGCGCTATCGATCCCGTTCCGGATTTCTCGCGGCGGCCGCCTTGCGCGAACTGTCGGTATAGCGAAGTCAGGTGCTTTCCCGTTCGATGACTTGGCACTGCAGCAGGTTCAGCCGCTGCACCTCGTCGCTCGGCAACACGCCAAGGCTTTCCAGCACGCGTGTTGCGGCGAGTACACCGATCTCCAGCGCCGGTGGTTTGATCGTGCTGAGGCTCGGCAAAAGCATCTCGGCGAACGGGTAGTCGCCAAAGCCAAGAACGGCGCAGTCTTCGGGGATTTTCAAACCCGCGCGTTGCCCGGCGAGCAGGCCGCCGGCGGCGAGGTTGTCGTTGGCGAAGATGATCGCGTCGGGGCGCGGTGAGGTGTTCATCAGGGCGTCCATTGCCTGTTTGCCGGCCTCGAATGGTGCGCGATCAGCGTCAGGGGCGTAGACCCAGGGTTCCAGGCCGGATTCTTTTAAAGTCGCCGCGTAACCGTCGCGGCGCTCCAGTGCGCTGAAGTCCCCCGGCGCGCTGTTCTGCACGAACGCGATGCGTCGGTAGCCTTTTCCCAGCAGATGTTTTGCCGCCGTCACGCCCACTTCAAAATGCGAAAAACCGATCTGCATCGGCTCGCGATCCGGTTGGTAATCCCACGTCTCGATCACCGGCACATCGGCCTCGGCGATCATCTTTTCCGTACCCGCACTGTGAAAGTGACTGGTCAACACCAGCGCCGCCGGCGACCAGCCGAGAAACGCCCGCACCGCATTTTCCTCCTGCTCGGTGCTGAAGTAACTCGACGCCAGCAACAGCTGATAACCGTGACGGCTGAGCGTGTCGCTGAAGCCTTGAATGGTATTGGCGAAGATCGGCCCGGAGATGTTCGGGATCACCATGCCGACGATTTTCCCCCGTGCCGAGGCCAGCCCGCCGGCCACCAGGTTCGGCACGTAACCCAACTCAGCCACCACCGCCGCAATCCGCTCGCGACGCTCGGGCGAAACCTGCTCGGGCTGATTGAAATAGCGCGACACGGTAATCGCAGAAACCCCGGCCTCACGCGCCACGGCATTCAGGGTCACACGTCCGGCGCCACGGCGTTTGCGCGGTTTTTCTTCGCTCAAGGCTCGATCCTTCTTAAAAACCAAATCGCATATAAAAGTAATTTTTCAGTATTGGACGCTCTATGTGCAGCTTGCCAATACTGTCGATGGTAGCGCTAACAAAGCGCGCTGTCTGCTACTCGCTCGAGCGAATGCCCAAGACACCGATTCAGGCGCTGTCGTCGCAGAACGGCAGCGGTTAAGGGCCAATTTCGAGTGGGCAAACATGCACAACATTCCTGGGGCGACACACACACTGACGCAATCGATCCGTGCGGCGGGCTGGTTATTCACGGGGTTGGCGGCACTGCCGCTGCCTAACGCATTCGCTGCCGAGAGCAGTGATCAGGAGCCAACACTCAAATCGGTGACCGTCACCGCCACCCGCCGCGAGGAGTCGCTACAAAAAGTGCCGGTCGCGGTGTCGGTGATCGACGGCGAGCAGCTCGAACGGGATAACCGCAACGGCGTGGCGAGCATTGTTCAGCAGGTGCCATCGCTGAACTTTCGCACCGGCGCATCGAACAAGGACACCTCGTTGTTCGTGCGCGGCGTCGGCACGATTTCCACCTCGCCGGGCGTCGAACCGACCGTGGCGACGGTGATCGATGGTGTGGTCTACGCACGTCCTGGCCAATCCACTCTCGACTTACTGGATCTGGAACGCGTCGAAGTATTGCGCGGGCCGCAAGGCACGCTGTTTGGCAAAAACGCCTCGGCCGGTGTACTCAACATCACCAGCAAAGCACCGACCGCCGAGACCCACGGCTACATCGATCAGTCGTACTACAGCGGTAACGAAAGTCGTACCCGTTTCGGCATTGGCGGCAGCCTGATTCCGGATACGTTGAAAGGCTCGATCAGCACGCTGTTCGGCACCTACGACGGCAACGTCGACAACCAGCACAACGGCCAGGAGGTCAACGGCTACAACCATCGCGGCGTGCGCGGCAAACTCGAATTCACGCCGAATGACGACGTCACTTTCACCCTGATTGCCGACTACATGCAGTCCCACGACGACGGCCCCAACGGCGTTGTCAGTAAATCGCTGACCCCGGCCTTCGCCAATGCGCTGAGCCCGGTCAATGCGAGCAGCCACAACCGCGACATCAACACCGACACCCGCTCCCATGTCGAAGACACCAACAAAGGTCTGTCCGGCCAGCTCGACTGGCAACTGGGCGATTACACCCTGACGTCGATTACCGCGTGGCGTGGCTGGGACAATACGCAGTATCAGGACGGCGACCGTCTCGGTACGGTGACGGCGGCGTTCCCCGGCACGGCGGACAAGGGCGATCTGGCCTTCGATCAATATTCGCAAGAGCTGCGTTTGGCCTCGCCGAAGGGTGAATTCCTCGAATACGTCGGCGGCCTGTTCTACATGCACGGCAAGGACGACGAGACCTATCAGCGCACGCTGACAACGACCACGCGCACCGACCGTGGTGTCGCCGATTACAGCACCACCAGCGACAGCTATGCGGTGTTCGGTGAGAGCACGCTGAACTTCACCTCGGACTTTCGCGGCATCGCCGGCCTGCGCTACACCCACGATGATCTCGAATACGATCACCGCCGCGTCTCGACTTCGGCGACCACCGTCAGCGGCATCCAACCGGCGACCAGCAGTTCCGGTTCGGTGGACGAAGACGGCTGGTCCGGCCGCCTCGGTGTGCAATACGACTTGAGCGATACGGTCACCACTTACCTGACCTACTCGCGCGGCTACAAAGGCCCGGCCTACAACGTGTTCTTCAACATGCAGCCGCGCGACACCGAAGCACTCAAGCCGGAGACCTCGAACACCTGGGAAGCGGGCATCAAAGCCACTTCCTGGAACAATCGCCTGACCACCAACCTCGCGGTGTTCCACAGCGATTACGACAACTATCAGGCGAACTTCTTCGACACCGTCGCCGGGCAAGTGGTGACGCGTTTGATCAACGCTGGCAGCGTCAGCACCGAAGGTGTCGAACTCGATTACGCCTTGCAAGCGACCCAGCAACTGAAACTGTCCGGCGCACTGGCCTACACCCGCGCACGGATCGACGAATTCGCCTGCCCGGCGGGCGCGGCGGCGTCGTGCAACGTCAACGGCAAACCGCTGCCGTTCAGTCCTGACTGGAAAAGCTACGTGCGCGCCGACTACAGCATCCCGCTGGATAACGGTCTGGATATCGAACTGGGCACCGACTACAGCTGGCAGAGCGAAGTGCAGTACGACATCAGCCAGAACGCCGACACCAAGCAGGGTGCCTACGGCCTGTGGAACGCTAGCGTCGCGCTGGCCGATTACAGCAATGGCTGGCGCGTGGCGCTGCTGGGCAAGAACCTTACCGACAAATCCTATTCGCCGTTGCTGGCCAGCGGTGGCAATTACATCTATCGCGCCGTGCCACGGGATGACGAGCGCTACTTCGGCGTGCAACTGCGCAAGGATTTCTGAGATGAGCAGACAGTTGAAACTCGGCGCGTTCCTTATGGCCACCGGGCACCACGTGGCGGCGTGGCGTCATCCGGATGTACCGGCGAATGCGGGACTGGATTTCGCCCATTACAAGCGGCTGGCGCAGATTGCCGAGGCGGCGAAGTTCGATGCGTTGTTTGTCGCTGACAGCGTCGCCGCGCCGACTCAGGACATCGCCAGCCGCATGGCGCGCTCTGATCACTTCGAACCGCTGACACTGCTCTCGGCGCTGAGTGCGGTGACCGAGCACATCGGCCTGATCGCCACGGCGACCACCAGTTACAACGAACCGTATCACGTGGCGCGCAAATTCGCTTCGCTCGATCATCTCTCGGGTGGGCGCGCGGGGTGGAATCTGGTGACCTCGGACAACGCCGCTGAGGCGCTGAATTTCGGGCGAGACGAACACATCGGTCACGCCGAACGCTACAGCCGCGCTCGGGAATTTCATCAGGTGGTCACCGGGCTTTGGGACAGTTGGGAGGATGATGCGTTTGCGCGCGACAAGGCCAGCGGGGCGTATTACGACCCTGCAAAGCTGCACGTGTTGGACCACGTCGGCGAGCACTTCCGGGTCAAAGGCCCACTGAACGTCGCGCGCTCGCCGCAGGGGCAACCGGTGATTGTTCAGGCCGGCTCTTCGGAAACCGGACGCGAGTTGGCGGCGCAGACGGCTGAAGTGGTATTCACCGCGCAGACTTCCCTGGCCAGTGCCCAGGCGTTTTACGCCGACCTCAAAGGACGCTTGCCCAAGTACGGGCGCAGCGCCGATTCGTTGAAAATCATGCCCGGAGTTTTTGTCGTCGTCGGCGGCACCGAAGCCGAGGCGCAGGAAAAGTGTGAAACGTTTCAGCAATTAGTCGAACCCGAGGTTGGCGTCGCCTTGCTTGGGCGTATGCTGGGCAACTTCGATTTGTCGAAGTACCCGCTGGATGGGCCGTTGCCTGAGCTACCGCTGACGGAAAGCGGTCAGCAGAGCCGGCAGAAATTGCTGACGGAATTGGCAGGGCGGGAGAACCTGAGCCTTGCGCAATTGGGTCGCAAGATTGCTGGCGGGCGCGGGCATTACAGCCTGGTCGGTACGCCCGAGCAGATCGCTGATCGCTTGCAGGAATGGTTCGAACAGGGCGCGGCGGACGGTTTCAACGTGCTGGTGCCGCACTTGCCCGGCGGGCTCGAAGACTTCGCCAATGGCGTGGTCCCGGAACTGCAACGGCGTGGGTTGTTCAGAACTGAATACGAAGGCCGGACGTTGCGCGAGAACCTTGGCCTGGCTCGACCCGGCAATCGATTTGTGTAACACCCTTCGCGAGCAGACTCGCTCCCACAGGGAAATGCATTCCAAAGGTGGGAGCGAGCGTGCTCGCGAAGCAGTCGACACCCATTTCAAGACAGACAAGAGAGGATTCGATGACTTACACCGCTGCCGAAAACCGCTACGACTCCATCCCTTACCGCCGCGTCGGGCGCAGCGGTCTGGTGCTGCCGGCGCTGTCGCTGGGCCTGTGGCACAACTTCGGTGACAGCACGCCGATCGACACCCAGCGCGCCTTGCTGCGCACCGCGTTCGATCTGGGCATCAACCACTTCGACCTGGCCAACAACTACGGCCCGCCGTACGGCAGTGCCGAGATCAATTTCGGCCGTCTGCTGCGCGAAGACTTCAAGCAGTACCGCGATGAACTGATCATCTCCAGCAAGGCCGGTTGGGACATGTGGCCCGGCCCTTACGGTCAGGGCGGTGGCTCGCGCAAATACGTGTTGGCCAGCCTCGACCAGAGCCTGCAACGCCTGGGGCTCGACTATGTGGATATCTTCTATTCGCACCGCTTCGACCCGGACACCCCGCTGGAAGAAACCGCCAGCGCCCTCGCCACCGCCGTGCAACAGGGCAAGGCGTTGTACATCGGTATCTCGTCGTATTCCGGGGTGAAAACCCGCGAGATCGCTTCGCTGTTGAAAGAGTGGAAAGTGCCGTTGTTGATCCATCAACCGGCCTACAACCTGCTCAATCGTTGGGTGGAAAAAGATCTGCTGGATACCACCGATGAACTCGGCACGGGCGTGATCGCTTTCACGCCGCTGGCGCAAGGTCTGCTCACCGACAAATACCTCAACGGCGTGCCGGCGGATGCGCGGGTCAATCGTCCTGGCGGTGGTTCGTTGCAGGCTTCGCACTTGTCCGAGGCCAACATTGCTCATGTGCGGGCGTTGAATGAAATTGCCAAGCGTCGCGGTCAGAGCCTGGCGCAACTGGCGCTGGCGTGGACGCTGCGCGATCCGCGGGTGACCTCGGCACTGATTGGTGCGAGCCGGCCGGAGCAGATTATCGAGAACGTTGGGGCGTTGAAGAATCTGAGCTTTAGTGCTGAGGAGCTGGCGGAGATTGACCGGTTTGCTCAAGAGGGCGGGATCAATCTTTGGGAGAGGCCTTCGACGGCGGAGTAATGAAGGTCGGGTTGGGTCAGCAAGATCCACCCCCCTCACCCCAGCCCTCTCCCGGAGGGAGAGGGAGCCGACCGAGTTGTCTTGCGCCATACATCGACCTGAAATACCGAGTCGATTATGGATTCAGCAAAGCAATATCAGGTCGGCGTACCTCTGAAGCATCCCCCAATCAGTCCCCTCTCCCTCGGGGAGAGGGTTAGGGTGAGGGGCTTTTGGCTGTAAAACGGCTCAACGAAAAAACGGCACATCCCCCAACACCGTCGCCCGCTGCATCACCCGCCGCTCCGGTCGGTAGTCATCTACCGCGTAATGCTGCGTCACGCGGTTATCCCAGAACGCAATATCGTCCTGCTGCCAACGCCAGCGAATGGTGAATTCCGGCCGCGTCGCATGGGCGAACAGAAACTTCAGAATCGCTTCGCTCTCGGTTTCCGACAGCTCATTGATCTTCGACGTGAAGCCTTCATTGACGAACAATGACCGCCGCCCGCTGACCGGGTGCGTACGAATCACCGGGTGCGACAGCGGTGGATTCTTGCGTCGTGCCTCTTCCCACTGCGCCAATGCTTCAGGCGTGTTGCCATAGCGCTCCAGCGGAAACGAGCGGGTGAAATCGTGAGTCGCGGTCAGCCCTTCGAGCAAGCCTTTCAGCGGCGCCGACAGCGCTTCATACGCAGCAATGCCGCTGGCCCACAACGTGTCGCCACCAAACTCCGGCAGCAACTTGGCGCTGAGCACCGCGCCCATCGCCGGGGTCGGCAGGAAGGTCACGTCGGTGTGCCAGATCGCGTTGTCACGCACGTCGGTGACGGCGGTGTCGAGGATCAGCACTTCCGGTTGTTCCGGCACGTTCGGGTAGATCGGGTGAATGTGCAGGTCGCCGAAGTAAGCGGCGAAACGAGCCTGTTGTGACGGCTCGATTGGCTGGTTGCGGAAGAACAGCACTTGATATTTGAGCAGCGCCTGCTCGATGGCGTCGCGGTGTTCCAGACTCAGCGGCTGGCTGATGTCGACGCCGCTGATCTGTGCGCCGAGGGCTGAGCTTAATGGGGTGATGTTGAGGCTGCTCATGGTCTTTCTCTTCGAATTCGGGGTTCAAGCTTTTGTAGGAGTGAGCCTGCTCGCGATTGCAGACTGGCAGTCAATGCTGTGGTGAATGACACACCGCAATCGCGAGCAGGCTCATTCCTACAGGGGGTTCATATGAAAGTTGTCAGTGGGCCTGGCCGTGCCACGGCACCAGTTTGCGCTGCAGGGCGCGCAGGCCCATTTCCATGGCGAAGGCGATCAGGGCGATGATCAGAATCCCTAGCACCACCACGTCGGTGACCAGGAATTGCGCGGCCGACTGCACCATGAAGCCCAAGCCACTGGTGGCGGCGATCAATTCCGCCGCGACCAATGTCGACCAACCCACCCCCAGACCAATGCGCACGCCCGTGAGAATGTCCGGCAACGCGCTCGGCAAAATCACATGACGAATCAGCTGCACGCGAGTCGCGCCCAGCGACTGCGCGGCACGCAATTTCGCTGGATCAACTGTGCGCACGCCGGTAGCGGTAGCAATGGCAATCGGCGCGAAAATCGCCAGATAAATCAGCAGCACTTTCGACAACTCACCGATGCCGCACCAGATCACGATCAACGGCAGATAAGCCAGCGGTGGAATAGGGCGGTAGAACTCGATCAGCGGATCGAGCACGCCACGGGCGATGCGGTTGGCGCCGATGGCAATGCCCACCGGCACAGCGGTCAGAATCGCAAAAACGAGGCCCAGACCGATGCGGCTCAGGCTTGCGCCGAGGTGCTGCCACAGCGTCGAATCCATGTACCCGGTAGTCGCCAGCAACCAGCCTTTTTGCAGCACGGCGGAGGGTGGCGGCAGGAACAGCGGCTCGATCAATCCGGTGGCGGTGACCGCCCACCAGATGGCCAACAAAGCGAACAGCGTCAGCAAGCTGATCCAGCGTGTGCTAAGGCTGCGGCGTACGGGAATCGCCGCCGATGCGCTGACCGGTTTTACCGCAGCCGAGGAAACGTCGTAACTGCTCATGCGCGCTCCTGCCGTTGCCCGGCGCTGCGTTGTGAGAACACTTTGCTCAATACGTGTTCGCGGGTTTCGATAAAACGCGGATCGGATTTGATCGCGCGGGCGGATTCGCCGGCGGCATAACGCTGACCGAAGTCTAGATGCAGGCGCTCAACGATCTGCCCCGGATTCGGCGCGAGCAGAATCAGGTCAGTGGCGAGGAACACCGCTTCTTCAATGTCATGGGTAATCAGGAAAACCGGCTTGGCCGTGCGCTGCCAGACTTGCAGCAACAGCTCCTGCATCTGTTCGCGGGTGAACGCGTCGAGGGCGCCGAAGGGTTCGTCCATCAGCAACACGCGCGGGTCAGCGGCGAGCGCGCGGGCGAGGCCGACGCGCTGTTTCTGGCCACCGGAGAGTTGCCAGATACGACGGTTTTCGAAACCAGAGAGATCAACCAGCGCGAGCATTTCCCGGGCGATTTTTTCGCGTTTGTCTTTGGCAACACCGGCCAGTTCCAGACCGAACGCGACATTGGCCAATACATCCTGCCAGGGCAGCAAAGCATCGTCCTGGAACACCACGCCACGTTCGGCGCTCGGGCCTTTGACCGGTACGCCGTCGAGGGTGATGCGCCCGGCACTCGGTTCGACGAAACCGGCAATCAGGTTCAACAGCGAAGTCTTGCCACTGCCGGACGGGCCGAGGGCGACCAGCAATTGCTGGGGCCCCAAGGTCAGAGAAATATCCGCCAGCACCGGCTCGGGGCTGCCCGGGTACTGTGCGCTGATGCGCTCCAGCTGTAGCAAGGCCATCGCAGTTAACTCCCGATCAGTTGGTGATGAATTTGGCGCTGACGTACGGCGCGTAGTCCGGCAGAACGGCTTCGACCTTGCCTTGCTCCTTGAGGAACGCGGCGGTGTCAGTGATGGCTTTGGTGGTCGGCGCGCCGAGGCTGACGACCTGATCAGCCGCGAGCGGGTAGACGTTGCCTTGCAGCAACAGCGGAATGTCGCTGGCCTTGGCGCCGGAAAGTTTCACCAGCTTGTCGACGTTGGACTGATTGGCGAGCCAGGCTTTCGGGTCTTTGCGGTAGTCGGCGTAGGCGTCGAGGGTGACCTTGGCGAACGCGGTGACGATTTCCGGGTGCTTCTCGGCGAAGTCTTTGCGCACGATCCACGCATCGAAGGTCGGTGCACCGAACTTGGCCAGTTCGCCGGAGGTGATCAGCACTTTGCCGTTTTCCTTGGCCACGCCCAGCGCCGGATCCCACACGTAAGTGGCGTCGATGTCACCGCGTTTCCACGCGGCGATGATCGCTGGCGGGGCGAGGTTGAGCACGGTGACTTTCGATGGGTCGATGTTCCAGTGCTTCAGCGCCGCGAGCAGGCTGTAGTGACCGGTGGAAACGAACGGCACGGCGATTTTCTTGCCGATCAGATCTTGCGGAGTCTTGATGCCGGAACCGTCACGGGCGACCAGTGCTTCGGCAGCGCCGATCTGGGTGGCGATGAGGAAGGTTTCGACCGGGACTTTGCGGGTGATCGCAGCGGTCAGCGGACTCGAGCCGAGGTAGCCGATCTGCACGTCACCGGAGGCGATGGCGGCAATGATGTCGGCGCCGTTGTCGAACTTGCGCCAGGCGATATCGGCTTTGGTGGCTTTTTCGTAAGCGCCGTCAGCCTGGGCGACTTTCGCCGGGTCAACGGTGGTTTGGTAGGCGACAGTGAGGTCGGCGGCCTGAGCCAGAAAACTCGCGGCAGCCAAGGAGGCTACGGCGAGCAGGCGAAGCGGGAAATTCAGTTTCATTGAACAGCTCCATATCAGGCGACCGAGCGTCGGCGTGAAAGGAGACTAAATGATCTAAGAATCGGTAAATAAATAACTTTTTCGAATGAGCTTATGAGCGGAAAAATCTAAGAGCGGGGGGAGTTTGTGGGCGTTTCGGATTTATTCGTTCGACGTTAGATCTTTGCCCCCTCACCCCAGCCCTCTCCCCCAAGGGGGCGAGGGGGAAAGGGAGCCGATCTGTGTGCTTTTCAAGGCCTGAGTTCGGCTCGGTATTTCACGTCAGCGTACTTCGCACCAACAACCCGGTCAGTCCCCTCTCCCCCAAGGGGGCGATGGGGAAAGGGAGCCGATCTCTGTGC
This sequence comes from Pseudomonas sp. SCA2728.1_7, assembly GCF_018138145.1. NCBI lineage: Bacteria > Pseudomonadati > Pseudomonadota > Gammaproteobacteria > Pseudomonadales > Pseudomonadaceae > Pseudomonas > Pseudomonas sp. SCA2728.1_7. Next base: position 3,871,536 of record NZ_CP073104.1, on the reverse strand, counting down.
TTTTCAAGGCCTGAGTTCGGCTCGGTATTTCACGTCAGCGTAACTTTCATGAGCACCTGGATCAGTCCCCTCTCCCTCTGGGAGAGGGTTAGGGTGAGGGGCTTTTAGTTACTGATCGCCAAAATACTCGCCTGATACGAACCGACAAATACATCAAAATCCCCAACCTCGTTCTGCTCCAGCTCAGCCTGCGCAGCCAAAGAAGTACGTGCCAACTCCTCAAACTTCGCCTGCTCATCCGCCGCCAATGGCTCGCTGCGGAAGAACTCGGCATGCGCCTGGCTCTGACGCAGGGAGAACTGCGCAAAGCTTTCCTTGTGCTCAGCCATCGCCGCCAACACCTGTGCGGATGGCGTCAGGGACGGATCACTGACCTTGGCCAGTTGCGCATCGAGCGCCTTGCTGTGCGCATCGCCGCCATGGCTCTGATCCAGCAACGCCGCCAATGGAGCAATCTGTTCCAGCAGCTCGGCCGCCCAAGTCTTCATCTCGACCGATTCACCGTCACGCTGCAATTGCAGACCCGGACGACGACCTTCCTTGACCACGCTGAGGAAGTTCGACGTCGCGTTGCCGCACGAAGTGTTGGTCAGCAACGGGCTGTCGTTCAACGCGCAGTACAGCAGAAACGCGTCGAGGAAGCGTGATTCAGTGAGATCGATGCCCATCGGCAGGAACGGGTTGATGTCCAGGCAACGCACTTCAACGTACTGAATGCCACGGGCCACCAGCGCCTGAATCGGCCGCTCGCCGGTGTAGGTCACGCGTTTCGGGCGGATGTTGGAGTAGTACTCGTTTTCGATCTGCAGGATGTTGGTGTTGAGCTGCACCCACTCGCCATCCTTGTGCGTGCCGACTTCAACGTACGGCGCGTACGGCGTGGCCACGGCTTTGCGCAGGCTGTCGGTGTAGCTCGCCAGATCGTTGTAGCACGGCGTCAGACCGGCCTGGGCGTTGCTCTGGTAACCGAGGTCACTCATGCGCAGGCTGGTCGCGTACGGCAGATACAAGGTGTCCGGATCAAGCTGTTCCAGCTGATGCGAACGACCACGCAGGAAACCGGCATCCAGCGCTGGCGACGCACCGAACAGGTACATCAGCAGCCAGCTGTAGCGACGGAAATTGCGGATCAGTGCGATGTAGGAAAACGACTGAAAATCGCGATCGGTGCCGACAAACCCTTCGGTCTCGCGCAGCAGCGGCCAGAGCTTTTCCGGCAGGGAGAAGTTGTAGTGGATCCCGGCAATGCACTGCATGGTCTTGCCGTACCGCAGGGCCAGGCCCTTGCGGTAGACGTACTTGAGCTGACCGATGTTGGAGGTGCCGTAATAGGCAATCGGGATATCTTCCTCGGCCGGCAACGGGCACGGCATCGATGGACTCCACAGGTACTCGTTGCCGAGCTTGCTGTAGGCAAAACGATGAATCTTGTCCAGGCTCGCCAGCGTATCGGCCGGATCCGGCAGGGCAGGCGTAATGAATTCCAGCAGCGACTCGGAGTAGTCGGTGGTGATCTGTTCGTTGGTCAGCGCGGAACCCAAGGCTTCGGGGTGCGGCGTTTGCGCCAGGCGACCTTCGCTGGTCACGCGCAGGCATTCACGTTCGATACCGTGCAGGCACTGCTCGAGCAGAGAGAGGTTAGCGCGCTCGCCGAGCAGAGCCAGGCGGCGGTTGAGAAGTTCGCTCAATTTGGATTCCTTCACGCGTCAGTCGCCCCAATATGGGGGTGGGCAGGACGGTCTACAAGGGTGAAGTTGAAACTGGCGTTTTCGCCTGGTTTTGTAGCGGCAGGCCATTTGCCGGTCAGTCAGGAACTGCACAATCCCTGTGGGAGCGAGCCTGCTCGCGAAGGCGGTGTGTCAGCCAACATCTGCATTGCTGATACACCCTCTTCGCGAGCAGGCTCGCTCCCACAGGATTCGTTGCGCCGAAATTAACTCAAATTGATGACCACAAGCTACAGGACAGCGAACGTGCCTTGCGCTTTTGCGACCAGTTTGTCGCCCTGCATCACGTCGGCTTCGACCACCAACGTGCGCCGGCCCGGGTGAATCACCCGCGCCGTGCACATCACCTCGCCGTCGGAAACGGCGCGGATATAGTTGATCTTGCACTCGATGGTCGCGCTCTGCTGATCGAAGCCGTGGGTGCTGGAACAGGCCAGCCCCATGGCGATGTCGACCAGACTGAACAGCGCGCCACCGTGCAATTTGCCGCCGCGGTTGCGCAGTTTCGGTTCCAGCACCAGGGCGACTTGCGCCACCCCGGTTTCCAGGCTGTGCAGGCGGCAGCCCAACAGCTTGAAAAACGCGCTCTCGACGAGCCCGGCTGGAATTTCCATCAGCGTTTCTTCAACTGCTTGGCATTGGCGAACAGCGAGGCCATCGCGTTGTTCACTGGTGCGGCGGTCGCGGTTTCCTTGCGTGGCGCGTTGTTCGAAGGCTGGCGCTGGGCCGAGCCCGGACGCGAGCCACGGGCGCCGTCGATTTTCTCGCCCGGGGTGTCGCCCATGCGCATCGACAGGCCAACGCGTTTGCGGGGAATGTCGACTTCCATGACCTTCACTTTCACCACATCACCGGCCTTCACCGCTTCGCGCGGATCCTTGATGAACTTCTCCGACAGCGCCGAGATGTGCACCAGACCGTCCTGATGCACGCCGATGTCGACGAATGCGCCGAACGCGGTCACGTTGGTCACCACGCCTTCGAGGATCATCCCCAGTTGCAGGTCTTTCAGATCTTCGACGCCTTCCTGGAATTCGGCGGTCTTGAACTCAGGACGCGGGTCGCGGCCCGGTTTTTCCAGTTCCTGGATGATGTCGGTCACGGTTGGCAGACCGAAGGTCTCGTCGGTGAATTTCTTCGGATCCAGACGCTTGAGGAAGCTTGCATCGCCGATCAACGAACGGATATCACGGTCGGTTTCAGCGGCAATGCGCTGCACCAGCGGATAGGCTTCCGGGTGCACCGCCGAGGAATCCAGCGGGTTGTCGCCGTTCATCACGCGCAAGAAACCGGCGGCCTGTTCGAAGGTTTTTTCGCCCAGACGTGCGACTTTCTTCAGCGCTGCACGGGTTTTGAACGCGCCGTGTTCGTCGCGGTGAGCGACGATGTTTTGCGCCAGCGTTGCGTTGAGGCCGGAGATCCGCGCCAGCAGCGCCACCGAAGCGGTGTTCACATCAACGCCGACGGCGTTCACGCAGTCCTCGACCACAGCGTCCAGACCACGCGCCAGTTTCAGCTGCGAGACGTCATGCTGGTACTGGCCGACACCGATGGATTTCGGGTCGATTTTCACCAACTCGGCGAGTGGATCCTGCAAGCGACGGGCGATGGACACCGCGCCACGGATCGACACGTCCAGATCCGGGAATTCCTTGGCCGCCAGTTCCGATGCCGAGTACACCGATGCACCGGCCTCGGAGACCATGACTTTGGTCATTTTCATCGCTGGGTATTTTTTGATCAGCTCGATCGCCAGTTTGTCGGTCTCGCGGCTGGCAGTGCCGTTGCCGATGGCGATCAGGTCAACCGAATGCTTGGCGCACAGGGCGGCCAGGATGGCGATGGTCTGATCCCATTTGTTGTGCGGCACGTGCGGGTAAACCGTGGCGTGATCGAGCAGTTTGCCAGTGGAGTCGACCACGGCGACCTTGCAGCCGGTACGCAGGCCCGGGTCGAGGCCCAGGGTGGCGCGCGGGCCTGCCGGCGCGGCCAGCAGCAAGTCGTGCAGGTTGTGCGCGAACACGTTGATCGCCTCGGTTTCGGCACCGTCACGCAGTTCGCCGAGCAGGTCGGTTTCCAGGTGCGTGTAGAGCTTGACCTTCCAGGTCCAGCGCACCACTTCGCCGAGCCATTTGTCGGCCGGGCGGTTCTGATTCTGGATGTTGAATTGCTGGCCGATCATGCCTTCGCACGGGTGCATGGTGCCCGGCAGCTCGTCGCCGACTTTCAGCGCGGAGCTGAGGATGCCTTCGTTGCGGCCACGGAAAATCGCCAGCGCGCGGTGCGACGGCATGCTTTTCAGCGGTTCGTCGTGTTCGAAGTAATCGCGGAACTTGGCGCCTTCCTCTTCCTTGCCGGCGATGACGCGGGCACTGAGGGTGGCTTCCTGCTTGAGGTAGTTGCGCAGTTTTTCCAGCAGGCTGGCGTCTTCGGCGAAGCGCTCCATGAGGATGTACTTGGCGCCTTCCAGCGCGGCTTTCACATCGGCCACGCCTTTTTCGGCGTCGACGAAGCGCGCGGCTTCGGTTTCCGGGGCCAGGTTCGGGTCGTTGAACAGGCCATCCGCCAGGTCGCCGAGGCCGGCTTCCAGGGCGATCTGACCCTTGGTGCGGCGCTTCTGCTTGTACGGCAGGTACAAGTCTTCGAGGCGGGTCTTGGTGTCGGCGAGTTTGATGTCGCGCTCGAGGGCAGGGGTGAGTTTGCCTTGCTCTTCGATGCTGGCGAGGATGCTGATGCGCCGTTCGTCGAGTTCTCGCAGGTAGCGCAGGCGCTCTTCCAGATGACGCAACTGGGTGTCATCGAGGCTGCCGGTGACTTCTTTCCGGTAACGGGCGATGAAGGGAACGGTAGAGCCTTCATCGAGTAGCGCGACGGCCGCTTCGACCTGTTGTGGGCGTACGCCGAGTTCCTCGGCAATGCGGCTGTTGATGCTGTCCATAAAACCACCTGACATAGTGTGAAATCAGGCTCGCAGGCACGGAAATAAAGGCCCGGAGTCTGGTTGAGCGGCTAGAAAATTGCCGCTGCCTGGGTCAAAAGGCAGCCCATTGACCCGTGAAATCGAACAATTACTGCGCACGACAGGAAAAAAAGCCTGCCACCTGCGGTAACGATTCAGACGTTGCCTGGCACAAAACGCCGCGCATTATAACCAGCGTTCTGTCATTCGGGGGCGTTGCAGTCTGTAGGCATAAACCCCGGTTTTCTGGCAGTGAAGGAAAAATCTGCTAACAATGCACACGGTGCGTATAACGGCAGCTACGCCATAATGCGCGCCGAGCTAAAAGGAGCATCCAATGAGCAGCACTGCACAAACTGCTGAAGGCGAAAAAATTCTCATCGTTGACGACGATCCGGGGCTGAGCAGCCTGCTGGAACGTTTTTTCGTCAGCAAGGGCTACCGTGCCCGTACCGTACCGAACACCGAACAGATGGATCGTCTGCTGTCGCGTGAAGTTTTCAATCTGGTCGTCCTCGACCTGATGCTGCCCGGCGAAGACGGTCTGACCGCCTGCCGCCGCCTGCGTGGCGCGAACAACCAGATTCCGATCATCATGCTCACCGCCAAGGGCGACGAGCTGAGCCGCATCAAGGGCCTGGAACTGGGCGCTGACGATTATCTGGCCAAGCCGTTCAACCCGGACGAGCTGATGGCCCGGGTCAAAGCCGTCCTGCGTCGTCAAGCCGCACCGGTACCGGGCGCGCCGGGCAGTGAAGATGAAAATGTCACCTTCGGTGATTACGTGTTGTCGCTGGCCACCCGCGAACTGAAGCGCGGCGACGAAGTGCACATGCTCACCACCGGTGAGTTTGCGGTACTCAAGGCCCTGGTGATGAACGCGCGTCAGCCGCTGACCCGCGACAAACTGATGAACCTGGCCCGTGGCCGCGAGTGGGATGCCCTCGAGCGTTCCATCGACGTGCAGATTTCCCGTCTGCGCCGCATGATCGAGCCTGATCCATCGAAACCACGTTACATCCAGACTGTCTGGGGCGTGGGCTACGTGTTTGTACCGGATGGCGCCGCCACCAAGTGATCGGCGATTTGTAGGAGCGGGTCTGTCGGGCCCGGGTTGAATGACCCGCCCCGCAGACTCGCAATCCGCAATATGCGAGCATTGCTCGCTCCTGCAAGTGTGTAGCGGTTATAGATGAAAACCCCTGTCTGGTTCCCCCAAAGTTTTTTCTCCCGCACCCTCTGGCTGGTGCTTATCGTCGTGCTGTTTTCCAAGGCGCTGACCCTGGTTTATCTGTTGATGAACGAGGACGTGCTGGTGGACCGCCAATACAGCCACGGCGTCGCCCTGACGCTGCGTGCCTATTGGGCCGCCGATGAAGAAAACCGCGCGAAGATCGCTGATGCCGCCACCCTGATTCGGGTCGTGGGCGCCGGTGTGCCGGAAGGCGAGCAGCATTGGCCGTACAGCGAAATCTACCAGCGACAGATGCAGGCGGAGTTGGGCGCCGACACCGAAGTACGCTTACGCATGCACTCGCCGCCGGCGTTGTGGGTCCGCGCGCCGAGCCTCGGTGACGGCTGGCTGAAAGTGCCGCTGTATCCGCATCCGTTGCGCGGCCAGAAAATCTGGAACGTGCTCGGCTGGTTCCTCGCCATTGGCTTGTTGTCGACGGCGTCGGCATGGATTTTCGTCAGCCAGCTCAACCAGCCATTGAAACGCTTGGTCTACGCCGCCCGGCAGCTCGGTCAGGGTCGCAGTGTGCGTCTGCCGATCAGCGATACACCGAGTGAGATGACCGAGGTGTATCGCGCTTTTAACCAGATGGCCGAAGACGTCGAGCAGGCCGGACGCGAGCGCGAGTTGATGTTGGCCGGCGTGTCCCATGACTTGCGTACACCGTTGACCCGCTTGCGGCTTTCGCTGGAGCTGATGGGCGATCGCAATGACCTGACCGATGACATGGTCCGCGATATCGAAGACATGGACGCGATTCTCGACCAGTTCCTCGCGTTCATCCGCGACGGTCGTGACGAGTCGGTGGAAGAGGTGGATCTGACTGACCTGGTGCGCGAGGTCGCGGCGCCGTACAACCAGAATGAAGAGAAAGTGCGTTTGCGTCTGGAGCCGATCCAGCCGTTTCCGCTGCGTCGGGTATCGATGAAACGCTTGCTGAACAACCTGATCGGCAACGCCTTGAACCATGCCGGCGGTCACGTTGAAGTCGCGGCTTATGTGTCCGGTGACGTCAGTGCGCCGTATGTGGTGCTGAGCGTGATGGACCGTGGTGCGGGGATTGATCCTTCGGAGCTGGAGGCGATCTTCAACCCGTTTACCCGTGGCGATCGTGCCCGAGGCGGCAAGGGCACAGGGTTGGGTTTGGCGATTGTGAAGCGGATTGCTTCGATGCATGGCGGCAATGTTGAATTGCGTAACCGGTCCGGGGGAGGGCTGGAGGCGCGGGTGAGGTTGCCGCTGGGGTTGATGTTACCAAGAGACGCCGTCTAACCCCCAAAAGCCCCTCATCGGAACGCCGCCCGCCCAGCCCTCTCCCGGAGGGAGAGGGGGCCGACCGAGGTGTTTTGCGTCATACATCGACCTGAAAGACTGAGTCGATTATGGATCCGGTAAAGCAAGATCAAGTCGGCGTATCTCTTAACCATCCCCCAATCGGCCCCTCTCCCGGAGGGAGAGGGGCAGACCGAGGTGTCTTGCGTTATACATCGACCTGAATGACCGAGTCGATTATGGATTCGGCACAGCAGGATCAGGTCGGCGTAGTTCTCCAATATCCCCCAATCAGTCCCCTCTCCCTTCGGGAGAGGGTTAGGGTGAGGGGCTCTTGCTCTTCGCTTTAGCCCTTGCCTTTGGTGCGGGTCATATTCGGCCCGCCATTCTTCTCAAGATGCTCAATGATGATCCCCGCCACATTCTTGCCGGTGGTGGTCTCGATCCCTTCCAGCCCCGGCGACGAGTTCACTTCCATCACCAGCGGCCCGTGGTTCGAGCGCAGGATATCCACACCCGCCACCGCGAGGCCCATGACCTTGGCCGCACGCAACGCGGTCATGCGTTCTTCCGGGGTGATCTTGATCAGGCTGGCGCTTCCGCCGCGATGCAGATTTGAACGGAACTCACCCGGTTTGGCCTGGCGCTTCATTGCTGCGATGACTTTGTCACCGACCACGAAACAACGAATATCCGCGCCGCCCGCTTCCTTGATGTATTCCTGAACCATGATGTTCTGCTTCAGACCCATGAACGCCTCGATCACCGACTCTGCCGCCGTGGCGGTTTCGCACAGCACCACGCCGATGCCCTGGGTGCCTTCCAGTACTTTGATCACCAGCGGCGCGCCGTTGACCATGTCGATCAAATCGGGAATGTCATCCGGCGAGTGGGCAAACCCGGTCACCGGCAGACCGATGCCGCGCCGCGACAGCAGTTGCAGCGAACGCAACTTGTCCCGCGAGCGAGCAATCGCCACCGATTCGTTGAGCGGGAACACCCCCATCATTTCGAACTGGCGCAACACCGCGCAACCATAAAACGTCACCGACGCGCCGATCCGCGGGATCACCGCATCAAAGCCTTCCAGCGGTTTGCCGCGATAGTGGATCTGCGGCTTGTGGCTGGCGATGTTCATGTAGGCGCGCAAGGTGTCGATCACTACCATTTCGTGCCCGCGCTCGGTTCCGGCTTCGACCAGACGGCGGGTGGAATACAGACGCGGGTTCCGCGACAGCACAGCGATCTTCATGCAACACCTGTGGAGGAGGTAGATACCGGGAACACCGGCTTGTCTTGTACATACTTGATGCCCGGATTGACGACCAGTTGGCCATCGATCAGGGCTTTGGAACCGAGCAGCAGGCGATAGCGCATGGATTTGCGGCAGGCGAGGGTGAACTCGATCGGCCAGACCCGATCACCCAAAGCCAGAGTGGTGCTGATCACATAGCGCTCCTGGGCATGGCCGTTGGAGCTTTTGATGGTTTTGCGCGTCACCAGTGGCGCTTCGCAGCGGCGGTGACGCAACTGCACCACCGTGCCCAGGTGCGCGGTGAAACGCACCCATTTCTCGCCGTCGCGTTCGAACGGCTCGATGTCGGTGGCATGCAGGCTGGAGGTGCTGGCGCCGGTGTCGATTTTCGCTCGCAGGCCCGCGACTCCCAGATCAGGGAGCGCCACCCACTCGCGCAGACCGACAACGGTCAAATGATCAAATGTCTTCAATAGAAAAAACCAACGATTAACGTGTCCAGGCCTCAGGTGAAACCTGGGCCAACGCTTTGAATGCAGGTTTGGCGAACCAGTAGCCCTGCATCAGAAATATTCCACAGTCCGCCAGGAAATCTCGTTCACCGGCGCTCTCAATGCCTTCGGCAATGACTGTAACGTCCAACTCCGCACAGATTGTGACAATCCCCCGAACGATCGCCTGACGAACACGGTCTTGATCGACATCGCGGATCAGCGCCATGTCGAGTTTGATCAGGTCCGGTTGGAAATCAGCCAGCAGATTGAGCCCCGAATAACCGGCACCGAAATCGTCGATGGCGGTCTTGAAGCCGAATTCGCGGTATTCACGCAGAATATTGGTCAAATGGCGATAGTTATCTACGTGCTCGCTTTCCAGGGTTTCGAAAATCAGCCGGTCGATAGGGAAATGATGTTTTTTTGCCGCCTCGAGCGTACTGCGAATACACAGCTCTGGACGATAGACCGCGTTGGGCATGAAGTTGATCGACAAGTGTGTCTGCATATTTAGATTGGCCGCGCCTTCGATGGCGCGGGTCCGGCAGAGCTGGTCGAAACGGTAGCGGTTATCTTCTGTAACCTGATCCAGCACACTGAGTGCGCCTTCACCGGCCACACCTCGAACCAACGCTTCGTGGGCGAAAACCGACTGGTCGCGCAGATCGACGATGGGTTGGTAGGCGAAGGCAAAATCGAAGCCCAGCGGCTCGCTTTGCTGGCAGCCCTGGCAACCGGCCTTGGGCGAGATTAATGAAGATGGAAATTTAGTCACTCGATCACTCCATGCCGATGCACCGGCCAAGATCACAGTCTATCTGGAGGGCTGAGTTCTTGCGCCCGACAGAAACGGTAGTACAGTTCCGACTACTGGCTGAACGAGGAATTCACATGGCGCAAAAACAGGAAGAGGACGACAAGGTTCGTCTCGACAAATGGCTGTGGGCTGCGCGTTTTTACAAAACCCGTGCCCTCGCCAAAGCAGCGATCGAGAGTGGCAAGGTGCATTGTCGTGGTGAGCGCTGCAAGCCTGGCAAAGAGCCACGCATCGGCGATGAGTTCGAGATTCGTACCGGATTTGAAGTGCGCTCGGTGAAGGTTGAGGCGTTGTCGATTGTGCGACGCGGCGCACCGGAGGCGCAGACGTTGTATGCGGAGACCGAGGCAAGTATTGCCAAGCGTGAAGCGGCTGCGGCAATGCGCAAGGCAGGGGCGCTGGGCGTTACCACGGATGGCAAACCGAGCAAAAAACAGCGGCGGGATTTGTTCAAGTTTCGAGGCGGCAGTAACGACGAGTAAGCGAGGCGTTTTTGCGTTGTTGGTGCTGGCCTCTTCGCGAGCAGGCTCGCTCCCACAGGAGATTGCATTCCAATGTGGGAGCGAGCCTGCTCGCGAATCGAGGGCGCAGCCCTCGCCGAAGACAGCTCGGAATCAGGCGCTACGCACCACACTCATCCGCGAAACCAGCGGCAACTTGCCCAGCAGCGCAAAGATCGGCGCTGTCACTTTCAGCCAAAAGTTCGACGCATGGTAGGCAAACGGCGTGTAGTAACCCCAACCCAACGCCCACACCGCCAGCAGCACACCGCCGATGTAATCGTCCTGACCCCAATGCGCGCCGGCCACCAGGCGCGGCAGCATGAACAACAGCGCCAGGCCCCAGATCGTCACAAACTGGCCAACCGTGCGACTGAACACCCCCATGAACAATGCCCAGATCAGCAACACCGAAGCGTGGTCACCCGGGAAACTCTGGCCCGAGCGATCCTTCAGCTCCCAGGTTTTCTCCAAGTGCGGGAAGTAATCGCTGATATGCACCGCGCCTTCCAGCACCATCGACGGGCTGCTGTGCTGCCAGTCCATATGGTCGGCGAACTTGGAAAACAGCGCGCGGATCACCACCATCAACAGCAGGATCGAGAAAAAACCGAAAAACGCGCGACGCACGTCAATGGCCTTGAACACCCAGTCGCCCTTGATCAGCAGCGTCAACAGAATCAGGCCGACGACGATGTCGAACGGACGCAGACTTGCAATTGCCCAGATGTGGAGCCATATCGGGTTGCTGGCCAGCGGTGCATTGAGCGAGCGGAACAGCCACTCGTCGAAAATCACACACAGCGCGTTGCCCGTAGGCCATAACCAGAAAGCCAGTAGCGCCAACGGCACTACGTTGCACAGAACCAGCCGGCCGAGGTTCCACCTAGATTGGAACAAACCCGGATTGTTCATAAAATGCCTCCCATGGCAGAGCAGTCGGCACCAAAAAGAGTGCCAAGAAGCGCAAATTTTCACGTCTTGTAACCATTTTGTCACCACATTCAGATACCCAAAATTATGACCGAGCTAGCGGATACCGATTTCACCCAACGTTTCATCTTCGATGACAGCGATACGCGCGGCGAACTGGTTGCGCTTGAGCGCAGCTACGCCGAAGTCCTTGCCAAGCACCCGTACCCGGAGCCGGTAGCGCAACTGCTCGGCGAATTGATGGCGGCGGCCTCGTTGCTGGTGGGCACCCTGAAGTTCGATGGTTTGCTGATTCTGCAGGCACGTTCGGAAGGCCCGATCCCGATGCTGATGATCGAGTGCTCCAGCGAGCGCGACATCCGTGGCCTGGCGCGTTACGACGCCGAGCAGATCATGCCGGACGCGACCCTCGCTGACCTGATGCCGAATGGCGTTCTGGCCCTGACTGTCGACCCGACTGTTGGCCAGCGTTATCAGGGCATCGTCGACCTCGACGGCGAAACCCTCTCCGACTGCTTCACCAACTATTTCGTCATGTCGCAACAGGTCGGCACTCGCTTCAAGCTGTTTGCCGACGGCCGTCGCGCCCGTGGCCTGCTGCTGCAGCAATTGCCGGCTGACCGTCTGAAAGACGAAGAAGATCGCGCCGCCAGCTGGCAGCACATCACCGCGCTGGCCACCACCCTGACCGCCGATGAATTGCTCAGCCTGGACAACGAAACCGTCCTGCATCGCCTCTACCATGAAGAGCAGGTTCGTCTGTTCGATGTGCAGAAACTGCGCTTTCGTTGCAGCTGCTCGCGGGAACGCTCCGGCAATGCGTTGGTCAGTCTCGGTCTGGAAGATGCGCAGCAATTGGTGGTCGAACACGGTGGCAACATCGAGGTTGATTGCCAGTTCTGTAACGAGCGCTACCTGTTCGATGCCACGGATGTTGCTCAATTGTTCGCTGGCGCAGGCGTCGACACGCCGTCAGATACCCGGCACTAAAACGGTTCAGCGCAGGTAAATTCACTGCGTAACGACGGAATTTCGCCGTTACGACGGGAGGACCCTACTCTTTTTGGGCTTTTCTGGCATAATCCGGCCCACTTTTTTCGCGGTAGTAGTGCACGACTTTCTACTACAAAACGTTTGGAGCACACTCGGCCACTGGCCGACGGGGAACCTCATGACGCAAGCCAATAACGCCGTGTACACCGATCTGAGTGTTGATGATCTGGTAAAAGAAGCCCTGAACCGCGGTGAGGGCGAGCTTGCCGATACCGGCGCTCTGGTTGTTCGCACTGGTCACCGCACCGGTCGTTCGCCTGTTGACCGTTTCATCGTTGAAGAGCCTTCCACCCAGGCCGCTATCGCCTGGGGCCCGATCAACCGCAAGTTCCCGGCCGACAAGTTCGACGCGCTGTGGGCTCGCGTTGAGGCGTTCAACAACGCGCAAGAGCACTTTGTGTCCCACGTGCATGTAGGCGCGGCGGAAGATCACTACCTGGCCGTGAAAATGACCACCCAGACTGCCTGGCAGAATCTGTTCGGTCGTTGCCTGTTCATCAACCCGGCCCAGTACAACCCGGCCGGTCGTGAAGAGTGGCAAGTGCTCAACGTGGCCAACTTCGAGTGCGTGCCTGAGCGTGACGGCACCAACTCCGACGGTTGCGTGATCCTCAACTTCGCACAGAAAAAAGTGCTGATCGCTGGCATGCGTTACGCCGGTGAGATGAAGAAAGCCATGTTCTCCGTGCAGAACTTCCTGCTGCCGGCCGCTGACGTGCTGCCAATGCACTGCGCTGCCAACATCGGCGAAGAAGGCGACGTGACCCTGTTCTTCGGTCTGTCGGGCACCGGTAAAACCACCCTGTCGGCTGACGAAAGCCGTTACCTGATCGGTGACGACGAACACGGCTGGGGCGAAGGCGTGGTGTTCAACATCGAAGGCGGTTGCTATGCCAAGTGCATCGACCTCTCCGAGAAGAACGAGCCGGTTATCTGGAAAGCGATCAAGCACGGCGCTGTGCTGGAAAACGTTGTCATCGACGACGCCAAGCACGCCGACTACGCCGATGTCAGCCTGACCCAGAACAGCCGCGCCGCGTACCCGCTGGAGCACGTTGCCAAGCGTTCCGAGCACAACCTCGGTGGCGAGCCAAACGCTGTGATCTTCCTGACCTGCGACCTGACCGGCGTCCTGCCGCCAGTGTCGATCCTCAACGAAGAACAAGCGGCCTACCACTTCCTGTCCGGCTACACCGCACTGGTGGGCTCGACTGAAATGGGTTCGGGCAGCGGCATCAAGTCGACCTTCTCCACCTGCTTCGGCGCACCGTTCTTCCCGCGTCCGGCTGGCGAATACGCCGAGCTGCTGATCAAGCGCATCCGCGGTTTCGGCTCCAAGGTCTACCTGGTCAACACCGGCTGGACCGGCGGCGGCTACGGCGTCGGCAAACGCTTCAACATCCCGACCACCCGCGCGGTGATCGCAGCGATCCAGAGCGGCGCGTTGATCGGTGCAGCCACCGAACACCTCGACACCATTAACCTCGACGTGCCACTGGCCGTACCGGGCGTTGAAACCAACCTGCTCAACCCACGCAACACCTGGGCTGACAAGGCTGCGTACGACGAGGCCGCGAAAGCACTGGCCGGTCTGTTCATCGAGAACTTCAAGAAGTTCGAAGTGAGCGACGCGATCAAGGCTGCAGGGCCGAAGTTGTAAGATTGGTTTGTAGCGAATGAAAAAGCCGCCCTTTGGGGCGGCTTTTTTGTGGGCGAAAACAAGACTAACTGGCAATATTCCCGCAGAAAATGGCCTTAACTACCAGAATACTGCCACTTAAAGAGCCAGCTTTTCGCCAATGCAGCGCTCAAAGATCGCCACTAGCCCCCGATAATCACATGACACAGCATCAATGTTTGCTGGGACCCAAGCGTCATCTTTAACCAGCCACCAATCGACTGGGAAGCCTGCGTTAATAATGATTTGTTCAAATAATAGGCGTTGCGCTCGGCCATTACCTTCGCGAAAAGGATGGATGACATTCAAATCGCCATAAGCCTCAGCGATGTTCACCACAAGTTCTGGTTTGCCCATTCCCGCGAACCACGCCGAGCGCTCCATCACGCTAAAGATTTTTTGCGCTTCTGGAAGAATTCGCTCTGCAGTGCAGAAAAATGTTTGTCCCTTTTTGATGTTAACGGTACGCAACTGCCCGGCCCAATCGTAAACATCGCAAAAAAGAGTTTTATGGGCGTGCTGCAGGACACTTAAATCATAAGGAGGGGGGAGAAGACGAAATCGACTGATCGCGATTTCCGAGAGCTCTCGCTCTGCTTTTTGCAGTTCTTCTTCAGAGTGGATGTCGAGCAAGTTACGCAGAACATCACTATGAGGGTAGCAATAGGGGTCTTGTCCGACCCCATATTTGTCCGTCATTAACGTGCAGTCTGACGATATTTTTCAATGACCGATTCCCTTGATGGAAGCGGTTTCTCGGCATCGGCACGGCTGGTATCGAAACCTTCCAGACGTAAGCTCGCCAGATAGTTTGACCGGCGTACTTTGTCGTAATAAGCCTGCTTCTGCTGGAACGTCAATTCGCTCATTTCATAGGCCTCTTGGTGCAGGACTCCAGTGTAGCGCAATCGTGTGGAGTGATAGGTCGGGATTTTCGATCCTTAAAGCGAGGCTGTTCATCGAGAGTCTGTTGGTTTTTTTGAATCATTTTGCCAGCCTTGGATATACGCGATGGTGCACATTCACCACGCAGAATTTCGTCCATTTCTCGCACGCTTTCCATCAGCTCATCAAAGAATTTGCTCATGGTTGCTCCCATGGTTGATTACCGTTTTTTTGATCGCTCTTACAGAGTGTAAAAGAGCGATACGATCACTCGATTTCAGGCTGGAGCCTTCCAGTTGAGCATCTGCTGCTGTGCGACTTGCAGCAGGTCACAGCCATCCTGCGTCAGCAGATAGAGGGCGTGGGTGATGTGGGGGATGTCTTCGACGTCGGCTTGTTTGAAGCTGAGGCAGTAGAGGGTGCGTAGCAGATCGGCGGAGGCGCGCAGGCGCTGGACGGCGCATTCGAGGATGTCTTGGGGGTTGACCTGGGTGTCGATGAGCAGAGGCTTGGTGTCGGTGAGGTTGGATTCGAGTGGGCGGTAGCGATCGGTGGTGAATTGATTCCATGTTTTCATTATTTTTGCCTCGTTTTTTGCGTCATGAGAATCCGCACCCACCGTGACCAAGCGATAGGTGGCGGACTGCGTTCGGGTTGGTCAACCGATGAGGCATTCACAACCGGCACGCCCGAAGGCGTCCCGAACACAGCCGCCATTAAGCGTGCTGACACAAAAAAGCGCCAGCAGCATACAACGACTGTGAATGCACATCTAATACGGGTGACCAAGCCCGAGTCGCTGAATTGGCAGCGACAGTCACGACTATAGAGACGAGCTACACGACGGCGATAGAAGACAAGGAGTCTGTCCTTGTAGGAACAGGACGTAGATTCAATAGGTCATTGCTGACAATCCTTCAGACGTCTTAAACGAGCGCGTTTATCTGCCATCAGTTTCCTGCTTACTTCATCGGAAATGCTTGGCCGAGGATCATCAATGCTGGCTTGGACCTGCCTGATGAACCATGCCTCGTAGGTTTCCTCGTCGCTAGCCTGCTCCGATTCATCGCTCGTACTGTTCATCGTTCTATTTCCTTCTTGGTTAAAAACCTATCGGTCGCCGCTCCGCCTCAACCAATAACCCGATACGCCGCCACATCCAGCACACTCGTCGTTAGCCCCGTAGCCGGCGCGTAGATCGCGCCTTTCACCGCCGAAAACGGCACGCCTTTGCTGCCCAGCGAAACATAGCGCTCACCTTTATCCAGTTCGGTGAAGTAGGTGTAGGAAATGCTGTGCATCTGCTTGTAGCGCGCTTCGTCGGCGACGATGGCGCCCGTCAGGCGCAGCAGATCTGTTTCGCTCAGGTTCAGGGTTTTGTTTAGTTGTACGCCCCAGCGCTTGAGGCAGGTTTCGGCGAGGTGGCGGACGATGCGGCCAGGTTCGACCAGCGCTTTCAGGTCGCCGCTGTTGGTGGGTACGCCACCGTCAGCTGTGGCGTTGCCGGCCATGGTCGCGTGGCGGCCGGCCATCGGGTAGACGCAGGTTTTGGTGCCGGTGGCGGTTTGCGGAATGACACAACTGAAACCTTTGGAGCGTTCATCGCGGGCATAGAAGGCGACATATTCTTTGACGTTGGCGCCGAGTTTGACGCGCGCATCCTGGAAGTTGCCGATTCCCGGGACTGGATCAAGGGCGAATATATTCACCGGGATATTGTTAAGTTGAGGATCATTTAACATCGCATTGGCCAGCATATGGCAACTTATCCCGCCGCGACTCCACCCCACTAGATTGACCTGAGTGGGAATAACGCCATCCTTGCGAAATGTCTTGATGATCTGCTCCTGTAATTTCTGTTGGGTCACGCTGCGATCACCGTAGTTATATTTACGCCAGAACCACGAACCCTCGACTTTTACATCTTCAATAGGAATGCCGGCGGCTTTGAGGCGGTTGTATTCTGCCTCGGTCAGTTGCTCGCGCTGCCAGTCGCATTTGCCCTTGATGACATTTAGGGCATGCGCCACGTTTTCTTCCCAGCCTTTGCCGAACAGTGTGCCGGACAGACCGTACTCCTTGGTCTTGGTGAACAGGTCGTCAGCTTGCAGGTTACCGCTGCCGGGTCCGTCGACGACGATCCATTCGGCGAACTCGCGGCCGGTATGGTTGGAAGCCAGCGTGGAAACCAGTTCGCCGTCCCAGAAATTTTCATGGGCGGTATCGAACTTGTTGGAACCCGTACCGCAAAAAAATATAGTTAAAACTGTCATGGTGTTGCTCTCGTTTAGTTGTAAGAGCAAACAAGTTAGTGTGAGTTTCATATATAAATAAAGAGTTCTGGTGTTTCCGAGTTTGTAGCAAATTTTAGTTATATGTTGTTTGTGGTGGTTTTTGTTTGGCAACTTCAAGCAAGTCGCAACTGTCCTGTACCAGTAAATAAAGGGCGTTGACGATGTTGGGGATATCCTTCACGTCAGCCTGTTTGAAACATAAGCAGTAGAGCGTTTCCAGCAAATCACCGGCCGCGCGTAAACGCTGATCGGCGGCATTGATCAGGTCGGTCTGGCTGGAGTGGCTGTCGATAAGCAGTACCGGGTTTTCGCTGTAGCAAGTCTTGAGTGGGCGATAGCGGTTGATCATGGTGAGGCGTGTCCTGTTCGAAGGCGCTGGGGCGGGCCGGTGCAGTGTATGCAGCCGCGGCGGCCACTATAGAAGGGCGTTTCTCTGTGGGACAAGACAGCCGCAATGGACAGTATTCGTAGGGGGTTTTCCGTGTTTTGAGGAAATGCCCTACGTGTTTTCGCAGCTTTTTCAGGCCAAAACCCTTAGGCGTAATAATTCCTACGTGATTGTCAGGCGATTCGCGGTAAACCGCTGTATCGTGCGCGCCAGAATCTGTAGGGCGTTTCCAAACGTCTGACACGCGCTTAAAGGGAATTAGGTATGCACTGGCTACGAATGGCCGCAATTTTATTGCTCGGGCTGGGCACTTGCCGTTTGGCCATGGCCTCGGACGTTGGCAATGCGTGGGTGCTGGATCGCCTCGATCGCACCGATTGGCCGGAGGCACTCATCAGCCAGGCGAGCGTGGACACGGCGTCGCGTGGTGAAGTGTTGATGTTCGCCAAAGCGCTGTTGGCCAGCGAAGCGCTGGATGAAGAGGGGCTTGAGCAGCGACTCGGTGTGCCCCACGTGCAGCTGAAGTCGATTCGCCACGTGCGCGACGGCCTCTGGGAGGGATTGCTGAGCACCTATCGCAACGCCAGTCAGAACTGTGATGAGCAACTGTTCTGTCCGCGTGTGCGCAGCGTCGCTGATCTGCGTCAGTTGGCGGCGGCATTCACCGGCGACATCAGCCCGGCCCATGCGTTGTGGGCGAGCAAGAGTCAGGGCGTGCATGAGCAGATGCTGAATGAGCAGTTGCGGGTGGCGGTGTTGCGCCCCTGAACTTCAGGATTTTGTATTGTTCTGAGTGGCCTCTTCGCGAGCAGGCTCGCTCCCACAGGGACCGTGGTGTTCAAGTAATCGCTGTATCATTCCGAATCGATTTGGCCCCGACCTTTTCTCGACTCGCTGCGATCGCCCGCTAGGCTGTTGGCATGGCAGCAGTCAATGGAGTGACAGCGAATGCACAACACCCTGGAACAGGTTTTTGGTTTTCCACAGTTTCGACCCGGGCAAGAAGCCGCGATCAGTGCGGTGCTGTCCGGGCGTTCGGCGGCGGCGATTTTTCCTACCGGTTCCGGCAAGTCGATTTGCTATCAATTGCCGGCGCTGCTGCTGCCGCACCTGACGTTGGTGGTCTCACCGTTACTGGCGTTGATGCAGGATCAACTGGCCTTCTTGCAGCGTCATGGCATATCCGCAGGCAGTATCGATTCGGCGCAGAGTCGCGATGATGCCAATGACGTGATGGCCCGCGCCCGTTCGGGTGAATTGAAGATTTTGATGATCTCGGTGGAGCGCTTGAAGAACGAGCGTTTCCGCAACTTTCTGCAGCAGGTGCCGATCTCGCTGCTGGTGGTGGACGAGGCGCATTGCATCTCGGAATGGGGCCACAACTTCCGCCCCGACTACCTGAAGTTGCCGGACTATCAGCGCCAGTTCAACATCCCGCAAACCTTGCTGCTGACCGCTACGGCAACACCGAAGGTCATCGCTGACATGCAGGCCAAATTTTCTATTGCTGCCGACGATGTGGTGACTACCGGTTTCTACCGGCCTAACCTCAATCTGTTAGTCGAACCGGTGCGCGGCCAGGACAAGCGCCGGCGTCTGGTGGAGTGGATGGCCGAGCGGCCGGGGCAACCGAGCATCGTCTACGTGACCTTGCAAAAGACCGCTGAGCACATCGCTGAACACCTTGAGCGCAACGGCATTCAGGCAGAGGCGTATCACGCGGGTTTAGCCCACGACAAACGCGAAGCGATCCAGAAACGCTTCATGGCCGGGCAATCCAATTGCATCGTCGCGACCATCGCGTTCGGCATGGGCATCGACAAGAGTGACATCCGCAATGTCGTGCACTTCGACCTGCCCAAATCCATCGAAAACTACAGTCAGGAAATCGGCCGCGCCGGCCGTGACGGGCAGCCGTCGGACTGCCTGGTATTGGCCAATCGCGACAGCCTCAATGTGCTGGAAAACTTTGTATACGGTGATACGCCGGAGCGTGATGGCATTCGCTATGTACTCGACGAACTGAAGGCCTCGGTGCCGGAAGGGCAGTGGGAGTTTCTGCTCGGGCCGCTGGCGGATCAGAGCAATATTCGCGCATTGCCGCTGAAG
This sequence comes from Pseudomonas sp. SCA2728.1_7, assembly GCF_018138145.1. Classification (NCBI taxonomy): domain Bacteria; kingdom Pseudomonadati; phylum Pseudomonadota; class Gammaproteobacteria; order Pseudomonadales; family Pseudomonadaceae; genus Pseudomonas; species Pseudomonas sp. SCA2728.1_7. The sequence continues at coordinate 3,851,938 of NZ_CP073104.1, read as the reverse complement.
ACCTTGCTGGTACAACTGGAACTGCGCGGCTTGATCGCGCCGCGCTACGCCTATTACGCCGAATACCGTTTCAAATACCTGCTGGAACCCGAAGCGCTGCTCGAGCGCTTCGACGGTGAGCGCAGGGATTTTGTCGGCGCGATCATTCAGACCTCGCCTCGTGCGCGCACCTGGGCCACGGTGAATTTCGAGGCGATGTATTCGCAATATTCCGCCGAACGCAATCGAGTGGTGAAGGCGCTGGATTACTTTCAGGAAAAGGGCTGGGTCGAGCTGGAAAGCAAGCAGATGACCGAGGTCTACAGCCTGCTGAATAGTGACTTTGACAGTGATGCCCTGAGCGCTGAGCTGCATGACTATTTCACCCGGCATGAGCAGGCCGAAGTGGCGCGCATCCACGCGATGCTTGAGGTTTTTGCCACCGAGCGTTGTCTGGGTTATCGCCTGGCCGAGTATTTCGGGGATCGCAATGCGCCTGAGCGGTGTGGGCATTGCTCGGTGTGTCATGGCCAGGTTGCACGGTTGCCGGCACCACCGGAGTTGCCAGCGCTTGTGGATAAAAACTTCGCGACGCTGTGTGGTGATTTTATCCACAGGCATGAGCAGCACACCGGGGTGATTCCGTCGGCGGAGCGGGTGACGCGGTTCCTGTGCGGGATCAGCGTGCCGTTGTTCACCAAGCTCAAGGCGCGCGCTATTCCCGGGTTTGCTGCGTTGGAGGAATATCCCTACGCCGAAGTCCGCAGATGGGCTGATGATCATTTGCTCGGTTGAGCAAGAGCCCACAAAAGCGGGGCTTTATCCATCCGCTGAATGTCGATCATCACGGTAATAAACTTCAAAAACCGTCGTTGGCTGACTATGGTTGAGGTCTGTCTTTGGATCGCCAACAAGAGAACAACATGAGCCAGACATCCTTCGATATTCAGCAGGCTGCGGTGATCGGCGCGGGCACCATGGGTCGGGGCATTGTCATGTGCCTGGCCAATGCCGGGGTGAGCGTGCAGTGGGTGGATAACAATCCACAGATGCTTGAACAGGCACTCGCCAGCGTGGCCGAGACTTATGCACATAACGTGCGCCAAGGCCGGATTGATCAGGCCGAGGCGGATGCGCGTATCGCACGGGTCAGTGCGGCGGCGGATTACGCGGCGATTCGCAATGTCGATCTGGTGATCGAGGCGGTGTACGAAAATCTTGAGCTGAAGCAGAAGATCTTTCGTGAACTCGATGGCTTGCTCAAGCCTGAGGCATTGTTGGCGAGTAATACCTCGGCGCTGGACATCGATGCGATTGCTGCCGCGACAAGGCGTCCGGAGCAAGTGTTGGGGCTGCATTTCTTCAGCCCGGCGCACATCATGAAACTGCTGGAAATCGTGCGCGGTGCGCAGACTTCGGCGGCGGTGCTGGAAGCGGCGCTGGCTCTGGGCAAGCGCATGGGCAAGGTCAGTGTGGTGTCGGGCAACTGTCACGGTTTTATCGGCAACCGCATGCTGCATCCGTATGTGCTGGAGGCGCGCAAGATGTTGCTGGAAGGCGCTTATCCACAGCAGGTCGATGCGGCGCTGCAAGGTTTCGGTTTTGCCATGGGGCCGTTTCGCATGTATGACGTGGTCGGCATCGATCTGGAATGGCGTGCGCGCGAATTGGCCGGCAAGGGTCAGGATGCGCCAGAGGTGCAGGTGGACAACCGCTTGTGCGAGCTGGGCCGGTTCGGGCAGAAGTCCGGCAATGGCTATTACCATTACGAGCCGGGCAGTCGTCAGGCTGAGCACGATCCTGAGGTTGATGCGCTGGTCCTGCAGGTCAGCGAAGGGCTGGGCTTCCAGCGCCGCGAGATCGGTCCGGAGGAGATTCTGGAGCGCAGTTTGCTGGCGTTGGTCAATGAAGGCGCGAAGATTTTGCAGGAAGGCATTGCCGAGTCTGCGCATGACATTGATCTGGTGTATCTGAACGGCTACGGCTTCCCGGCGGACAAGGGCGGGCCGATGGCCTGGGCGGATCAGCAAGGGCTGGCGGATATTCATCAGCGCTTGCTGGCGCTGGAAACGCGGCAGGGTGATCAGTGGAAACCGGCGCGGTTGATTGGTGAGTTGGTGGCGCAGGATAAGGGGTTTGCTCAAGTGTAATGTCGCGGCCAAAATCGTTCCCCCTCACCCCAGCCCTCTCCCCCAGGGGGAGAGGGGGAAGGGAGCCGATCTGCGTGGGTTTCAGCATCTGAGTTCGACTCGAAGGATCAGGTCGGTGTATTTCGAGAGAACACCTCGGTCAGTCCCCTCTACCTTTGGGAGAGGGCTAGGGTGACGGCAAGCGGCCTCACTGAAAACACAAGAGAATCAGCCCAACCATGTCCACCCCTCAGCGCACCGACTACCCCCACTTCCAGCCCATCACCACGCGCTGGCACGACAACGACGCCTACGGTCACGTCAACAATGTCACCTACTACAGCTTCTTCGACACGGCGGTGAACACCTACCTGATTCAGGTCGGTGGTCTGGATATCCATGACGGTGAGGTGGTGGGGTTTGTGGTCAGTTCGGCGTGTGATTACTTTGCCTCGATCGCCTTTCCGGATCTGATCGAGATCGGTCTGCGGGTCGGCAAGCTGGGCAACAGTTCGGTGCAGTACGAATTGGCGGTGTTCAAGGTCGGTGAAAGCGAGGCGTGTGCGGCCGGGCGCTTCGTTCACGTATTCGTCGATCGGGCGAGTAATCAGCCGGTGCCGATTCCTGCCGAACTGCGCCAGGCACTGGAATACCTGGTGGTGTAAACGGCAAAAAAAATCGCAGCCCTTGGGCTGCGATTTTGCTTTACCGGCCAGCGAGGTGTTTGAGACCTCAGTCGCGATAGTGCTTGTGATGTTTGCGGTGGCCATAAGCGTGGCCGCGGCCCGGGTGACGGTCGCGGTAATAACCACGGTCACGGTCACGACCGCGGTCGTAATGACGATCGTCGTCATCGCTTTTGTTACCCATATAGTTGCCCAGCGCGCCACCGGCGCCGCCACCTGCTGCGGAGCCGATCAGGCTGCCGGTGGTGCCGCCCATGCTGCGGCCGACTACGTTACCGCCGGCTGCGCCCAGCGCACCACCGATGGCGGCTTCGCCACGGCTGCGCTTGTCGGCGCCGACCGCACTACCACCCGCGCCGCCCAAGGCTGCGCCAATGGTGGAACCTGTATTGCCGCCTAAGGACTGACCGACGACCGAGCCAAGAACCCCGCCCAATGCGCCGCCCACACCTGCTTCGGTGGTGCCGCCTGCAGACGCCAAACCACTGACCAGGCCAAGGGACAACAAGAGAATCGAGGAGAACTTCATAGATGAGCCTCAAAGGGATGACGGCGCCGATCCTGAGGCTGTGTGACAAGCGTGACAATCGAAATCCGACGAATAACACGACTTGTATACAACTTTGCAAGTTGCTGTTTTTTCACCGGAACTTAACTGTTTTTTGCCGGTCTTTAGCTACTTCGGACAGGCCGCTTTTGTGAAAAAGCGGCCTTTTTTGTGGGCGGTTGAAAGCGTTTGAGCTTAGAAAGGTATTGTCTGAACCAACGCCTTCGCGAGCAGGCTCGCTCCCACATTTGAAATGCATTCCAATGTGGGAGCGAGCTTGCTCGCGAAGTGGCCGGTTCTGACATCGCGTTACGCGGATTTGGCCATGATCAACCCGGTCTCACTCGCCGCTTCCAACCGAATCGCAATGAACTTCGACGTCGGTGTATGGCTGCCATCCCCGGTGCTTTCCAGCGGCACCAGCGGATTCACTTCCGGGTAATAAGCTGCCGCTTGTCCCGCCGGAATATCAAATGCCAGCAGCGTGAAGCCCTTTACCCGACGCTCGCGGCCATCATCCCACAGCGAAACAATGTCAGCCTTCTGCCCCGGACGGAAGCCCAGACGAATGATGTCCGCCTCATTGGCGAACAGCACATCACGCTGGCCCTTGACCCCGCGATAACGGTCGTCGAGACCATAAATCGTCGTGTTGTACTGATCGTGGGAGCGCATCGATTGCAGGATCAGGTCCGGCAGTTGTCCGGTCGCGCGGGTGCGCTCGTGCACAAGATCTTTCGGCAGCATATTGGCGCGGAAATTGGCCCGGCCCGATGGCGTGTTCCACTTGCGTGCGCCGGCGCTGTTGCCGAGGTAGAAACCGCCCGGGTTTTTGATCTTCTCGTTGAATTCTTTGAAGTTGGGAATGGTGTCGGCGATCAGTTCGCGGATGCGCCCGTAATCGGCCACCAGCCAGTTCCAGTCCACCGGTTTGCTGCCCAGCGTGGCGGCAGCGATACCGGCGATGATCGACGGCTCGGAGCGCATCTGGTTCGACAGCGGCTGCAACTGACCGTTAGAGGCGTGCACCATGCTGAACGAGTCTTCCACGGTGACCGCTTGCGGGCCTTCGGTCTGGATGTCGATGTCGGTACGACCGAGGCACGGCAGGATCAGCGCGTCTTTACCGTGAGCGAGGTGGCTGCGGTTGAGCTTGGTGCTGATCTGCACGGTGAGGTCGCAATTGCTCAGCGCTTCGAACGTGCGCGGACTGTCCGGCGTGGCTTGGGCGAAGTTGCCGCCCAGACCGATGAAGACTTTGGCGCGACCTTCGGCCATCGCATGGATCGCCTCGACCACGTTGTGGCCGTTGTGGCGCGGCACCTTGAACTGGAAGCGTCGTTCCAGCGAATCAAGGAACGCCACCGGCGGACGCTCGTTGATGCCCATCGTGCGGTCGCCCTGCACGTTACTGTGGCCGCGCACCGGGCACAGGCCTGCGCCCGGTTTGCCGATGTTGCCGCGCAGCAGCATCAGGTTGGCGATTTCCTGAATGGTCGGCACCGAGTGGCGATGCTGGGTGATGCCCATCGCCCAGCACATGATCACGTTCTTGCCTTTGGCGTACATGCGCGCGGCTTGCTCGATCTCGACAAGAGTCAGGCCGGATTGCTCGACGATCTGTTCCCACGGTGTGTCATCGACCACGCCGAGATACTCCAGCACGTTGGCGCTGTGGGCATTGAGGAAGTCGTGATCGAACACGGCGGGTTCGCCAGCCTTCTGCGCGTCGCGCTCCCACTGCAGGAGGAACTTGGCCATGCCGCGCAGCAGCGCCATATCGCCACCGAGGGCCGGGCGGAAATAGGCGGTGTTGGTCGGCTTGTCACCGTTGGTGAGCATTTCGATCGGGTGTTGCGGGTGCTGGAAACGTTCCAGACCGCGTTCTTTCAACGGGTTGATGCACACCACTTGCGCACCGCGCTTCACCGCTTCACGCAGGGGTTCGAGCATGCGTGGGTGGTTGGTACCCGGGTTCTGGCCCCAGACGAAAATCGCGTCGGCGTGTTCGAAATCGTCGAAGGTCACGGTGCCTTTACCGACGCCAACGCTTTGCGCCAACGCCACACCGCTGGCCTCGTGGCACATGTTCGAGCAATCAGGGAAGTTGTTGGTGCCGTAAGCGCGCACGAACAGTTGATACAGGTACGCCGCCTCGTTGCTGGCGCGACCCGAGGTGTAGAACTCGGCCAGATCCGGGCTCGGCAGGCTTTGCAGGTGTTTGGCGATCAGCGTGTAGGCGTCGTCCCAACTGATCGGTTTGTAGCGATCGGTTTCGGCGTCATACACCATCGGCTCAGTCAGGCGACCCTGATACTCCAGCCAGTAGTCGCTCTGCTCCAGCAACGAAGTGACGCTGTGCTTGGCGAAGAACTTGGCGTCTACGCGGCGCTTGGTGGCTTCCCAGTTCACCGCTTTTGCGCCGTTCTCGCAGAACTTGACCATGCCGCTTTCCGGCGAATCGCCCCACGCGCAACCCGGACAGTCGAAGCCGCCGTTCTGGTTGGTCTTGAGCATCATGCGCAGGTTTTTCAGCGCGTTATCGCTGGTCAACCATGCCTGAGCCACACTGATCAGGGCACCCCAGCCGCCGGCGGCACCTTTGTAAGGCTTGTAGCGCGGGACAGGTTTCTGGTCGGCTTGATGATGTTGGCTCACGCTTGATTCTCCATCGCGGGGCTATACACCCGCGGCGCACTTTTCTGCGGCAGGTGGATGAGATTGAGGTTGTGTCGACGGGCCCATTGCACGGCAAGGCCCGTGGGCGCGGACAGGCTGACTAAAGTCTGGATGCCGGCGCGCAAGACTTTCTGGATCAATTCGAGGCTGCAACGGCTGGTGACAATCGCCAGGCCGCCTTCTGTGGATATCTTTTGCCGGATCAGTCCGCCGATCAGCTTGTCGAGGGCGTTGTGCCGGCCGATGTCTTCGCGGCCGAGCAGCAATTCGCCGCTGGCATTCATGAACACTGCCGCGTGCACCGCGCCGCAATGTTGACCGAGCGGTTGGAACGCACCGATGCGCTGGCGCAAACCGTCGAGCCATTCGATCGGTGGTAACGCTGCGCCGGCCAGGACTTTGAGATCTGGCAGCGCTTGCTCCACCGCTTCCACACCGCACAACCCGCAACCGCTGGTGCCAGCCATTTGCCGACGCTGTTGCTTGAGGTTCCAGAACGCACGGTTGGCGATGGTCACTTGCGCGTATTGCGCAGATCCAGCGCCGGTCAGTTGCAAGTCATAGATGTCGGTCGCGTCCTCGATGATGCCGCTGCCGAGGCTGAAGCCGACGATGAAGTCTTCAAGGTCGGTCGGTGTCACCAGCATCACCGCCTGACTGATGCCGTTGTAGGCGATCGCCAACGCGACTTCCTCGGCGAGCGCAGTGCTGGCCGATTCCTCGCGGGGCAAATCGCTGTAACTGTAGGTCTGGCTGGCGGCAGGCGCGGGCGTTTCAATTGCAGGCGCCGCGCAGGCTGGGCGCTTGGCGTTCATGGCATCACCGACGGTTTGATCAACGTTAAGACTAGGCGCGGCAAGTTGTCGCGTCTAATCGCTAGTGTCGATCTATCGATAGATGCCGTCGATCAAGAGGCTGTTGGTGATTCTCGATACAGCGCGAAACAGGCCTCCGCCAGCGCCGAGCGTGGCGCTCCGCGACGCATGATCAGGCCCAGCGGGGCGAGGGTTTGAGCGTTTTCGATGGGTTGCAGGCGCAGGTGGTCGGTGAGTTTTTCCAGACCACCGTCGAGCGGCATGATCGCGCAGCAGAACCCACCGTGCACGGCTTGTAACAATTGATGCACGGCGTCGGTTTGCAGCAAGGGTTGCGGGGTCAGACCACGGCTGTGGAAGTTGTGGTCGATGGACTGACGAAAATGCATGCCGCTGGTGAGCATGCCCAGCGGCAGCTCGATCAGTGACTCCCAACTCAACGGAGCATCGCCGAAGGTAAAGGTGCGCTGATCGTAGAGCAGGCCCATGCGCGTTTCACTGAAGGCCAGGGATTCGAAGCGCTCGTTATCCAGTCGATCAAGATAAGACACGCCGAGATCGATGCGGTTGTTCGCCAAATGCTCAAGAATTTGCTCGGAACTCAGCGCCGACATTTCAAAACGCAGATTCGGGTGGGCGCTGTGCAGGCGTTGCATCAACGGCAGCGGATCGAAACTCGACAGTGGCACCACGCCGAGTCGCAGCGTGCCGATCAGGTTGCCGCGACACGCTGCCGCTTCGGCGTGCAAGCCGTCATAGGCCGCCATCACCGAACGTGCCCACGCCAGCACCCGCTCGCCCGGCGCGGTGAAGCCTTCGAAACGCTGGCCCCGGTTGACCAGTGGCAGGTCGAGCTCTTCTTCAAGGCTGCGCAGGCGCATCGACAGGGTAGGCTGGGTGATATGACAACGCGCGGCGGCCTGGCCGAAGTGGCGGGTTTCGTCGAGGGCGATGAGGAATTTCAGCTGCTTGATGTCCATCTTCGCTCCGGGCGCTGGCAGGGGTGGGCGATTCTACCGCTTGCGCGGCGGCAGGGTCATTGGTCGGCTTGGAACCGGGTTTGTCCGTCGTGGTCTAGGCTTGGACGTCTGGAACCCAAATCAAGGAGTGTGCGCTATGAGTCTTTTGAGCTTTGTGAAAGAAGCCGGTGAGAAGCTGATCGATCTGCTAACCCCGGGCAACGCCAATGCCAGTGAGCAGTTGAAGGAACACATCAGCAAGGTCGGTCTGGGCAATCCGAATGTTCAGGCGACGGTGGATGGCGACAAAGTGACCGTCACCGGTGAGGTTGCGAGTCAGGAAGAGAAAGAGAAGATTCTGCTGGCGGTGGGCAATATTGCCGGGGTTGGCAGCGTGGATGATCAGATCACCGTGAGCGGGCCAGTTGTCACTGCCGCACAATTTGTCGTGGTCAAGTCGGGTGACACCCTTAGCGCGATTTCTCTGCGTGTGTATGGGGATGCCAACAAGTATCAGAAAATTTTCGATGCCAACAAACCGATGCTCAAGGATGTGAACAAAATCTATCCGGGGCAGACACTGCGTATTCCTGAGTAACCGATAAAACGCTTTCGTCGGAACGCCGCCCGGAGCAGGCTCGCTCCCACATTGGATCGCATTCCAAATGTGGGAGCGAGCCTGCTCGCGAATGGGGCAACTCGGAATCAAAGCCCTGCAATCAAATCCCGATAATCCTCAACCGCCGCAAACTCAGCCGTGTCCTTCGGCCCCTTGCGGCTGTCCGGCTCTTTCACCGCCAACAAATGCGCCACACCAAAATCCCGCGCACTGCGCAGAATCGGCAACGTATCGTCGATAAACAGACTGCGGGCCGGATCGAAGCCGATGTCCGCCTGCAAGGCATCCCAGAACTGCGGGTTCTCCTTGGGAAACCCGTAATCATGCGAGCTGATCAGCCGTTCGAAATACGGCGCCAGCTCAATCCGCTCAAGCTTCAGCGACAGTGAATCGCGGTGCGCGTTGGTGATCATGATCACCCGTTTACCGGCGCGTTTGATCGCTGCCAGAAACGTATCGGCATCCGGCCGCAGGGCGATCAGGTGCGCGGTTTCCAGCTTCAATTCCCGCACCGACAACTTCAGTTCGGCACTCCAGAAATCCAGGCAATACCACTGCAGCTGGCCGGCGTGGCGTTCGAACAACGGCTGCAATTCCATCTCGGCCATGGCCCGGCTGACCCCGTGCAGTTCGGCGTAGCGCTGCGGCAGGTGTTCCAGCCAGAAGTGATTGTCGAAGTGCAGATCCAGCAGCGTGCCGTCCATGTCGAGCAGAACGGTATCGATGTCGGACCACGGTAATGAAGGCATGGCAACGTCTCGAACGGTAGAAAGATATCCGACATAAACAATCGGGAAAGCCGCGTTATAGTAGCGCGTTCACGCCAAGGAGCTTTGCATGCGCCAGAAACCCACCGTACTTGCCCGCGAGATCGTCGCCACCAGTCGTCTGTTTTGCGTCGAAGAACTCAAGCTGCGCTTTTCCAACGGCGTGGAACGCACTTACGAGCGTCTGGTCGGCAAAGGTGCGGGCTACGGCGCGGTAATGATTGTGGCGATGCTGGATGCTGAACACGCAGTGCTGGTCGAGGAATACTGCGGCGGTACCGATGAGTACGAACTGTCCTTGCCTAAAGGTTTGATCGAACCGGGCGAAGACGTATTGGCAGCCGCCGAGCGCGAACTCAAGGAAGAAGCTGGTTTTGGCGCGCGGCAACTGGAACATCTGACCGAGCTGTCGCTGTCGCCCGGTTACATGAGCCAGAAGATCCAGGTCGTTCTGGCTACCGATTTGTACGAAGAGCGGCTGGAAGGCGACGAGCCCGAGCCGATGCGTGTCGATAAAGTGAACCTGCGCGAACTGTCGTCGCTGGCGCTCAATCCGCAATTTTCCGAAGGTCGCGCCCTGGCCGCCCTGTATTTGACCCGCGATCTGCTGACCCAGCGCGGATTCTTCCCAGCATGAGTGAAGTGTCGATGAATTTTCCCCACCCGTTGATGGCGCCGGTCGTTGAGCTGGCATTGCAGGCTGGCGAGGTGACTTTGCCGTTCTGGCGCTCCAGCGTTGAAGTCACGGCCAAGTCCGATGACTCGCCCGTGACGGCGGCGGATCTGGCCGCGCATCACCTGATTGTCGCCGGTCTGACGGCGCTGGATGCGAGCATTCCAGTGTTATCGGAAGAGGACGCCAACATTCCCCAGAGCGTACGCGCCGGCTGGCAGCGCTGGTGGTTGGTCGATCCGCTGGATGGCACCAAGGAATTCATCAGCGGCAGTGAAGAGTTCACCGTCAACATCGCGTTGATCGAAGACGGTCGAGTGGTGTTTGGCGTGGTGTCGATGCCGACCAATGGTCGTTTCTACGTTGGCGGTGCCGGGCTTGGCGCATGGCGCTGCGACAAGGGCGGCACGCCGGTTGCGATTCAGGTACGCGATGTGCCGGGGCCGGGTGAGGCGTTTACCGTGGTCGCCAGCCGTCGGCATTCGAGTCCCGAGCAGGAGCGTCTGCTGGCCGGGCTGAATGCGAGCCTGGGCGAGTTGCAATTGGCGAATATTGGCAGCTCGCTGAAATTTTGCCTGCTGGCTGAAGGCGCGGCGGATTGCTATCCGCGACTGGCGCCGACTTCGCAGTGGGACACGGCGGCGGCGCAAGGTGTGCTGGAAGGTGCGGGCGGTGAAGTGTTGGATCTGCGCGGGGAAGCGTTCAGTTATCCGGCGCGGGAATCGCTGCGCAATGAGTTCTTTTTGGCGCTGCCGGCGAGGGCAGCCTGGCGTTCGCGATTGTTGGAGTTGGCTCGCGGTTAAGTCGGCTGATCCGGCATCCCCTCACCCCAGCCCTCTCCCCCAGGAGAGGGAGCCGACCGAGTTGTCTTGCGTCATACATCGACCTGAAAGATGAGGTCGATTATGGATTCAGCAAAGCGCCATCAGGTCGGTGTACGTCTGAAGCATCCCCCAATCAGTCCCCTCTCCCTCGGGGAGCGGGCTAGGGTGAGGGGCTTTTGATCTTCAGCGGTGTAAAACATACTGCCCGGTAAATGTCACGGCGTCCTCGTTGCTGCCCTGATTGACGATCCGCGTATCGAGCACCAACCGCGCCCGCCCATAACGCTGATACATCGCCAGAAACTTCTTCCACACCTTCGCATCGGGCGCCGGGCAAATTGCTACGGCATCGCCGGTCACGGGCAGTGGATAACGGATCTGTCCCTCCTGAATCACAATGTGCCCGTCGGTGATTCCTTCTTCTTTCAGACGCAAATGCAACCAGCCCCAACCGGCCAGCACCGCGCCGCAGTAAAGGCTGCCGCCGAACATGGTGCTCTTGTGATTGACGTTCGGATCCAGCGGTAAATGCAGACTCAATTGCTGCTCGCGCCAGTCGAGCACTTTGAGGCCCATGTCGCGGGTCAGTGGAATATCGTGATGGAGCACGGACTCCAGATAGTGACTGTCGGTGCTCATTCGTTCTCGTCCCCAGGATTGCTGTCGCCAAAGTTGAGGCCATGCTTGCGCAACTTGTCATGCAGGGTCTTGCGCGGAATGCCCAGGGCTTCGGCGAGGCTGCGCACCGAACTGTGGGAGCGCGCCAGTTCGGCCGCGATCAAGGATTTTTCGAAGTTTTCCACTTGCTCGCTGAGGCCGCCGTTGATGACTTCGACTGTGGTGTTACCCCCACCTTCGGCGCCAGCGTTATCCAGCGCCAGTTCCAGGCCAAGGGCGAAACGTTCGGCGGCATTCTGCAGTTCGCGCACGTTGCCCGGCCAGGTGTGACGCAGCAGCAAGGCGCGTTGTGCCGGTTGCAGTTCGTGAGGCGGCAGGCCGTGGCGGGCGCTGGCTTCATCGGCGTAATGCTGGAACAGCACCAGCGCATCTTCGCCGCGTTCGCGCAGCGGCGGAATGCGCAGCGGCGCAACGTTGAGGCGGTAATACAAGTCGGCGCGGAAGCGGCCCTGATCGGCGGCCTGGCGCAGGTCTTCCTTGGTCGCGGCGATCACGCGGATGTCCAGCGGGATCAGTTGATTGCCACCCAGACGCTCGACCACGCGCTCCTGCAGCATGCGCAGCAACTTCACCTGCACGTCCATGCTCATGCTTTCGATTTCATCAAGAAACAGCGTGCCGCCATTGGCGAATTCGAATTTGCCGATGCGGCGTTTTTGCGCGCCGGTGAACGCGCCCGGTTCGTGGCCGAACAGTTCGCTTTCCACCACCGACTCGGCCAGTGCGCCGGCGTTGATCGCCACGAACGGGCCGTTACGGCGGCTGGATAAATCGTGCAGCGCACGGGCGACCACTTCTTTGCCGGCGCCGGTTTCGCCGAGGATCAGCACGTCCGCCTTGGTCGCGGCCAGCGCACCGATCTGCTCACGCAAGCGCAGCATCGGCGTCGAATGGCCGACCAGCCGCGCACTCAGTTCATTGCGGTCGCTCAGGGCCAGGCGCAGGCTGCGGTTGTCCAGCACCAGTCGGCGCAGGGCCAGTGCGCGACGCACGCTGTCGAGCAGCGCGTCGCTGGCAAACGGTTTTTCAAGAAAGTCATAAGCGCCGGCACGCATGGCCTGCACCGCCAGCGGCACGTCGCCGTGGCCGGTGATCAGCAGCACCGGTAGTTCGGGATCCTGCGCGTGCAGTTCGCTGAGCAATTCGAGGCCATCCATGCCTGGCATGCGAATGTCGCTGACCACCACACCCGGCCAGTCACGCTCAAGCTGTGCGGCCAGGCCTTTGGCTTCGGACAGCGGCAGAATTTTCAGCCCTGCCAGATCCAGTGTCTGACCAAGGGCCTGACGCAGGTGCGGATCGTCGTCGATCAACACCACCTGAATGCGATTGTCGATGGTCATGCACTTCGATCCTCGGACGGTTGCAGGCTGACCCCGGGCGCACCGGCGCGCAGCCGCAGGGTAATCAAGGCGCCACCTTGCTTGTGGTTGGCGAACGACAGTTCACCGCCGAAGGCGCGCATCAGCGTTTCACAAATGGCCAGACCCAGCCCCAGGCCCTGAGTGCGGGTCTTGGTGGTGTAGAAAGGCTCACTGGCGCGGCCGAGGGCTTCCATGCAGAACCCCGGGCCGTTGTCGCGAATGTACAGATTGACGCCCTCGGTGGTGGATTCGGCACTCAACCACAATTTGCGCGGCGGGCCTTTTTCGGTAAGGGCATCGAGAGCGTTGGCGAGCAGGTTGCCGAGCACTTGGCGCAGACGCGTTTCCCCGGCCTCGACCCACAGGGTGGCGGCCGGCAGATCGCGGATCAGCTCGACTTCCATGCTCCGGCGCCGTTTGGCCAGCAGTGCCAAGGCATCGTCGAGCGCCGGTTGCAGGGCAACGCTTTCCGGCGCGTGGCGATCACGGCGGGCAAAGGCGCGCAGATGGGCGATGATCGAGGCCATGCGCCCGGTCAGTTCGCTGATCAGTTTGAGGTTGCCGCGCGCATCGTCGGTGCGCTGATGATCGAGCAACACCTCGGCGTTTTCCGCGTAGCTGCGGATCGCTGCCAGCGGCTGATTGAGTTCGTGGCTGATGCTTGCGGACATCGTCCCCAGCGCCGACAGCTTGCCGGCCTGAACCAAATCATCCTGGGCGCGCACCAGCTCTTGCTGGGCCTGTTCACGCTCCAGCACTTCCTCCTTCAGGCGCCGGTTGAGGCCTTCGAGGTCGCTGGTGCGTTCCGCCACGCGGCCTTCCAGTTCTCGGCGTGCCTTGGCTTCAAAGGCAATGCGTTCGAGATAGTGGCGGCGGCGCTGCATCATCAGACCGAGCAACAACATCACCACCAGCAGCGTGGCGCCGCCGATCGCAACCACGGTGCGCACCGGACGGTCGATCAGCGTACGCGGCGCGAGGATGCTCACGCTCCAGCCGGTTTCGGCGATGTCGTGGGTCTGGATCAGCCACGCGCTGGGGCTGAGGTTCAATGGACGTGGCTCACGGGTAGGGTAAGGCTGGATGGCGGTGATCGCTGAGCGTTCGCCGTCGCTCAAGTTACGGGTCGAGCGAAAGCGCCATTCCGGACGCGAGGTGAGAATGACCACGCCGTTGTGGTCGGTCACCAGCAGTTGTTCCGGAGTTTTGCCCCACAGGCTTTCGGTGTGGTCGAGGTCGACCTTGATCACCAGCACGCCGATGATTTTTTCGCCGTTGCGCACGGCGGCGGCGAAGAAGTAACCACGCTTGGCCGAGGTGGTGCCGAGACCGAAAAAGCGCCCGAGGCGTCCGGCCATGGCTTCACTGAAATACGGGCGGAAGGAGAAGTTGCGACCGACAAAACTGTCGTGCTTGTCCCAATTCGACGCTGCCAGCGTCTGGCCGCTGGTGTCCATCAGGTACATGACTTCGGCGCCGGTCTGCGCAGCGATGTTCTTCAGCAGACGGTTGGCATTGCCTTGGGTGACGCCGTCGTCCGGTGCGCCGAGGACCGAGCGCAGGGCCGGCAGGTCGCCGAGAATCTGTGGTAACACTTCGTAGCGGTGCAGGGTGCCCAACAGGTTGGCGACGTACAGGTCGAGGGTCTGACGGTTCTGGCCGGCCAGTTCGCTGCGGTAATAGCGCTCGGCCAGATGTTCTAGCGGCCACAACAGCGGCGCCAGACACAGGGCCAGCAGGGCGAGGCTGCGCCAACGAGGTCTGCGGGGAAGGGTTGGTTTCATGAGCCGGATGCGCCTGAGATGTCAGGCGCATTATGCCTAGGCTCAGGCGAAGACGTCAGCGTCCTTGAGCAGCGCTGCGGCTTGATCCTTGGCGGACAGCTTCGGCGCTTCGTCCAGCTGCCAGTCGATGCCCAGAGCGGGATCATCCCAGCGAATGCTGCGCTCGGACGATGGGTCGTAGTAGTTGGTGGTCTTGTAGAGGAATTCAGCGAACTCGCTCAGCACCACGAAACCATGGGCGAAACCTTCCGGTACCCACAGTTGGCGATGATTGTCGGCAGAAAGACGTACCGCTACGGATTTGCCGAAGTGCGGCGAGCTGCGGCGAATATCCACGGCCACATCCAATACTTCGCCAACGGTCACGCGGACCAGTTTGCCCTGGGTGTTTTGCAGTTGGTAATGCAGGCCACGCAACACGCCTTTTTGCGAACGCGAGTGGTTGTCCTGGACGAATTGCGTGTCCAGACCGGTGGCGTCCTGGAACGCTTTGGCATTGAAGCTCTCGTAGAAAAAACCGCGCTCGTCACCAAACACCTTCGGTTCGATGATCAGGACACCGGGCAGGTCGGTGGTGATTACATTCATGAGGATTTCCATAGGCAGGTGTGAATGGCCGACATTCTTGCGCAAAGTGTCCAAGGGTGCGAGTGCCGGAAGAGAAATAGCCCCGATACCTTTACGCGGTTGGGGGTTGCGGATCCTGTGAAGCAATGGCGATATAGGCGCCTAATAAAATTTCAGGGGTCGTTTCATGCCGCTCGCCACGTTGATTCATCGCGCCAGTTTGCCCAGCCCGCAGGTTTCTGCGGAGCAGGCCCTGCAATGGTTGGCGGAGCATTACGGACTCAGCGGCACGTTGCAGGCCCTTGGCAGTCAGCAGGATCTGAACTTTCGCGTCGACAGCCCGCGCGGGCGGTTTGTGCTGAAAATCTGCCGTGGCGATTACGCCCTGGTGGAGCTGCAAGCCCAACACGCCGGTCTCAAATACCTGGCCGAGCATTCTGCGGTGACGGTGCCGCGGGTGATCGCGGCCAATAATGGCGAGGATCTGCTGTCGCTGGAAGTCGGCGGCGAAGCGGTTCATGTGCGGCTGCTGGATTACATCGAGGGCCAGCCGCTGACGCATCTCGATCACTTGGGTCGTGATGTGGTGGCGGGGTTCGGCCGGCTCTGCGGTGAGATGGATCTGGCGCTGGCCGGGTTCGACCATCCGGGCCTTGAGCGCACGTTGCAGTGGGATGCGCGCCACGCCAGCGCACTGATCAGCCATCTGCTGCCGGTGATCAAGGATGAGCAGCAACGCGCATTGATTGCCGATGCGGCAGAACAGGCCGAGCGCCGCTTGCAACCGTTGCAGGGCAAACTGCCGGTGCAGGCGATCCACATGGACATCACCGATGACAACGCTGTCTGGGCGCGCGATGCCCAGCGGCACTGGCAATTGCAGGGCGTGATCGACTTTGGCGATCTGGTACGCACCTGGCGCATCAGCGATCTGTCGGTGACTTGTGCGGCGTTGTTGCATCACGCTGGTGGTGATCCGTTTGTCATCCTGCCGGCGGTTCAGGCTTACCACGCGGTCAACCCGTTGCAACACGAAGAGTTGCAAGCGCTGTGGCCATTGATCGTCGCGCGTGCGGCGGTGCTGGTGCTCAGTGGTGAGCAACAGGTCAGCATCGACCCGACGAATATTTACAGCCGCGACAACCTCACCCATGAGTGGGAAATCTTCCGCGTGGCCACTTCGGTGCCGCAGGCGCTGATGGAAGCGGCGATCCTCACGGCCGTCGGTCACAGCTTGCCGGCGATCGACGGCGAAGGTTTTGCGCCCTTGCTGCCCGGTCTGGTCGGGCGTGAATTTGCCCTGATCGATCTCGGTGTCCTCAGCCCGCATTTCGAGGCCGGCAACTGGGAGCAGGCAGGCATCGATCAGCACCTGTTGAACGAAGCGGCAGCTGCCCATGGTTTGGCGGCAAGCCGTTACGGTCAGTACCGTTTGTCGCGCACTCGTCCCGACAGTGCCGTAGAGCCGGACACGTTCCCGCTGCACGTGGAATTGCGCGTGCCCGATGGCAGCACCGTGGAGGCGCCATTCGCTGGCGTCGTACATCAAGCCGCAGACGGTGTGCTGCAACTGGATGGCCCGCAACTCAGCGTGCGCCTGTGGGGCGTAACACCGTCGCTGCACAGTGGCGCGGCGCTGGTCAAAGGTCAGGTGCTGGGCGCGGTCAGCGGCCCGTTGCGGGTGCAGTTGTGCCGTGGCGCGCAACTCAATGCGCCGTTGTTTTGCACCCCTGCGCTTGCAGCGGCGTGGCAGGCCCTGTGCCCGTCGCCAGCGGCGTTGTTAGGACTGGCCTGCGATGCCGAGCCGGAGCTGGACGCGAAAACCCTGCTCGAACGCCGCGACGCCAGTTTCGCTCGCACGCAAAAGCACTACTACGTCGACCCGCCGCGCATCGAACGTGGCTGGCGCAATCACCTGATCGACATGCAGGGCCGTTCCTATCTGGACATGCTCAACAACGTGGCAGTGCTCGGTCACGGTCACCCGCGCATGGCAGCGGTCGCGGCTCGCCAGTGGTCGTTGCTCAACACCAACTCGCGGTTCAACTATGCGGCGGTGGCGGAGTTTTCCGAGCGCTTGCTGAAATTGGCGCCGGAAGGCATGAATCGAGTGTTTCTGGTCAACAGCGGCAGCGAGGCCAATGACCTGGCGATTCGTCTGGCGTGGGCCTATAGCGGCGGGCGCGACATGATCAGCGTGCTTGAGGCCTATCACGGCTGGACGGTCGGTGCCGATGCGGTATCGACGTCAATCGCCGACAACCCGAAAGCCTTGGAAAGCCGCCCGGACTGGGTGCATCCGGTACCTGCGCCAAACACGTATCGCGGTGAATTCCGCGGTCTCGATTCAGCGCCGGATTATGTGCGCAGCGTTGAGCACCACCTGGAAAAACTCGCCGAGCAGAAGCGCCAATTGGCCGGGTTTATCTGCGAGCCGGTGTATGGCAATGCCGGCGGTATCTCGCTGCCGCCGGGATATTTGAAACAGGTGTACGGGTTGGTGCGCGCGCAGGGCGGCGTGTGCATCGCCGACGAAGTGCAGGTCGGGTACGGGCGCATGGGGCATTTCTTCTGGGGCTTTGAAGAGCAGGGCGTGGTGCCGGACATCATCTGCATGGCCAAGGGCATGGGCAACGGTCAACCGCTGGGTGCGGTCATCACGCGGCGGGAAATTGCCGAGGCGCTGGAGGCCGAGGGTTATTTCTTTTCGTCGGCGGGCGGTAGTCCGGTCAGTTGCCAGATCGGCATGGCGGTGCTCGATGTGATGGAAGAAGAAAAACTCTGGGAGAACGCGCAGGTGGTCGGTGGCCACTTCAAGGTGCGACTCGAAGCGTTGATCGATAAACATCCGCTGGTGGGCGCGGTGCACGGCTCCGGGTTTTATCTGGGGCTTGAGTTGATCCGCAACCGCGAGACGCTGGAGGCGGCGACCGAAGAAACTGCGTTGCTGTGCGATCGCCTGCGCGAGTTGGGGATTTTCATGCAGCCGACCGGCGATGATCTGAACATTCTCAAGATCAAGCCACCGATGGTGACGTCGCGTCAGAGTGTGGATTTCTTTGTCGACATGCTTGATCGGGTCCTCAGCGAAGGCCTGTAAGCCCTCACGCTGACCTCCTGTGGGAGCGAGCCTGCTCGCGAAAGCGGTTTCTCATTCAACAACTGTGTTGATTGATCAATCGCCTTCGCGAGCAGGCTCGCTCCCACATTTGTTTTGGGTTTCTAATTCGATTTGTATCGGTATTTATTGAATTTATTTAGACGAAAGGCATTTAACAAGCTTCTAAAGCCGATATTTATCGGCTATAAAGTCGCCATTGCTCCGGCATGGCGATCTCATGTTCGGTGCGCGCGTTTTTCTTTTCGGTCGAATTGTCGACCGTCAAAGCACTTGCCCGGAGATGATTCATGAGCCGTATCGTTACCGTTGCCGCCACTCAGATGGCCTGTTCCTGGGATCTGCAAGCCAACCTCGAAATCGCTGAAAGGCTGGTGCGCGAAGCCGCCGCCAAAGGCGCGCAGATCATCCTGATTCAGGAGCTGTTCGAGGCGCCGTACTTCTGCCAGAAGCCAAACCCGGACTACCTGCAACTGGCGACGACGGTGGAAGAAAACGTCGCGATCAAACATTTCCAGAAAATCGCCAAAGAGCTGCAAGTGGTGCTGCCGATCAGCTTCTACGAATTGGCCGGCCGTGCGCGTTTCAACAGCATCGCGATCATCGACGCCGACGGCAGCAACCTCGGGATTTATCGTAAAAGCCACATCCCGGACGGCCCGGGTTACCACGAGAAGTACTACTTCAACCCGGGCGACACCGGTTTCAAAGTGTGGAACACCCGTTACGCGAAGATCGGCGTGGGCATCTGCTGGGATCAGTGGTTCCCGGAAGCTGCACGCAGCATGGCCTTGCAAGGCGCTGAAATACTCTTTTATCCAACCGCAATCGGCAGCGAGCCGCACGACAAAACCATCTCCTCGCGCGATCACTGGCAGCGCGTGCAGCAGGGTCATGCCGGCGCCAACCTGATGCCGTTGATCGCCAGTAACCGCATCGGCAACGAAGAACAGGACGGCTACGACATCACGTTCTACGGCTCTTCGTTCATCGCCAACCAGTTTGGCGAAAAAGTGCAGGAGCTGAATAAAACCGAAGAAGGTATTCTTGTGCACACTTTCAACCTCGACGAGCTCGAACACATTCGCAGCGCGTGGGGTTCATTCCGTGACCGCCGTCCGAACCTGTACGGCGCGTTGAAAACCCTCGACGGTTCCCTGGAGTCCTGATCCCGATGACCACCTTGAAAAGTACCCCGCGCGCCGACGGCTTTCACATGCCGGCCGAGTGGGCGCCGCAGACGCAGACCTGGATGATCTGGCCCGAGCGCCCGGACAACTGGCGTCTGGGCGGCAAACCGGCGCAAGCCGCACACGCAGCGGTGGCCAAAGCCATCGCGCGTTTTGAACCGGTGACCGTGGCCGTGTCCGCCGGCCAATACGAAAACGCCCGCGCGCGCCTCGACGTGCCGAATATCCGCGTGGTCGAGATGTCCAGCGATGACGCCTGGGTACGCGACAGCGGCCCGACCTTCGTCATCAACAACAGCGGCGAAGTGCGCGGTGTGAACTGGGACTTCAACGCCTGGGGCGGTTTCGACGGCGGTCTGTACTCGCCGTGGAATCGTGATTCGCAGGTCGGCGGCAAGATCCTCGAGATCGAGCGCAGCCCGCGTTATCGCACAGAAGGTTTCGTGCTCGAAGGCGGTTCGATTCACGTCGACGGCGAAGGCACACTGATTACCACCGAAGAATGCCTGCTCAACCGCAATCGCAACCCGCATCTGGGCCGCGAAGAAATCGAAGCGGTGCTCAGCGCCAATCTGGCTGTGGATAAAATCATCTGGCTGCCGGACGGTTTGTTCAACGACGAAACCGACGGCCATGTGGATAACTTCTGCTGCTACGTGCGTCCGGGCGAAGTGCTGCTGGCGTGGACCGACGATCCGCAGGATCCGAACTACCCGCGCTGCCAGGCGGCGATGAAAGTCCTGCAAAGCAGCACCGACGCCAAGGGTCGCCCATTCACGGTGCACAAAATGCCGATTCCGGGGCCGCTGTACGCGACCGAAGAAGAGTGCGCCGGTGTCGATCCGGTGGACGGCACCCAGGAGCGCAATCCGTCCGTGCGTCTGGCTGGTTCCTACGTGAACTTCCTGATCGTCAACGGCGGCATCATCGCGCCGAGCTTCGACGATCCGATGGACGCGCCGGCGAAAGAGATTCTGCAGAAGCTGTTCCCGCAGCACGAAGTGGTGCTGGTGCCGGGCCGCGAACTGTTACTGGGTGGCGGCAATATCCACTGCCTTACCCAACAGCAACCCGCGCCGCACAAAGAGTGAGTTGAGTCGTAACAGCTTGAGTTGTTTAACAAATCAGCCGGGCAGTGATTAGCTCGCTATACATCAACTGAGGCCCGCAGCCCGACAGGACTGCGGGCTTCTTTGTATCCGCTTGTCGACAAATGAGAAACCTTGGCATAGGTCTTGTATCCGACTAAGGGCACTAGGGAGGGGGAAGAACTTCAACAGTTCTGTCATAAACCTTGGATAACGTAGCCGCTCACGAACGGGGAGAGAGCGCTGAAATGAACGCCGAAGTGAACGTAGTCAGCGAGCGGACGTTGCATCCCATGGCCGTTAACGGCGAATCGCTCCAGATTGTCGCGCACTGGTTGAAGTCCAATGGAACGCGTCAGATCAGGCAACCTGATCCGCGCCGGATGATGATCGAGCGTTACCCCGCTGACCTGTTCAGCGAGGCCGAACTGGACGCGTTGTGGGCTGTGATGGAAGGATAAGAAGAACAACAGGGATTGGTAAAAGCGCTGCCGGGATGGCGGCGCTTTTTTATGCACGACACAAAACCCATTGTAGGAGTGAGCCTGCTCGCGATAGCGGTGCGTCAGTCGCCATCAACATTCACTGGCACACCGCTATCGCGAGCAGGCTCACTCCTACAGGTTTTGCGTTGAATCAGAAGGAATAGGTGCCGGTCATCACGACGCTACGTGGCGCACCCGGCTGGATTTGATACTGGCTGGTCGCCGACGCGTAATACTCACGATCGGTGATGTTGTTCAGCGCCGTACGCAAATCCCAATCCTTGAAGCGGTAGCCGACCAGCGCATCCCAACGGCCATAACCCGGCAACACGGTGGTGTTGGCGTTATCGGCATAGCGCTGGCCAACCAGGGTCAGACCGGTTTCGCCATACCAGCCCATCTCCGGTTTCCAGGTCAGGAACAGGCTGCCGTTGTGCTTGGCGACGTTATTGATGCGTTTGCCTTCCAGGCCGTTGTTGTCCTTCTCGATCTTCGCGTCCTGCATGCCGACGCCACCGCGCATGTACCAGTTGCCGACAATGTTGCCAGTGGCCGTCAACTCGATCCCGCGCGAGCGCTGCAGACCGGACATCACGGTCAAGGTCGGGTCGTTTGGATCGGTGGTGCGGCGGTTGTAGAGTTCCAGGTCATAGATCGCCAGCGTGGTACTCAAGCGGTCATCGAACCAGTCGCTCTTCACGCCGATCTCTTTCTGCTTGGTCAATTCGGGGCTGAGGTCGTTGGTGTTGCCGGCCGCGCCTGGGGTGATGCCGATCAAGCCGCCGCCCACTGGCGAAAACGTTTTGGACCATGAGGCGTAGAACGAATGGTTCTGCAGCGGCGTCCAGACCAGGCCGACGCGCGGGCTGGTGCTGTGGCTGTCGCGGTCTTCCGAGATGTTGCGCAGCTTGTTGGTCGACTCGATATCGAAGGTGTCGTAGCGTAAACCGGCGAGCAGTTGCCATTGGTCGTTCAGGCGCAACTGATCCTGCACGTACACCGCGCGGCTTTCGACTTCGGTGTGGCTGCTGCTGGAAACCTGCATGCTGCCGGTGTGGCGCAGATCGCGATTCGGGTTGTACAGGTCGAGCGACGGCACAGGCTGAGCGCCCGGGGTTCTGCCGGTGGCGGCGTTGTACAGCGTCGGATCGCGGCGCTGACTGCCGATCTCGATGCCGGTCAGCAGACGATGTTCAAGGCCGAAGGTATCGAATCCGCCCTCGAGTTCAACGTTGTTATAGACGTTGCGAGTGGTCAGATCCTGCTGCCAGTGCTGACGCGTGACCTTGTTGGTCGCCGGCGTGTAACCGGTGAGGTAGGTGTTGTCGAAATCGCTGTCGAGCTTGAACACGCCGAGGGTCTGGCGCAGTTGCCAGTTGTCGTTGATTTCGTAGGTGAGTTTCGAGCGCAGCGATTGCGACTTGTCATCAATGAAGTCGTGATCGTTGCCGTAGGTGGTGTCGCGACCTACGTCGGCCGGACGCCCGTTGACCCCAGGGATGCCGCGATCCGGGGTGCGGTTGTAGCGGCTGTATTCGTACTGCACCAGCCAGTTCAGATCCGGCGTCAGTTGCCAGCTCATCGACGGCGCGAATAGCTGGCGATTGCCGCTGACGCCGTCACGGAAACTGTTTTCATCCATGTTGCCCATGTTCAGTCGCAGGCTGATGTTTTCGCTCGGGTCGGTGCTGAGGTCGGCATAAAGACTGCGCAAATCTTCGCTGCCACCCTGCGCTTCGATGGTCGAGCGGCGGCCGAACTCGGGCATCTTGCTCACGCGGTTGACGATCCCGCCCTGACTGCCGCGGCCGTACAGCACGGCGGCCGGGCCTTTGAGTACTTCGACGCGTTCGATGTTGTGCAGGTCGCGCTTGTATTGGCTGTCGTCGCGGATGCCGTCGAGATAGAAATCGTTGCTGGCATCGAAGCCGCGAATGCGCAGGCTGTCGAAGCGAGTGTCGGCGCTGCTGCTGACGTTGGGCATGCCGCTCAAGGCGTCGGCGATGTCATTGGTGCCGTAGTTGGCGACGTTCGAGGTCTTGATCGAATCGATCGTCTGCGGCACATAGCGCACGGGTGTCGAGGTGCGGGTCGCGGTGCTGCTGAGCTTTACCCGTGGGTCATCGGCTTGCGCTTCGGCGCTGATCGCGGTGGCGGGTAACTCGGTCGCGGAGTAGGCAAAGCCGCTGGACAGAAAAGCAGAAAGCCCAAGAGTGACGGGCGTAAGACGGAACGGGGCAGGCATTGAACAGCGCATCCGAAAGGGTGGAAGAATTCGATCGCACGAATGGTAATGCTTTGCATTTACTTCCGTTAATTATTCCTTATAAGTTCCCTTGTCTGATTGTTTCAATTTGTGTCCATGTCGACACAATCTGACCGGTCGGCCCATTCGACCGATTCATGAAACAGACTGAAAGCCTTTCCAGCGTTTTTCCCCATGAGTGCAGGGACTAATCTGCCGCCATCGATTCCTCAGTTTTGCTGGAGCTTCCCCATGATTCTTCATTACGTCTACGACCCGTTGTGCGGTTGGTGCTATGGCGCCAAGCCGCTGATTGAAGCCGCACAACAGGTGCTGCCAGTGCTCGCCCATGCCGGGGGCATGATGAGTGGCGCCAACCGCCAGCCGGTCTCCTCGCAACTGCGCAATTACGTCATGCCCCACGACCGACGCATTGCCGAGTACACCGGCCAGCCTTTTGGCGAATCTTATTTCGACGGACTGCTGCGCGATCACTCTGCGGTGTTCGATTCGACGCCACCGATTGCGGCGGTCATGGCGGCCGAAGCCATCGACCGAGGCGGTTTGCGCATGCTGGGGCGGTTGCAGACAGCGCACTATGTGGAAGGGCGACGCATTGCCGATTCAGCCGTGCTGTTGGAATTGGCCATGCAGATGGGCTATGCGCAGGAAGATTTCCACATTGCGTTTGAGTCCGTTGATAGCGAGGGGCATATAAAAGCCAGTCGCCAGTTTTTGGCTCAATTGGGCGGTCAGGGTTTTCCAACGATTGCTCTGGAGCAGAACGGCACGTTCCAGTTGATCGACATCAGCCCCTGGCTGGGCAAACCGCAGGCATTTGCCGATTGGTTGCAGCAGGCAATCGTCCTCGATGAAACCGGTAAAACTTCTGCATTTTGTTCTATCGATGGTTGCGCCTGATACGCGCTGGATTCACTGGCTGTTTGCATTTCCCAGCAAGGACTCAGCGCAAAATTTACGTTTCTTAGACGATTTTTACCTATTTAAAGACGATTCTTGAAATTGACACATTGTTGAGGGCGCGGCTACGATTCGGCCCAACGCCTGTGGCCAACCGCCATGACTCAAAACAAGGAGCAGGCCCGCCATCACGTTATCGTGGGCGGGCCTTTTTGTTTCGGGGTGAATAAAAGAGTGCAAAAGCGCCGTTTCCGCCGTTCGACACAGCGCGTTTCAACCCGTAATAAGGAAAACAAAATGTTGAACAAGCGAATCAGTCTGATCGCACTGGGGATGTTGAGTGCCACTCAGGCCATGGCTAACGACCAGGCCGAGTCCAAGGGTTTTGTTGAGGACAGCAGCCTCAAAGTGCTGCTGCGCAATGCCTACATCAATCGTGATTACAAAGACGGCAACAAAGACAAAGCCGAGTGGGGCCAAGCGGCCATCGGTACGTTCTCGTCCGGCTTCACCCAAGGCACCGTGGGTGTCGGTGTCGACGCTTTCGGTCTGTACGCGCTGCGTCTGGATGGCGGCAAGGGCCGCAGCGGCGCCGGTGGTATCGATTTCTTCAAGCAGGAAAATGACGGTCGCGCGAACCATGACATAGCGAAGGGCGGTGCCGCAGTTAAGTTCCGCTTCTCCAACACCGTGTTGACCTACGGCGACCAGATGCCGGCCCTGCCGGTGCTGAACTACGACAACTCCCGCCTGCTGCCGGAAAGCTACACCGGTACCCTGATCACTTCCAAAGAGATCAAAGGCCTGGAACTGAACGCCGGTCGTTTCACCGCTGAATCGCGCAAGAGCGATGAAGGCCGTGACAGCGGTGGTCTGAAGTCGATCAACGTGTTGGGCGGTAGCTACCAGTTCACCGAGAACTTCAAAGGTGCGTTGTACGCTTCCGACGTCGAAGACGTATTGAAGAAACAATACGTGAACGCCAACTACGTGCTGCCGTTCAACAAGGATCAGTCGCTGACCCTGGACTTCAACGGTTACCGCACCAAGCTCGACAGCTCGTACGTTCGCGAAAACACCATTCCCGGCGAAAGCATCGTGACCGGTCGCGACAACAAGATCTGGAGCCTGGCTGCAACGTTCGCCACTGGCCCACACTCGTTCACCGTGGCCCACCAGCGTTCCACCGGCGACAGCAACCTCGGCTACGCCTACGGTGGTTACCAGAAAGATCAACATCGCGTTGGCGACGGTGGTAACACCATCTACCTGGCCAACTCCTACTGGTCCGACTTCAACGCTGAAGACGAACGCAGCTGGCAGTTGGGCTACGGCCTCGACTTCGGCGCTTTCGGCGTACCGGGTCTGAGCTACAACTTCGCTTACGTGCGTGGCGACAACATCACCACTTCCACCAGCGAAGGCGGCACCGAGCGCGAGATCTTCAACCAGTTCAAATACGTCGTGCAATCTGGCCCGGCCAAAGACCTGAGCGTGAAATTGCGCAGCTCGATCCTGCGTGTTTCGCAGAAATCCAGCGAGTACAACGTCAGCGGTAACGAACTGCGTGTATTCGTGGACTACCCGATCAACATCTTCTGATGCCTGATCAAGTGTAAGAAACATGAGAAAAACCCCGACTGGTTCGGGGTTTTTTTTCGACGGTTTTTCGATGAAAACCGGAAAAAACCCGTGTTTTTGTCATGTAAAAGTTGTTTTTGAGGCGCTGCAAACTCCGTTTCAAACAGGGCTTTAAATGCCTGAAATTCTTTCTCATGGACGCAAATTCTCCACCTAATAGATTAGGCCGCTCAACGCAGCGGAGAATTTGGTAATGATCGTTTTGAACAGAGAAGTGGGCGAATCGCTACGGCGCGACAAATATGTCAACGTCCAGGGTGGTGACTTCAATCTCTACGGTCATTTTGCCGACTTCGTCAGACTGACCAAAAGTTGGGAAAACATGGAGCCTGACAGCTACTACGGTCAGGCCGAAGCCGGCATGCGTTACCGTCGTTACAGCGACTTCGAGTACAACCCCAAGACTCGCGAGCTGAAGCAGCTCGAACATCGCGCCTACGTGCAGTCGAAAGAGAACAACGCTTATGTTGGCGGCCTGGTACGGCACTTCCAGGACTTCTCCGATGAAGTGATTACTTCACCGGTGATGCGCAGCCTGATCGACACCGATTTCGAAGTGTACAAAAGCGTGCTGCCGGAAGAGCTGCACGATGAAATCTGGCAGTGCCAGATTCATCAGATCCGCATCGAGATCAAACCCGGCAAACAGCTGGAAATCACCCCTGAAGGGATTCACTGCGACGGTTATCCGTTCAGCGGTGTGCACTTCTGGGGCCGCAATAACGTCGAGGGTGCGGAGAGTCGCTTGTACGACATCCACGAGCATCAACTGGCGTCGACCACCTACCAGGAAATTCTCGACACCACTTACTTCCTCGACCGCGACATGCGCCACTACGTGACCCCGGCGCGTAACACCCACACGCATGCCATGGCGTATCGGCAGATTCTGGCGATTTCCTTCTCGCGGCCCGGGACCGCTTTCGACATTGTTCGCTAATCAGATCACCCCAATCGACGGCGTCGAGTGCTCGACGCCGGTGGTGCTGCGACGCGCCACGGCCAAGGATGCGCAGCGCATGGAGCGCTTCTTCCGCCAGTTCGACGAAGTGTCCTTCTGCGAATGGCAGGACGCCAAGTGCCTGCGCGGCGTGCTGATCCAGAAAACCACCACGGCCTATCTCGCCTTCGACGTCGCTGGCGAAATCGTCGGTGCGGTGCTTGGTGGCATGCTCGGCAGTCGCGGCACCATCAACCACTTGGCCGTCAGCCCGCGCTATCGCAGCCAAGGCGTCGGTCAACGACTGGTTGAAGCGGCGTCGTCGGACATGAAACGTGTCGGTGTGTTACGGATGTTTCTGTTCGTCGACGATGCTAACCTCGCGGGCAAGCGTTTTTGGACTGCCCAGGGTTTTTGCGAGCCCCACGGCGAACGGACATTTGAGAGGGATCTATGAATGAAACGTCCGGCAGTGCGCCGCTGATGGCTGCCCATCAGCCATCGCGCACATTTGCCGAAGCCAGCCCGGTCGTCGCCGGTTACTTCACGGTGTCATTCGTGTTCGGGCTGATGGCCGTCAACGCCGGGCTGCCGATGTGGCTGCCGGTGGCGATGTGTCTGTTCGTGTATGCCGGCGCTTCGCAATTCGCCGCGCTGGCGCTGATCTCCAGCGGCGCCTCGCTGACCACCATTGTTCTGACCACGTTCCTGATCAACGCGCGGCATATGTTGATGTCGGTTTATATGGCCAAGGCCCTGCGCGCACTCGGTTTGAGCCGGATGGAGCGCTGGGCTTACGCCGGTGGCCTGACGGATGAATCCTTCGCTTTCCACAGCGTTAAACTCGGCACTGGCGCACCGGTCAACGTGCGTTATCTGATCGGCTTCAATCTGTTCTGCCACACCTCGTGGGTGCTCGGCGGTTTGCTCGGCGCGGTTTGCGCGCAGTACGCGGCGCACCTGATCAAATATCAGCTCGACTACGCCCTGACGGCGATGATGCTCTACGTGCTGGTGTCGCTGTGCAATACGCGCAACAAACTCATCGCCGCCGCCGCTGCCGTGGTCTGCATGGGCGCACTGAGTCTGGTCGGCAGTTCGCCGTTCAATGTGTTTATCGCCACGTTTGTGGGCTGCGGAGTGGGTGTATGCCTGACCAAACGTTCCTGATTCTGGTGGTCGCGCTGATGATGGCGGTGACTTTCCTGCCACGCGCGCTGCCACTGCAAGTCAACACTGAGCACTGGCCGCCGTTCGTTGCGCGGGCGCTGGAGTACCTGCCGGTGGCGATCGTCGCTGCGATCAGCCTGACACCCTTGTTGATCAAGGATCAGCACATACAGCTCGATCGCCCGGAATTTTATGCCGCGATTCCGACGTTGTTATGTGCGTATTTCAGCAAAAACCTCTTTCTCAGTGTGGCGGTTGGGACGGCTGCGTACATTGCGCTCGGCTCGTTCATGTAACGGCAGGTCAACAACGTCGCTGAGCGCCTGGTTCGACAACTCCGGATTGTTCACCGCCAGGCGCACTTCGAGGAAATCCTCGAAACCGGGGAAAATCGTCAGGCCGTTCTTCTGCGCGGCCTCCCGCGAAACCATGCCGACCGCGTCCATCTGCGTGATCAGCGACAGCGTCAGGGTCTCGCTGCACGAATAGACCATGCGCTGGCCGTTCTCGTGATTGCCCAGCCCGGCGTCGAGAAAACGCAAAAAGCTGTGGGAATACGGACAATCTTCCGCAGGACGAACCTGAAACTTGTTGCCCAGCAACGTCAGCGGATCGTTCTCCTGCCCGCAATGCGCACCGACGACTTGTACCTGCACCTCCGGCAAGACAATGCTCGGCAGCCCCGGCCGCTGCGGACCGATCAGCACCGCCAGGTCGAAGTCTTCATTCTTCAGCTTGCTGAGATTTTCCATCGACTCGGCGTAGCTGAATTCCATCTGATAATCGGGAAACACCTCGATCAGGCGTCCGATCATTCGCCGATTGAAATCAGGCGACAGGGTGTTGTTCAACGCAACCTTCAACGTGCGCTGCCCCGGCACTTTCAATGCCTCGACTTTCTCTTCCATCTGTCGCGTGGCAATCAGCACTTTGTCCATATACGGCGTCAGCTCGGTGCCTTGCGGCGTCAGCGTCAGACCTTTGTTGGAACGTCGAAACAAGCGGAAACCGAACTGCTCTTCGACCTTGTTCAACTGCGCGGCCAACGCCTGCACAGTCAGGCACGAATGCTCGGCTGCGGCCGACAACGAGCCGGTCTGCACGATGCGCATGAGGTTGCGTAAGGTTCTGCTATCCATGGGTAATGCCCTCTGAAGTGGGCTGGGTATTGTTGTTTACGAGACTGCCGGTCAGGCGCCATATGCTGGCTATATTCCTGCACCTGAGCATAGTTGTCGCGGGTTTAGTAGCGAATTGATGTCCTCGCCGATGGCTGGAGGCTGACACAGAATCGGGGTTTTTGGTGACGTGGGGGTGATGGGGGTCAAAAAAAGTGCGTGGTTTTGGTGCGAGGGGGCGATTTTTCACGGGGAAAAGGCTGACAACGTTAGTGGTTTTGGCCTGCGAAAAACGTGGATGCGTCTTAGGCTAACTTGCGACCGAGCTGATAGCGGCGACTCGTCAAAGCAGATGAAGTAGCAGTGGGAAGGCATCAAGCCTATATGGCTGCGGATCTGAATGAGGTGGGCGAATTGAGTGCATCACAAGAAGCGGTTGATCTGGACTGCCCAAATGGCACCCGGCAGCACCAGGTTATTGAGATTCGAGAGCGGCCTTCCGTTGCACGAATCCCTACGGATAAGACAGCTCAAACGATGTTGGAAGCACTGAATATTCTGCAGCGGTTTGAGTCGGTCGACGGAATGCTCAAATAATTGAGGCAATAAAAAACCGACATCGCTGTCGGTCTTTTTTTACTCCCCAAATAGGGAGAGAGGTCTCACCCGGACACTGATCCTCAGGTCATCAGTGGGGTTCCTAACGCCGACTATCGCCACCTGATAGCAGTCGGTTTCGCGCTCTTGGGCCGATTCTCGGCATCGCGAGTTAAGCTGTCAATCTGGGTTTGGATTATTGTCTCTACGCTTGCGAATCAGATTTATAAATTGGTTCATATCTGTACTAGTATGAAAGCAAATCAAATCAGGAGAGGCGCAATGACTACCTCATCCCCAGCCCTCATCCCACGTGAACAACTTGATGCCCCCGAAGCGGGCCGCGTCGCGCTGAAGTTCTTCTTCAACCTTATGGAGCGCTGGGGCTGTAGCGCCGAGCAGCAACGCACATTACTCGGCGGCGTCGGCAACACAACTTTCTATAAATACAAACATCTGCCGAACATACGTCTGCCTAACGACACCCTTGAGCGCATCTCCTACCTGATGGGTATTCACAAGGCGCTGAGTATCATCTTCAGCAACAGCCGCGAGCGCGCTTACACATGGGTCAGCAGCCCTAACACGGCGGCGCCGTTCAATGGGCAAACGGCGCTGGATTACATGCTGGCCGGACGCGTGGTCGATATCGCCGATGTACGCCGCTACCTTGATGGGGTGCGCGGTTGAAGGCGCCCGATTTGGTTGATGTGCCGTGGCCGCGAGCCTACCGGATCGTCAACAGCAGCTTCCCGCCGATTGCGTTGTTCGAAGACGTGCTCGATCCCGAAGACCTGGAAGTTGCCTACGCGATTGAAGCGCTGACCAACGATCGCCTGATCGAACAGGCCGGGGTTCTCGCCCGAGTGCGTCCCGAAGATCGACTTTCCGGCCCCGGATCGACTCCGGTGATGGCTGCATTTACTCATATCGGCAAACGCAGTCGTTTCTGCGACGGCACCTTCGGCGTTTACTACGCCGCGAGCAGTCAGGCTGCTGCCATCGCCGAGACCTGTTATCACCAGGAACGATTTCTTGTGGCGACTCAGGAAGCGGATCTTGAGTTGACCATGCGCACTTACGTCAATCGCGTGGTTAAACCGTTACACGATATCCGCCACGATCTCCCCGAGTTGCACAATCCGGATCCTGAGGCTTACGGACCGTCTCAGCTATTCGCCCGGCAACTGCGCGAAACCGAGTCGTGGGGACTGCTCTACAACAGCGTTCGCCTGCCGGGCCATGAATGCGTCGCCGCATTTCGACCTCCAGCGGTATCGATTCCGAAGCAGGGCAAGCATTTGCGGTATGTGTGGAGTGCGAGTCAGCAGAAGATTTCGTTTGTGTTTGAGATCAGTCAGGTCTGAAACGCAAAAAGCCCTCGTATCGGCGAGGGCTTCACGTGGCTGATTACATCAACGGCTTGTCCGGCGGCGCATCCATCACTTTCACGACATCATCGATCAACGCCTTGCTTAACTCCTGCAAATACTGCGAGGCATAAGCGTGAAGATCAGGATCGCGCGAGACTGACGTGTCCGCGGTGAGCAGTCGTGAAATGTGAAGCAAGTGCGAGGCGTGGGAAAGGGCGGCGATTACCGGTACACCACGGTTGGTGCGGAACATCGCTTGATTGGAGTGGAAGGAAAAGTGGGTGAGGCCGAGGGTTTTCAGATCTTGAGAATGGGTCATTTCGGTTCACCTGCCGTTCGAGATGGACGGACTTGAAGTGACCGGTGTGCTGACGGATCAATGCCTTTCATTTGTTAACTCCCTGTATCAAATGAGAGCTGCCATTTCGTTCTCAGGCGAAAAGGTGGCAGCTATGCGCAGGCTGAGAAACCGGAGATACAGGAACCCGGCAGACCCGAAGGTCTCCCACGCACAGCCGCCATTGCACGTGAATGCGGACACTCGTGGTTTGGGGCGCTGGTGCGCCTGCATCTTACGCGGGTTCTCAGGCCCGGTCGCTGAATTGGCAGCGACGGGTTTGACGGTAGCTTGGGGAGGACGGATGCGCAATCGTGGCCAGGTGGTGGCTGCTGGTGTTTCTTTGCAGTGCAACACTTATGTTGCATGTGCAGCAAATATGTTGCACATTCGCTTTACCGAAACGGCGAGTGATGCACATGAAGTACAGCGAGTTTCGGCGATGGTTGAAAGCCCAAGGCGTAGAGTTCCAAAACGGCAAGGGTAGCCACTTCAAGGTTTCCTTGAACGGCAAATCAACTGTGTTTCCCGACCACGGAGCCAAGGAAATGGGCGAAGGGTTGAGAAAATCGATAATCAAACAGCTGGGCCTCAAGGATTGAGGCCCAGCTGTACCCCATGAGAGGAATCGTGATGTTCGAATATGCGTTGGAAGTTCACGAAGAGCCGGACAGTGTCTGGTTGTCCTGCGCAGAAATTCCAGAGATGCACGCCGTTGGCGACACCCTTGAACAGGCGCTCGACAGTGCTATCGATGCCATCGAGACCGCCCTGTCGATATACGTCGATGATCGTCGATTGATTCCGACGGGTGATGCGGGGGAGCAGGAAAGTGACGCGGTGTTGCGGCTGCCTGCACTGACTGCGGCAAAGGTTGCGTTGTGGAATACGCTTCTGGAGTCTGGGGTCAGCAAAGCTGAACTGGCACGACGCTTGGGTGTACAACGGCCTCAGGTAGATCGGTTAGTCGATTTCCTGCATCACTCCAAGATCGAGAATGTCGAGCGTGCTTTGCAGCAGCTTGGGCGTCGGATTTTGCTTTCGGTTGAGGCTGCGTAGGATTGTAGAAAGCCCCCGACAGCGATTGCGTGCCTGCATCATGTCGGGTTCTCAAGCCCGGTCACTGAATTGGCAGCGACGGGAGGAGGTTTGCACCTGAGGTATAAATCATTATGCCTGTCAGAAAAGTCGTTTCTCGAAGAACATTTTTGACCGATCCAGAAAGCAACCCACTGACGGATTTTCTGGGCAGTAGGCTGGTTTTTGAAATCAGCTAATGTCAACTTTGCGAAAGGTCAAAGATATCCGCCGACCTCGAAGTTGTTTTCCCTCAGTTTTTCGCTGTGGAATTTCGTGCGTCCAGTCGTACCTTGACGATCCGTTCATGCATGCGGCGCTTCGACGCGGTAATAGCGTTTCATATTTCTCGTTGCGGCGACGGAATATCATTGACCAAGTTTCAATTAGGCTTATGGTTACGATAGTTCCTCTAAAGCAACTTGGACAATCTACGTGTTTGCTGATGCCTTGTCCTTCGATATATTCGTTGACTATTACCTGATCCGGTTTTTCAGAAACTAATCCGTGATCAACTAGGCGGGATGCCAAATTGTCTGCCCACTCTGGCAAAGGTCCTAGATAAGAAGAAGGTTGGATAGAGCGCGAGCGATAATCGTATTTCCATCCATAATGCTGGACGCGTCGACGGAGATCCCCTAGCCAATCGCTACTGTCAACGAGATTGATAAGTTTTTGTTCCTCATCCGTGCTGATGAATTCAGGAATAAGGCTTAAGCCCTGTGGGTTGCTATGGTTAGTTGGTACTTCAGCGTGAATCTCTCGTGGAGGATCTGTTAGCCTTTCTGAAATGGAACCTGAAGCAATCCAATTTTTGAAGCGCAAAACATCCAATGCGCGAGTTGCTTTAACATGTCCGATATCAATCAGTACTTTGCCTCTAGCGCTTACAGTCTTATTTTCAGAACTAACCATCAGTCTGCCGCTACCGCTGTAGGCGATGGTCAAGTCTGTGATATCTACATAGGAGCGCAGGGCTTCAGGATATTGTCTTTCAGCGATATCCTGAGCTATCTGTAATACATTTGAATCCTCATAATCGGCAGCAAACCAAAGACCTCGACTGCTGAGAGGGCGATCAATAATTACATCCTCACCAATCTGCAACCGTACGTTTGCCTGCTTGATATCGAGCTCTAGGGGAGATGATGTCGCACCCCATAACGGAAAACTCTTTGGTTTTTTTTCCGAGCGTTGCCATATTTGTAAGGCTGCAAGTCTAGAGGCAGCGATGCCGCCGCGAAAACGGATGTCTAGATTACGATAGCCTACAATCAATCCGCTGAGGATCGCGGCGGACCACCAAACAGCTGGTGGGATACTACGTAGATCGTTTTTCCAGGTGATAAATTGTTCAGGCTTAGGACGTAACAGTACTAGTTGCAGAGCCAGCCCTAGTGGATCTCGTTGCGATAGTGCTGAGTCGATGACACCGCGGTCATCTAAAATCGCAGCGGTATCCAAAAGTAAAGAGTCTAAAGATTCTGGATCTACACCAAAAATACGCGCTTTATCACATATTGACTCTAGGAGGTCGCTAGATTGCCAAGATTCCCGAATATTGCATTGCATGAAGACCTCAAGCATTGCACGCCAGAGCAGAGTATCTCGTGAGTCGCTTTCGCTGATCATCGTGAAGCACACCCAAGGAGCTTTTTCGAGCCAAGGCGCCCAAGGCATGGGTGTGGATTTCGTTTCACCGAACCATTCGCTGACCTTTTCAAGCCACGGGGTGATCTTTGGAACTGCCCACAGAGCCATTGCGGCGGCGCCACGCAGTGCGTTCCAATACTCAGGAGGTTGCAGAGGGAATTTCGGGGTCTTTTCCTTCAGATCTCGCGGGTGTAATCCGGAGTGCTCTTCTATAAAAATTTCTTGTTCCGGCAGTGCTAAGTTTGCAAAGCCTTGCGCCATACCTTGTAGGCGCACCTTCTGATCCTGCGAAGTAACCGAGAAGTGAGTAATTGCAAAAAGCGGAACTGGGCCAGGCCAAACCAGCTGTTTATCCTTAGGTTTTAAAGTGCCTAAGGCGGCATTGACCCATTCACTCTTACGCCAGATCATGACTTTTGCGTCGCTGGGCAGCTTTTGAGGATCGACCCAGGCAAGCACCTCTATTCGATCATCAGCTATAGGCGTCTGCACTGGTTGGTCTATACCAAATCGGACCCAAACTAAATCTCTTCTTATAGGCCACCACTCCTCCGCCAGCAAGCTAAGCCAGGCCCGATGGTCCATTGAGAAAGCAAGCCTCATAGGCGCAGCAGGTGTGGTTTCCGTCGAGTGCGGCTCATTTTCGAACTGCAAGGGTAAGGTCAAGCTGGGCTGCGATGGTTGGGTCATCGTGAGAGTAGAGTCGAGTCAGGAAGGCTTGAGAGTTGGGCTGTTGTCAGCGGCGACGGTTCATTCAATAGTATCAACGAGTCACGAGCCCTTGCGCAAAGCATATACATGCGACGGCATTGATCTTTGTCAACGCTCGGTAGGGAGCGCGAAAGATCCTGCAGGTAGACGCTGTCGAACTCTAGGCCGATAGCTGACTCGCCAGTCAATACTGTGATTCCTGCCTTCATTGGGTGGATATTCTGTTCAGCTCCCTTTGGCATTCGGTGGGTGTAAAGATCTACTCGGGTCTCAGGCGGCAGCGCAGATTTCAGCATCTGATGCACCGCTTGCGCTTTCGACACTGGATAGACGATAACGCCAATTGAGCCGCCCCGGTTGGTCAAGCGATTTGCAATAGAAGATATTGCGTCACTCCATTGTGTAAATGTTACAAGGCGTGGCATATCTCCGCTACGTGGCCTTTGTACCACGGCAGGTGGGAGAGTGCTTGATCTGTGAAAGTGTTCGGCCAACGCAGCTATTTCGCGAGTGTTCCGGTGGTTGGCTGATAGTCGGATCGGATCGGGCATAGGAGCAGCGAGAATATCCTCGATAGAAGCTCTTTGGCTATCGGTGGTTTGGTCCTCGTCCGCGAACACACTGACAGTTTTTGCACCATAACGTACAGCCCATGCGAAGAATCCAGCGGGTAGGTTCTGACCTTCATCAATCACCAAATGATCCCACTGTGGTTCAATATTGGCCCGTTCGTAGTTGGATAGCAGCGTAGGCCAATCGTATATGAATGGCCCATAAGGCTCGGGTGCGAAACAGCCAATTCTTTGCGAGTGATCGCTGCTAATAAAGGAGTGCATGGTGGTTACGTTGAGGGCTTGATTCCCAAGCTGTGAACCCAAAGAAGCTAGCAATCGATTTTTTGTAATGAGCAGGCACGAATGTCCTAGCGAGCGTAACAACTGCATCCGGAGTACTGCCAGAGAAGTTTTACCCGACCCTGGTGGTCCCAAGACAAACAATGGGGTCTCGGGATCAGCATCGTAGATATCCAATTGCTCATGAATAAGGTCATCTAGCAACGGAAGTTTCATAGGGCTTTGTCTCGTCGAATACTAAAATTCGCAGGCTTGAAGAAAAGAGCGTAGTGGACATCCGTGGGCGCTTTGACTGTTTCTGTGAACCTGTCGATATGGTCGATCACTAAATTAAACCCTGCTTCGATGAGAAGCTTTTTAAATTCTGGGAATTTGGCTCTGGCCTCTGCGCGGGCACTATTAGTATATAGCACAGCGGCAGGTCCCAAACTTGCCCTGGTGTGGGCGTTAACCATGTCTCGTACCAAATTTCCAATGTTGAGATTTGGGCTCGCTAGCAAATAAGATGCGACGAACAGAGTAAGGCTTCCTCGGATCGGGCCGAAATTTACCTGATTCAAATCTTGCAGGAATTGGTACTTCGTACGATCGTGCAACCCGCCATGAGCCCGAGTGGCGTTAGCTAATCGCAGGCCAAGATCTCTCATCGATTGGTAGTGGTCTACGCCGTAGTAATCAAATACGTCGTTTTTGCCTAGCGTTGCCGCTAGAGATAGCCCGGCTGTGAAAGGGCCACAGCCGAGATCGATCATCAAAGGGTCGCCATAGCTCTGCCCTGGTTGAAATAGCTGACGGAAAGCGTGTTTCAATTCGTCTAAGTGTCTAACTTGATTGTACTTTGCATAGAGTAACGCCCTATCAGCGCCACTGAGGTGTCCGATTGGTGCGTCAAAATCCGCTTGTCCACCCTCTATGACGTCGGTAAAAACAGTCTGTCTTGGCCAACCTAAAAATGTTGTTGGAGTGGTTCGGTCGTCAGAAGAAATTTGATCGTTAATTTCAACGTCCAGCACGGTTTGCAGCCATGGCATAAGCATCCCTCTAAGCTCTGCTGTCGACTATTCGGCATCAAAGAGTCGGAGTAGAACAGTCCATTTATTGGATTCAAGTTAGTGATTTCAAAGTGCCATGAATTGCTTGGCGACGTCAATGTCAGCTTGTCATTTGTCTTGCACCGAAGGCGGAGGGAGGGGAATCTTGAAAAAAGAGGAGGGGTTTTTCTATTTTGAGCGAAATTCGAGCGTTTGAAAAAAGGTGCAGAGGTGAGAGGTTGATTGCCGAACGCATGATCAGGAGCGTTAGGGTTGTCCACTTACGCGGGACTGACGGCTCCTTACGACCGGGAGCTTGGGCATCTCATGATCTGGCCTCCTGAACACCTCCGAAGAAGTGGGCGGGTAGAGGCTGCACTGGCTGACGAGACCAATGCCGCGAGAGCCTGAGTCGGGTGAAGGCAGTGAAGCGATGACCGGGGCATGCCTGACTGTCAGCCAGGTGCAGCCCATTCCCTGGACTGTGGCACCATCATCTGCATCGCTGTTGTTGATTACTTCGGTGTTTGTCACGCCGATTGTCACGGGGTGGAATGCCGCAAAGCCTCGTACGGGTTGGGCTGCAGCAGCGGTAGGAGCGCCCGTCTCTTTCCGGGAGAAAGAGACGGGCGCAGGTTGGCGCAATGAAATGGCCAAGCGGATAGGTTGCTGCAGGGCAGCTATGAAAGGGGATGAGTTGCCGCAGTGGGCACACTGATAAAAGTAGGCATTCATCACATCGCTGTGACCGTGCGAGCCGCCGGACGCTAATCGCACTTTGGGAGAACCATCACTGTGTTGCGTAGCCTTAAAGGTTCTGGCTACCTGGGTTGCTGTCGGCGACAGCGCTTTGCCCGATCTTTTCTGCGTCTGTGGATAGTTCGTCATCTTGACGGAGGAGTGACGTTCGCCCCGAACTGGCTCACTTACATGATTGCGTTAACTGCACGGCAGAAATGCCGTACTGAATCAAAATCAGCCTGCAGCCTAACTCCCCTCAATCAAAGCCCGCTCTTCCAACCAGATCTCTTGAACAAACTGATCTGTAATCGCGTAGATCCCATGCCCGCGTCGCATGATGATGTTCTCGGCAACCAGTGCAATTACCACCGGTTGAATCTCTTCGACCCGCACCTCTCGCCCGACTGACTTTGAATACTCAGCCGCTGCGTCAGTGGAGAAAATTCCGCGAGCATCGCCTTCTGTAGAGGCGATCTTGTTGAAAACGGCTTGAGCCAGGCTACCCAGTTGCTCGACTTTTTCCAGCTCGATGCTCGCCGCGGCCGAGCGTAATGTGCTGGCTATTACGGGTAGGAAAACATCGGGCTCGCCCTCTTGCTGCAAGAGTTGGCGTAGGGCCTTCAACATTTCTTCAGGGCGATTTCCCAAAGTGTTGAACGCTTCGACAGCGGCTTCGAGGGACGGCAACTTGTCCTTCTTCACTGTCATTGCGAGTCGGTTGAGCAGGAATTCAACGTAATCGCCTTTCAGCAATGGATAGGCTGCTGACGTGGCTCCGGAAAAGGCGTGGTTGCGTTTGGCGGTCAGTTCGCTGACTTGTGCTCTGTGCGAACCTGTTCCGATAAATAGAAAGTATCCCGGCGTTCTCGGACGAGGGTTGATTGCATCGCGGGCGGCCTTGAGTGCCAGGAGCAGCTGATTGCCGTCGTCTGAGGAAATGGCGTGCTGCACCTCGTCAATGATCAACACCAGATCCGTCTTGGCTTGATCTACGACTTCGGTGAGTGCTTGCGCCAGTGTTGGGCCGTCGACGTTGCCAATGCTGTCGAGTTTGAAGCCGAACTTGAATCCAGCGGCGCCGATTTCAACATTGCTGACTCGCTTGAATGTTTCCAAGGCAGAGGAGCCCGGCGTTTGCAGATCTTTCAGGGTTTCCCGGATGGCGTTGTGCACAAGCGTTGCCGGGTTGGCCAGAGTGTCGCTCCATAAGTCGACGTAGATGACCAAAGCACCTGCTTCTTCCAAGGCCGGGATAAGGTCGTTCCTCAGAAACGTCGTTTTGCCTGTGCGGCGCAGGCCAGATAGAAATAAACCTGAGCGCAGACCTTCGTCGAGCACACCTGGATTGAGAAGCTGGTTAGCCATTGACTCGGCCAGTTCTGGGCGCTGAAAAATGCTGCTCATACGATTACACCTTTTTATGTGTACACCATAATTATTGCTATTTCATAATTTAGCATAAAGATGGAAATGTGAACCGTTGGTTCAAAGTCCGCGCTTTCGAAGTGTGTAAGAGGAAGTGTGGCTAATCGCGCGAAGTGCGGGGGGAGAAGCTATTTTCACCGAGGGTAAAACTGCCAGGAATATAAACATCCCATAAACAACAAAGCCCCTGCATTTCTGCAGGGGCTTCGTTTTGTATGGTGCCGGCACCAGGAGTCGAACCCGGGACCTACTGATTACAAGTCAGTTGCTCTACCAACTGAGCTATACCGGCGTGTGGGCGACGATTATAGCGATTGGGAAGATCCTGTAAACCCCTGAATTCAGACTATTTTTGCATCGCAGCAAATTAAGCCCTGCGCAATGCGCAACGTAGGATTTGCGCCTTACGTACGATAGGGCTGTTTGACAGGGTGCACAGTTGAATTTCAGCTTTCTCGAGCGCCGCAATTATTCGCTCGGTAAGCCCATTATTCGGCGGTTATGTCGTTTTGATTGGCAGCTTATGCACAACTGAGAGCCACGAAATCGGACTCAGGCGGGGTTTTGTGAAGCCATTCTCATTTTGTTCGCAAATCCCTGTTTTACAGGTTTTTTATTCATGTGAACAAAAAATGACCAGCGCTGTTAACGCAGCGAAACAGGCGCAGATATTGGATCCATGGGAAAACCATCAACAGAGTTATCCACAGGCTGTGATGTTTTAAACGCGTTCGGCCAGTAGCAGCAAATTACGCGGAGTCAGCGGGGTGTCGCAGAAGGTGCCGAGGCGTACGGTGTAGCCCTGTTGTTCAAGGAAAAGCGCCCGATCCAGATTCAGCCAAAGCTCCAGCGGCCGTCGGAACAATCCGCGAAGCAATTCGAGGTTGCGAACTTCGGCCAATCGCTGCCAACCGGCTGCTTCGAGTGCGGACCAATCTGGCGAGCCGATTGTGGATAACTCTTTCAGCGCTGCCAGATCGCGGCAGTAATCGGCGAAGGTTTTGTCCAACCAGGCGCTGGGCAGAGAGGGCGTTGGCAGGTATTCGTCGACGCCACGCACTTGCCGTTGCAGCAGGTCGAAGGCCAGACGACGGGCCATCGAGGTGTCACGCTGGCGTCGGACGCGTGCCCCGGCGGTGACGGTTTCGCTCATCGGCAGCGCCAGATCTTCTACCGAGAGCTGTAGGAGCGATACCGATCCTTCGCAGGACAATGCCTGATATTCGCTGCGACTGATGCGGTTGTAGCAGCAGGGCGCAATCGCCATTTGCTGGCAACCTGCAGCGCTGGCCAGTTGCATCAAACGTACATGCAGATCCCCGCAGGCGTGGAGAGCGACGGGTGTATGGGTGGCGTTCAATACGGCTGGGGCGTCCGCCGCAAGCACATCCTGTTCGACATGCAGTGCATGTAAGTGATGACGCTGACTCAAGGTCTGACCGCTGGCGACCAACAGAGGGTCGTATTCAACGCAAGTCAGTTGTTGCCCCGAGTCCAACAAGCGCCGACCCAAATGACCCTTGCCCGAACACCAATCCAGCCAATGCGTCGGCTGCGAGGCAAAGGACAAACGACTGGCAAATGCCTCGATCTGCCGCCACTTGCGTCCCGGCACATCGACATTCAACCGATGCCCCGCAGCTTCCAGCGCATGCCCCGGCAACTCACCAACAGCACTCAGTTCAGCCGACAATGCCGCCAATGTAGCAAACGGCTCCGGCGCATCAACAAGATCAGCAGGTTGGTTGTGAGCGTTTTCCGCCTCTTCCAGCGACCGCCCGCGTAGCCACAAGGCCAGTTCCGGGTAGGACGCTTCCCAAGCAAGCGAAAGATGAGTGAACGGTCGAGGTTTCCACAGTGCCTGATGCTCAATCAAAAAAGCATCCAGCGCCGTGAAGCGGGCGAGTAAGTCCTCGCCCGTCAGCACGTAGGAAGTATCAACGCCCTTGGCAGGCATCGACGCGCAGCCAGCGCTCCAGCAGCTTGAAGCCGCGTACCAGCACGTAAGCCATCAACAGATAGAACACGCCCGCCGCGAAGAAGATCTCCACCGGCAGATAGGTGCGGGCAATGATCGTGCGCGCCATGCCGGTCAGTTCCAGCAAAGTCACGGTGCTGGCCAGCGCGCTGGCCTTAAGCATCAGGATCACTTCGTTGCTGTAGGCCGGAAGGCCGATGCGCGCGGCACGCGGGAGGATGATGTAGAACATCGCTTTCGGCTTGGACATGCCCAAGGCTCGTGCCGCTTCGATTTCGCCCGGCGGAATTGCTTGAATCGCCCCGCGCAAAATCTCGGCGATATACGCAGCGGTGTGCAGCGTCATGGTCACTGTCGCGCACCAGAACGGATCGCGCAGGTACGGCCACAACGCGCTTTCACGCACCGCGTCGAACTGCGCCAGTCCGTAATAAACCAGGAACAGCTGAACCAGCAACGGCGTGCCACGGAAAAAGAAGATGTAGGCGTAAGGCAGCGAGCGCACGTACCACAGCTTCGAAGAGCGGGCGATGCCCAGCGGAATTGCCAACAACAGACCGGCAATCACGGCGATGGCCACCAGCTCCAGGGTCAGGGTCGCGCCCTGCGCCAGTTTCGGCAGCCACTTGATGATCACTTCCCAGTTCATGAAGCGCTCCTCGCAAAGCCGCGAGCGGCGCGTTTTTCCAGGAAGTGCATGCCGGTCATGGCCAGCACGGTCAGGCCCAGGTACATGATCGCGGCGACCATATAGAAGGTGAACGGTTGTTTCGACACGGTCACGCCGATTTGCGCGTGACGCATGATTTCTTCCAGACCGATCACCGAGACCAGCGCAGTGTCTTTCATCAGGATCATGAACAGATTGCCCAGGCCGGGCAGGGCGATGCGCCACATCTGCGGCATGATCAGCCGGGTGAAGATCCGCCATTTCGACAGGCCCAGGGCCTGGCCGGCCTCACGGTGGCCTTTGGGAATGGCGAGGATCGCGCCGCGAAACACTTCCGTGGCGTAGGCGCCGAAGCACAGGCCGAGGGCGATCACACCGGCGGCGAAGGCGTTGAGTTGCAGGTCGGGGTTGCCGAAGTACTCACCGAGGGCGCGCATCAGGTTGACCGTACCGAAGTAGATCAACAGCACCCAGAGCAATTCCGGGACGCCGCGCACAAGGGTCGAATAGGTGCCGCCAAGCCATTGCAGCGGCTTGTACGGGGAAGTCTTGGCCAAGGCGCCGAGCAGGCCGAGCACCAGACCCAGGCATAGGGCGGTGAGGGCCAGTTGGACGGTCATCAGCGCGCCGGCAGCGAGCGCCGGGCCGAATCCGTAGAGGTCGATAATCATGGGTTTCTGTTCAAATTGCGGCAGGCAAAGTCGGGAGCCGGCGCCGTTGCATCACGGCGCCAGTCCCACAGGTCAGGATCAGTAGATGCTGAACGGGAAGTACTTGTCGTTGATCTTCTTGTAGGTACCGTCGGCGACGATTTCCTTCAGAGCAGCGTTCAACTTCTCACGCAGGGGGTCGCCTTTGCGCACAGCGATGCCGATCTTGTCGCTTTCTACGACCGGGTCACCTTTGAACTCGTAGTTCTTGCCAGCGTCGCTTTTCAGCCAGTCATAGTTGGCGTACTTGTCGGCGAGGATCGCGTCGACACGACCGGAAGTCAGGTCGAGGTAGGCGTTTTCCTGGGTGTCGTAGAGGCTGACTTTGATGTCATCGGCGTAGGTGTCTTCCAGCCAGGTACCGGCCAGAGTGGCGCGCTGAGTACCGATGGTCTTGCCTTTCAGCGAGTCCTTGTCGGTTTTGAAGTCGACGTTTTTCGGGGCGATGAACTGCAGCTTGTTCGAGTAGTACGGGTCGGTGAAGTCGACCGCGCCTTTGCGCTCTTCGGTGATCGACAGCGAGGAGATCAGGAAGTCGAACTTCTTCGCGTTCAGGGCCGGGATGATGCCGTCCCAGTCGGAAGTGACTACGGTGCACTCGACTTTCATCTTCGCGCACAGAGCGTCGCCGATGTCTTTGTCGAAGCCGACCACGTTGCCGCTGGCATCTTTGTTGTTGAACGGCGGGTAGGCCGCTTCGATGCCCATCTTCAGGGTTTCAGCCATGGCCCCGGCGCTGAACGCGAGGGTGACGGCGGCGGCCAGGAAGACCTTCTTGAAATTCTGCATGCATGTTGCTCCGTTAGCGGTTGCTGGACATGAATTGTTTGCAGCGCGCCGAAAGCGGGTTTTCGAACACCTGCTGAGGCGATCCTTGCTCTTCTATCAGGCCCTGATGAAGGAACACCACTTCGCTGGAGACCTGACGGGCGAAGCCCATTTCGTGGGTCACGAGCAGCATGGTGCGGCCTTCTTCGGCCAATGCGCGGATGACACTAAGTACTTCCTGAACCATTTCCGGGTCAAGCGCCGAGGTGGGCTCGTCGAACAGGATAACCTTCGGTTGCATCGCCAGCGTACGGGCGATTGCCGCGCGCTGTTGTTGACCACCGGACAATTGCGCCGGGTAGGCGTGGCGCTTGTCGGCGATGCCGACCTTGGCCAGCAGCGCTTCGGCGACTTCGATGGCTTCGGCTTTGCTCTGGCCGAGCACGCGGCGCGGTGCCTCGATGATGTTGTCGAGGATGCTCATGTGCGGCCACAGATTAAAGTTTTGAAACACAAAACCAATCTCGGAGCGCAAGCGGTTGATCTGCTTGCCATCGGCGGCAACCAGTTCGCCATTTTTGGCGGCCTTGAGCTTGAGTTCTTCACCGGCTACGAGAATCTGGCCCTGGTGCGGGTTTTCCAGCAGGTTGATGCAACGCAGGAACGTGGACTTGCCGGAACCGGAGGAACCGAGGATCGAGATCACATCGCCGTCGCGGGCGGTCAGCGAGATGCCTTTAAGCACCTCAAGCTGTCCGTAGCGTTTGTGCAAGTTGCGGATTTCAAGCGCGGGCGTGGCCTCAGCCATGTGCGTTCCTCATATATGTTGCGCTCCAGCTGTTGGATGGCCGTCCTGGCGAGGCGGCCAAGCTAGCATAGCGTTTCAATGGCAGCCAACAGCGCTACGAGCGGTTAACGGGTGGCATGTGGCAGGTTGTCGCATCGGCACAGCAGACTGTCGCCCCATCAACAACCGAACGGGTGTTTGATCGTGCAAACCCGCGGGTGTCGCGTAAAAAAAGGCGCGATGTTGCCAGCTTTGGCGGGGTGTTGGAAGCGCTATCCGGCCGAACGTTCCTGAATCGCCCTTTTATTGTGCATCCCACACTTTTTCAGTGTGTTTCTGGTGCGCGAATTCGTCCTGAAAGTGAGTCGCAGGGTAACGCTCTGGCGAATAGCCATTAATCTCAATGACTTGCGATGACTGTCCGGTCTCGCGCAAAACCGCAGCCCAGAAGAGTTTGAAACATTTTGGCGCATTTATTGCGTGCAGAATCCGGAACGCCCCGTTGGTTTCTTTTTACGAGAAAGAAAATTCCAGACGGGCCGGACGCAATCGCTTTCCTCGCAAAGGTAGTTTCGATGAGCAGTACCCCAAGCTCCAATGGCCTCGAACAGGGGCTCAAACCGCGTCATGTGACCATGTTGTCGATCGCCGGTGT
This sequence comes from Pseudomonas sp. SCA2728.1_7, assembly GCF_018138145.1. NCBI lineage: Bacteria > Pseudomonadati > Pseudomonadota > Gammaproteobacteria > Pseudomonadales > Pseudomonadaceae > Pseudomonas > Pseudomonas sp. SCA2728.1_7. Next base: position 3,807,585 of record NZ_CP073104.1, on the reverse strand, counting down.
AATCGGCGCCGGTCTGTTCGTTGGCTCCGGCCACGCCATCGCTGCCGCCGGCCCTGCCGTGCTGCTGGCTTACGCCGCCGCCGGTACCCTGGTGGTGTTGGTGATGCGCATGCTCGGCGAAATGGCCGTTGCCTCGCCGGACACCGGTTCGTTCTCGACTTACGCCGACCGTGCCATCGGGCACTGGGCCGGTTTCACCATCGGCTGGTTGTACTGGTGGTTCTGGGTCTTGGTGATTCCACTGGAAGCCAACGCCGCGGCAACCATCCTGCACGCCTGGTTCCCTGATGTTGGCATCTGGGCGTTCGCGCTGATCATCACCATGCTGCTGACTATCACCAACCTGTTCAGCGTGAAGAACTATGGTGAATTCGAATTCTGGTTTGCCCTGATCAAAGTGCTGGCGATCATTGGCTTCATCATCCTCGGTCTGGCGGCGATCTTCGGCTTCCTGCCGAACAGCCAGGTCAGTGGCGTTTCGCACCTGTTCGACAGCGGCGGCTTCCTGCCTAACGGCATGGGCGCGGTATTGGGCGCAATCCTGACTACCATGTTCTCCTTCATGGGTACCGAGATCGTGACCATCGCGGCCGCGGAATCGAAGAACCCGGGCAAGCAGATCTCCAAGGCCACCAATTCGGTGATCTGGCGGATCGGCCTGTTCTACCTCGTATCGATCTTCATCGTTGTGGCCTTGGTGCCTTGGAACGATCCTACGCTGGCCAACCTCGGTTCCTACCAGACCGTGCTTGAGCGCATGGGCATTCCTAACGCCAAGATGATCGTCGACATTGTGGTTCTGGTCGCGGTGACCAGCTGCCTGAACTCGGCGCTGTACACCTCGTCGCGCATGCTCTTCTCCCTCGGCAAGCGTGGCGATGCACCGGCCATGTCGACTCGCACCAACAAAAGCGGTACGCCTTACTGGGCGGTGATGCTGTCCACCGGCGCAGCGTTCCTGTGCACCTTCGCCAACTACGTGGCCCCGGCCGCCGTGTTCGAATTCCTGCTGGCCAGTTCCGGCGCGATCGCACTGCTGGTGTACCTGGTGATCGCTTTCTCGCAACTGCGCATGCGCAAACAGCGTATGGCGCGCGGCGAGAAAATCGTCTTCAGCATGTGGCTGTTCCCGGGCCTGACCTACGCGGTGATCATCTTCATCGTCGCGGCCCTGACCATCATGCTGTTCCAGGAAGCCCATCGCGTGGAAATCCTCGCGACTGGCCTGCTGAGCCTGATGGTGGTGGCAGCCGGTTTGCTGGTAGCACGTCGTCGCAAGCTGGAAAAACGTGGCGCGGTGGTGTTGAACTGATCCGTTACGCGTAATGCAAAACGGCCGCTGTCAGTGATGACGAGCGGCCGTTTTTGTTTACGAGCGTTGTTTATTCGCTCTTGCCTTCCCGTGCTTCCACCGACTTGCCATAAGCATCCAGCGCAATCCCGAAATCGGTGATGAACTGCGGTTCGCTCAGCCAGGCCTGGGCCTCTTCGATCGTTACGCCTTCGGCCCACATGCGGTAGTCGATCAACATGTCGGCGGCCAGGTGGGTGGCGGCCATGCCTTCGTTGTCGGCGTTTTCCATGTCCAGCAGCTCTGGATGGTCAACGATGACGAACGCCAGTTCGCGCAGCAGGGTCAGCAGCATTTCGTTGCGGCTGATGGCTTCGGCGTCGCGCATTTTGCTGAACATCGCCAGGGTGTATTCCGGGATCGGCTCGGCGAGGTGGTCGAGGTCTTCGTCCTGCTCCAGTGGCTTGCGGCCGACCATACGGATTTGCTTGGCTTTGGCCTTGGCGCGTTTGGCGCGTTTCTGTTGCTTGTTCAGGGATGCCATGGGAACTCAGTTCTTCTGTTGGGTTTGTGCGGCAATCGCGTCGGACGCCGCCACATAGTCGGCCTGGAAGGCCGGGGATTCGATCCACGCCAGCGCGCCGGCCTCGTCGGTTTCCTGCGACCACTGGCGATACTCGATCAGCGCGGCGAGGATGAAATCCATCGCGCCTTCTTCGCCTTCCTGTTCGTAAACCAGTTCCAGCAGCGGGTCTTCGAGGAACGCGCTGCACAGGGCCTGCTGGCTGATCTTCTCGGCGTCGATCATTTTCTTGAACAGTTCGGTCAGATCCACCGATTCGAAGTCGATGCGATCATCGTTCGGGTCCAACTCGACCGGCGCTTCGGCGCGTTTGGTGCGATTCTGCTTGGCCTTGGCCTTGGCCTTGGCTTTGGCCCGGGTGGCGCGTTTTTGCTGCTTGTTGGCGGAGGCCATGATGTGTTCCGTCGTGCGTTGAGAGGGCTCAGCTGCGCGGGACTTGCCGCCCCGGTGTGTCGGGTGCCAGTGCGCCGGTTTGCAGCCAGGTCAGAGCGATGGGCCATAGTGTGGCTTGGTATGCGCTGCGAAAAAAGGCGAAATGTCCGACTTGTTGTTCGCCGATGTCCTGCGGCTCGATGCGCAGATGGGTTTTTGCAGCGTTATTGAAGTAGTCGAGCAGGCGTTCGATGGCCGGAATCGTGCCGTAGGGATCGTCGCTGATGCTGATCGCCAGTGTCTGTGCGCGGACGTTGGCGAAGGGCAGGGCGCCGATCTTGTTCATCAGTGCGCGACCACTGGGGCGCAGTTCGTAACGTGCAGCAGGCGTGCTCCAATCGTGCACAACGCCTTTCGGCGTATCTTCCAGCCAGCCGAGTCGCTTGCCGGGGAAAAAGCCGCAGAACAGCGTCAGCAACGGCATCAGCACATGCCATTTGCCGAACATGCGCCAGCGCTGGTCGGGGGCGTAATCGCGCCAGAAGGCGAACTGCGCGCCAACGGTGACCAGCCGTCGGATAACCCGCCCGGATTCGCCGAGCCCTGCCGCGCAACCGCCAAAACTGTGGCCGACGACGTCAATTGGCTGACCGGGAAACTCCCGTTGCGCGCGTTTGAGCATCGCTTCGAAATCCAGTGCGCCCCAATCTGTCCACGAGGCGTTCAAGCCTTTGATCGACGCGGATCGTGATTCGCCGATGCCGCGGTAGTCGTAGGTCATCACGTCGAAGCCGTTTGCGAACAGATAAGCCGCGAAACGCGAGTAGTGGCGGCAATGTACCGACGTGGCGGCGCTGATGATCACTACTGGGCGTTGGCTATCAGGCAAGAACTGACGCCAAGTGAAACCGCCAAGTGCAAAACCGTCGGCGGCAGCTTCTTTGAAAGGCTCACCTTGCTCGGCAGTCAAGGTTGGCGACCCTGACTGCATGTCTTGCCTTGTGGGCGTGTCCTAACAGCTCATGACGCTCGACCTTGAAGAGTAAGCTGACAACGATAGTCTCAGCGCCGCCCGGCAACAATCCGCAAGTTTTACTCGGTGGATTGAGTGAGCCTGCGCTCCTCGATCAACGCCTGTTCGCGATTGAGTTCTGCACGCAGCTCTTCTTCACTCGGCAGGATCGTCTTGTAACTGCTGGCAAACAGTTGCTCATTGCCCTTGAGCATTGAGTAGCGCGCCACCGAGTCGTTGCTCTCGGCAGACAGAATAATCCCGACTGTCGGCTTGTCGCCCTCGCTGCGCATGAGTTCGTCGTACATGCGCACATACATGTCCATCTGCCCGACATCGCGGGCGCTGAGCTTGCCGCGTTTGAGATCAATGATCACAAAGCATTTGAGCAGGTAGTTGTAGAACACCAGATCGATGTACAGATCGACGCCGTCGGTACTGATGCGTTGTTGGCGGGCGACAAAGGAAAAGCCTTTGCCCAGCTCAAGCAGAAAGCCTTGCAAATGGTCGATAAGAGCTTGTTCGAGACCGCTTTCCCTGACCTTGCCTGCCGAGGGCAGACCGAGAAATTCGAGCATGACGGGATCGCGAATGAATTCACGCGGGTTGCATTTCAGCGCTTCGATGTTGGTGGTGGCTTCTTCGATCACATCGGCTTTGTCGCGACTCATGAGAAGCCGCTCGTAGTAGAGCGTGAGGATCTGGCGGTCGAGGGCGCGGCTCGACCAGTTCAGGTTGGCGCATTCATCCATGTACCAATGGCGGGCTTTTTCATTGGTTATTCCCAAAAGCCGACGATAGTGGGTCCAACTCAATTCGTGACGCAGTGCGTCACGAATTGGAAACGCCTGATAAAAGAGGCGCATATAACGCAGGTTGGAAGCGTCAAAACCCTTTCCGAATTGCGCCGTCAGATCTTTCGCCAACAACACGAGCAACTGTTTTCCATAGCCCGCACGCTGGGCTCCCTCTTGTTCAAACTCGACAATATGCCTGCCGATCTGCCAGCAGGTCTGCACTTGAATCGTATCCACCGCACGCAGCACTTTTTGCCGCGCCTGGCGAATCAGTTCGCCCAGCTCCCCCAGCAACGAATCGATTTTCGGGTCTTGCGTGTCAGCAGGTTTTAGCGGGCTCATCGGCTCTTCCACATCGTTGGATACAGGCGTCAAAGCATGCCAAGAGTCGCCGCGTGGGTATGTCGGGCGAGCCGGTTAAATGGGACGGAAGAAGGGATTGATGTTGCAGGACGTTGCCGCTGAAAGAGGCGTCAGAGAGTAATGGCCTGTAGTCCATTTCGTACACGTGCCAAGTTCCAAACAATCTAAAACCCGCCCCGATACGAAAAATCTAAAAGGAGTAACGGTTGGGTTCTGCAAGAACCCGGGAGTCGTGATCATGAAACGCGTTCTTTCATTCATGCTGCCCATCGCCGCCGTCGCTGCATTGCTGTTTCCGGTGATGTTGCAGGCAGCCAGTCTTGACCCTGTCGACAGTGCCGGGGTGCAAGTTCAGCAGCAACAACAGAACGGCGTCACTTATCTGGCCGGCGGGATCGGTGAGGATGAGGCGAAGGCCATTCAACAAACCGGCGGTTACAACCTGCACATGACGTTCGCTGTGGGCGCGCAAGACGAGTACACCGCTGATGTCGATGTGATGATTGAAAAGTCGCCAGGGCAAACCCTACTGACGCTTAACCAGACGGGCCCGTTGGTATACGTGCAACTACCGCCCGGCAAGTACACGGTGGTGGCCACGCGTAAAGGCGAAACGCGGCGCGACGTGACAGACGTTGGTGCAGGCGTTCCGCGCAATCTGGTGTTCCACTGGAATGACGCTGGATAGCGATGGATGTGATGGCGAAGCCGAGGCGCGCGTACAATCCCGCGCCTCATCTTTGTGACGTAAGGAAACGCTGGTTTGAAAGGGATTTTGCGTGCGGTTTGTGTCATCGGCCTGGTATTGCAGTTGAGCGGCTGCGGAACGTTTATCGGGCGCTTGAATGACGGCCTGTCCGATGCCCAGTATTACCGAGGGGTTGATGGCAGCCTTCACCTGCTGGGTGTGCGTGGTGGTGGTAGCGATGGCATGCCGGCGGCGATCGTCTGTTACATGATGATTGTCTGTCCGGTTATCACCGTCGTATCCCTGCCAGTGGATGCCGCTCTGGACACGGTTTTGCTGCCGGTGGATTACATCAATACGCTTTAGGTTTTCTTTGCGCGGCGCTTGCTCTTCGGCGTGTGCACGGGCTCTTGCACTTTGCGATAGATCCACACGCCGAACACTCCCACTGCCAGCAGAAACACTGTGCCAACGCTCTGCCAGAAAAACTCGAACCAGAACCGCCGAGGCTGCAGGGCCAGGGTGTAAGTGCTGCGCGGGCCGCGATTGTTGGTGGTGATAGAGCCGGTGATCCAGCTGTCGATCAGCATCCAGATCGACAACCCAATGGCGACAGTAATCAGCAGAGCAACGAGAACAGTCAGCCAGTAAGTCACCCGACTTGGGCGATAGGGCGGCGGGTGGGGCAGGGGGACGCGGGTTTTCCTTTGGTTCATGACGCTTGGGACCTGTTTCCGGTATTGATGAACTGCGCTATCTGGCTCGCCAATTCCATTGCGCGTGGCGGGTTTTCCCTGAGCCACGTCGATACAGCGTGGTCACACCCCGGCAGCACGATTTTTCTGAGCTGGTGGGGGGCCAGGCTCTTTTCAACGGCTTGGATGACTTCATACGGAATCGCGCTGTTGATCGCGCGCGCGCCCATTTGCTGCGCCCCGGCAGACGTCCCGGCGATCCCGCCAAAAGCAGTTGCCTGAAGACCGTCGTACTCGCCGATCACCAGCAAGACCTCGCCGTCGAACGTGCGCAGGAACTCCAGCGATGTCGAGTCGAGAAAACCGTAAGGCACAGAAATGGCACGTTTGAACGGTGGACCAAACGGTTGCTGCCAGGCCGCCTCCGCGTACAGGGCCGGACAGACCAGCACGATGCGCCTGACTGAAGCGCGATGCGCTTGCGCCACCTTGAGCGCGAGTGCGCCCCCCAGACTATGGCCGATCACCGTGCTGAGTTCGCCGCCAAGATGACCGGCAAACTGCAAAGCCTCCTGAAGGTTGTGCGTCAGTGAAGTCTCCTCCAGGGCGAGCTCAGCGCTTGGACCGTGGCCGGAAAGATTGAAGCTCAGGCTGGCAATTCCCTGCGCCTGCAAGGGATACAGGATGGCGTTGAGTCGCGAATAGTCAGAGCGGGCACCGTGAATGGCCAGCACCTTCGGTGTTGACGCTTGCGCGGCGGAGCCGGCCAATACGCGACCTTCCAATTGGTAGCCGGCGAAGGTTTGCGCAAAGAAAAACTCAGGGCCGGTTGGCGCCTCGTCAAACTGCAACCGAGAGCGAAGTCGCGACGCGCCGGTCAGCGCCAACCGATTGATCACAGGGCTGCCAGGGTGTGCAGGACCGCAACGCGCAATGGATTGGTCTCCACGCTCAGCAGCTTGATCGCCAGGGCGCAGCAGACCACGATCAACATGGGTTTGATCAAGCGTGGGCCGACGCGGACGGCCGCTCTTGCGCCCAGTTGTGCACCGAGGAAAGCTGCCAGAGCCATGGCAATTGCGATCGGCCAGATGATCACGCCTTTGGTGATGAAGACAGACAGCGAACCCAGATTGCAGGAGGCATTGGCCAGTTTGGTGAAACTCATGGCCCGCATCATGCCAAGCCCGCAGAGCAGCACGAAACCAACGATAAAGAACGAGCCTACACCCGGGCCGAAGATACCGTCGTAGAAGCCCAGGATCGGCGCCACGGTGAACGAGAAGAGCAGAATGCCGATTCTCTTGCGTCGATCCTCATTGGCCAGTTTCGGCGAGAGCGCAAAGTAGATCGCCACCAGAATAAGCATCACGGGTACGCACACTTCCAGATAGCGCTTATCAATAGAACTGACCAAGAGTGCCCCGCTGGCGCCACCCAGGAACGCGCAGATAACCAGGAAGCGCCCCTCGCGCCACTCAATCATGCCTTTGCGAGCGAACGTGACCGTGGCTGAAATAGTCGCCGACGCGGCCTGAAACTTGTTTGTGGCAATCGCACTGATCGGGTCGACACCGGCCAGAAACAAGGCAGGCAAAGTAATCAATCCACCACCCCCGGCAATCGCATCAAAAAAACCGGCGCAAAAAGCCACAAGCGCCAACATGCCAATTACATCCCAAGCCATTACATTTTCCCTTTTATAGTTATTGGCCAGACATCCACATGACTGGCCATGCTGCAGCTTCGACGTGCGCTAAGTATCAGCCCTGAATCAGCAGCGGATCGTCTGAGATGACAATGGGGGATGAGAACTTCGACAGGCCGAAGATGCGCACCAATACACGTCGGTTGTCTTTGATGACATCGCGACAGTGCAGCGCCCGGACGTTATTGATCACCATGGCCGACTCTTGCGTCAGTGTGTATTGCACCGGTGTTGCTTTACCCACGCTTTGGCAAAGCGCGGAGTACGCCTCTTTGACAAAGTCCGAGGCGTTGTCGTTGACCGAAAAACGGTACGAGTTGAATCGCGCGGCGAATCCGACGTTGTCATCGAACTCCAGAATCGAAACATTACGGCCATCCTCGCCCTTGCCACTGACGAAAGAGTCGCTGCGGGTGAACTGGAAGCTGCCCGTTGTGAGTGCGAGGCATCCGGTGACGCCGATTTCATCCAGCAGGGGTGGCAATGGAATCACCGAGGTGGGCTCCAGGCTTGGATTCCATAGCGCCGACAGGATCAACGACGAGGGCGAGGGCGAATGCCCGTCCTGCGCGTTCACAGCGCACCAGTACGGCGCTTCGGTGTGCGGGCCGAGCGCGAGACCGGAGTGAGAACTCAGCTCTTTGATTTCCGGTTCGTCATTGATTTTGGTCAGTCCGCCGCCCTTGAAGTTAGCGACGAGTCGGACCAGTTTGCCTTCGTTGTCCATGTCGTAGGCAAAGGAGCTGTTATCCACCAGTTTCAACAGAATCTGATTACGTGCCGCCAGACACAGTACGTCGTGACGATTCTCCAGAGCGACCAGCTCGGGAAGTTCATCCGGTGGGCTGGTCTCGGTGAATGTTTGCATCCCCTCAAAAATCAGCAGGGAAACCAAGCCGTCGGAATAAGCGCCAAGCAGTTCACATTGACCTTTGGAAAACGAAAACTTCAACTCGGTCGCTGCCAGCGAGGCCTTGGACTTGGCACCGGCGACTTGTGGCCCGCCCATGGCTGCCAGTTCTTCAGAGAAGGTGTGCAGCAGCTTGGCTTGTTGCGTGTCAAAACTGAAAGTTCTGACTTCCTGTTCAACTAAAGACTCAACGGTTTTATTGGTTTGTTGTAGGACTTCGGTCATTGGTTACATCCCTGTCGTATCGGCTCCCGTTATATTTTTTGTGGGAGCTGTTGGCTGTTTCGATGATTCAATGCGTGCCGAGCGCGCGCACAGATCCGGACGTGGGCGAGTTGATACAGGTCTGGTTTTTTCGGGAGGGCACAGGGCGCTGTGACGCGACAGTTCACACAAGTGTTGAATGCCGGGTCAATGTTTGCTGTCGCTTGCCTGACAGTTGAAACAACAGCAGATGACCTGCGCTGAGGTCTTGTCCTCCATGACAACTTGATGAGGGGGCTTGGTTCTGCGAGCGATCCTGCTCGCAGACGCAACTCTCCTGCTGCCTGCAATAACCTCGGTAGGTTCCGAGGGTTCCGGGCGCGGAGTGCGTTATTCGGGTAATGCGTTAAATGCCGGTCGTCAGGACTGAAGTACTCGGCGATTATTTTCGACAGTCAGCAATGACCTGCCGGAAAAAGCTGACGGAGCCTAACATCAAAATAATGGCCAGCAAAAGTACTGGAAGAGGAGGTGAGGTGCGGCTTATCAAATCGCAGGCATAAAAAAACCCTGAATCTTGCGATTCAGGGTTTTCGGTATTTGGTGCCCAGAGACGGAATCGAACCGCCGACACGGGGATTTTCAATCCCCTGCTCTACCGACTGAGCTATCTGGGCAACGGGGCGCATTAAAAGGGTTTTTCGGATTTACGTCAACGACTTTTTTAAAATTTCTTAAATTAATTCCGTCGCTTACGATCCGACCCCCGATTTTGCGGGGTTTACTCTGCAGGCGGAACGTAGCCTTCGGCCTTGGCGTATTCCTCGCCGGAGAAGTACTTGTCCATTTCGCCCTGAAGATATTTGCGGTCTTCGGCGTTCATCATGTTCAGACGCTTTTCGTTGATCAGCAGGGTCTGGTGTTTCTGCCAGTCAGCCCAGGCCTTGGCCGAGACGTGGTCGAAAATATCCTGACCTTTGGCGCCCGGGAAAGGAGCGCGGTCCAGCGCGGGCAGTTCTTCTTTGTACTTACGGCACATTACGGTGCGGGTCATGGTGACTCTCCTGCATTCAAGACGGCGGCCGCGCGTTCGAGCAAGGTTTTGACCGGGGCGGCGAGGCCCAGGCGCGGCGGGGTGGCGAGGTTATACCAGAGCCAGTCGGCCTCGGCCACGTGATGGGCGGCCTCCTGCACCTGAACCAGCCAGGGTTCGATGGACAGCTGGAAATGGCTGAAGGTGTGGACAAGGCTCGGCAGCGCCTGCTGCTCGCCCATGGTCAGCGAGTGCTGATCGGCGAGATGTTGCAGGTCGTCGAGGTCGTCGAGTTCCGGCAGGCTCCACAGGCCGCCCCACAAACCTGTTGAGGGTCGGCGGTAAAGCAGAATCGCGCCGTCGCCGTTGGCGAGCATCGGCATCAGCGTGCGCTTCTGCGGGATGGCTTTGCGCGGCTTGGGAATCGGGTAGCGAGTTTCGAGGCCGAGCATGTGCGCTTCGCAGCCACGCTCCAGCGGGCACAGCAGACAGCTCGGCTTGCTGCGGGTGCAGAGTGTTGCGCCAAGATCCATCATCGCCTGGGTATAGGCATTGACCCGATCGTGCGGCGTAAAGCGCTCAGCGTTGGCCCACAGCTGTTTGGCGACCTTCGGCTCGCCGGGGTAACCCTCTTGCGCAGTAAAACGCGCCAGCACGCGTTTGACGTTGCCGTCGAGAATCGGCGCGCGCAGGCCCATGCTGATGCTGGCGATGGCGCCAGCGGTGGACAGGCCAATGCCCGGCAGATCGGTGAGCTTTTCAACGTCACGCGGAAACTCGCCGCCGTACTGGCTGACGACGATCTTCGCGGTCTTCTGCAAATTGCGTGCGCGGGTGTAGTAACCGAGCCCGGTCCACAGATGCAGCACTTCATCTTCGGGGGCTTCGGCCAGCGCTTCGACCGTCGGCAGCGCGGCCATGAAACGGTCGAAATAGTTGAGCACGGTGCTGACCTGGGTCTGCTGCAACATGATCTCCGACACCCACACCCGGTACGGGTTGATGTCCTGCTGCCAAGGCAGATCGTGGCGGCCGTGGCGGTCGAACCAATCCAGCACCGCCGTGGAAAATTGCTCCGCTCTCATCGCTTGAACAGCCCCTTCAATGCGTTTTTCAATTCCGGGCTGACCTTGTCACCGAGTTTCTCGTCGATCTTCTCACTGAGCTTGTCGCCGGCCAGTTTGGTTGCGACCTGACCGAGGCGATCGTTGTCGACGCGGCAGGCCTTGGCGCCCAGCTCCAGCGGGCCACGGCAGCGCAGCGGCCATTCGACACCGACGAATTTTTCGCCGACCTGACACGCCGGATCCGGCATGGCGCTGGTGTCGCCCTCGACGATGATGCCGACGCGGTAGTCCATGCCGAGCACGCGCAGGTCGATGTCGCCGTCACCGTTGACGGTCATGCCGGGGATGCGCACTTTCAGGTCAGGGTTGCTGGCAATGCCGTTGCGAAAGGTCAGGTTGCCCTTGAGTTCCTGGAACGGCGTGTCTTTGCCGCGTGGCTCGCCGCTGAGGGTTTTGCGGTTGAGCGTGGCGATGCCTTTGCACAGTTGCTGCTCAAGGTTGGCGTTGAGCAGCACACCATTGTTGATCACGAAACCGGCGTTGCCGTTCAGCGTGTCGATCAATGCCTGCTGACTATTGCCGCTGCCGGTCACGTTGCTGGTGAGGGTCACCAGACCTTTGACGGGAGGGTTCTTGCCTTGGCTTTCGAGGATTTTTTCTACAGGCACGCGATTGAGCTTGGTCTGCAGGTTCAGTACCGGAGCGCTTGGGCGTACATCGAGGGTGCCGTTGGCTGCAAAACCACCGTTGTACAACTCGCCGCTCAGGTTGGTCAGGGTCAGCAAGCCGCCCTGGCCGCTAGCCTTGAGCGCTGCGTTCTGGATTGGCAGTTTGTCGAGGGTCAGTTGGCCAAAGGTCAGATCGGCATCGACGTCGAGTTTGGCCAGGCGTTCAACCGGCAACAGGCGCTCGGTACTCCAGGCGGTTTTGCTTGGTTTGTCCGGCAGAGGCGTGGAGCCGGCACCAACCATCGCATCGGCTTCGGTGCTGGCGACTTCGGCCTGGCGCGTTTGTGTGGCGTTGACGGCTTTTTCCGATTTTGGTGGCAGGTAACGGTCAGCGTTGAACGTGTCAGCCTTGAGGATCGCCCGCAACGATTGCTTGGCGAAGTCTTCGACGGCGATGCGGCCGCTGAAGCTGCTGTCGTCGAGTTTCAGGTTGATGTTGTCGAAGGCGATGCTGGTTGGCGTGGCCGCTACGCGGCTGACCAGTTCGACCTTGCTCAGACTGCCTTCGGCCATGGCCGGGAGCTTCTGGCCAACGCTGTCGACGAACTTCGCCAGATCGAACTGGGCGATGGAGATGCCGCCGGTGATCTGCGGGGTCTTGTCGAGGTCGTTGGCTTTCAGCTCGCCCAATGCGCGCAACTGGTTGGCGGAGATCTTGATGCCAGTCCATTCGGCGACGTTCGCAGCTTTATCGAGCAACAACTGCCCTTGAGCGGCGAAGGTCATGGTCTTGCCTTGCAACGGATCGCCAGCCAGTTCGCCGGAAAGCTTCAGGTCTTCAAACTTGTAGCGTTGCAGGGCGCGTTCGATACGCAGCTCGCCGGTGAGTTCGGTACGCACGCGCAGAACCGGCTGATTGGTACCGAGGAAGGCAGTGGCTTTCACCGGGATATTCGTCGAATCGTGTACCGGGCCGGTGCTCAGCTGGATACTTTCGGCACTGAATTGCTTGCCGGTCTTCTCGTCGTTGTACTCAACACGGGCGTTGTTGACGGTCAGGCTGTCGATGTCGAGGCGGATCGGCTGCGGCGGTTTTTCCACTGCAACAGGGGCTTCGCTGGCCGGCTGGCCCGGGGTAGCAGCTGGCGGCGTCGCACCGGCGGGTGCGGGCACCTTGCCGATGTCTTCCCAGTTGCCGTGGCCGTCCTTGTCGCGGTTCAGGCGCAGGTTCAGGCCTTCGACGCGCACGTCGCTCATCTGCACTTCGCGGCGCAGCAGCGGCAGCACGCGCACGGACAGACCGAGCATCTGCAAATCGGCAAACGGTTCGGCAGGTTTGACCAGGGTGGCGACGCTGGCCTCGTGCAATTCCAGGCCAAGCCATGGGAACAGGCTCCAGCCGATATCGCCATTGAGCGTCAGCTCGATGTGGGCCTTGTCGCGGGCTATCTGGCGGATCTCGTCTTTGTAGTCGTTGGGATCGAAGAGGTGGGTCAGGGCAAAGCCTGCCGCCACAATGATCAGCAACAGCCCGAGAAGTACCAGACCCAGGATTTTGCCGAACGCTTTCATGGGCGAGTCCTTGTAGTTAGTCGAATTCGTAATTTAGCCGGGGAGTATAGCGCTGCAACCACCCGGTTCGCTGTGACGTCATGTTGCCAGGACCTCCAGCGGCACCTGCAATTTGGCGGCGAGTGCCTGAGCCTCAAATTGTCCAATAGGAGCCAGCAAACGCAGTTCGGCCCCCGATTGCGACGCCATTTTCCGCGCTTGGTTCACCAGCCGCTCGGCTACCCCACGGCGGCGGGTAACTTTTCGTACGCATAAATGGGACAAGTACCAAACGTCGTGGTGCTTTTGCAGACGCGCTGCGCCAAGCAGGCGATCGTTGAAGCGTCCGGCAATCAAAGTCCCGTCTGCGAGGGCGCTTTCGATCAGTTCAGCCTCCCCGGAAAACGGCGCGAGCAGCCATTCCGGGGCATCGCGATAAATCTTCTGCAAATCCTGCTGATCCTGATAACTGGCGTCTTTCAGGGCTTGGACAACGATCGGCATGGCGTCTTCCTGAGTGGTACGAGAACAGATGACATAAAAAAGGTGATATCAGTTTGGTTTTTCTGTCACGTGCAAATGGTAACCTTCGCCCGTTCGTCCGTCCTTCTGCGACTTAACGTCGCGCCTTCAAGGAGCTTCACCCAAAAAAACGGTCATGCCTGCGTGCATAAAGGCCGGGGGTGAACAGTGGCTGGCGAACCATACTAATAATTGGGGGATACACAATGAGCACGAGCATCACGGCGGACGGCCTCAAAGCCGATCAGCCCGCGTTCCTGTCCAAGGAACGCATCATCGCCAAGCCCGGTTTCAACCGTTGGCTAGTCCCACCGGCCGCTCTGGCCATCCACCTGTGCATCGGCATGGCCTACGGCTTCTCGGTGTTCTGGTTGCCGCTGTCCAAGGCGCTGGGCGTTACTGCTCCGGTGGCTTGCGCACCGGACATGAGCTTCATCGCACAAGTGTTCTCGTCGCAATGCGACTGGCCGATCTCGATGCTCGGCTGGATCTACACGCTGTTCTTCATCTTCCTCGGCTGCTCGGCAGCGATCTGGGGTGGCTGGCTGGAACACGCAGGGCCACGCAAGGCCGGTGTGGTATCGGCACTGTGCTGGTGCGGCGGTCTGCTGATTTCGGCGCTGGGTATTTATACCCACCAGATCTGGCTGATGTGGATCGGCTCCGGCGTGATCGGTGGTATCGGTCTGGGTCTGGGCTATATCTCGCCGGTTTCGACCCTGATCAAGTGGTTCCCGGACAAGCGCGGCATGGCCACCGGCATGGCGATCATGGGCTTCGGTGGCGGCGCGATGGTCGGTGCACCGCTGGCAACCGCGCTGATGAGCCACTTTGGCTCGGCTGAAGGTGTTGGCGTCTGGCAGAGCTTCGTGGCCATGGCTGCTATCTACTTTGTGTTCATGATCGGCGGCGCTCTGGCTTACCGCGTGCCGCCAACCGGCTGGAAACCTGAAGGCTGGACCGCTCCGGCGAAAAAGGCTTCCAATTCGATGATCACTCATCGCCACGTGCACGTGAATGTGGCGTGGAAAACCCCGCAGTTCCGTCTGGTCTGGCTGGTGCTGTGCCTGAACGTCTCCGCCGGTATCGGCATCCTCGGCATGGCTTCGCCACTGCTGCAGGAGGTGTTTGGCGGCAAGCTGCTGGGTGTTGATGTGCCGTTTGGCCAGCTCGATGCCGGGCAACTGGCCTCGATCGCCGCGATTGCTGCCGGTTTCACCGGTCTGCTGAGCCTGTTCAACATCGGTGGCCGCTTCTTCTGGGCCTCGTTCTCGGACTACCTGGGGCGCAAAAACACCTACTTCGTGTTCTTCGCCCTGGGTTTTGCCCTGTACGCGCTGATTCCGAACATGGGCCATTTGGGCAACGTTGCGCTGTTCGTGGCGGCGTTCTGCATCATTCTGTCGATGTACGGCGGCGGTTTTGCCACTGTGCCGGCTTATCTGGCGGACCTGTTCGGTACACAGATGGTTGGTGCGATCCACGGTCGCCTGCTGACTGCCTGGGCTGCCGCTGGCGTGCTCGGTCCGGTGTTGGTGAACTACTTGCGTGAATATCAGTTGAGTATCGGCGTAGAACGCGCTGCCGCTTACGACATCACCTTGTACATCCTCGCCGGCCTGCTGGTGCTGGGCTTCCTGTGCAACCTGCTGGTGCGTCCGGTGGCCGACAAGTACTTCATGACCGACGCGGAACTGGCCGCCGAACAGGCGCTGGGTCACGACAAAGGTGCTGATGCCAGCACCGTTCTGGAGTGGAACGCCGCGCCGGGCAGCAAGCCGCTGGCAATCGCCGCGTGGTTGGCAGTGGGTATTCCGTTGGCGTGGGGTGTGTGGGTGACCCTGCAGAAGACGGCGGTACTGTTTCACTAAGGTGTTAGCTGAATAAACACCGAACCTGTGGGAGCGAGCCTGCTCGCGAAGACGGAGTGTCAGTCGACATAAATGTTGGCTGACCCACCGCATTCGCGAGCAGGCTCGCTCCCACATTTGTTTTTGCGCTGCCTGTAATGGCTTGTATGGACATGTCTACCCGCGACAGCCGGGCGTTCTATCCGTCAGCCATCTCACCTCTCGTGTTTCTGTTTCGGCCCCGCGTGCCTATAATGGCTGCCTTTTTCGCCCAATGATTTTGCGGAGCTGGTGATGGCCGAACGTAAGGCGTCTGTCGAGCGCGACACTCTGGAAACCCAGATCAAAGCCTCGATCAACCTTGATGGCACCGGAAAGGCCCGATTTGATATCGGTGTTCCTTTTCTTGAGCACATGCTGGATCAGATCGCCCGTCACGGGTTGATCGACCTGGATATTGAATGCAAGGGCGATCTGCATATCGACGACCACCATACGGTGGAAGACGTCGGTATCACCCTCGGCCAGGCATTTGCCAAAGCCATCGGCGATAAAAAAGGCATCCGTCGCTACGGTCACGCCTACGTGCCGCTCGATGAAGCGCTGTCGCGCGTGGTGATCGACTTCTCCGGTCGTCCAGGCCTGCAGATGCACGTGCCGTACACCCGCGCCACCGTGGGCGGCTTCGACGTTGATCTGTTCCAGGAATTCTTCCAGGGCTTCGTCAACCACGCACTGGTCAGCCTGCACATCGACAACCTGCGTGGCACCAACACCCACCACCAGATCGAAACCGTGTTCAAGGCTTTCGGCCGCGCGCTGCGCATGGCCGTCGAGCTGGATGAGCGCATGGCCGGGCAAATGCCATCGACCAAAGGCGTTCTGTAATGCAGACGGTTGCAGTTATCGATTACGGCATGGGTAACCTGCACTCGGTGGCCAAGGCTCTGGAGCACGTCGGCGCCGGTAAAGTGCTGATCACCAGCGATGCGGCGGTGATTCGCGAAGCTGACCGCGTGGTGTTCCCCGGTGTTGGCGCGATCCGCGACTGCATGGCGGAGATCCGTCGCCTCGGCTTCGATTCGCTGGTGCGTGAAGTCAGTCAGGATCGTCCGTTCCTCGGTATCTGTGTCGGCATGCAAGCGTTGCTCGACACCAGCGAAGAGAACGACGGCGTCGACTGCATCGGCCTGTTCCCGGGCGCGGTGAAGTTCTTCGGCAAAGACCTGCATGAAGACGGCGAGCACCTGAAAGTCCCGCACATGGGCTGGAACGAAGTGCAGCAGAAAGTCAGCCATCCGCTGTGGCATGACATTCCGGACATGGCGCGTTTCTACTTTGTGCACAGCTACTACATTGCCGCCGCCAACGCGCGGCAGGTGGTCGGTGGCGGTCATTACGGCGTCGATTTCGCTGCGGCGCTGGCCGATGGTTCGCGTTTCGCCGTGCAGTTCCATCCGGAGAAGAGCCATACCCATGGCCTGCAATTGCTGCAGAACTTCGCCGCGTGGGACGGTCGCTGGTAAATGGCTGCCAAGAAATCCAAACCGCCGATCCTGACCCTCACTCCCGAACAGGAGAACGAGGCCAATCGCAAGATTCAGCGGTTCATGGAAGACCGTTTCGAACTGGACCTGGGTTCGTTCGAAGCGGCGGAAATTCTTGAGCTGTTTACCCGCGAAATTGCTCCGCACTATTACAACAGGGCGATTTTCGATGTGCAGACCAACCTCAAAGAGCGGTTTGAAAGCATCGAAAGCGACCTGTGGGCGCTCGAGAAAAACTGATTTCCGAGCCAAGCTGAACATTCAAATTTGAAGGTTTGCCAGATGCTGATTATTCCCGCTATCGATCTCAAGGACGGTGCCTGCGTACGTCTGCGCCAGGGCCGCATGGAAGATTCCACAGTGTTCTCCGATGACCCGGTGAGCATGGCTGCCAAGTGGGTGGAGGGCGGTTGCCGCCGTCTGCATCTGGTCGATCTGAACGGCGCTTTCGAAGGCCAGCCAGTCAACGGCGAAGTGGTCACCGCAATCGCCAAACGCTACCCGACCCTGCCGATCCAGATCGGTGGCGGCATCCGTTCGCTGGAAACCATCGAGCACTACGTCAAGGCAGGCGTGAGCTACGTGATCATCGGCACCAAAGCCGTTAAAGATCCGGCGTTCGTCGCTGAAGCGTGCCGTGCGTTCCCGGGCAAGATCATCGTCGGTCTGGACGCCAAAGACGGTTTCGTCGCCACCGATGGCTGGGCTGAAATCAGCACCGTACAAGTCATTGATCTGGCCAAGCAATTTGAAGCCGACGGCGTGTCCTCGATCGTTTATACCGACATCGCCAAAGACGGCATGATGCAAGGCTGCAACGTACCGTTCACCGCTGCCCTGGCCGCAGCCACCAAGATTCCGGTGATCGCTTCCGGCGGTATCCACAATCTGGGTGACATCAAGTCGCTGCTCGACGCCAAGGCGCCGGGCATCATCGGCGCCATCACGGGCCGGGCGATTTACGAAGGCACCCTCGACGTCGCCGAAGCGCAAGCTTTCTGCGATTCGTACAAAGGCTGAGGACTGACCATGGCGCTGGCCAAACGCATCATCCCTTGCCTGGACGTGGACAACGGCCGGGTCGTCAAAGGTGTGAAGTTCGAAAACATCCGCGACGCCGGTGACCCGGTGGAAATCGCCCGTCGCTACGACGAGCAGGGTGCCGACGAGATTACTTTTCTCGACATCACCGCCAGCGTCGATGGCCGCGACACCACGCTGCATACCGTCGAGCGCATGGCCAGTCAGGTGTTCATTCCGCTGACCGTCGGCGGTGGCGTGCGTACCGTGCAGGACATTCGTAACCTGCTGAATGCCGGTGCGGACAAGGTGTCGATCAACACTGCGGCCGTGTTCAACCCGGAATTCGTTGGCGAAGCCGCGCAGCATTTTGGCTCGCAGTGCATCGTCGTCGCCATCGATGCCAAGAAGGTCTCCGGCCCTGGCGAAACCCCGCGATGGGAAATCTTCACCCACGGCGGGCGCAAGCCGACCGGCCTCGACGCGGTCGAGTGGGCGAAAAAAATGGAAGGCCTCGGTGCCGGCGAGATCCTGCTGACCAGCATGGATCAGGACGGCATGAAAAACGGTTTCGACCTCGGCGTCACCCGCGCGATCAGCGATGCGCTGGGCATTCCGGTGATTGCTTCCGGTGGCGTTGGCAATTTGCAGCATCTGGCTGACGGTATTCTCGAAGGCCACGCCAGCGCTGTGTTGGCGGCGAGTATTTTCCACTTCGGCGAATACACCGTGCAGGAAGCCAAGGCTTACATGGCCAAACGCGGCATCGTCATGCGCTGATCAGGCTGAGTTTGCGTACTACCGGGCGGAACTCCATGAGGGTTATTCACCGCCCGGCTTGTTGACGCGCGACGGCTCAAGGTTTTTGCAGTGTATCTGTACGCACAGTTGACGTATTGAAATCGCGATCCATGGTGTAGCTGCACAGCGTCAGTGGCAGGGCATCGTTGGGTACCAGAAAACTGTCGTCTATCTTGCTGTAACTTCTGGAATCGATGGCGGCACAGTCCGTTGAGTTCACAGCCCCAACGTATATCTGAGTCCAGATATTGCGATCTGTGGTTCCACGGTATTCGATCAACAGATCTTCAGTACCAGGTTTAATGTGCGGGGTTGGTTCAGGCAGTCGAATTCCTCCCGGATTGACCAATCGTGCCGGCAGAATTTGTGCATTGCGCAGTTTTCCCTCGATAATTTCTTGATCGACTGAGTCGACACCCATCAGGCACAGATAATATAAACCCGCTTCGCTGCCGATCGTTTTATTAATAAGGCCGGCACTGATATTAATCGGGTCGCTGTAGTGTTCTGGTAAGTAGCAGGCCTGTGCATCGCGCACATTTTTAAAACGAAAGAAGTCGGTGTTCATTGAAAACCTGACGTCCCAGGTTGGCCCATTTTCATGGCCTTTGTCCGGGGTTTTATAAAGAGTAACGTCTGCGTTGTTTCTGGCTCTGAAGTTAAAGTCGGGCTTTAGCGTACAGGCAGTTGCGTCCCTGTTGAAGCGACCCGCCGAGAAGCAGGACATCAGGTAATCGATGGGAAAACTTTGACTGGCCTGGTCAGGCAATATGGATTGACGGGGAGGGTTTGCACAGAGTCCATGCCAGAAGCACAAATCGTCTGCTGTGATGCCGTAGGTGGTTCCCGACATCACACCGGTGACTTCCCGTGTTGCGATGTCCATGACCGGGGAGCCGGATGAGCCCGGTTCGATGCCTTTGCAATCCTGCTTCTGATAATCGGTATGGACGGTCAGGTACTTGATCAGCGTGGTGTTTGCCGGCTCTTGTGTACAGGACGAAAGCCTGAGGCCCGGGGCGCTCAAGGGGGCGCCGATGACATTGACCGGCCCGGGTTTTTCAGGCGCGTTGCGTCCCAGCTTGAGTGGATTGATGCCGTCGTCGATCACCGCTTGCAGCGAAGTGTTCAATTCCATGACCGCGACATCGGTGCCGGCGAGGCTTGCCCACTTGACCTGATGAATGTCGTAAAGCCTGACATCGAGCAGAGTGTCCTGAAAATAGTTGAATTGCATTTGGCCCTGATAGGCCATATCAGCGGCTGTTCCAATCCAGATTGAGGCGCAATGTCCGTTGGTCAGGATATACGCCGGGCCGTTCGAGTTATTGTCAGAGTCGCGGGTGTCGATAAGAAAAGCGGTGCAATAGCGACGGTCTCCTTTGATGATCTGCCCGATGCCATTTAAATGATTGTTCTGGCCGTCAGCATTATTCAAAATAACAGGCTCCGCGGCTTCCGGAAAACTGTATGCGCAAGACGTCAGCGTGAATGTAATTGTTAGCAGTGCGAGAGTTGTTGTCAGTTTTGATTTGTAACTCATGACCGATCCTTGGTCTAGACTGAAAGTTATGTTGGTTGTTATTGAAACTTTAATTTAATTCGTTTTTTTGGTGTTGTTGGCGCTGTAGCAAAATGTGAGTTGCAGGCTCTTCAAAACTGGCTTTATTGGTTGAAAAACAACTGAAAAAATCGTCCTGCTGACGCTTGTCACTCGAGCGCAGTGCATTGACTCCGTACAGGCCAGTGGACAGCATGGCGCACCCAAGGCACTCTTGGGCACGCCATGGATTCCGGTAGCCCGACATGATCAAACGCCTGCTTCTTGTTTTCGCCAGTGCATCGATGTTGCTCATCAACACGGCCCGCGCCGAAACCAGTCCCGACACCGATCTGGTGCTCCTCACCGAAAACTTTCCGCCGTACAACATGGCGAAAGATGGCAAGAACTTCGCCAAAGGCGAGAACATCAATGGCATCGCCGCCGATATCGTGCGCGAAATGTTCAAGCGTGCCGGCGTCACTTATAGCCTGACCCTGCGTTTTCCATGGGAGCGAGTCTATAAACTCGCGCTGGAAAATCCCGGTTATGGCGCTTTTGTGATGGCGCGCCTGCCGGACCGCGAAAAACTCTTCAAATGGGTTGGTCCCATCGGCCCTGATGACTGGATCATGCTGGCCAAGGCTGACAGCAAGATCACCCTCGAGACTGTCAACGACGCACGCAAGTACAAGGTTGGCGCCTATAAGGGCGATGCGATTGCCGAGACGTTGGCCAAACAAGGCCTGAAGCCGATTGTGGTGCTGCGCGATCAGGACAACGCGAAGAAACTGGTCAATGGTCAGATTGATCTGTGGGCCACCGGTGATCCTGCCGGGCGCTATCTGGCGCGGCAGGATGGGGTCACCGGCCTGAAAACCGTGCTGCGCTTCAACAGTGCCGAGTTGTACCTGGCGCTGAACAAGGACGTCTCCGATGAAGTCGTCGCCAGGCTTCAGGCTGCGCTGGATCAGTTGCGCAAGGAAGGTGTGGTCGACGAAATCATGGCGCGCTATCTATAGCAACCGGCAGGTCCGGGGCTGGCTGTGCGCTAACGTTGGCGCCATCGATGTCCGGTTCTGCCGGGGTGTCTGTCGTCAGTGGCGGACATGCGCTGACGACCTCGACGGACTCCGGCGGATATTGCGTCAGCAGCACGCTTGAATCATCGGTGTAACCAAAGTCGACTGCCACTTGAGTGCCGTCTTCCCGTACCAACTCGTAATGGCTTTGCAGCTGATAAACCGCGACGGCTGTTTGCTTCGGCGCCATGCCAATTACCACTTGAGGTCGTAGCTCGTTCCAGCCGCTGGAAGACGTCTCGGTGCGGGTCAAACTCTTCGGCAGGCAGGCTGAGAATTTTGTCAGGCGGATATCGCTGAGGGGCATGGTCGGCCAGGCTTTGACGATTTCCATGGCGGTAAAACCATGGAACATGCGCATCGTCAGCGCGTTTTGCGCGCGCGACGCCATCCATTTAACGGCCCGATACTTGTCCGATTCATTGTGCTCGTGACCAATGAGCACGTATTCGTCAGTCCTTTTCAGTTCGTAGTAGGGCGAATTGCGAAATTGTTCGCCGGGATGAGCATGGTCTCGCACTACAAACCAAGGCAGGCGGGCAATCTGGGTGACAGTGGCAGGTTCGTTTACTACGGGCTTCGCGTACCCGGTCAGAGTCGGAATTGGCGGCGGTGCGCTGACTTGTAGCGGGATTTGCAGGCGCAGGCTGTACGCCGTCGGAGGTGCTACAGGCTTGCTATAACCCTGGATGCCAACGAAGGTGCAGGGCGCAAAATGGATGTCGCCTGCGGCGGCAGTCGGCGGTTCGATGCCAAAGGCGCTGAAACTGAGCTTGGCGCCGCTGCCCTTGTCATTCCAGATCAACTCGCCGACGTTCGCTGCGATCACCAGGTCGAGCCTGACGCAGCGCACCGAGTTCAACGAAGGTTTGCAGTGATCGTTGGAGCACACGAGCCCCAGAGCGACGTAACCGACAGGGGCCAAAGGTCGCCAGATCGACATGGGCGTGACACTGGGCGCCCCGGTTTCTTTCCAGACAAGTTCAAAGTCGACAGGGCGGGCCAGTGCCTTTCCTTTAGTGCTCTGGGCCCCTTCCATATCTTTCTCGCAGACCACGGCTGCGACCATTTCGCCATTGATATTGGTGCCGCCGGGAATGAGCACGTCGCCCAGCGGAAAGTAGCCTGGCAATGCATCCGGAGCAGGGGTGGGGCGCCAGAATGTGGCGGGTTTTGCTTTGGAACCGTTGGTGCTCCAGACCCGGTGAAACTCCGTGGTGAAGTTGATCAGCAGATTGTCCTGCGTGATCGGTTCCATCTGTTTGGGGTGGGCTGCGGTGTTGTCTTCGATAGTCATGATGATTCCTGATAGTTGAAAGCGACGCGAGGGCGTCACGACCTGTTGCAGGTCGCACTATCGGGAACGCAGATGGTTATCGGGTGGTAACTATGTATGTGTCAGTGTCACAAAGTGCTACCGATACACGCCGTCCTTGCCATGGCCTGCCATGGCGCGATTGCTGCGCAGGCTGATCATCTGTCTGATATCGATCCACTCGATGCCCTGAGCCTTCAACTTCGGCAGTTCGCGCTCGAGCACCGCCAGCGTTTGCGGATACGGATGGCCGATCATCACCGCCGAACCCTGTTTGCGCGCCAGGCTGATCGCAGTCTGCAGTTGCGTGTAGATCGCGGCTTCAGTGCGTTCGTCATCCAGAAATACATCGCGTGACACACTCGCCAGATCGATCTTCTGCGCCTGCTGCGCGGCGACGGTCTGGGCGCTGGTGCGGCTGTCGATGAAGAACTTGTGCCGGCGCTGCAATTCGCCCATCAACCATGCCATCGCCACTGGCTGCGCGGTCATGCGGCTGCCCATGTGATTGTTGATGCCTGCGGTATAGGGGACCATTTTGAACGCGGCGTTCAGGCGTTTTTCCAGTTCTTCGATGGGCAGTTCGGGGTGCCAGGCGTAGGGCCCGGTGGCCGGATCCATTGGCATGTGCAGGATGACGATTTTGCCGGCGCGGTGAGCCTCGCGGGCAAATTCAGTGGCGTGCGGGGTGTCGGGCATGATCGCCGTTGTCACCGGGCCGGGCAGGGCCAGCACGCGGCGATCCCGGGGCAGGTTCTGCCCCAGGTCATCGATGATCAGTGTCAGGTAGGCTTTGTGCGGCGTTGAGCTGGCGGGCTCCGCATGAGCAGCACCCGCCAGACAGCACAGCAGAACGAAGACGAAACGCAGAGACATCCTCAGCGGCCGGACGTAATGCTCAGCCCTTTGAGCAGGCTCAGGGCCTGGGCCAATTGGTAATCGTCATCCTGCGGCATGGCTTTGGGCTTGGCGCCGGAGCCGGTCGGTTTGTCCGCGCCGCCGTTGCCGTTGCCCAAGTGACCTTGCAGGTCGGCTTCCTTGAAGTAATCGCCATCGGCCTCGTTGGTGATCTTGGCCTTGCGTACTTCGATATCCGGAACGATGCCCTGTGCCTGAATCGAGCGGCCGTTCGGTGTGAAGTACAGCGCTGTGGTGATCTTCAGTGCGCGGTCGTTGTTCAGCGGCAGCACGGTTTGCACCGAGCCTTTGCCGAAACTGGTGGTGCCCATGACCACGGCGCGTTTCTGATCCTGCAGGGCGCCGGCAACGATTTCCGAGGCCGAGGCGCTGCCACCGTTGATCAGCACCACCATTGGCACCGCTTCGCTTTCGTCTTTGCCGGTGGCAGAGAAACGCAGTTCGGAGTTGGCGATCCGGCCTTTGGTGTAAACGATCAGACCTTTGGTGATGAAGTGGTCGACCACTTCCACCGCCGCCTGCAACACGCCGCCCGGGTTGTTGCGCAGGTCGAGAATGATGCCGTTGAGCTTCTTGCCGTTGTCCTTGCGCAGCTTGGCCAGGGCCTTGGAGACCTCTTCGCCGGTCTTGACCTGGAACTGGGTGATGCGGATGTACGCGTAGCCGGTTTCCAGCAGCTGCGCCTTGACGCTCTTCACCTGAATCACCGCACGGGCCAGGGTCACGTCGAATGGCGTGCCGCCATCGCGCACCAGGGTCAGGGTGATTTTCTGGCCAATCTTGCCGCGCATCTTGTCTACGGCTTCGGTCATGGTCTGGCCGCGCGTCGGTGCGCCGTTGATCTTGACGATGAAGTCGCCGGCCTGAATGCCGGCCTTCGACGCCGGGGTGTCATCGATTGGCGAGACAACCTTGATGAAGCCGTCTTCGGCGCCGACTTCGATGCCCAGGCCGCCGAATTCACCGCTGGTGCTTTCCTGCAGCTCGGTGAAGTCTTCCGGGCCAAGGTAGGCCGAGTGCGGATCAAGGTTGCTGAGCATGCCCTTGATCGCGTTTTCCAGCAGGGTCTTGTCGTCCACCGGCTCGACGTAGGCGGCTTTGATCCGGTCCATGACCTCGGCAAAGGTGCGCAACTCTTCCAGCGGCAACGGTGCCTTGGAGGTTGCGGCTGTGCCTGCCGGAGCGACGGCCGGGGCCGGTTGCGCGGCGAACGCCAGAGGCGCGCCGATCACCAGGGCGATCGTCAGGGCCAGCGAGGTAAGGCGGGACAAATGCAGCATGTCGAACGAACTCCTGAATTAGGCGGCACGCTTATCCTTGCGCGCGGCACCATTGCGCCGGATCACTCGGGTGACCCTGCTGACGAATTGCGAAATACAGCGCTGATGTGTCCTGACCGCCACTGTTACCGACAGTGGAAATGGACTCACCGGCTTTAACCACATCACCGGCCGACTTGAGCAGCGTCTGGTTGTGACCGTAAAGACTCAGAAAACCGTTGCCGTGATCAAGGATCACCAGCAACCCGGCACCGCGCAGCCAGTCGGCGAACACCACGCGACCACCGTGTACGGCATGCACCTGACTGCCAGCGGAGGCGCTGATCATCACGCCGTCCCACTTGGTCCGGGCATCGTCGCCACGGCTTTCGCCGAAGCGTGCCAGCAGTCGACCATCAACCGGCCAAGGAAGTTTTCCCCGGGTTGCAGCAAAAGGGCCACCGAAGGTCTCCCCGCTGCTGGAGACCAGCGCGCCGGGAGTGGATTTGACCGGTTTCCGTGGGGCGTCGCTGTTTTCAGCCTGCGCCTCACGCAAACGCTTTTTTTCCGCTTCCTGCTGGGCGATCAGCGCTTTCTGCCGCGCTTCTTCTGCCTCACGGGCTTGGCGGGCCAGGGTTTCTTCAATGGTTTTAAGGACTTTAGACAGGTCTGCCTGATCCTGCTCGCGGGCGGCCAGTTTCTGGTCGCGGGCTTTTACGTCATCGTTGAGCTTGGCGAGGACCTGCTGACGTTCCTTGCGGACATTTTCCAGTTCATCGCGCTGGGTATCGAGGCTGCTTTTCTGCACCAGCAATTGCGCCTGCTGGGCGGCAATGTCTTTTTCGACGTTGGCCAGCTGGCGCAGGGTTTCGTTGAAGTTCTTCAACTGCTCCAGGCGCGCCTGGCTCAGGTAATCGTAATAGGTGAGGGTGCGGGCGAATTTCTCGGGGTTCTGCTGGTTGAGCAGCAGCTTGAGGTATTCCTGGCGACCGTTCTGATAAGCCGCACGGGCCTGAATGGCGATCAGTCGCTGCTGTTCAGTGCGCGCGCTCTGGAGTTTTTTTTTCTCTGCATCGAGTCGCTGCAGCTCGGATTCGCTTTTCTGCAGTTCTTTCTGCAGTGCGTCGACCTGCTTCTGCAACTTGCCCAGCTCGGTTTCAGTGCCCTTGAGCTCTTTCTGTACGCCGGATTTTTCTTCCTGGACTTTGCTCAGCAGCTTTTTCAGCTCGGCAATGTCCTGACGCGTGGCGTCCAACTGCTGTTGGGTTTGCGCGCGCTCGTCAGCGAAGGCCGGTTGGAGCAGGCAGGTCAGAGCGAGGGCGATCAGGACGCGGAGCATAGAGGCGGGCGGCACCAGGGTAATGGACGGCCTAGTATGCCCGCCCGAGGCTGCAAAAAAAACGCCCAATTGGGGCTGTGTGATAACTGGCCTGAAAAACACCACAAACCAATGTAGGAGTGAGCCTGCTCGCGATGGCGTACTCACATTCAACAGAGTAGTCGACTGTCAGATGGCTATCGCGAGCAGGCTCACTCCTACAGGGTTTTGCGGTGTTTTCTGGACTCGGGTCAGATCAGAATCGAGGTGCCGGTCATTTCCGCCGGTTTTTCCAGGCCCAACAGCTTGAGCATGGTCGGGGCCACATCCGCCAGCACGCCGCCTTCACGGACTTTCAAATCACGCTTGCCGACATAAATGAACGGCACCGGCTCGGTGGTGTGCGCGGTGTGCGCTTGCCCGGTGGATTCATCGGCCATCTGCTCGACGTTGCCGTGGTCAGCGGTGATCAGCGCTTCGCCGCCAACCTTTTCCAGTGCATCAACGATGCGACCGACGCAGGTGTCGAGGCATTCAACGGCTTTCACCGCCGCATCGAACACGCCGCTGTGGCCAACCATGTCACCGTTGGCGTAGTTGACCACGATCACGTCGTAACGCTGGTTTTCGATGGCGTCAACGATGCGGTCGGTGACTTCTGGCGCGCTCATTTCCGGCTGCAAGTCGTAGGTGGCGACTTTTGGCGACGGGATCAGGATGCGTTCTTCGCCCGGGAACGGTTCTTCACGACCGCCGGAGAAGAAGAACGTCACGTGCGCGTATTTCTCGGTTTCAGCGATGCGCAGTTGGGTTTTGCCGTTCTTCGCCAGATAGTCGCCCAGCACGTTTTCCAGGCTGCCCGGGGCGAATGCCGACGGTGCCGGAATGCTGGCCGCGTATTGGGTCAGCATGACAAAACCGGCCAGTTTCGGCTGGCGTGCGCGTTCGAAGTCCTTGAAGTCATCTTCGACGAACACGCGAGTCAGCTCGCGGGCACGGTCGGCGCGGAAGTTCATGAACACCACGGCGTCGCCATCTTCAACTTTCACTGGCTCGCCGATGGAGGTGGCTTTAACGAATTCGTCGCTTTCGCCACGCGCGTAAGCGGCCTCGAGACCTTCCTGCGCGGTGGCGGCGTTGAACTCGCTGTTGCCGTCGACGATCAGGTTGTACGCCTGAGCGACGCGATCCCAGCGGTTGTCACGGTCCATGGCGAAGTAGCGGCCGATGATGCTGGCGATGCGGCCCTTGCCCAGTGCCTGGAAGGTCGCGTCGAGCAGTTCGATCGACGAAGTAGCGCTTTTCGGTGGGGTGTCGCGGCCGTCCAGGAAAGCGTGCAGGTAGATTTTTTCGGCGCCACGCTTGAAGGCCAGTTCGGCCATGGCGATCAGGTGATCCTGGTGGCTGTGCACGCCACCATCGGACAGCAGGCCCATGAAGTGCACGGCTTTGCCGGCAGCCACGGCTTTATCCACAGCGGCGCAGATGGTTGGGTTCTCGAAGAACTCACCGTCGCGGATCGACTTGGTCACGCGGGTGAAGTCCTGATAGACCACGCGGCCGGCGCCGAGGTTCATGTGGCCGACCTCGGAGTTGCCCATCTGGCCGTCCGGCAGGCCGACGTCCATGCCGCTGCCCGAGATCAAGCCGTTCGGCACGGTGGCCCAGAGGCGATCGAGAACAGGCTTCTTCGCCGCAAAAACGGCGTTGGATTCGGGGCTGTCGCTGTGACCGAAGCCGTCGAGAATCATCAGGACCAAAGGTTTAGGCGTGGTAGTCATGGAATCCACTCGTGGCTAATAAAGAAGAGGGCGATGGAAAAGGGAGTTGGAGTTTAAAGCTAAGTTCCGACCGCGTCACCGCCGGACGGGGTTTGGCCGACCATAGTGGCTGTGTATACTGGCCGACATTTTAACGCCCTGGAACCTCCTTCGATGGTTGCTCACCTGATTGAATTTGCCACTAACCACTACATTCTTGTCGGTATCTTCGTCGTACTGCTGGCTCTGCTGCTGGCGCACACGATGCAGGGCGGCGGTAAAAGCCTGAGCACCGGCGAACTGACTGCGCTGGTCAATAAAGATGCAGGCGTGGTGGTGGACATCCGTCCGGCCAAGGATTTCGCTGCCGGCCACATCGTTGGCGCGATCAACATTCCCCAGGACAAACTGGCTGCGCGCGTCGCCGAGCTGGAAAAGCACAAGGCCAAGACCATCATTCTGGTCGACGCCCTGGGCCAGACCGCCGGCACCCACGCCCGCGAACTGATGAAATCCGGCTTCACCGCCGCCAAGCTGTCCGGCGGGATCTCCAGCTGGAAAGGCGACAACCTGCCGCTGGTGAAGTGATATGAGCGAAGTCATCGTCTACTCCAGCGATTACTGCCCTTATTGCTCGCGAGCCAAGTACCTGCTCGAGAACAAAGGCGTGGCCTTCAAAGAGATCAAGGTCGATGGCAAGCCGCAGGTGCGCGCCGAAATGACCCAGAAAGCCGGGCGCACGTCCGTGCCGCAGATCTGGATCGGCAGCAAGCACATTGGCGGTTGTGATGATTTGTATGCCCTGGAGCGCGCCGGCAAGCTCGACGCGCTGCTCAAGGCCTGAACGGCTGCACCCACGTACAGCACTCCCTAAAAGACCCAAGATCGATAAGGATCTGAGATGACTGACCAACAGAACACTGCAGCCAGCGAAGAAGAAACCGCACCGCAATTCTCCTTGCAGCGCATCTACGTACGCGACCTGTCCTTCGAAGCCCCGAAAAGCCCGGCGATCTTCCGCCAGCAGTGGGATCCGGCGGTCGCGCTGGATCTGAACACTCGCCAGAAAGCACTGGAAGGTGATTTCTACGAAGTCGTGCTGACCCTGTCGGTTACCGTGAAAAACGGTGAAGAAGTCGCCTTCATCGCTGAAGTGCAACAGGCCGGTATCTTCCTGATCAAGAACCTTGATGCGGCTTCGATGAGCCACACCCTGGGTGCGTTCTGCCCGAACATCCTGTTCCCGTACGCGCGCGAAACCCTGGACAGCCTGGTGACCCGTGGTTCGTTCCCGGCGCTGATGCTGGCTCCGGTGAACTTCGACGCTCTGTACGCGCAAGAATTGCAGCGCATGCAGGAAAGCGGCGAGACGCCAACCGTTCAGTAAGACGGTTTAGCAACACCCCGTGTGGGAGCGAGCCTGCTCGCGATAGCGGTCTGTCAGACACATCAAAGTTGACTGACACTCCGTAATCGCGAGCAGGCTCGCTCCCACATTTGTTTTATGGTGTTACTTGAAGTCGTTCTGGCGCCAGGCTTCGTATACAGCGACGGCCACGGTGTTGGACAGGTTCAGGCTGCGGCAGCCTTCGCGCATCGGCAGGCGCAGGCGCTGTTCCGGCGGCAGCGCGTCGAGCACTTCCGGCGGCAGACCACGGCTTTCCGGGCCGAAGATAAACGCATCGCCAGGAACAAACGCGGCATCATGAAACGGCCGTGAGCCTTTGGTGGTGAACGCGAACAGCCGTGGATTGCCCAGGCTTTCCAGGCAACTGGCCAGGTCCGCGTGACGCTGCAGCGTGGCATATTCGTGGTAATCGAGACCGGCACGGCGCAAGCGCTTGTCGTCCATCTCGAAACCCAGCGGTTCGATCAAATGCAGGTGGCAGCCGCTGTTGGCGCACAGCCTGATAACGTTGCCGGTATTCGGCGGAATTTCTGGTTGAAAAAGGATGACGTGAAACATGCACGGCTCCGAAGGTAAAGATGAGCGGCATTCTACGCCGCCTGTGGACAACCGTTCGAAACTATTGCCGCGAGTCATCGGTTCGCTGGCGATTGTCGGCATGATGATCGGTTTGATGATCGGTCGACTGACCACGCCGGATCCGACGGTGTTGCAGCAGGTTGAAGTGACCAATGGTGGTTTGCTGGTGTGGTTCAACAATGAGCCGAAGCTGCACGGCGAGATCATCGACGGCACGGTGGCGCTGCTGTTTCAGGCCGAAGGCTCAGCACTGAAGGGGCAGCTCAAGCTCAACGGCAAGGACGTGAACTGGCGCACGCGCAGGAGCGACGGCGGGTTGCTGCTGACGGTGCTGGCGGCGCGACCGCTACAGGGGGAGTGGGCCGGCAGCAAGGTCGACGACCGCTGGCGGCTGGAGATTCGACTGCAAGCGAACTGAGCGGGGACCTACCGTCCTGCTGGTTCACTCCCACGCTTATTGACGTCTTTTCCCACTTCACAAGTCTGCCTTTCCGCTCTCCTTCATCGCCTGCGCACGCTATCGTGCGCTCCTCTTCAAACCGGCAGGATGCCGAAACCATCGTCCCTTGCGCGACAGCCAGGGGGCGAGTTCTTCAAGGATGAAAAACATGCCAGTAAAACCACCTCGTGGTGGCAGTGCCCACGTGGATGTTCCCGGAAGTCCGAGCCGATCGGTAGATGCGGACACTTCGCTCCCCGGCGCATCGGGCCGCCGAGGCGCCGATTCAGGTAATTCACTCGATAATTCACATCCGCAAGCTGGATCATCGGGCGACACAAGCGCCGATGCCATCCTGCCGGCTCCGGTCGTCGTGGTTCACGCGATCCCCGAGGGGGCTCGCCCTCCCGCAACCCCGCCATCGCTGGACAATTACGTAACCAACGCCCGGGCGATACTTCCACAGATCAACAGTGAAGGTTTACGGGTGATCAGCCGGCGCACTTACGCTGACCTGTCCGATGGCGACCTTGTTCTTGTTGCCGTGGATTCGGCTACGGGATTGTATCGAGCCCGACGGCCAAGCGAGTTGCTGCCTTCAGGCCCGGTACTGTTGCGCAACCCCGAAAGCGGCCTGTGGTACCCGCGCGAGGTCATTGAGCCAACCACCCGGGCGCATGTCCGGAAATACCTTCCGGAAGCGACCGATCAGGACGCGGATGCCTTCATCGCCCGGTTCAATGACAAGGACGTAGCAGAGCTTGAACTCAAGCGTATTCAGCTAGGACTTCCTCAGTTGGACACCCAACAAGTCAGCATCCCGCATCATCAACTTCGTGAGGCGCAGTCCCATGAGATTCAAGGGACGTTTGATATGTGGCGCACCCTGCGCCAATTGTACAAGTGGCAAGGTCAGCCTGATCAGCGGGTCTACCGTGATGGGCGACTATCGGGTTTCAAGCTGGATATCAATCTCACACTATGGCCTGTCGATAGGCTGCTTTCATTGAAATTCAAGTCGGTGGTTTCTCTTACTTTAAGAGGGCATGCGCCGCTGGACCCGGAGGTGTTTTTTGCGCAGTTTCCCAACATTGAAAGTCTGACGATAGCCAGCCAGGTGATCACCAGAAGAAACTCAGGGGGCGGACTGTTCCTTATGGACATGACTTATTCAAGACTCAGGGTGGATTCGCGCTTTACCGAGCAATTAAAGAGGCTCCCCCATTTACGAGAACTGAACCTGCAGGATTGTGACTTACAGGCTGATTTTTCGGTGAGAGGCATGACCAGACTGCAGGTGTTGAGGCTTGCTAATACACAGGGGCCAGCGGTGAATGATTTGCCCGGTGCGTTGCGGTTTGGGGTACCTGTTCAACGCCAGAACGATTTTTTGCAAACGGATCCTGATATTTCCGGAATGACCGAGTTGCGTGTGCTGGATCTGACAGGAACCGGAATACGCCGAATCCCTCTCGGGCTCGATGCCGACAACGGCCGGTCAAGCCTGGAAATACTGAGGCTTGGCAACAATGCGCTTTCTGTCGCACCTTCACTCAAAGCAATGACTGCGTTGCAGGAGCTGGATCTTTCCAACATGGGGTTAGACGGATTTCCGGAGGGCATCACCAACGAGATTCCCGGGAAAGTGCTGAATCTGGCGAACAATCGAATTACCTCGATCCCAGAATCCATTGAACTCCGTGCGGGCTTCAATCTCATCGGCAATCCAATAACGGATCCGGCCTCACTCCGGCGGCTGATACGTGCACGGATAACAACCGACTCCGATATGTGGTTGGGAGCAGAAAGCAATGATGTGTCGGCAAATCTTTGGCTGCAGCATGTGCCGGCAGAAGAAGTGCCTAAAAAACTGGAACTCTGGGACAGCGTTGCTCATCTTTCGAGCAGGCTCCGCAAACTGAGTCGTACGCCTGAGTTTCACGTTGAGTATCCGCTTCTGCAGCGGCGGGTCTGGTGGTTTCTCGAGGTCTACGTCAAAGCTGACGCCAGCGAAAAGGCACGGATGACAGACATTCTGATCAATGAACCCAGCCCCGGAAAGATGCTGGACAGACTGGAAGCGGCAATACGGGAATATGATGCAGGGCGGCAAAACCAGCCCCTGCACCATTTACCCAAACGTCCGAGGCTTGATTAACGCCGGGCTGAACGCCTCGGCGAGCGGTGTAAAAGCGGGAATCCCTGACCTGCCTGTATCAGGGTTCCCAAAACGGCTGGACTGCGCTGTGAGCGTCGGTCCGATATAAAGAGGGAACCCCCGGCCTGCCTGTACCAAGGATCCCAAAAGGGTGGGCGCATCGCTTGGCGATCTGCGCCCGGTGTAAAGAGGGGAATCCCCGGCCTGCCTGTACCAAGGTCCCCGAAACGGGTGGTGAAACGAATCACCTGCAAGAGGTATTGCAGGGGGCGTGCCAGGTTTTAATCTGCTGAAACAAAAAAGTTGGTCAGAAACACGAAAGCCCCGCAAATC
Source organism: Pseudomonas sp. SCA2728.1_7 (assembly GCF_018138145.1). Taxonomy (NCBI): domain Bacteria; kingdom Pseudomonadati; phylum Pseudomonadota; class Gammaproteobacteria; order Pseudomonadales; family Pseudomonadaceae; genus Pseudomonas; species Pseudomonas sp. SCA2728.1_7. The sequence continues at coordinate 3,774,794 of NZ_CP073104.1, read as the reverse complement.
GGGGCTTTCGTGTATTTGGATAATGGTTTTGTCGGTGTTTTCAGAATGAAGGGTGCAGATGCGGCTGTGCGCGATCGCGGGTCATTGTGCATTGATGCGGTGCACGGCGGCCCCTCACCCTAACCCTCTCCCTGAGGGAGAGGGGACTGACCGAGTTGCCCGGTCAAGTTACGCCGACCTGAAATACCGAGCCGAACTCAGTCCTTTAACATCACACAAATCGGCTCCCTTCCCCCTCTTCCATTGGGAGAGGGGACTGACCGAGTTGCCTGGTCAAGTTACGCCGACCTGAAATACCGAGCCGAACTCAGGCCTTTAACATCACACAAATCGGCTCCCTTCCCCCTCTTCCATTGGGAGAGGGGACTGACCGAGTTGGCCGGTCAAGTTACGCCGACCTGAAATACCGAGCCGAACTCAGGCCTTTAACATCACACAAGTCGGCTCCCTTCCCCCTCTTCCATTGGGAGAGGGGACTGACCGAGTTGCCCGGTCAAAATTACATCGACCTGAATACCCCGCCGAACTCAGGTCTTGAAAATCATACAAATCGGCTCCCTTTCCCCCTCTCCCCCATGGGGGAGAGGGCTGGGGTGAGGGGGATGGATCCTGAGTACACAACCACTCTCAAGCGAACAAGGTTTAACCCTCATCCCCCTCATCATCATCGCCACCATCCACCTTCATTCCCAATTCCTTGATCTTGCGCGTCAGGGTATTACGCCCCCAACCCAGCAATACTGCGGCATCACGCCGACGCCCGGCCGTATGCTTCAGCGCCGTCTCGATCATGATCCGCTCAAACGCCGGCACCGCACTGTCGAGCAAACTCGACTGACCACGCGCCAAGGCCTGATCGGCCCACTGACGCAACGCTTGCTCCCAGTTGGTCACCGGTGCCGAATCCTGCGGCAGGTTCAGCAGTTCTGGCGGCAGGTCGCTGATGTGCACTTCGCGCCCGGAAGCCATCACGGTGATCCAGCGGCAGGTGTTCTCCAGCTGACGCACGTTGCCGCCCCACGGCAGGTTCTTCAGGTATTCCTCGGTCTCGCTCTTCAACAGCTTCGGCTCGACCGCCAGCTCTTGCGCGGCGCGGCTGAGGAAGTGCTTGGCCAGGGTCGGGATGTCTTCGCGACGGTCCGACAGGCGCGGGATGTGGATGCGGATTACGTTGAGGCGATGGAACAAGTCCTCACGGAATTTACCGGCGTGTACCAGGGTTTCCAGATTCTGGTGGGTCGCGGCGATGATGCGTACATCGACCTTCACCGGTACATGACCGCCCACGCGATAGAACTCGCCATCGGCCAATACCCGCAGCAGGCGCGTCTGGGTGTCGGCCGGCATGTCGCCGATTTCATCGAGGAACAGCGTGCCGCCGTCAGCCTGTTCAAAACGCCCGCGACGCAGATTCGCCGCGCCAGTGAACGCGCCTTTCTCATGGCCGAACAGTTCGGACTCCATCAGATCCTTGGGGATCGCCGCCATGTTCAGCGCGATGAACGGCGAGGCCGCGCGCGGGCTGTGGCGGTGCAGGGCGTGAGCGACCAGCTCTTTACCGGTGCCGGACTCGCCGTTGATCAGCACGGTGATGTTGGAGTGGCTCAAGCGCCCGATGGCGCGAAACACTTCCTGCATCGCCGGCGCTTCGCCGATGATTTCCGGGGTGCGCGTCAGTGCTGGCACGACTTCCAGGCCTTGCTGTTCTTGTGCGTGCTGATTGGCGCGCTTGACCAGCGACACCGCTTCATCAACGTCGAACGGCTTCGGCAAATACTCAAACGCACCGCCCTGATAGGAGGCGACAGCGCTGTCCAGATCGGAGTGAGCGGTCATGATGATGACCGGCAACCGTGGGTGCTGCTCGCGAATCCGCGCCAACAGGTCCAGACCACTGGCACCGGGCATGCGGATGTCGGAAATGATCACGTCAGGCTGCTGACGGGCCAGGCGACTCATCACGCCATCGGCGCTGTCGAAGCTCTGGGTGGTCATGCCTTCCTGCTGCAAGGCCTTTTCCAGAACCCAACGGATAGAACGGTCGTCATCGACGATCCACACGGTTTCACTACGGCTCATGTCGATGTGGCTCCTTGTTCCAGTGGCAGAAAGATCGAGAAGGTGGTGTGGCCTGGATGGCTGTCACACTCGATCAGACCCTGGTGCTGGCTGATGATGTTCTGGGTAATGGCCAGGCCGAGTCCGGTACCGTCCGGACGACCGCTGACCATGGGAAAGAAAATGGTTTCCTGAAGTTCCGCCGGGATCCCGGGGCCGTTGTCGATGATCTCGATCTTGGTCACCAGACGATGGCGGACGTGGCCGATGGTGAACTGGCGCATGGTTCGGGTGCGCAGGCTGATGCGGCCCAGGCGCAGCTCGTTCTGGCTGCTGATCGCCTGCATCGCGTTGCGCACGATGTTCAACACCGCTTGAATCATTTGCTCGCGGTCGATCAGCACGTCGGGAATGCTTGGGTCGTAATCGCGCACCAGGGTGATGCAGCCCTGGCTTTCGGCTTCGACCAGTTGGCAAACGCGCTCGAGCACTTCGTGGACGTTGCACATCGCCAGCGACGGCAGTTTGTTCGAGCCGAGCATGCGGTCGACCAGATTGCGCAGACGGTCGGCCTCTTCAATGATCACGTTGGTGTAATCGCGCAGGCTGTCTTCCGGCAGCTCGCGAGCCAGCAGTTGCGCGGCGCCACGGATGCCGCCGAGCGGATTCTTGATTTCGTGAGCGAGGCCGCGCACCAGCATTTTGCTGGTTTCCTGTTTGGACAGTTGCGCCTCTTCCTTGGTGATCCGCAGCAGGCGGTCACGTGGATGAACCTCGAGCAGCAACATTGTCGCGCCGTTGCTGAGGATTGGCGTCACCGCGTAATCCACGGTCAGCGTCTGGCCGGTCAGTGCGGTGAGCATCGCTTCGCGTTTGGTAAACGGATGCGCCTGTTCCACCGCCTGGCGCAGGGAATTGAGCGCCTCGGTGGATTCGGTGAACAGCTCGCTGATGAATTGCCCATGGCTGCGCTGCCCGCTGATGGCGAGCAGCATCTCCGCCGCCGGGTTCATGTACTCAAGGCGCAATTCGGCGTCGAGCAGGATGGTGGCGGTGGTCAGGTTGTCGAGCAGCAAACGGTGGATTGCGTCGCTAATGGTCATCGGAGCCTCTTTTGGGGGCGGAGCGTGCGCAACAAGCAAGCGTCGGTATCGTGAAAATGCAAAAACCAAACCAAGGCTCCGAAAAGAAGCGCTTAACCCGTGAAACAGGCGTTTGACGCTCGTTTGCGTGGCACAGGGCCAGCTCTCGCGGGTAGTTTCGAACCAAAATGGGTTGGATTGTGGGTACGGTGCAGCCTGTTGCACCAATATAGTGCGCAAAGCTGAGCGGCGTTAGAAGAAACGCAGGAAGGGGTTTTTCGGTTCTTCAGGTTTGTCTTTCAAAGGGCATTCCGGGCGCACGCCGTAATCGTCCTTGGTGCAAGGTTTGACCTGGCGTTTCTGCGCGAGGGATATGCGCAGCATGTGGAAAGGCTGGTTGGCGGTGCGTTCGACGGTGCGGCCATCGGCATCAAGGATTTCCACGGACAGGTTGTGACTGCCACGGTCGATGTTGCTCAGCGGGAACACCGGACTTAGCCCAGGTTCGCCGGTGGCTTGGCCATCCAGCAGCAGGCGATAGCGGTGACCGCGTTGCAGACCGGGTTCGCTGGTGACGCTGACGATGATTTCGCCGGCGCTGCTGCGAATGGTTGCATCGGGTTCGGGCACCAGAATGCGCAGCATGTCGTAGTGGAACAGCGGTTGTTCCGTGGATTTTTTCGCGGTGTTGATCGGCGCGGCGGCGGGGTTGGCGGACATGCGATTGCTGGTCGCGATGGGCACTCGCTTGGCGTTGCTTCGGGGCTGGTCGGTGTAGACGCGATTGCCTTGTGCGTCGGTATAGGTGAAGACCTCGGCTGAGGCTTGCAGCGACATCAGCGCCGACAGGACGAACAACCACGCGCGGATCATGGCTTGTGCACCCGCTGCACGCTGAGGGCGACTGGCGGGCTTTGCTGGATGATTGTTTGCCCGTCAATCACCTGCACGGCGAGTCGGTGTTCGCCGCGATCGACGTTCACCAGTTGCAGGATCGGCACGTTGCTCGGTTGGCCGTAGGGCACATCGTCCAATACCAGCCTTAATTGATGCGGCGGTTGCAGGCGCGGCTTGATCAGCACTTGCACGGTGAACGTGCCGTTATTGGCGCGCAGGGCTTCTTCGGTTGGTAGGCCGGCCAGTTCAAGAATGTCGTAGGCGTTGCGCGCAGGCTCACGGGTTTCGGTGCTGGATGCTGGCGGTGTGCTCGGTGTTTGCGGCTCGACACGGTTGAGCGGCGGCAACTCCACCGGCTGCGCCTGCACGCCATCGGGCGAGTGATCGCTGTAGACCGTGTTGCCGTTGGCGTCAGTGTACTTGTAGATCTGCGCGGCGGCGGGCAGGGCGATCAGCAGCAGAATGTAGAGAAAGGTGCGACCCATGAAATCGACCGGGATTGAAAGCGATGGGGTGCAGCATAGGCCAGACGCGGCGGTTGGCCCAACTCGGTAAACATTCAGAGATCATTCAGACACCACAAATCCCCTGTAGGAGTGAGCCTGCTCGCGATGGCGTAGTGTCAGTCAGCATCACCTTCAATGATCCACCGCTATCGCGAGCAGGCTCACTCCTACAGGGATTTGCGTCGAGCCATAAATCGCAATAAAAAAGGCCTCCCGAAGGAGGCCTCTTTCACTCACGCCACGTAACGCGGCGCTACCGGATCAGCAGCTGTAGTACAGCTCATATTCCAGTGGGTGTACGAAGGTGCGAACCTTGATTTCTTCTTCCGATTTCAGCGCGATGTAAGCGTCGATGAAGTCGTCGGAGAACACGCCGCCCTTGGTCAGGAACGCGCGGCCCTTGTCCAGCTCTTCCAGGGCTTCTTTCAGGCTGCCGCAAACTTGCGGGATCTCTTTCGCCTCTTCAGGCGGCAGGTCGTACAGGTTTTTGTCGGCAGCGTCGCCTGGGTGGATCTTGTTCTGGATACCGTCCAGACCGGCCATCAGCAGTGCAGCGAAGGCCAGGTACGGGTTGGCAGCCGGATCCGGGAAGCGTGCTTCGATACGGCGGGCTTTCGGGCTCGACACGTAAGGAATACGGATCGAAGCGGAACGGTTGCGAGCCGAGTAGGCCAGCATTACCGGAGCTTCGAAGCCTGGCACCAGACGCTTGTAGGAGTTGGTCGCCGGGTTGGTGAAGCCGTTCAGGGCCTTACCGTGTTTGATGATGCCGCCGATGAAGTACAGAGCGGTATCGGACAGGCCGGCATAGCCTTCACCTGCGAAGGTGTTCTTGCCGTCTTTCCAGATCGACATGTGTACGTGCATGCCCGAACCGTTGTCGCCGTACAGTGGCTTCGGCATGAAGGTCGCGGTGCGGCCGTAAGCGTCAGCAACGTTGTGCACAACGTACTTCAGGGTTTGGGTTTCGTCGGCTTTCTTCACCAGGGTGTTGAACTTGACGCCGATTTCGTTCTGGCCGGCAGTCGCCACTTCGTGGTGGTGAACTTCAACGGTCAGGCCCATTTCTTCCAATGCGTTGCACATGGAGGTACGGATTTCGTGGTCGTGGTCGAACGGTGGCACCGGGAAGTAGCCGCCTTTGACGCCTGGACGGTGACCTTTGTTGCCGCCTTCGATGTCCTGGTCGGACATCCACGAACCTTGCTCGGAGTAGATCTTGAACATCGAGCCGGAGATGTCCGACTTGAATTTCACCGAGTCAAAGATGAAGAACTCAGGCTCTGGACCAGCGAACACGGTGTCACCGATACCGGTGGCTTTCAGGTGTTCTTCGGCACGCTTGGCGATCGCACGTGGGTCGCGGTCGTAGCCTTGCATGCTCGAAGGTTCGATGATGTCGCACACCAGGATCAGGGTGGCGTCTTCGGTGAACGGGTCGAGAACGGCAGTTTCGTCAACCGGCATCAGGATCATGTCGGAGGCTTCGATGCCTTTCCAGCCAGCGATGGAGGAACCGTCGAACATCTTGCCGACTTCGAAGAAGTCTTCATCCAGCGCATCGCGAGCTGGCATGGTCACGTGGTGCTGAGTGCCTTTGGTGTCCGTGAAGCGCAGATCAATCCACTTGACGTCATGATCTTTGATGAGTTGAACCGTCTTCGACATATGTCCTCCGGGTGGCTTCGGGCTTGGTAGTGGATGCCCTTGAATTTGGGTGATGCCGGCGCGAATACTCTGCCAAGGCAACCTGCCTCACAAGGGAGCAAATTGCATGCCAGTGCCCCAGCATGGGTTTTTTGCCCCAAATTCACGCTTATTAAGGCTTCAAACGCCTGAATGCTGAAAATCTCGCCCTCTAATGTAGCGTCTTGATTCGAAAATGACCTGTTTTGGTGCGTGCAAAACCTTCTGCACATTAACTGGTTAAACCTTGAGCAATTTCCGCTATAATCCGCGCCCCCCTTTTTCGGCTGGCCGTTCGCGCGCTGTTTTCATGAAACTAATCGTAAAAGTCTTCCCCGAGATCACCATCAAAAGCCGACCTGTCCGGACGAAATTCATCCGCCAGTTGGCCAAGAACATCCGCACCGTGCTCCGTGACCTGGACCCGGCCGTGGTGGTGAACGGTGTGTGGGATAATCTCGAGCTGGAAACCCGCGTTACCGACGCCAAAGCCTTGAAAGAGATGGGTGAGCGCCTGACCTGCATGCCGGGCATCGCGCACTTTCTGCAGATCGACGAGTACCCGCTGGGCGACTTCGACGACATCACCGAGAAGTGCAAAGAGCACTACGGCGCTGCGCTGGCCGGGAAGATTTTCTCGGTGCGCTGCAAGCGTGCCGGCAAGCACACGTTCAGCTCGATGGACGTCGAAAAATACGTCGGCAGCAAGCTGCGCCGTGAGTGCGGTGCTGCCGGTATCGACCTGAAAACGCCGGAAATCGAAGTCCGTATCGAAGTTCGCGACAAACGGTTGTTCGTCATTCATAGCCAGCACAACGGCATCGGCGGCTACCCGCTCGGCGCCCTGGAGCAGACGCTGGTATTGATGTCCGGCGGCTTTGACTCGACCGTTGCGGCCTACCAGATCATTCGTCGCGGCCTGATGACGCACTTCTGCTTTTTCAACCTGGGCGGTCGTGCCCACGAATTGGGCGTGATGGAAGTCGCGCATTTCATCTGGAAGAAGTACGGCAGCTCGCAACGCGTGCTATTTGTCAGTGTTCCGTTCGAAGAAGTGTTGGGCGAAATTCTCGGCAAAGTCGATAACAGTCATATGGGCGTCGTATTGAAGCGTATGATGTTGCGCGCGGCCTCCAACATCGCCGACCGTCTGCACATCGAGGCGCTGGTCACCGGCGAGGCGATCTCCCAGGTGTCGAGCCAGACGCTGCCGAACCTGTCGGTGATCGACTGCGTGACCGACAAGCTGGTCCTGCGTCCGCTGATCGTGGCGCACAAGCAGGACATCATCGACACGGCCAACGAGATTGGCACCGCCGATTTCGCCCGGCACATGCCGGAATACTGCGGGGTCATTTCGGTCAACCCGAAAACTGCCGCCAAACGCGGTCGCGTTGAGCACGAAGAGAAAGAATTCGACATGGCAGTCCTCGAGCGTGCGCTCGAAAACGCCAAACTGGTGCCGATCGATCGGGTGATCGACGAATTGGGCCAGGACGTACAGATTGAAGAAGTCAGCGAAGCACTGGCCGGCCAGATCGTGATCGACATCCGTCACCCGGATGCCGCCGAGGATGAGCCGCTGGAACTCGCTGGCGTAGAAGTACAGACGATGCCGTTCTACGCAGTGAACGCTCGTTTCAAGGAGCTGGATCCGACTCGCCAGTACCTGCTGTATTGCGACAAAGGCGTGATGAGTCGCCTGCATGCTCACCATTTGCTCAGTGAGGGGCATGCCAATGTGCGCGTTTATCGACCGAGCTAAGTGCCCGGGGCTGTTTGCCTGTGGCCTGCGTCACCGGCCCCCCGACACCGCCGTCAAGCTGTAACGGCCATGCCGGACACTACTGCTAATCGCTGCCAAGACTTGTCAGCAAACCGAATCCTCTGATCGAGATACACAAGTGATCGAAAATCTACGCAACATCGCCATCATTGCCCACGTTGACCATGGTAAAACCACCCTGGTAGACAAACTCCTGCGTCAATCCGGCACTCTGGAGCGCAACGAGCTCAACGACGAGCGCGTGATGGACTCCAACGACCAGGAAAAAGAGCGCGGTATTACCATTCTGGCGAAAAACACCGCCATCAACTGGAACGGCTACCACATCAACATCGTGGACACCCCGGGCCACGCCGACTTCGGCGGCGAAGTTGAACGTGTAATGTCGATGGTTGACTCCGTTCTGCTGCTGGTTGACGCTCAAGACGGCCCTATGCCGCAAACCCGTTTCGTGACCAAGAAGGCTTTCGAAGCCGGCCTGCGTCCAATCGTGGTAATCAACAAGGTTGACCGTCCAGGCGCGCGTCCGGACTGGGTTCTGGACCAGATCTTCGACCTGTTCGACAACCTCGGTGCTACCGAAGAACAACTGGACTTCCAGGTTGTTTACGCCTCGGCCCTGAACGGTATTGCCGGTCTGGATCACACCGCCATGGCGGAAGACATGACTCCGCTGTACCAAGCGGTAGTCGACCACGTTCCGCCTCCGGCTGTTGACCGTGATGGCGCGTTCCAGATGCAGATCTCCGCTCTGGACTACAACAGCTTCCTGGGTGTTATCGGCGTTGGCCGTATCGCTCGTGGCCGCGTCAAGCCGAACACCCCGGTTGTGGCGATCGGTGCCGACGGCAAGCGCCGTAACGGCCGTATCCTGAAACTGATGGGTCACCACGGTCTGCACCGCATCGACGTTGAAGAAGCTGCAGCAGGCGATATCGTTTGCATCAGCGGTATGGACTCGCTGTTCATCTCCGACACCCTGTGCCACCCGGACACTGTCGAGGCGATGAAGCCTCTGACCGTTGACGAGCCAACCGTTTCGATGACCTTCCAGGTAAACGACTCGCCATTCTGCGGTAAAGAAGGCAAGTTCGTGACGTCCCGTAACATCAAGGACCGTCTGGACAAAGAGCTGCTGTACAACGTTGCACTGCGCGTTGAAGAAGGCGACACCGCTGATAAGTTCAAGGTTTCCGGCCGTGGTGAGCTGCACCTCTCGGTACTGATCGAAACCATGCGTCGCGAAGGCTTCGAAATCGCTCTGGGGCGTCCGGAAGTGATCATTCGTGAAGTTGACGGCGTCAAGCAAGAACCGTTCGAAAACGTCACCATCGACATCCCTGAAGAAGCTCAGGGCAAGGTCATGGAAGAGATGGGTCTGCGTAAAGGCGACCTGAGCAACATGGTTCCTGATGGCAAGGGCCGTGTTCGTCTGGAATACAACATCCCTGCTCGCGGTCTGATCGGTTTCCGTAACCAGTTCCTGACCCTGACCAACGGTGCTGGCATCCTGACCTCGATCTTCGATCGCTACGACACCGTCAAGTCGGGCCACATGTCCGGCCGTCAGAACGGCGTTCTGGTTTCGGTTGAAACCGGCAAGGCACTGACCTACTCGCTGGAAACCCTGCAGGCTCGTGGCAAGCTGTTCGTAGAACACGGCCAGGAGATCTACAACGGTCAAATCGTTGGTCAGAACAGCCGCGACAACGACCTGGGTGTAAACCCAACCAAAGGCAAGAAGCTCGACAACATGCGTGCTTCGGGTAAAGACGAAACCATCGCTCTGGTTCCACCTGTTCGCTTCACCCTGGAACAGGCTCTGGAATACATCCAGGAAGACGAGCTGTGCGAAGTTACTCCTAAGTCCATCCGTCTTCGCAAGAAGATCCTGGACGAAAGCGAGCGTACCCGCGCTGCCAAGAAAGCCAAGGCGTAACTTAGCCCGCGCTTGAAAAAACGCCCCCGGTCGAGAGACCGGGGGCGTTTTTGTTTGTCTGGGGGATGTGCAGATTGGGCCTTGAAGATCAAAAGCCCCTCACCCTAGCCCTCTCCCAGAGGGAGAGGGGACCGAATGGGGGATATTCATGAGATGCATCGACTTGAAAGAATTCTGCTGAATCCATAATCGATTTGGTGGGGCTGTACCGAATCCATAATCGACTGGGTGTTTCAGGTCGATGTATGGCGCCAGGCACCTCGGTCGGCTCCCTCTCCCTCCGGGAGAGGGCTGGGGTGAGGGTAAGCGTTTAAAATTTCTCAATCGCACGGAAATTCTGCTCGCGCACCACTTCCTTCGGCTTGTAGGCGCAATACCCCGGACGCGGGCCGATCTTCGGGTGATTGCGGCAGGTATCCGGGCGCTTGTCATAAATGGTGCACAGGCGGCTCTTACGATCCAGGTAGTAGCAATCGTTGTTGCTCATGCGCTGCAGGGTGAAGATGCCGGACTTCTGATTGAAGCGTTCAACCAGACCTTCCTTCTGCAAACGCTTGGCGATGTTCTTTGGCGGATCGCCCAGTTCGAACTCGTCGACCACGCCGATACGCACCAGATCCTTGATCTTCACCTCAACCGGCAGCGTGCAGCAGCTGGACACGCAGGAACCGCACATCGGGGCTGAGTATTTCGCCCACGTATCGAGACGATCGATCTCGGCGGCGGCAATCAGGTTGGGCTTCATCATCGGGAGTTACCAGGTGTGTATGCATCAGGGCGCGCGATCATACCGGGACTGGTGGATTTTTGAACAACCTTTCGCCAGATTTTTTCTGCGTGCAGGCACATTGCCGGGCAATTCGGCACGGCCCCTGCATTCATTAGCTCACTCGCCAAGGTAATGCCGGGCTATCTCACAGTCTCGGGAAAAACTGCCGAACCAGAGCCGCTACCGTCGGTCAGACCGTCTAGGCTCAGACAATTCCCCGCTCGCTCGAGGTCCTATCGATGACTCAAGAACCACTAGTTCGCGAAGCAGAGGTGGCCGCATTCCGCGACGCCGTCCTGACCAAACTCACCTATGCGGTGGGCAAAGACCCCGATCACGCCTTCGACCATGACTGGTTCGAAGCCATCGCTTTGGCTGCGCGTGATCACATGGTCGAACACTGGATGGACCACACCCGGCAGATCTACCGTAAAGGCCAGAAGCGGGTGTATTACCTTTCGCTGGAATTCCTCATCGGCCGTTTGCTCTACGACAGCCTCAGCAACCTCGGTCTGCTCGACGTCGCCCGTGAAGCGTTGACCGAACTCGGTGTCGACCTGGAGCGTATTCGTTTACTGGAGCCCGATGCTGCGCTTGGCAACGGCGGCCTCGGTCGTCTGGCCGCATGCTTCATGGAAAGCATGTCGACCCTCGGCATCGCTGGACACGGATACGGCATCCGCTATGAGCACGGTTTGTTCCGCCAGGCCATTGTCGATGGCTGGCAGCAGGAGCAGACCGAGCACTGGCTGGATTTCGGCAACCCGTGGGAGTTTGAACGGCCGGAAGTCGTCTACTCCATCGGCTTCGGCGGCAGCGTTGAAACCGTCACCGACGTTTCCGGCAAGTCCAAACAAGTCTGGTCGCCGGCAGAGACCGTCCGCGCGATTGCTTACGACACACCGGTGGTCGGCTGGCGCGGGGCGAGCGTCAACACCTTGCGCCTGTGGCGTGCTCGCGCCATGGAAGATTTGCACCTAGAGCGCTTCAACGCCGGTGACCACTTGGGCGCCGTCGCCGAAGTGGCCCGCGCCGAAAGCATCTCCCGCGTGCTTTACCCGGCGGACAGCACCGAAGCAGGGCAAGAGCTGCGCCTGCGTCAGGAATACTTCTTCGTCGCCGCCTCGCTGCAGGATCTGCTGCGCCGCCATCGCAACATGCACACCTCGGTGCTGACCCTTGGCGATCACGCAGCCATCCAGCTCAACGACACCCACCCTTCGATTGCCGTCGCTGAACTGATGCGGCAATTGGTCGACGTCTACGATGTGGCGTGGGATGCGGCGTGGCAAGTCACCGTCGACACGCTGTCATACACCAACCACACGCTGCTGCCAGAAGCGCTGGAGACCTGGCCGGTGGGTTTGATGGAACGCATGCTGCCGCGACACATGCAGATCATTTACCTGATCAACGCTCAGCACATTGATTCGCTGCGGGCCAAAGGCATTCACGATTTCGACGTGCTGCGTGCGGTGTCGCTGATCGAAGAAGACAACGGTCGCCGCGTGCGCATGGGCAACCTCGCGTTCCTCGGTTCGCACAGCGTCAATGGCGTATCCGGACTGCACACGCAGTTGATGCGCAAAACCGTGTTCGCCGAACTGCACAAGCTCTACCCGGAGCGGATCAACAACAAAACCAACGGCATTACCTTCCGCCGCTGGCTGTATCAGGCCAACTCCGAACTGACTTCGATGCTGGTCGACGCGCTCGGCCCGGATCTATTGGATAACCCCGAAGAGCGTCTGCTCGATCTCGAGCCGTTCGCCGAAAAAACCGCATTCCGCAAAGCTTTTGCCGAACAACGGCTGCACAGCAAAAAAGCGCTGGCCTATCTGATTCACGAACGGCTGGGCATCGCGGTCAACCCGGCGGCTATGTTTGATGTGCAGGTCAAACGGATCCACGAATACAAACGCCAGTTGCTCAACCTGATGCACACCGTGGCGCTGTATCAGGCGATTCGCGCCGAACCGGAAGTCGACTGGGTGCCACGGGTGAAGATCTTCGCCGGTAAAGCGGCGGCGAGTTATCACCAGGCCAAACTGATCATCAAGCTGACCAACGACATCGCCCGGGTGGTGAACAACGACCCGACCGTGCGCGGCCTGCTGAAAGTGGTGTTCCTGCCCAACTACAACGTCAGCCTCGCGGAGAGCATCATTCCGGCGGCGGACTTGTCCGAGCAGATTTCCACTGCCGGCTTCGAAGCCTCGGGCACCAGTAACATGAAGTTCGGCCTCAACGGCGCGCTGACCATTGGCACACTGGACGGCGCCAACGTGGAAATGTGCGAACGCATCGGGGCCGAGCACATGTTTATCTTCGGTCTCAGCGCCCAGCAGGTGGAAGCGCGCAAACAGAACCACGAGTTCAGCGCGTTGCCGGACATCGCCGCGTCGCATCGTTTGAACGATGTGCTGCAAGCGATTCGCAGCGGGGTGTTCTCGCCGGATGACACCTCGCGTTATACCGGGCTGATCGATTCGCTGGTGGATTACGACCGCTTCCTGGTCTGCGCCGATTTCGACTCCTACTGGGAAGCGCAGAAGCGTGTTGAAGCGCACTGGCATGATTCCAACAACTGGTGGCGTTCGGCAGTGCTTAACACGGCGCGGATGGGCTGGTTCTCGTCTGACCGGACGATTCGTGAGTACGCCACGGATATCTGGAAAGCGTTGGAGTAATTTTCCGCCACAAATGTGCGTAAGGCCCAACGTTTGTTGGGCCGGATCGATATACTGAGCGCCGGTTACCGGTAGCTCCAGTCACCACCAATCCAATGTGGGAGCGAGCCTGCTCGCGAAGCGGTTGTCTTGTTAAACAGAAATGTTGGCTGACAAACCGCTTTCGCGAGCAGGCTCGCTCCCACAGGGTTTGTGCCTAGACTGAAGCAATCGCCGGACTCGCCCCGTCTTGGGGCTGCTTAGGGATATCGACCATGCAATGGATGTTCATGTTGATCGGGCTGGTGCTCGGCTGGCTGCTCGACGAGTCGTTCAGTGATGCGCTGTTGGGCGCGTTGCTGGGGCTGGCAATCGGGCAGGCGATCCGCATCGCTCGGCTTGGCTCGCAAGCGGCTGAGCAACAGCAGCAACTTGAACAGGCGAAAGTCGCGTTACAGGGCGTTGAGCAGCGGCTGTTTCTGCTGGAAGGCGCGCCGGTTCGTGCCGCGTCACCACCGAGTTCGGCGCCGGTTACCGAGCCTGTCGTCGAATCTATCAAAGCCGCCGAAGAAGCCCCGGCCCCCGAACTGGTCTGGGAACTGCCGCCCGAACTCGAACCGATTTCCGCCGTCGCCAGTGAAACCAGTCAACCGCTGCCCGCTGATGTCTGGCGCCTCGACGCCGTCACGCCCGAACCATCAAAACCCGCCGAACCCCGTGGCTCGAACCTGATCGAACGCGGCATCAGTGCTGCGCGCAACTGGTTGTTCGGCGGCAACACCGTGCTGCGTGTCGGCGTGGTGTTGTTGTTTTTCGGCTTGGCGTTCCTGTTGCGCTATGCCACCGAAGGCATGGTCGTGCCGATCGAATTGCGTTACGCCGGTGTCGCGGCGGCCGCGTTGGGCCTGCTCGCGCTGGGTTGGTGGCTGCGTCGGCGCAACAGCAATTACGCGTTGATGCTGCAAGGCACCGGGATCGCGGTGTTGTACCTGACGGTGTTTGCGGCGATGCGTCTGCACCCGTTGCTTGATCCATCGGCCGCGCTCGGCCTGCTGGTGGCGGTCACCGTTTTCTCGGCGATCCTCGCCATCACTCAGGATGCTTTAGGGCTGGCGGCTGCAGCGGCATTGGGCGGTTTCGCCGCGCCGATCCTGACCTCGACCGGCGCCGGTAACCATGTCGCGCTGTTCAGCTATTTCGCGCTGCTCAACGCCGGCATTCTCGCCATCGCCTGGTTCAAGGCCTGGCGCCTGCTCAACCTGATTGGCTTCGTCGGCACCTTCGGCATCGGTTTCGCCTGGGGCCTGCGTTCGTATGCGCCGGAGCTGTTGTGGAGCACCGAGCCGTTCCTGATTCTGTTCTTCCTGATGTACCTCGCTATCGGCCTGCTGTTTGCCCGGCGCAAATTGCTCGATATGTCTGATGCGCCGGCAGACAGCGACCGTGATGCCTTGCTGCACTGGTCAGCGCGCAAGGGCGATTACGTCGATGGGACGATGCTGTTCGGCCCGCCGATCATTGGCTTCGGTTTGCAGTTTGCGCTGGTCCAGCATCTGGAGTTTGCCGCCGCGTTCAGCGCGCTGGCACTCGGCATGATTTACATGGCGCTGGCCAAGGTGTTGATGGGCGGGCGCGCGATGTTGCTGGGCGAAACCTGTCTGGCGCTCGGGGTGATTTTTGCCAGCCTGGCGATTCCGCTGGGACTGGATGCGCGCTGGACGTCGGCGGCGTGGGCGGTGGAAGGTGCGGGGATTTTCTGGCTGGGGTTGCGTCAGCATCGGCCGTTCGCCCGGGCCTTTGCCTTGCTGCTACAACTCGGTTCCGCGCTGGCGTTCCTCAGTCAGTTGCGGGTTGGCGAGAGCAGTCTGCTCGACGGTGCTCCGCTGGGCGCGCTGATGCTGGGTATTGCCCTGCTGTTCAGTTTCGATCAATTGCGCAAGGCCGCGCCGGAACAGGCATCGCCTTGGGAGCGACAAGGTCTGCCGGTGTTGGCGTCTCTGGGCCTGACCTTCCTCTATCTGCTGGCACCGCTATTTTTCTTCGTTCAGGCCACGGCAATCAGTTGGGCGCTGGCCGGGCTGGCGACTCTGTTTGTCGGTCTGCGGATTCAATCGCGTACGTTCCTGTTCAGCGCATTTGCCGTGCAGCTGCTCGGCGGCGCTTTGTTCCTGCTACGTCTGCAAGGTGCAGGGGAAGATTCCGCCGCAGTGTTCAGCGCTGGCTGGAGCGGTTTGCTCAGTGCGGCGTTGATCGGTCTGACGTTGATCGCCGGCATGCTGTTGGCGGCTCGCGACGAGATGGTGCGTGGCGATGTGCGTCTGCTGCGCGGTTTGTCGGTGGTGTTGTTGGCCGGTCTGGTGCTGATCAATCTGGCGGTGCTGTTTGTGCTGCCGTGGCAAACCGCGAGTGCGGTGTGGGCGGCGAGTGGTTTGCTGATCATCTGGCTGAGCCTGTACCTCAAGCAGCGCGTGAGCTTTGTTTTCGGTCTGCTATTGCAGGTGATTGGTGGCGCGGCGTTTTTGCTGGCCGGCCCCGAGTTGCTTGGGCCGCTGTCCAGCGAAGGTCTGAAGCCTTTCGCCCATGGCGGATTCTGGACGCCGCTGGTGTTGGGGCTGGCGGCGATGATCGGTGCGTGGCGCCTGCAACTGGGCAATCATGCCTCGGCATTCGATGCGTTGAGTTTGCAGCGTTTGTCAGAAGTGTTGCTGGTGTGGGGCGCCGGTTGGTGGGCGTTGGCGTGGGTCAGCGAGGTGCTGCGCTTTGCATCGCCGACTCTGCAAGGCACCTTATTGCTGTTGGTCGCCGCCGTCAGCGTGGCGTTGTGGACTGTGTTGTCGCTACGTTTGAAATGGCCGGCGCTGGGCTTGCTCTGCACTTTGCTGATTCCGGCTGCCGGACTTGTCCTGATCGCCGCGTGGCACTCGCGTTATCACCCGGCGGCCGATTTCGGTTGGCTGGCGTGGGCAGCCGTGTTCGCCGTGCATTTCTTCAGCCTGCGACGTTTGGCGCCGATGCTGCCGGCGCGCGTCTTGAGCACGGCGCATGTGCTCGGCTGCTGGCTGCTGATCGGCGTGCTGGCGCTGGAGTTGCGCTACGGTCTGCTGCTGTTGTCCGAGCAATACAACGCCTGGCGCTGGCTGGGCTGGGCGATTCTGCCGAGCGTTTATCTGTTGCTGGCAGCGGCACCGCGCACTTGGCCATGGCCGGTCGCCACGTTTGCCCGCGAATACCGCTTATATGCCGCTGCGCCGTTGGCGGTGTTGATGCTGGCGTGGTTCTGGCTGGCGAATGGTGTCAGTGATGGCAATGCCGAACCGTTGCCGTACGTGCCCCTCTTGAATCCGCTGGAGCTGGGCCTGCTGTTCGCATTGTTCGGCGTCTATGTGTGGTCGCGCAGTGCGATTTCGCAGTTGTCGATCCGTCAGGACTACGCCGATTACGGCACACAGCTGATCGCCGGGATATCGCTGTTCGCCTTCTGCACTGCGCTGGTCACCCGCGCAGCGCACCATTGGGCCGGGATCCCGTTCGAGCTGGATACGCTGCTCGCCTCGATGCTGGTGCAGGCTGGCTTGTCGATCGTCTGGACGCTGATGGCGCTCGGGCTGATGATCGGCGGGCATCTGCGCCATCGCCGCGAGGTCTGGCTGATCGGCGCGGCGCTGATTGCGCTGGTGGTGGCCAAACTGATTTTTGTCGAACTGAGCAACCGTGGTGGCCTCGCCCGGATCGTCTCGTTTATCGGCGTTGGCGTGTTGCTGCTGGTGGTCGGCTATTTCGCGCCGCTGCCGCCCAAACGCGTTGAAGCTGAGCCGGCGGCGGACAAACCGGCCCCGGACACCGAAGGAGTTTCATCTTGAGTCGCATGCGAAATCTGGGTTGGTTGGCGTTGGGCGTGGTGATGGTGGCCGGCGCACAGGACAAACCGGCGGACTTTGCCACGCAGGTGCCGTTGTCGGTCAGCGGCAACGGTCCGTGGTACCGCCTCGAATTGCCGCTGAGCGTGCAATTGCAGGCGCGCCAGACCGATCTCAGTGATCTGCGTGTGTTCAACGCCGCCGGCGAAGCGCAGGCTTACGCCTTGGCACGCGAATCGGCACAGACCCGCGACGACGGTCAGTTGCACGAGGTGAAGTGGTTCCCGCTGTACAACGCCGCCGACGCCAGTGAACGCGCGCCGAACGTGCGCGTGCAATCGACCACCAACGGCACGCTGGTCGAGGTGCAGCCGTCCAGCCAGTTGGAGGCGGGTGAAGAGGTTCTGCGCGGCTGGTTGTTGGATGCGAGCGCGATCAAGGCGCCATTGCAGCAGTTGATCCTCGATTGGACCAGCGAGCGCGACGGCTTTCAGCGTTTCAGTATCGAGGCCAGCGATGACTTGCAGCACTGGCAGCCGTGGGGCGAAGGGCAGGTGGCACGGCTGACCTTTTCCGATGAGCGCATCGAGCAGCACGAGGTGACGTTGCCGGGACAATCGGCGCGCTACGTGCGGTTGCTGTGGGAGTCGCCGAACTCGGCGCCGATCCTGACGGCGGCCCAATTGAAAAGCAGTGATCCGCGCAATGTTCCGCTGCCGTTGGTCTGGTCGCAAGAGTTGGCCGGCAGCAGCGCCAAGGCCGGGGAGTACACCTGGCAATTGCCGATGGGGCTGAATGTCGAGCGGGTGCAGGTCGAAATCAAACAACCGAACAGTCTGGCACCGGTGACATTGGCGGGCCGACGTGAGAGCAGCTTGCCGTGGCAGGCGCTGAGCAGCGGTTTGCTCTATCGCCTGACCCAGAATGGTCAGGACGTGGTGCAGAACGAATTGCAGCTCTACGGGCAGACTGTGCAGCAGTTGAAGCTGACGGTGGATGAGCGTGGCGGTGGTCTGGGCGAGCAGGCGCCAAGCGTGAAATATGCGGTGCGGGCGACCCAAGTGATTTTCCTTGCGCGCGGGGAGGGGCCGTACAGTCTGGCGTTGGGCAACCCGAGTGTGAAGACAGCGAATCTGCCGTTGGCGACGCTGATTCCGGATTTCAAACCGGAGAAACTGGCGGCGTTGGGCAAGGCGTCGGTGCAGGGTGAGGCGGTGGTTACGCAGACTTCGACGGCGACCACGGCGGCGGTGGCTGAGACCAATTGGAAGAAGATCGGGTTGTGGGCGGTATTGTTGCTCAGTGTGGTGTTCCTTGGGGCGATGGCGTTTAGCTTGTTGCGCAAGCCTCCCGCTAAATCCTGAAAGGGCGGGTGCTGCGCACCCGATCGTGAGCAGGCTCACTCCTACAGTTGATCGCATTCCATCTGGAGAAATGCAATCAACTGTAGGAGTGAGCCTGCTCGCGATAGCGGCCTACCAGCCAATAAAAATACTCAAACTGCCGCTTCACTTAGCCACCACCCGTCCCGAACCGGTCTACGCTAAACCCGCTACCTGAACTCTCCACCCACATTCACGTCTCATGCAGGCAATTACACCCCAACGCACGTTACCGGGCGTCTTCGCTCGCTACGTTTTCAGACTCCCTGTAAACTGCGCGGGTTTTTAGCCCCCCATTCCACCGGAGCCGTCCATGTCCCGCGTTACCCTGAGTCGCTATTTGATTGAGCAGACCCGCAGCAATAACACTCCTGCCGATCTGCGTTTCCTGATCGAAGTGGTGGCGCGTGCTTGCAAAGAAATCAGCCACGCCGTGTCCAAAGGCGCCCTGGGTGGTGTTCTGGGCAGCATGGGCACTGAAAACGTCCAAGGCGAAGTGCAGAAGAAGCTCGACGTGATCTCCAACGAAATCCTGCTCGAAGCCAACGAATGGGGCGGTCACCTGGCCGGCATGGCGTCCGAAGAAATGGACAATGCCTACCAGATCCCGGGCAAATACCCGAAAGGCGCGTACCTGCTGGTATTCGACCCACTGGACGGCTCGTCGAACATCGACATCAACGCCCCGGTCGGCACTATCTTCTCGGTACTGCGTTGCCCGAACGAATACCTGAGCCAGAACGAGCCGCTGAACGAGAAAGCGTTCCTGCAGCCAGGCACTCAGCAGGTTGCCGCCGGTTACGCGATCTACGGCCCGCAGACCATGCTGGTACTGACCTTGGGCGACGGCGTGAAAGGTTTCACCCTCGACCGCGAAATGGGCAGCTTCGTGCTGACTCACGAAGACATCACCATTCCTGAATCGACCCAGGAATTCGCCATCAACATGTCCAACCAGCGTCACTGGGAAGCCCCGGTACAACGCTACGTGGGCGAGCTGCTGGCCGGTGAAGAAGGTCCGCTGAAAAAGAACTACAACATGCGTTGGGTCGCGGCGATGGTTGCCGACGTACACCGCATCCTGACCCGTGGCGGTCTGTTCATGTACCCGCGCGACAGCCGTGAGCCTTCCAAGCCAGGCAAACTGCGTCTGATGTACGAAGCCAACCCGATGTCGTTCCTGGTGGAACAAGCGGGCGGCGCGTCCACCGACGGTCACCAGCGCATTCTCGACATCCAGCCTGAAGGCCTGCACCAGCGTGTAGCGGTGTTCCTCGGCTCGAAAGAAGAAGTCGCACGCGCTACGGCCTACCACAAGGAATAAACCATGACCGCGCCCTGGCAGCCGTTGCTCGATTGGTGGTTCGGACAAGCCGAGTCCCCCGACGAGATATCGGCTGACAAGGGCAAGTTGTGGTTCGGTAAGCGAGACAGCCAAGACCTCGAAGCGCGTGAGCGTTTCGGGGTCTTTGTCGATCAGGCCCTGGCCGGCGAATTGACCGCGTGGACGCAACGTCCCGAAGGTTGGCTGGCGGTAGTGCTACTGCTCGATCAACTGCCGCGAATGATCTTTCGCGATACTCCCAAAGCGTTTTCCGGTGATCTGCGCGCGCAGAAACTCGTCGCCCAAGGCATTGCGGCGGATTTCGATCGGCAGTTGAAACCGATCCAGCGAGTGTTCATTTATCTGGTGTTCGAACACTGCGAAAACCTCGCGGTGCAGAACGAGGCCGTTTCCAGATTTATTGAGTTGGTGGTTGAGCAGCCAGAGTCGGAGCGGGCGGTGTTTGCCGACAATCTGGATTATGCCGAGCGACATCAGAAAGTGATTGCGCGGTTTGGCCGGTTTCCGCATCGCAATGCGGTGTTGGGGCGGGAGTCTACGGCTGAGGAGTTGGTGTTTCTTTCTGAGCCGGGGTCGCGGTTTTAAGGGCTTACCCTCACCCTAGCCCTCTCCCAGGGGGAGAGGGGACTGACCGAGGTGTCTGGGCTTGATACATCGACCTGAAATATCGAGTCGAACTCAGGTTTGAACAGCATGAAGATCGGCTCCCTTTCCCCCTCGCCCCCTTGGGGGAGAGGGTTGGGGTGAGGGGGTAAAGATCTTGATCTTTAAATCCTGAAACTACCCACCAATTGCTTCAACCGCGCCGCCTGCTGCTCCAGATCCGAACACGCCCGCAACGTCGCCTGCAAGTTCTCCACACCTTCCTGATTCAGCGTGTTGATCTCATTGATATCCACGTTGATCGACTCAACCACCGCCGTCTGCTCTTCGGTCGCCGTGGCCACCGACTGGTTCATCCCGTCGATCTCACCGATGCGCTGGGTCACGCTGCCCAACCGCTCGCCGGCCTGATTGGCGATGCCGACGCTGCTTTCGCTCTCGCGCTGGCTCTCGGTCATGATGCTCACCGCCTGACGCGCACCGACCTGCAGCTCTTCGATCATCTTCTGCACCTGCTGCGCCGAATCCTGAGTGCGGTGGGCGAGGTTGCGCACTTCATCGGCAACCACGGCGAAACCACGACCGGCTTCACCGGCACGCGCCGCTTCGATCGCGGCGTTGAGTGCGAGCAAGTTGGTCTGCTGGGAAATGCTGGTGATCACTTCAAGAATCTGACCGATGTTCACCGTGTTGCTGTTCAAGGTTTCGATGTTGCCGCACGAATCACTGATCTTCGCCGACAACTGCTGCATCGCGTGGATGGTTTTATCCACAACCTGCTGACCGTCGACCGCGAGGCTGCGCGCGTCGCTGGAATGCTGCGACGCGAGGGCGGCGTTCTGGGCGATTTCCTGTGCGGCGGCGCCGAGTTGGTTGATCGCCGCGGCCACGCTGTTGGTGCGCGAGGCTTGCTGATCGGAGTTGTACATCGACGAGTTTGACGCCGCGACCACGCGCAGGGCGACTTCGTTGACCTGGCCGGTGGCCGAGGATACTTCGCGGATCGAGGTGTGGATGCGCTCAACAAAACGGTTGAACGAAGTGCCCAGTGCGCCGAACTCGTCGTTGCCGTGAATCACCAAGCGTTTGGTCAGGTCGCCTTCACCTTCAGCGATGTCGTGCATGGCGCGGCCCATGGTCAGCAGCGGCTGCATCAACACACGGATGAGCATGCCGAGCAGGGCGATGATGATCACCACGGCAATGACCATGGCGATCAGCGCTGAGGTGCGGAATTCGCTGAGCATGGCGAATGCGGTGTCTTTATCCAGCACCAGCGCTACGTACCAGTCGGCCGACGGCACGCCGTTGATGTGGGTGAAGGAGATCAGTTGGGTCTTGCCGTCGAACTCGACTTCTTTCAGGCCCGGACTGACTTTCGGCGCACCGTTGGGGTAGGCCTCGGCGAGGGTCTTGAGCACCAGTTTGCTGTCCGGGTGGATCAGGATCTTGCCTTCGCTGCTGACGATGAACGCGTGGCCATGGCCGCCGAAGTTCAGCGAGTTGATGATCGCGCTGACGCTGGTCAGGTCGATGTCGGCACCGGCGACGCCGAGCATCTGGCCCTGACGCTGTACCGGGGTGGCAACGGTGATCACCAGTTTGCCCGAGGAGGCGGCGATGTACGGTTCGGTGACGATGGTCTGCTGCGCGCTGTTCGCTGCTTTGTACCAGCCGCGTGCACGTGGATCGTAGTCCGGCGCGCGGTTGCCGGCCGGTACCGAGAACATCACGCCGTCAGCTCCGCCGAAATAGCTGAGCTGGAAATTACCGGTATAGGCGGGCAGGTCGATGATGCGTTTCAGGCTGGCGGGGGCGTTGCCGTCGACCGCGACTTGCTGAGAGAGCGATTGCAGCAACTGAATGCGGCTTTCCAGCCAGGTCTGGATGTTGCTGGTGGTCAGGCTGCCCAGTTCCTGCATCGAGGCTTCGGTGCTCGTGCTCAGGGCTTCGCGCTGTCGATAGTCGTTGAAGAAAATGAAACAGGCGAACGCAACGGCCACCACAAGGGCGGCAGCCAACAAGATCTTGTGGCTGAATTTCATGTTTCTGGTCATCGAATGAACTACCGCGAAGGGGCTGGTCAAGAAAGGGCGGCAATTTGCCACACTCGGGGGCTTTGCGCTGCTCTTATTTCGACCGCGGCGCGCCAAAGATTAGGCGTCTTTGGTGAAAGGCGACGAAATGCTCAATAGCCCTACAAAGTGTCTGATTTACCGGCAAATGCCAGACGGGTGGGCTAATAAATAGCCGTTCCTCCACGGAACCAGATGAGGGTTTTCTCTTCTAAGCTTCTGGTTGGCACCATGCCATCCCCCCTCGTTCCAGGAGTTACACCATGTCGCTGCGATCTATCGCCCTTCTGACGTTTTGCGTGCTGTTGGCCGCATGCAGCAAGGTCAATCAGGAAAACTACTCGAAGCTCTCGGCCGGTATGGCCAAGGCCGAAGTCGAGACTCTGCTCGGCAAGCCCACCGATTGCTCGGGCGCGCTCGGCATGTCCAGTTGCACCTGGGGCGACAAGAACAGCTTTATCAGCGTGCAGTACGCCGGTGACAAAGTGCTGATGTTTTCCGGCCAAGGCCTGAAGTAAACCGGGGCTTCGCGCCCACGGAGAAGAAAAATGAAGCGGTTATTGCTGATCCTTTTTGCCGGCCTGGTACTGGCCGGCTGCGCCAGTTCCGGCGTCGACCCGTTGGCGCCGAAAACCGTCAACAGCGTCAATCTCAAGCGCTATCAGGGCACCTGGTACGAGCTGGCGCGCTTGCCGATGTACTTCCAGCGCAATTGCGCGCAGTCCGAAGCGCATTACACCCTCAAGCCTGACGGCAATGTCGCGGTGCTCAATCGCTGCCTGACGCCGGACTGGCAGTGGGAAGAGGCCAAGGGCACGGCTTATCCACAGGTGCCGGGCAAGACCGACAAGCTTTGGGTGGAGTTCGACACCTGGTTCTCGCGGCTGATTCCGGGTGTGGCGAAAGGCGAATATTGGGTGCTGTACGTCAGCGATGACTACAAGACCGCCATCGTCGGCGACCCGACCCGCAAGTACATGTGGTTGCTGTCACGCACGCCGACCGTCAACGGGGTGGTGCGTGAAGAACTGTTGAGCAAGGCGCGTCAGCAGGGCTATGACACTACGCGACTGATCTGGCGCGCGTCGGATCGGCAGATGGCCAAGACCTCAAATTAAGCATCGCCACAAATCAAATGTGGGAGCGAGCCTGCTCGCGATAGCGTTGTGTCAGAGCACAAATAAGTGACTGACACACTGCTATCGCGAGCAGGCTCACTCCTACATTTGGTTATGCGTCGCCCAGGAGGTCGCGCAGGACTTGGGTGAACGCGCGAGCACTGTCCTCTTCCCCGGCATGTCGACCATCGCGCACAACCCACTGGCCATTGACCAGCACATCGCGCACCTGACGATCGCCGCCGGCAAACAACCAGCGATTCAAAATCCCGTCACCGCTCGCCGTCGCCAGATACGGATCGTTGCCATCGAGCACAATCCAGTCGGCCCGCTTGCCCACCTCCAGCGCGCCAACCGGCTGCCCCATCGCCTGCGCACCGCCATCCAGCGCCGCGTCATACAACGTACGCCCGACCATCGGTTGATCCGCACCATACAAACGGTTACGTCGCTGATCACGTAGGCGCTGGCCGTATTCCAGCCAACGCAATTCCTCGACCACGCTGAGCGAGACATGGCTGTCGGAACCGATGCCCATGCGTCCGCCCTGGGCGAGAAAGTCCACCGCCGGGAAAATCCCGTCACCCAGGTTCGCTTCAGTGGTCAGGCACAGCCCGGCGATGGCGCGACTCTTGGCCATCAGCGTGACTTCTTCCGGGTTGGCGTGGGTCGCATGGACCAGGCACCAGCGCTGATCGACTTCGGTATTTTCGTAGAGCCATTGCAGCGGCCGACGACCGCTCCAGCTCAGGCAGTCGTCGACTTCCTTCTGCTGTTCGGCGATGTGGATGTGCACCGGGCATTGTTTGTCGCTGGCGGCCAGTACTTCGCTGATCTGCTGCGGCGTTACCGCGCGCAACGAGTGGAAGCACAGGCCCAGCGATTGCGCCTTTTGCTGCGCCAACACTGGCTGCAAACGCGATTGCAGATTCAGGTAATTTTCGGTGCTGTTGATGAAGCGGCGCTGGCCGTCATTCGGCGTCTGGCCGCCAAAACCGGAGTGGCTGTAGAGCACCGGCAACAGGGTCAGACCGATGCCGCTTTCACTCGCCGCCTGACTGATGCGCAACGCCAGTTCAGCCGGATCGGCATAAGGCTGGCCATTGCTGTCGTGGTGCACGTAATGAAATTCGGCCACCGAAGTGTAACCGGCCTTGAGCATTTCGATGTACAGCTGACGGGCAATCACGCCGAGCTGATCGGGGCTGATTTTTCCGACGAGCCGATACATCAGATCACGCCACGTCCAGAAACTGTCATTCGGATTACCGGCCACTTCGGCCAGTCCCGCCATCGCCCGCTGGAACGCGTGGGAGTGCAGATTCGGCATGCCCGGCAGCAGCGGGCCGCTCAGCCGTTCGGCGCCATCTGCGGTGGAATCGGCCTGGATTTGGGTCAGCAGGCCATCGGCGCTGACTTCAAGACGTACATTGTTGGCCCATCCGTTAGGCAGCAGCGCGCGTTCGGCAAAGAAGGCGGACATGGTTCAGCACCCCATCGTGTGTTATTTGTATATACATATACAGACGTTTGCCTGCTCGGTAAACTCCGGCAAGCTAGCCACTTTCATCCAAAGAACAGGGATCAACCGTGCCGACTCCGCCTCCAGTCTCCCCGTTGGCCGCGAACATGGGCGACAGTCCGGCGCCCTTGTACGCCCGCGTCAAACAGATGATCACCCAGCAGATCGACAGCGGAAACTGGCCGCCGC
Organism: Pseudomonas sp. SCA2728.1_7; assembly: GCF_018138145.1. Taxonomy (NCBI): domain Bacteria; kingdom Pseudomonadati; phylum Pseudomonadota; class Gammaproteobacteria; order Pseudomonadales; family Pseudomonadaceae; genus Pseudomonas; species Pseudomonas sp. SCA2728.1_7. The sequence continues at coordinate 3,749,311 of NZ_CP073104.1, read as the reverse complement.
ACTACCGCGTGCCGTCCGAGAGCGAACTGGTCAATCAACTCGGTTTCAGCCGCATGACCATCAACCGCGCGCTGCGCGAGATGACCGCTGACGGACTGTTGGTGCGCATGCAGGGCGTCGGCACCTTCGTCGCCGAACCGAAGAGCCAGTCCGCGCTGTTCGAAGTGCATAACATCGCCGACGAAATCGCTTCCCGTGGCCATCGCCACACTTGCCAGGTGGTCACCCTCGAAGAAGAGGCCGCTGGTTCCGAACGCGCGCTGGCGCTGGACATGCGCGAAGGGCAGAAAGTATTTCACTCGCTGATCGTGCATTACGAAAACGATATTCCGGTGCAAATTGAAGACCGTTTCGTCAACGCATTGGTCGCCCCGGAATACCTCAAGCAGGACTTCACTCTGCAAACGCCGTACGCGTATCTCAATCAGGTGGCGCCGCTGACCGAAGGCGAGCATGTGGTTGAAGCTATCCTTGCTGAGTCGTCCGAATGCAAGTTGCTGCAGATTGAAAAAGGCGAGCCGTGCCTGTTGATTCGTCGCCGCACGTGGTCGGGGCGTCAGCCGGTGACGGCTGCGCGTTTGATTCATCCGGGTTCTCGTCATCGTCTGGAAGGTCGATTCCATAAATAGAGAGCATAAATGAGTGCACTTAAGGTTTTACGCGCTGAAGGCTACCCGCGCATGCCGTGGAAAAACGGTGGCGGCAGCACTGAAGAAATCACCCGTGATGCCGGTGCAGGGCTGGACGGTTTTGGCTGGCGTCTGTCGATTGCCGATATCGCCGAGTCGGGCGGCTTTTCGACCTTCGCCGGTTACCAGCGGGTGATCACCGTGTTGCAGGGGGATGGCATGACCCTGTGCGTTGACGGCGACGACACGCGCGCGCTGTTACCGCTCGACCCGTTTGCCTTCAGTGGTGAAAGCCAGGTTTCGTGCACGCTGCTCGGTGGCGCGATTCGCGACTTCAACCTGATTTACGCGCCACAGCGTTACAGCGCGCGTTTGCAGTGGCTGGACGGCGAGCAGCGGTTCTTCAGTTCGGCGGGGACGGTGCTGGTGTTCGGTGTCAGCGAGTTGCTGGAAGTCCGGATCGGTGACAGTGTTTCGCAGTTGGGGCGACATGATTGCCTGCAACTGGACGGCAACAATGGCTTGGTTGAAGTGTCCGTCAATGCGGGTTGCTGCGTCATTGAACTGACTGCACGCTGATTCCGAAATCTTAAAAGATCGCAGCCTTCGGCAGCTCCAGGGTGTACATCAAACCCCGTGCAGGAGCTGCCGAAGGCTGCGATCTTTTGCTTTTGGGGTGTTCCCAACCCACGCACCAACTTGTTACCGAACGCCCCAGCGTGGCGCAAAACCACGCTCACGTAACAAAGTCCCGTCGCCCTAAATCATCCCCACGAAAAAATTCATCCACGCCCGAACCCTTGATTCAGGCGCTCTCCAGCCGTGCCCGTAATTTTTCTTGAATACCCCTCCAACAAGTTGGCCGCTTGATTGCATATGCTTGTATGTACAAGTAAAGACGTATGCGTATGAGTCGCTCGAGACTCTCCGCAGCGTCCACTGATTCGCTTGTCGCGCAGCGAAGCGCACAGGCTGCTTGCCCACTGCCAGGGTTGGTTTGAATTGATCGCTGAGGAGTCTCTTTCGTGACTGATAACAAAATGACTAAGTTTCGCGACGTCGAAATCCGTGCCGCACGCGGTAACAAGCTGACCGCCAAGAGCTGGCTGACCGAAGCGCCGCTGCGCATGCTGATGAACAACCTCGACCCGGAAGTCGCCGAGAACCCGAAAGAACTGGTGGTTTACGGTGGTATCGGTCGCGCCGCGCGTAACTGGGAGTGCTACGACAAGATCGTCGAGAGCCTGACCAACCTGAACGACGACGAGACCCTGCTGGTGCAATCCGGCAAGCCGGTCGGCGTGTTCAAGACTCACAGCAACGCCCCGCGTGTACTGATCGCTAACTCCAACCTCGTCCCGCACTGGGCGAGCTGGGAGCATTTCAACGAACTCGACGCCAAAGGCCTGGCCATGTACGGCCAGATGACCGCCGGCAGCTGGATCTACATCGGCAGCCAGGGCATCGTTCAAGGCACCTACGAAACCTTCGTTGAGGCCGGTCGCCAGCACTACAACGACAACCTCACCGGCAAGTGGGTATTGACCGCCGGCCTCGGTGGCATGGGCGGCGCACAGCCTCTGGCCGCAACCCTCGCTGGCGCATGCTCGCTGAACATCGAATGCCAACAGGTCAGCATCGATTTCCGCCTGAAAAGCCGTTACGTCGACGAGCAAGCCAAAGACCTCGACGACGCCTTGGCGCGCATCGACAAATACACCAAGGAAGGCAAAGCGATCTCCATCGCCCTGCTGGGTAACGCCGCAGAAATTCTGCCGGAACTGGTCAAGCGTGGCGTGCGCCCGGACATGGTCACCGACCAGACCAGCGCCCACGACCCGCTCAACGGTTACCTGCCAGCCGGTTGGACCTGGGACGAGTACCGCGCCCGCGCCAAGACCGAGCCGGCCGCTGTAATCAAAGCCGCCAAACAGTCGATGGCCGTACACGTCAAAGCCATGCTGGAATTCCAGAAGCAAGGCATTCCGACCTTCGACTACGGCAACAACATCCGTCAGATGGCGCAAGAAGAAGGCGTCGAAAACGCCTTCGACTTCCCGGGCTTCGTACCGGCTTACATCCGTCCACTGTTCTGCCGTGGTATCGGCCCGTTCCGTTGGGCGGCGCTGTCGGGCGATCCGCAAGACATCTACAAAACCGACGCCAAGGTCAAAGAGCTGATCCCGGACGACGCGCACCTGCACAACTGGCTGGACATGGCTCGCGAGCGCATCAGCTTCCAGGGTCTGCCGGCACGTATCTGCTGGGTCGGTCTGGGCCTGCGCGCCAAGCTCGGTCTGGCGTTCAACGAAATGGTCCGCAGCGGTGAATTGTCCGCACCGATCGTGATCGGTCGCGACCACCTCGACTCCGGCTCGGTGGCCAGCCCGAACCGCGAAACCGAATCGATGCAGGACGGTTCTGACGCCGTGTCCGACTGGCCACTGCTCAACGCTTTGCTCAACACCGCGAGCGGCGCGACCTGGGTTTCCCTGCACCACGGCGGCGGCGTCGGCATGGGCTTCTCGCAGCACTCGGGGATGGTGATTGTCTGTGACGGTACTGACGAAGCGGCCGAGCGCATTGCGCGGGTGCTGCACAACGACCCGGCCACCGGCGTCATGCGTCACGCCGATGCCGGTTACCAGATCGCCATCGACTGCGCCAGGGAACAGGGCCTGAACCTGCCGATGATTACTGGCAAATAAATGCAAAACCCCTGTAGGAGTGAGCCTGCTCGCGATGAGGCCGGCACAGTCAGCAAATTTGCTGACTGACACACCGCAATCGCGAGCAGGCTCACTCCTACAAAAGCAAAAGCCAAAAAAGAACAAAACCCGGAACAATCCACAGAGGTTGAATCATGGCTGTCAACACCGATCGTGCAGGCAACAAACCGTTGATCGAAAGGCGTTCGATCGACTACATCCCGGAAGCGGAAAGACACGGTCGTCTGTTTAGCCAGTTCACCCTGTGGATGGGTGCCAACCTGCAAATCACTGCGATTGTCACCGGGGCCTTGGCCGTGGTGTTGGGCGGTGATGTGTTCTGGTCGCTGATCGGTCTGTTGATCGGTCAACTGCTCGGCGGTGGCGTGATGGCGCTGCACGCGGCGCAAGGGCCGAAACTCGGTCTGCCGCAGATGATCTCCAGCCGCGTGCAGTTTGGCGTCTATGGTGCGGCAATCCCTATCGTCTTGGTATGCCTGATGTACCTGGGTTTCACCGCGACCGGCACCGTGCTTTCCGGTCAGGCGTTAGGCCAGCTATTCAATGTCAGCGACAGCGTCGGCATCCTGATTTTCGCCAGCGTTATCGTGCTGGTCACGGTGCTCGGTTATCGGGTGATCCACTGGATCGGCCGTGTTGCCAGCGTGATTGGCGTGATCGCTTTCGTCTTCCTGTTCTGGCGCCTGATGAGCCAGACCGACGTCGGCGCACTTCTGCAGATCCGTCACTTCAGCTGGAGCAGCTTCCTCCTCGCAGTGTCGCTCGCGGCCTCCTGGCAGATCGCTTTCGGCCCGTACGTGGCTGACTATTCCCGTTACCTGCCGAGCAACACCTCGGCGGTGAAAACCTTCTTCGCCGCCGGTGCCGGTTCAGTGGTCGGCGCGCAGGTGGCGATGATCCTCGGTGTGTTCGCCGCCGCTTCGGCCAACGGCCAGTTCGCCGGTCATGAAGTCGCCTACATCGTCGGTCTGGGCGGCACCGGTGCCACCGCTGCGCTGCTGTACTTCAGCATCGCGTTCGGCAAGGTGACCATCTCGACGCTGAACTCCTACGGCAGCTTCATGTGCATCGCGACCATCATCAGTGGTTTCAAAGGTCACCTGACCGTTACGCGTATGCAGCGTCTGGTGTTTGTGTTGGTGATCGTCGGCGCGGCGACCCTGATCGCGCTGCTCGGTCAGCACTCGTTCCTCGGTGCGTTCAAGTCTTTCATCCTCTTCCTGCTGGCGTTCTTCACACCGTGGAGCGCGATCAACCTGGTGGATTACTACTGCATCACCCGCGAGCGCTATGACGTGCCAGCTCTGGCCAATCCGAACGGTCGCTACGGTCGCTGGAACCTGCTCGGCATCAGCGTCTATGTGTTCGGTGTACTGGTGCAGCTGCCGTTCATCTCCACCAAGTTCTATACCGGTCCGCTGGTGGCCCCCCTCGGTGATGTGGACATTTCCTGGATCATCGGCCTCGTGCTGCCGGCCGTCGTCTATTACGTGTGCGCGAAAAAATGGCACAGCGCGGTACCCGATCAACTGATTCTGCCGGTCGAGCAGAACAGCGTTGTACAACCTAAAACAAGCGGGGCCGGTCGCGCTGCGGCGCAGGCCTGATTTGGACGTGGACAGGGCTGGATGCCTCTTGACTGCCGTAAGCCAATTCATGATTAGGAGCGTCACAACAATGAAATCGAACAAGACCCTGCTGACCACATTGCTGTCCATGGGCCTGTTGGCCAGTGCCGGTGCGACGCAAGCCGCCGGCTGGTGCGAATCAGGCAAACCGGTGAAATTCGCCGGGCTGAACTGGGAAAGCGGCATGCTGCTGACCGACGTCCTGCAAGTGGTGCTGGAGAAAGGCTACGACTGCAAGACCGACAGTTTGCCGGGCAACTCCATCACCATGGAAAACGCCCTGAGCAGCAACGATATTCAAGTGTTCGCCGAAGAGTGGGTCGGCCGCAGCGAGGTCTGGAACAAGGCCGAGAAGGCCGGCAAGGTCGTCGGTGTCGGCGCTCCTGTCGTAGGCGCTGTCGAAGGCTGGTACGTGCCGCGTTACGTGATCGAAGGCGACGCCAAGCGCAAGCTTGAGCCGAAAGCCCCGGACCTGAAAAACATCGCTGATCTGGGCAAATACGCTGCCGTGTTCAAGGACGCCGAAGAGCCGTCCAAGGGCCGTTTCTACAACTGCCCGGCCGGCTGGACCTGCGAACTCGATAACAGCGAAATGCTGAAAAGCTATGGCCTCGAAAGCAGCTACACCAATTTCCGCCCGGGCACCGGCCCGGCGCTGGATGCGGCGGTGTTGTCGAGCTACAAGCGCGGCGAGCCGATCCTGTTCTACTACTGGTCGCCAACTCCGCTGATGGGGCAGGTGGATCTGGTCAAACTCGAAGAAAAACCGGGCGTCGACAAGACCGTAAGCATCAAGGTCGGCCTGTCCAAGACCTTCCACGACGAAGCCCCGGAACTGGTCGCCGTGCTGGAAAAGGTCAACCTGCCGATCGACCTGTTGAACCAGAACCTGGGCCGCATGGCCAAGGAACGTATCGAGTCGCCAAAACTGGCGAAAATCTTCCTCAAGGAACATCCTGAGGTCTGGCATGCGTGGGTCAGTGCAGACGCAGCCAGGAAAATCGACGCGGCGCTGTAGGTCGATACCTCCCGGTCAACCGTGAGGCTGGCCGGGAGATATGCCGTAAACGCTTGATTGAGATTTCTGATTGAGAGCCGCTTATGTTTCCCGAAAGCTTTACCTTTTCCATCGCCGACTGGGTCAACGGTTGGGTCGATTCGCTGGTGACCAACTACGGTGATGTGTTCCGCCACATCTCGGACACCCTGCTCTGGGCCATCGTCAACCTCGAAGGCCTGCTGCGTGCGGCACCGTGGTGGTTGATGCTGGCGATCGTCGGTGTCGTCGCCTGGCACGCCACGCGCAAAGTCGTGACCACGGCGGTCATCGTCGGTCTGTTGTTCCTGGTCGGCGCCGTTGGCCTGTGGGACAAGCTTATGCAGACGCTCGCGCTGATGATGGTCGCGACGATCATTTCGGTGCTGATCGGCATCCCGCTGGGGATTCTTTCGGCACGCAGCAATCGCCTGCGTTCGGTGCTGATGCCGCTGCTCGACATCATGCAGACCATGCCCAGTTTCGTGTACCTGATCCCGGTGCTGATGCTGTTCGGTCTCGGCAAGGTGCCGGCGATTTTCGCCACGGTGATCTACGCCGCGCCGCCGCTGATTCGCCTGACTGATCTGGGCATTCGCCAGGTCGACGGCGAAGTGATGGAAGCGATCAACGCCTTCGGCGCCAACCGCTGGCAGCAACTGTTCGGCGTGCAACTGCCGCTGGCCCTGCCGAGCATCATGGCCGGGATCAACCAGACCACGATGATGGCCCTGTCGATGGTGGTGATCGCCTCGATGATCGGTGCCCGTGGCCTCGGTGAAGATGTGTTGGTGGGGATTCAGACCCTCAACGTCGGACGTGGCCTCGAGGCCGGTCTGGCGATCGTGATTCTCGCAGTGGTCATCGACCGCATTACTCAGGCGTACGGTCGGCCACGGCATGAGGTGAGCAAATGAGCAACGCAACCGTGAGCAAGATCGAAGTCAAAAACGTCTTCAAGATTTTCGGCAACCGCGCCAAGGATGCCTTGGCCATGGTTGGCCAAGGCAAAACCAAGGATCAGGTGCTGAGCGAAACCGGTTGCGTGGTCGGCGTTAACGACCTGTCGCTGAGCATCGGCACCGGCGAGATCTTCGTGATCATGGGCCTGTCCGGCTCGGGCAAATCGACGCTGGTGCGCCACTTCAACCGGCTGATCGACCCGACCAGCGGCGCAATCCTCGTCGATGGTGTCGACATCCTGCAATACGACATGGACGCCCTGCGCGAATTTCGCCGACACAAGATCAGCATGGTGTTTCAGAGCTTCGGCCTGTTGCCACACAAGACTGTGCTCGACAACGTCGCCTACGGCTTGAAGGTGCGTGGCGAGAGCAAGCAAATGTGCGCGGAACGCGCGCTGCACTGGATCAACACCGTCGGCCTCAAAGGCTATGAAAACAAATACCCGCACCAGCTCTCCGGCGGCATGCGTCAGCGTGTCGGTTTGGCCCGTGCTTTGGCGGCGGACACCGACATCATCCTCATGGATGAGGCGTTCAGTGCCCTGGATCCGTTGATCCGCGCCGAGATGCAGGACCAGTTGCTGGAGCTGCAAAAGACTTTGCACAAGACCATCGTCTTCATCACTCACGATCTCGACGAGGCGGTGCGTATTGGTAACCGCATTGCAATTCTCAAGGATGGGAAGTTGATTCAGGTTGGTACGCCGAGAGAGATCCTGCATTCGCCAGCGGATGAGTATGTTGACCGGTTTGTGCAGCGGCGGGCTGCGGTGGTTTAGGTAGATTTTTGTTGGCTGGGCGGGCCTCATCGCGAGCAGGCTCACTCCTACAGTTGGAATGCGTACCCCTGTAGGAGTGAGCCTGCTCGCGATAGCGTCGGTGAAGCTGCATCAATGTTCGGATGAGGTTAATGATGTCCCAGGCTGAAAAAATCGTTATCACCGGCGCCCCTCTGCGTTGGCAGGACGTGGTCGCCGTCGCCCGTCACGGCGCTCAACTCGAGCTGTCCAGCGACACCTGGGCGCGCATCGAAAACGCCCAAGGCATCGTTCAGCGCATCGTCGAAAGCGGTGAGCGCGCCTATGGCGTCAACACCGGCCTGGGCGGTTTGTCCAACGTTTCCCTGAAAGACGAACAGCTCAGCCAGCTCTCGCGCAACACCTTGCTCAGCCATGCCTGCGGCGTCGGCCCGGTACTCGCCGACGAGCAGACTCGCGCGATCATCTGCGCGGCAATCCACAACTACAGCCACGGCAAATCCGGCATTCATCGCCGTGTCGTCGAAGCGCTGCTGGCACTGCTCAATCGCGCCATCACCCCGCAAGTGCCGTCGCAAGGTTCGGTGGGTTATCTGACCCACATGGCGCACATCGGCATCGCGTTGCTCGGCGTCGGCAATGTCAGCTATCGCGGGCAGATCACCTCGGCGCAACAGGCGCTGGCCGAAGAAGGCCTGCAACCCGTGCAACTCGGCGCGAAGGACGGTTTGTGCCTGGTCAACGGCACGCCGTGCATGACCGGCCTCAGCTGTCTGGCGATTGCCGACGCAACGCGATTGGTGCAATGGGCCGACGTCATCGGTGCCATGAGTTTCGAAGCCCAGCGCGGCCAGATCGATGCGTTCGATGCGGAAATCATCGCGCTGAAACCGCACCCGGGCATGCAGCAGGTTGGCGTCAATCTGCGCGCCTTGCTCGATGGCAGTGAAGTGATCGCGTCGAGCAAAGGCATACGCACTCAGGATGCGCTGAGTATTCGCTCGATCCCGCAGGTACACGGTGCCGCGCGCGATCAACTCGATCATGCGATCAAACAGGTCGAAGCCGAACTCAATGGCTGCACCGATAACCCGCTGTTGCTGGGTACGCCGGACAACTTCCGGGTGATGTCGCAAGCCAACCCGCACGGGCAGTCGGTGGCGATGGCGGCGGATCTGCTGGCGATTGCCATGGCCGAAATCGGCTCGATCGCCGAGCGTCGCCTCGATCGTTTGGTGAACCCGCACGTCAGCGGATTGCCGGCGTTTCTGGTGGCCAATCCGGGGGTGAACTCCGGGATGATGATTGTCCAATACGTCGCCGCATCGCTGTGTGCGGAAAACCGCCAATTGGCGCAACCGGCGGTGCTCGACAACTACATCACTTCCGGCTTGCAGGAAGATCATCTGAGCATGGGCACCAACGCCGCGCTCAAGCTGCATCGCGCCCTGGAAAACTGCACGCAGATCCTCGCCATCGAATATCTACTGGCGGCGCAGGCGTTTGAGTTCCTCAAGGAACAACGCTTCGGCGCTGGCACCGATGTCGCTTGGCGACTGCTGCGTGAAACCGTCCCGGCCTACGATCAGGATCGCTGGCTGGCGCCGGATATCGCCGCCGCCGCGAGCGTATTGAAAAACCCGAATCTGCTGCACAACGTTCTATCGAATTTGCACTGAAAAACTACCCTGCCAGCGTGCCAAGGCGCCGGATGCCCACAAGGCTGAAAGCGACGGATAACGGAATGCTCCGGAGCGAATGGCAAGTTAATAACAAACTCTCAAAAGGAGCATTTAAATGACTGCGTTGAACCTGATTCCCGGCCAACTGAGCCTGGCCCAACTGCGTGACGTCTATCAGAACCCGGTCAAGCTGACGCTCGACAACAGCGCATCGCAGCAGATCGAAGCCAGCGTCGCCTGCGTCGAGCAGATCCTCGCCGAGAACCGCACCGCTTACGGCATCAACACCGGTTTCGGCCTGCTGGCCTCGACACGCATCGCCAGTGAAGACCTGGAAAACCTCCAGCGCTCGCTGGTGTTGTCCCACGCCGCCGGCGTTGGCCAGCCGATCAGCGATGAGCTGGTGCGGCTGATCATGGTGCTCAAGGTCAACAGCCTCAGCCGTGGTTTCTCCGGTATTCGCCGCGTAGTGATCGATGCGCTGATCGCGCTGATCAATGCCGAGGTCTACCCGCACATTCCGCTGAAAGGTTCGGTGGGCGCTTCGGGCGATCTGGCGCCGTTGGCGCACATGTCGCTGGTGCTGCTGGGCGAGGGCAAGGCGCGCTACAAGGGCGAGTGGATGGAAGCTGTCGAGGCGCTGAAAGTGGCCGGCCTGACGCCGCTGACGCTGGCGGCGAAAGAAGGTCTGGCGCTGCTCAACGGGACTCAGGTTTCCACGGCGTTCGCGCTGCGTGGGTTGTTTGAAGGTGAAGATTTGTTCGCCGGCGCACTGGCCCTGGGCGGTCTGACGGTTGAAGCGGTATTGGGTTCGCGTTCGCCATTCGATGCACGCATTCACGCGGCGCGTGGCCAGAAAGGTCAGATCGACGCGGCTGCCGCTTACCGCGATCTGCTCGGTGAGCGCAGCGAAGTTTCCGACTCGCACCAGAACTGCGAGAAGGTCCAGGATCCGTACTCGCTGCGTTGCCAGCCGCAAGTCATGGGCGCTTGCCTGACCCAGTTCCGTCAGGCTTCTGAAGTGCTCGCAGTTGAAGCCAACGCCGTTTCCGATAACCCGCTGGTGTTTGCCGCTGAAGGCGACGTGATTTCCGGCGGCAACTTCCACGCCGAACCGGTGGCCATGGCTGCTGACAACATGGCGCTGGCCATCGCCGAAATCGGCTCGCTGAGCGAACGCCGCATCTCGCTGATGATGGACAAGCACATGTCGCAACTGCCGCCGTTCCTCGTCGCCAATGGTGGGGTGAACTCCGGCTTCATGATTGCTCAGGTTACTGCAGCGGCATTGGCTAGCGAGAACAAGGCGTTGTCGCATCCGCATTCTGTCGACAGTCTGCCGACTTCGGCTAACCAGGAAGACCACGTGTCGATGGCGCCTGCTGCGGGCAAGCGTTTGTGGGAAATGGCCGAAAACACGCGCGGCATTCTCGCGGTGGAATGGCTGGCGGCGGTGCAGGGTCTGGATCTGCGTAACGGTCTGAAGACTTCGGCGAAGCTGGAACAGGCGCGGGCGATTTTGCGTAAGGAAGTGCCGTTTTATGAGAAGGATCGGTTCTTTGCGCCGGACATTAACGCGGCGACTGAGCTGTTGGCGTCGCGGTGTTTGACTGGGTTGGTTTCGGCGAAATTGCTGCCTAGTTTGTAAGTGTGTTTTCAGGGGGAGTTTTGTTGTTAGTGAAATCGATCCCCCTCACCCCAGCCCTCTCCCCCAGGGGGGAGAGGGGGAAGGGAGCCGATCTTCGTGGTTTTCAGAGCCTGAGTTCGGCTCAAGATTTTCAGGTCGATGTACCTCGACAGAACAACACGGTCAGTCCTGCTTCTTCCAGGCGAGAGCAGGGAGCCGATCTTCAAGGTTTTCAGAACCTGAGTTCGGCTCAAGACGTTCAGGTCGATGTATCTCGACAGAACAACCCGGTCAGTCCCCTCTCCCTCCGGGAGAGGGCTAGGGTGAGGGGCTTTTCAGGGCCGCCCACCAAACCAACCCCAACGGAGGCCAACAGTGAAAACCCTCTGGCAACACTGCCACGTCGCAACGATGGCGCAAGGCGTCTACTCGATCATCGAAGATGCGGCCATCGTGACGTCCGGTGCGCACATCGAGTGGATCGGCCCGCGCAATCAATTGCCCTCCGGCGAATACCCGGCGGTCAACGACCTGCAAGGTGCATGGGTCACGCCCGGCCTGATCGATTGCCACACCCACACGGTGTTCGGCGGCAACCGCAGCGGCGAATTCGAAAAGCGCCTGCAAGGCGTCAGCTATGCGGAAATCGCAGCGTCCGGTGGTGGCATCGCCAGCACCGTGCGCGCGACTCGCGAAGCCACTGAAGACGAGCTGTTCGCCAGCGCCGCCAAGCGTCTGAAAAGCCTGATGCGCGACGGCGTGACCACAGTCGAGATGAAATCCGGCTATGGCCTCGATCTGGCCAATGAACGCAAGATCCTCCGGGTCATCCGGCGCTTGGCCAAAGAGCTGCCGATCAGCGTGCGCAGCACTTGTCTGGCTGCCCACGCGTTGCCACCGGAGTACAAGGATCGCGCCGACGATTACATCGATCTGATTTGCTCCGAGATGCTCCCGGCCCTAGCGGCTGAAGGTCTGGTCGATGCCGTGGATGCCTTCTGCGAATACCTGGCGTTCTCCCCTGAGCAAGTCGAACGCGTGTTCATCGCCGCACAAAAACTCGGCCTGCCAGTGAAGCTGCACGCCGAACAATTGTCGTCGCTGCATGGCTCCAGCCTCGCCGCGCGCTATAAGGCGCTGTCCGCCGATCACCTGGAATTCATGGACGAAGCCGACGCCATCGCCATGGCCGAAGCAGACACCGTCGCGGTGCTGCTGCCGGGCGCGTTCTACTTTCTGCGCGAAACCCAGTTGCCGCCTATGGACGCCCTGCGCAAGCACAAGGTGAAGATCGCCATCGCCAGCGACCTCAACCCCGGCACCTCGCCGGCGCTGTCGTTGCGGCTGATGCTGAACATGGCCTGCACCTGTTTGCGCATGACCCCGGAAGAAGCCTTGGCCGGCGCCACCATCCACGCCGCGCAGGCGTTGGGCATGGCCGACACCCACGGTTCGCTGGAAGTCGGCAAGGTCGCGGATTTCGTTGCCTGGCATATCGATCGTCCGGCGGACCTGGCCTATTGGCTCGGCGGTGATCTGGACAAACGCGTCGTGCGTCACGGCGTCGAATCAAATCTGTAGGAGGGCGGTTGTGGATAAGGTTCTGAACTTCAAACAAGGGCGCGTGCCGTTGTTGATCAGCATGCCGCATGCCGGTGTGCGCCTGACCCCAGCGGTGGAAACCGGGTTGATCGCGGACGCGAAAAGCCTGCCGGACACCGACTGGCACATTCCGCAGCTGTACGACTTCGCCGAAGAATTGGGTGCGAGCACTTTGGCTGCCGAGTACTCGCGGTTCGTCATCGATTTGAATCGTCCGTCTGACGACAAACCGCTGTACGCCGGGGCGACCACCGGGCTGTACCCGGCGACGTTGTTCGATGGCATTCCGTTGTTCCGCGAAGGGCACGAGCCGTCGAAAGAAGAGCGCGCGACTTATCTGGAGCAGATCTGGACGCCATATCACCGCACGCTTCAGGAAGAGCTGGCGCGGTTGAAAGCCGAATTCGGTTACGCGCTATTGTTCGATGCGCACTCGATCCGTTCGATCATCCCGCACCTGTTCGACGGCAAGCTGCCGGACTTCAACCTCGGCACCTTCAACGGCGCCAGTTGTGATCCGCAACTGGCCAGTCAGCTCGAAGCAATCTGCGCCGGCCACAGCCACTACAGCCACGTGCTCAACGGACGCTTCAAGGGCGGCCACATCACCCGCCATTACGGCAACCCGGCCGAGAACATCCACGCGGTGCAGCTGGAGTTGTGCCAGAGCACCTACATGGAAGAGTTCGAACCGTTCCGCTATCGCGCCGACCTGGCCGAGCCGACGCGGGTAGTGCTCAAAGAGTTGCTGCAGGGCTATCTGGCGTGGGCAAAGTCTCGCTACACCGCATAACCCCTGTGGGAGCGAGCCTGCTCGCGAAGGCGTCCGGTCAGCCAACATCCACGTTGAATGACACACCGCATTCGCGAGCAGGCTCGCTCCCACAGGATGGTGTACACCCTGCGAAGTTCATGGCTGACAAACGGTGACTGCTCTGGAGCATGCTCATTGACGTAAATCGGGTTTATGATGCCCAACGGCAGAATAATAGAAGTCCCCCCAGGGATGACCTCGACCCCTTACGGAGCGCGCAATGCAGACTTTGTTTCCGCAGATCAAACCTCACGCCCGGCACGATCTGGCTGTCGATGACACCCATACGCTATACGTCGACGAAAGCGGTTCGCCGGAGGGTTTGCCGGTTGTGTTCATCCACGGCGGCCCCGGCGCCGGTTGCGACGCGCAGAGCCGTCGCTATTTCGATCCGAACCTGTATCGCATTGTCACCTTCGACCAGCGCGGCTGCGGACGCTCCACGCCGCACGCGAGCCTGGAAAACAACACCACCTGGGATCTGGTCGCTGACCTTGAGCGCATCCGCAAACACCTGGGCATCGACAAATGGGTGCTGTTCGGCGGCTCGTGGGGTTCGACCCTGGCGCTGGCTTACGCACAAACCCACCCGGAGCGTGTTCACGGTCTGATCCTGCGCGGGATCTTTCTCTGCCGTCCGCAGGAAATCGAGTGGTTCTATCAGGCCGGTGCCAGCCGTCTGTTCCCTGATTACTGGCAGGACTACATCGCGCCGATTCCGCTGGACGAACGCGACGACCTGCTCAGCGCTTTCCACAAGCGTCTGACCGGCAACGACCAGATCGCCCAGATGCACGCGGCCAAAGCCTGGTCGACCTGGGAAGGACGCACCGCGACCCTGCGGCCGAACCCGCTGGTGGTCGATAGGTTCTCCGAGCCGCAACGCGCGCTGTCGATTGCGCGGATCGAATGCCATTACTTCACCAACAACGCCTTCCTTGAGCCGAACCAGCTGATTCGTGACATGGGCAAGATTGCCCATCTGCCGGGCGTGATCATTCACGGTCGTTACGATGTGATCTGCCCGCTCGACAATGCCTGGGAATTGCATCAGGCGTGGCCGAACAGCGAACTGCAGGTGATCCGCGATGCCGGCCACGCGGCCTCTGAACCGGGCATTACCGATGCACTGGTGCGCGCCGCGGGCAACATGGCCCGGCGCCTGCTCGACCTGCCGCCCGAAGAAGCATGAAGGGGCTTTTACAGCGCGTTCGTGGTGCGCGGGTCGAAGTCGCGGGTGAGGTGGTAGGCGCGGTAGATCACGGTTTGCTGGTGCTGGTGGCGGTCGAACCCGACGACACGCGTACCAGCGCCGACAAACTTCTGCATAAACTGCTTAACTATCGGGTATTCAGTGATGCGGAGGGCAAGATGAACTTGTCCCTCGCCGATGTCGGTGGCGGGTTGCTGCTGGTCTCGCAGTTCACCCTCGCGGCCGACACCAAAAGCGGGTTGCGCCCGAGCTTTTCGACGGCCGCGCCACCTGCGTTGGGCGAGGAATTGTTCGACTATCTATTAAGCAGTGCGAAACAGGTGCATGGCACTGTGGCATCAGGTAGATTCGGCGCCGATATGCAGGTGCATTTGGTCAACGATGGCCCGGTTACCTTTTTGTTACAGACCTGAAAGCGCTTGAAACACCTTTTTGGGAAATTTCGACTGTTTTTAGGGTGTTTTCGCGATAAATACTTTGTTACCCCTGATGCGTTGTCATGCGGGCTACTAGATAATCGCGCGCACTGGGATCAGCGTTCGCTGATCCATTTTCACTTAGGTAGAGACTTGTCCGGATCCGATTGGGGAATCATTTTGCCCCAGCGGAGTCGGAACAATGCTCGCCAACCTGGCATATAGATAGCTGGCCGTTGGTTTTTTGATCTGTTTTCGGCGAGGGTTGCTCGTGATTGTTAGTCCCTGTAATGCAGCAAAAATGTCTGCCAAACGCATGCGAAGTGCCCTGGTAGCGGGTTCGGCGCTCCTGTGCCTGCTCAGCGCCGGTCAGCTTTGGGCGTTCAATCTTGACGATGTATCGGCGAAAGCTAAAGAACTGGCCGGGCAGAAGTTCGAAGCCCCGCGCAGCAATCTGCCGAACGAATTCCGCGACATGAAGTTCGCGGACTATCAGAAAATCCGCTTCCTCACCGAAAAGGCTGAGTGGGCTGATCAGAAGACCCCGTTCAAGCTGTCTTTCTATCACCAGGGTATGCACTTCGATACGCCGGTGAAAATCAACGAAATCACAGCGAACACCGTCGAAGAGATCAAATACGATCCGACGCGCTTCGATTTCGGCGACCTGAAATTCGATCCGAAAGCCACTGAACAACTGGGTTATGCCGGTTTCCGTGTGCTGTACCCGATCAACAAGGCCGACAAACAAGACGAAATCATGACCATGCTCGGCGCGAGTTACTTCCGCGTTGTCGGCAAGGGCCACACCTACGGCCTCTCGGCGCGTGGTCTGGCGATTGATACCGCGCTGCCGTCGGGCGAAGAATTCCCGCGTTTCCGCGAGTTCTGGATTCAACAGCCGAAGCCGGGCGACAAGCACCTGGTGATCTTCGCTCTGCTGGATTCGCCGCGTGCTACTGGTGCCTACCGTCTGATCCTGCGTCCGGGCAGCGACACCATTGTCGACGTCAAAGCGCAGATGTTCCTGCGTGACAAGGTTGGCAAACTGGGCATCGCGCCGCTGACCAGCATGTTCCTGTTCGGCGCCAACCAGCCGTCGAAAGTCCTCAACTACCGTCGTGAACTGCACGACTCCAGCGGTCTGTCGATCCATGCCGGTAACGGCGAGTGGATCTGGCGCCCGTTGAACAACCCGAAACACCTGGCCGTGAGCAACTTCAGCATCGAGAACCCGCGTGGTTTCGGTCTGCTGCAACGTGGCCGCGACTTCAGCCACTACGAAGACCTCGACGACCGCTACGACAAGCGCCCAAGCGCCTGGATCGAGCCGAAGGGCGAGTGGGGCAAAGGCACCGTTGATCTGGTAGAAATTCCGACCGCCGACGAAACCAACGACAACATCGTTGCGTTCTGGAGCCCGGAAAAAATGCCGGAGCCGGGTCAGCCGCTGGACTTCGCTTACCGCATGCACTGGACCATGGACGAAGCGGCGATTCATGCGCCGGACAGCGCTTGGGTTTCGCAGACTCTGCGTTCGACCGGTGACGTCAAGCAATCGAACCTGATCCGTCAGCCGGATGGCAGCGTTGCTTATCTGGTCGACTTCGAAGGTCCATCGCTGGCCGCGCTGACCCCGGATGCCGACGTACGCAGCCAGGTCAGTGTCGGCGACAACGCCGAACTGGTCGAGAACAGCGTGCGTTACAACCCGGAAACCAAGGGCTGGCGCTTGACCCTGCGCATGAAGATCAAGGACGCGAGCAAGTCGACCGAGATGCGTGCCGCTCTGGTTCAGCCAGTCGTGACCGCTGATCTGGCGAAATCGGTACCGGCGTCCAACTCGTCCGTTGCCAAGGCCGACAAGGTTGCCGCCAAGCAGCAAGAGAAGCTCGACAAGGAAGCCAAGGCCGCCGAAGCCAAACAGGCCGACGCCAAGCCAGCCGCAGATGCCAAGGACAAGGCCAACAAAGACGCCAAGCAGCCAGTGGCTGCGGACGCGGCCCCAGCCACACCGGAATCGGCACCGACTGAAGAAGTCCTGACCGAGACCTGGAGCTATCAGTTGCCTGCCGATGAGTAACTCTCAAGTACAGCCAGAGACTCTGTCCGAGTATCTGGCGCATCTGCCGATGACCGACGAGCAGCGCGCGGAACTCGCGGGCTGCCAGTCGTTCAGCGAGCTGCATGAACGCCTGTCGTCTTCAGCGTTCGACGCACCTGCCGAGGCCGCCCAGGCTTCGGTGGGCAAGCGCCTGACCCTGAGCACCGCCGAAGAACTTGAAGACGCGGAGATGCTGGTGCTCGACGCCAGTGGCCGCGTCAGCATGAAGGCGACGCCGCCGATCCGTCGGACCAAGGTCGTGCCGGAGCCGTGGCGCACCAATATTCTGGTGCGCGGCTGGCGCCGTATGACCGGTCGCACCAACCCGCCGCAGCCGCCGAAGGACGAAAACGTCTTGCCAGCCGCGCGCTGGCGCACCGTCGGTTCGATCCGTCGCTATATTCTGTTGCTGCTGATGCTGGGCCAGACCATCGTCGCTGGCTGGTACATGAAAGGCATCATGCCGTACCAGGGCTGGTCGTTCGTTGATCTCGAAGAAGTTCTGCATCAACCGCTGCTGCAAACCGCTACGCAAGTGCTGCCGTATGCGCTGCAAACCAGCATCCTGATTCTGTTCGGGATTCTGTTCTGCTGGGTGTCGGCCGGTTTCTGGACGGCGCTGATGGGCTTCCTCGAGTTGCTCACCGGTCACGATAAATACCGTATCTCCGGCAAAAGCGCCGGCAACGAGCCGATTGCCAAAGACGCACGTACCGCGCTGGTGATGCCGATCTGCAACGAAGACGTACCGCGCGTGTTCGCCGGTCTGCGCGCAACGTTCGAGTCGGTCGCCGCCACTGGTGATCTGGATCGTTTCGACTTCTTCGTTCTCAGCGACAGTAACGACACCGATATCTGCGTGGCCGAGCAACAGGCCTGGCTGGACGTCTGCCGCGAAGCCAAGGGCTTCGGCAAGATCTTCTATCGCCGCCGCCGCCGTCGTGTGAAGCGCAAGAGCGGCAACCTCGACGACTTCTGCCGTCGCTGGGGCGGTGACTATAAATACATGGTCGTTCTCGACGCCGACTCGGTGATGAGCGGTGAGTGCCTGACCAGTCTGGTGCGCTTGATGGAAGCCACGCCGGACGCCGGGATCATCCAGACCGCGCCGCGTGCGTCGGGCATGGACACGCTGTATGCGCGCATGCAGCAGTTCGCGACCCGTGTTTACGGCCCGCTGTTTACCGCCGGTCTGCACTTCTGGCAGTTGGGTGAATCCCACTACTGGGGTCACAACGCGATCATCCGCATGAAGCCGTTTATCGACCACTGCGCCTTGGCGCCGTTGCCGGGCAAAGGCGCGTTCTCCGGTGCGATTCTGTCTCACGACTTCGTTGAAGCCGCGCTGATGCGTCGTGCCGGTTGGGGCGTGTGGATTGCCTACGACTTGCCGGGCAGCTACGAAGAACTGCCGCCGAACCTGCTCGACGAACTCAAGCGTGACCGTCGTTGGTGCCACGGTAACCTGATGAACTTCCGCCTGTTCCTGGTGAAGGGCATGCACCCGGTGCACCGTGCGGTGTTCCTGACGGGCGTGATGTCGTACCTGTCGGCGCCGTTGTGGTTCTTCTTTCTGGTGCTGTCGACCGCGCTGCTGGCGGTGAACACGCTGATGGAGCCGCAGTACTTCCTCGAACCGCGTCAGCTCTATCCGTTGTGGCCACAATGGCACCCGGACAAGGCGATCGCGCTGTTCTCGACGACCATCGTGCTGCTGTTCCTGCCGAAACTGTTGAGCATCATCCTGATCTGGGCCAAGGGCGCGAAAGAGTTCGGCGGCAAGTTCAAGGTGACCCTGTCGATGCTGCTGGAGATGCTGTTCTCCATGCTGCTGGCGCCGGTGCGGATGATTTTCCACACCCGTTTCGTCCTCGCCGCGTTCCTCGGCTGGGCGGCGACCTGGAATTCCCCGCAGCGTGACGACGACTCGACGCCTTGGAGCGAAGCGGTCAAACGCCACGGCCCGCAGACTCTGTTGGGCTTCTGCTGGGCGCTGCTGGTGATCTGGCTGAACCCGAGCTTCCTCTGGTGGCTGGTGCCGATCGTCGGTTCGCTGATGCTGTCGATCCCGGTATCGGTGATCTCCAGCCGTGTCGGTCTGGGCCTGAAGTCCCGTGACGAGAGCCTGTTCCTCATCCCTGAGGAATACAATCCGCCACAGGCGCTGCTGGCGACTGATCAGTACACCCACGAAAATCGTTACCATGCGCTGAACGACGGCTTTGTCCGTGCAGTGGTCGATCCTCAGCAGAACGCTTTGGCGTGCTCGCTGGCGACCTCGCGTCACGGTCAGGCCGAGCCGATTGAATGGCTGCGTCAGGAACGTGTGCGTCACGCGATCAAGGTCGGCCCGGCCGGGCTGAACAACCATGATCGTCTGCAATTGCTGAGCGACCCTGTGGCGCTGGCGCGTCTGCATGAGCAGGTTTGGGCTGAAGGTCTCGCTGAGTGGCTGGATGCCTGGCGGGCTTCGGTGAAAGCCGATCCGCATGCGCCGCTGTTGCCGTTGCGACCGGTGAGCTTGCAGGCTCAGCCGGCCTGATAAAGAAACCCCGCGATGTTGCGGGGTTTTTTTTGACCTGCTGAAAAGCCCCTCACCCTAACCCTCTCCCAGAGGGAGAGGGGACCGACCGCGTTGAATATTCGAGATACGCCGACCTGAGATATCGAGTCGAACTCAAGTTTTGAATATTCCCCGATCTGCTCCCTTTCCCCCTCGCCCCCTTGGGGGGAGAGGGCTGGGGTGAGGGGGGAGCTCTTGATTGTTAAACAAATCGTCCATTAAACCTTGTGCAAAAAAACGAGTGCGTTAGCATCCGTCCCCGAATTGGCGCACCCGGGCTTTTTTGCCCGTCACTGTTGGTTTTCGCGCCGCACACGCAATGGTTTTGGGGACTTGAAGATGAAGAAGTATCTGTCGATGCTGCTGGTCGGCGTCACGGCACTGGTTGCAGTCAATGCGGCGCAGGCTGGCGCAATCGATGACGCGGTCAAGCGCGGCACGTTGAAAGTCGGTATGGATCCGACCTACATGCCGTTCGAAATGACCAACAAGCGCGGCGAAATCATCGGTTTCGAAGTCGACATCCTCAAAGCCATGTCCAAGGCCATGGGCGTCAAACTGGAACTGGTTTCGACCGGCTACGACGGCATCATCCCGGCGCTGATGACCGACAAGTTCGACATGATCGGCAGCGGCATGACCCTGACTCAGGAACGCAACCTGCGCCTGAACTTCAGCGAACCGTTCATCGTGGTCGGCCAGACCCTGCTGATCCGCAAGGAGCTGGAAGGCACCATCAAGTCCTACAAAGACCTGAACACTGCGGACTACCGCATCACCTCCAAGCTCGGCACTACCGGCGAAATGGTCGCCAAGAAGCTGATCTCCAAAGCCAAGTACCACGGCTACGACAACGAGCAGGAAGCCGTGCTCGACGTGGTCAACGGCAAGGCTGACGCCTTCATCTACGACGCGCCTTACAACGTGGTTGCGGTGACCAAGGTCGGCGCCGGCAAACTGGTGTTCCTCGACAAGCCGTTCACCTACGAGCCTTTGGCGTTTGGTCTGAAGAAGGGTGATTACGACAGCCTCAACTTCATCAACAACTTCCTGCACCAGATCCACGAAGACGGCACCTACGATCGCATCCATGACAAGTGGTTCAAGAGCACCGAGTGGCTCAAGGACATGGAATAAGCCCGGTCGCATAGACCGAGTCGCCCCATTCGCGAGCAGGCTCCCACATTGGAATGCATTCTCCTGTGGGAGTGAGCCTGCTCGCGAAGAGGCCCTCCAGAGCAACACAAAATCCGGAACCTGCAATGAAACATAAAAAAGCCCAATGGCCCTGGCACGTCCTCACCGTGCTGGTGCTGGTCGGCCTCGCGGGCGCGTTGTATTACGCGACGTCGCTGATGTCTTACGAATGGCGCTGGAACCGCGTGCCGCAGTACTTCGCCTATCAGGCTGAAGAAACCCAGCGTGCCACGGACATTTCCACCGTCACTGAACTGGTGCGCAAGGGCAGCAGCGCGCAAGTCACTTTGCGCAACGACGCCGGTGACGAGCAGCACCTGACCGTCGACGAAAACAGCCTGCAATTCGCTCAGGGCGACGATGTCGCCGAAGGTGACGTCGTGGGCGTCACTCGGCATTGGGCGGCAGGACCGTTGTTGTGGGGCCTGTGGACGACGCTTTGGCTGTCAGTTGTTTCCGGTGTCCTGGGTTTGCTGATCGGCCTGGTCACTGGCCTGTGCCGTCTGTCGAACAACCCGACCCTGCGCGACCTCTCGACGATCTACGTCGAACTGGTGCGCGGCACGCCGCTGCTGGTGCAGATCTTCATTTTCTATTTCTTCATCGGCACGGTGATGAACCTGTCCCGCGAATTCGCCGGGATCGCCGCGCTGTCGCTGTTCACCGGTGCCTACGTAGCGGAGATCATCCGTTCCGGCGTGCAATCGATTGCCCGTGGCCAGAACGAAGCGGCGCGTTCGCTCGGTCTGAGTGCCGGCCAGTCGATGCGCCACGTGGTGTTGCCGCAAGCGCTGAAACGCGTGCTGCCGCCGCTGGCCGGGCAGTTCATCAGTCTGGTCAAGGACACCTCGCTGGTGTCGGTGATCGCCATCACCGAGCTGCTGAAAAGCGGCCGTGAAGTCATCACCACGTCGTTCTCGCCGTTCGAGATTCTGTTCTGCGTCGCCGGTCTGTACCTGTTGATTAACCTGCCGCTGTCGAAAATCGCCAGCCGGCTTGAGCGGAGGCTCGCGCAAAGTGATTGAAGTCCGCGATCTGGTAAAAGTCTTCGACACCCGTGGGCAAGTGGTGCGTGCGGTGGATAACGTCAGCACCACAGTCGCAAAGGGCGAAGTGCTGGTGGTGATCGGCCCGTCGGGTTCCGGTAAGTCGACCTTCCTGCGCTGCCTCAATGGCCTGGAAGAATTCGATTCCGGTTCGGTGAGCATCGATGGCCTGCAACTGGCCGACCCGAAAACCGACGTTAACGCCTATCGTCGCGAAGTCGGCATGGTGTTTCAGCATTTCAACCTGTTCCCGCACATGACCGTGCTGGAAAACCTCTGTCTGGCGCAGAAAGTCGTGCGCAAGCGCGGCAAGAAAGAGCGCGAGGCCAAGGCGATGGAGTTGCTGAAAAAGGTCGGGATTGCACAGAAGGCCAACGAGTTTCCATCACGCCTGTCCGGCGGTCAGCAACAGCGCGTGGCGATTGCCCGGGCGTTGGCGATGGAGCCGAAGGTCATGCTGTTCGATGAGCCGACCTCGGCGCTCGACCCGGAAATGGTCGGCGAGGTGCTGGACGTGATGAAGAACCTGGCCGTGGAAGGCATGACCATGGTCTGCGTGACCCACGAGATGGGTTTTGCCCGGGAAGTGGCGGATCGGGTGTTGTTTTTCGATCACGGCAAGCTGCTGGAAGATGCGTCCCCGGCGGAATTCTTCGATGCGCCGAAGGATCCGCGCGCGCAGGCCTTCTTGCGTCAGGTCTTGTAATTTCAGCGTCTCCCAGGACGCCTTCGCGAGCAGGCTCGCTCCCACAGTTGACCGAGTTGTCCAATGTGGGAGCGAGCCTGCTCGCGAATGGCATCACCCGGGTCCACAGTGAACCGAGGCCGATGAATCACTTCAAACCTTGAATCGACCGACCAGCATCTGTAGATGCGTGCCAAGGCGCGCCAGCTCAACGCTGGACGCCGCCGTCTCTTCACTCGCCGCCGATGTCTGATCCGAGACATCCCGCACATTCAGCACGCTACGGTTGATCTCTTCAGCCACCGCGCTCTGCTGCTCGGCTGCTGCCGCAATCTGCTGGTTCATCGCCTGAATCGCCGACACGGTGCGCGTAATGCTTTCCAGCGAACCACCGGCACGACGGGTCAGCTCGACGCTGCTGTCGGTCAGGGTGCGGCTGTTGTCCATGATCGTCGCCACTTGCTGGGTGCCGTTTTGCAGGCCGACGATCAGCTCTTCGATCTCTTCGGTGGATTTTTGCGTGCGCTGGGCGAGGCTGCGCACCTCGTCGGCAACTACCGCGAAACCACGCCCGGCTTCACCGGCACGTGCCGCTTCGATGGCCGCGTTGAGGGCCAGCAGGTTGGTTTGCTGGGCCACGGATTTGATCACGTCGAGGACGCTGCCGATCTTGTCGCTTTCGCGCTTGAGTTCGCCCATGGCCTCGGTGGAGTGGCCGACTTCAAGCGCCAGACGCTCGATCTGCGCGATCGCTTCGCCCACCACTTTGTCGCCTTCGCGGGCCTGCTGGTCAGCGGCGACGGCGGCTTCGGACGCTTCCTCGGCGTTACGCGCGACTTCCTGCACGGTGGCGGCCATTTCGTTCATGGCGGTGGCGACCTGATCGGTCTCGATTTTCTGATTGTTGACCCCGGCGCTGGTCTGCTCGGTCACGGCCGACAGTTCTTCGGCAGCGCTGGCGATCTGGGTGACACCATCGCTGATGCCGCCCACCAGTTCACGCAGACCCTGGGTCATGCTCTGCATCGAGCGTTGCAGTTGGCCCAATTCGTCACGACGCAGGGACACCAGATTGTGGGTCAGGTCACCAGCAGCGACGCGCTCGGCGACTTTCAAGGTCTGGTTCAGCGGGATGATGATCTGGCGGGTGATCGCCCAAGCGGCCAACAATCCGAAGGCCACGGCCAGCAGGGTGGCGATGATCAGCATGTTTTTGGCGTGAGCGGCATCGGTGTCACGCACCACGGTTTGCGATTCAGTGAGTTTCTTGCTGACGTCGATGAGGATGTCGCCCTGCGTCGACATGCGCGCGGCGGCCTTGGCGTTGTTGACCTGGGAGTCGCGGAACTGTGCAACGGCGGCACGATAGGCTTTGATCGAATCAGTGGCCTGTTGCAGGTTGGCAATGTGCTGTTCCGGCAATTTGGCCGGCAGGCTGTCGAGGTTTTTCAGGGCGTTGTCGATGGCGTCGAGCGCCGGTTGCTCGGCTTCGGCCTTACCGCTGTAGGTGTAGCCGCGCACTTGGTAGCGGGCCTGCTGCAGCAGTTTGCTCAGCTCTATCACGCTGTTGAATTGCGCGACGCTATCACCCGCCAGCATGGATTTTTCCACTTCCGCGACTTTGGCCACGGCGTTGTCGGCACTCGCGCCAAGCTTGCTGCGGGCGTCTTCGCGCTGCACGGTGGCCTGGGTCATGTCGGCAAAAGCGCGCTTGTATTCGGCAACGGCGGCCAGTTGTTGATCGACCATCGCCGCGTCGGA
Organism: Pseudomonas sp. SCA2728.1_7; assembly: GCF_018138145.1. Taxonomy (NCBI): domain Bacteria; kingdom Pseudomonadati; phylum Pseudomonadota; class Gammaproteobacteria; order Pseudomonadales; family Pseudomonadaceae; genus Pseudomonas; species Pseudomonas sp. SCA2728.1_7. The sequence continues at coordinate 3,724,856 of NZ_CP073104.1, read as the reverse complement.
CGGCTGTTCAATCAGGCTGCGTGCGGTTTGCAGGCCGCTGTCGAGTTTGTTCAGCAGATCGGTGACCGCGCCCGGGCCTTGTTCGCCTCGGCGTGCTTCGTAGTCCAGACGCGCCAGGCGCAGGTCCTTGGTCAGCTCGTTAAGGCTGGAGATAAAGCCGAGTTTGTCACCACGGCTGATGATGCCGTTCATGCCGGTCCAGCCGGTGAAGGTGATCAACAGTGTCAGCAACAGCACCAGGCCGAAACCGATTCCCAGCTTGCGTTTGACGCTGACGTTTCCAAGATTCTCGGCTAACCAACGGTACATGCGACGACTCCCCGACCACTAATTGGACTTATGGAGAGGGTATCGGCCGAATGATGGCAATCTGTAACACCATTTATCTGGTGCGGAGAATCAGAACAGGCGGGCGAGCAGGGCGGTGACGGCGGTTTCGACGCGCAGGATGCGTTCGCCGAGTTGTACCGGTTGCAGGCCGGACTTGGCCAGCAGATCAATTTCGTAGGGGATCCAGCCACCTTCGGGACCGATGGCCAGGGTCACGGGTTCGTTGAGGGCGCGTGGGCACGGCGGATAGTTGCCGGGATGACCGACCAGGCCGAGGGTGCCCACGGTAATCGCTGGCAGCCGATCCTCAACGAAAGGCTTGAAGCGCTTCTCAATGATGATTTCCGGCAGCACGGTGTCGCGCGCCTGTTCGAGGCCGAGGATCAAATTTTCGCGAATCGCTTCAGGCTCAAGAAACGGTGTCTGCCAGAAACTCTTCTCGACCCGATAGCTGTTGACCAGAATCACCTTCGGCACGCCCATGGTCGCCACGGTCTGGAACACCCGGCGAAGCATTTTCGGACGCGGTAGGGCGAGTACCAGAGTCAACGGTAATTTGGCCGGTGGCGGCTGATCGAGGCTGACGCGCAGTTCGGCTTCACCCGCTTCCAGGCGCAGCAACTCGGCCGAACCCATCAACCCATCGATGCGCCCGACGCGCAGGCTGTCACCGACTTCCGAGCGGTGAACCTCCTGCATGTGCGTCAGGCGCCGATCACGCAGCACCACGCGGTCGGCCGCAATGAAATCGGCCTCTTCGAGCAACAGCAGATTCATGCCTGGGTCGCTGGCGGCTGGTCGTTGTGGTCGTCGGCCGGGTTCTCGTCCGGGCGTTCGCGCTTACTGATCAAGCCACCGAACAGAATGCCGATTTCATACAACATCCACATCGGCACGGCCAGCAGGGTCTGCGAGAAGATGTCCGGCGGCGTCAGGATCATGCCGACCACGAAGCAGCCGATGATCACGTACGGGCGGATTTTCTTCAGGTATTTGACGTCGACCACGCCAATCCACACCAGCAGCACCACAGCCACCGGGATTTCGAACGCCACGCCGAAGGCGAAGAACAGCGTCATGACGAAATCGAGGTAACTGGCGATGTCGGTCATCATTTCCACGCCGGCCGGGGTGGCCGCGGCGAAGAACTTGAAGATCAGCGGGAACACGAAGTAATAGGCGAACGCCATGCCGGTGTAGAACAGCAGAATGCTCGACACCAACAATGGCACCGCGATGCGCTTCTCATGCTTGTACAGGCCCGGCGCGATAAAGCCCCAGAATCTGATGCAGGATCACCGGGATCGCGAGGAACAGCGAGACCATCATCGTCAGCTTCAGCGGCGTCAGGAACGGCGACGACACGTCGGTGGCGATCATCGTCGCGCCGACTGGCAGGTACTGGCGCAGCGGCGTCGAGACGAAGGTGTAGATCTGCTGGGTGAACGCAAACAGCCCGGCGAAGATGATGAAGATCGCCGCCACACAACGCAGCAGGCGGGTGCGCAACTCGGTGAGGTGCGAAACCAGCGGCATGTGCTGGTCGTTTTCGGGGAGATCGCTCATGGGGCTCGCGGCGGCAGAGTGGAGTCGTGAGGCGCAGGTGTGGTCGGCGCGGCGTTTGGCGCAACGTGTTCAACAGAATGTTCCGCAACGGATGGCGCCGGTTCTGTCGATGCTACAACGGCAGCCGGTGCTGGTGCTGGTGCTGGTGCTGGTGTTGGAGCAGGTGCGGCAGGCGCATGAATCGTCTGCTGACCCACATGCTCAACCGGCGTCGGTTCCTGTTGAACCGGGCTGAAAATCTTCCGCGCCTCTTGCTCCAGCGACAGAATGTGCTCGTTGTGCAGTTGCCGACGGATCTCGTCGGCACCGATTTCACGTTCAACTTCCTGTTTGATCGCGTTGAAGCTGCGCTTCAACCGTCCGACCCACAGGCCGGCAGTGCGCGCAGCGCCCGGCAGACGCTCGGGGCCCAGCACCAGCAGGGCCACGAGGCCGACGAGCAGCAGTTCAGAGAAGCTGATACCAAACATTAGTCAGTGCTCACACGTCTTTGCGGATCGGCTCTTCGACTTTCTGCGCCTGCACGTCGATGGTGTGCGGCGGGTTGGCCTGAGCGGTGGCTTGCGGCTGCACCGGTGGCACCGGCTGCGCAGGCGTCACGGTTGGATCGGCAGCCGGTTTTTCATCGTCGTTCATGGCTTTGCGGAAGCCCTTGATCGACTCGCCGACGTCGGTGCCGAGGTTTTTCAGTTTCTTGGTGCCGAACACCAGCACCACGACAACCAGAATGACGATCCAGTGTTTCCAGTCAAAAATGCCCATGTTGCTGTTCCTCTCTAGAAATTGTTCAGGCGGACGGACGCGAGGCTTTCTCGACGTGTCCGGACAGGCCGAAGCGGCGATCCAGTTCATCCAGCACGGCCTGCGGATGCTGCCCCAGTTGGGCGAGCATGACCATGCTGTGGAACCACAGGTCGGCGGTCTCGTAGATCACATCGCTGCAGTCACCGCTGATGGCGGCGTCCTTGGCGGCAATAATGGTTTCGACCGACTCTTCGCCGACTTTCTCCAGAATCTTGTTCAAACCCTTGTGATACAGACTAGCCACATACGAGCTGTCGGCGGCTGCGCCCTTGCGCTCTTCAAGCACCTGAGCGAGGCGGGTCAGGGTGTCACTCATGTTTGTGTCCTGCGGAATAAATGGCGTGCGGGTCTTTCAGAACCGGGTCGACTGTCTTCCAGTCGCCGTTTTCGAAGACACGGTAAAAGCAGCTTTGACGGCCGGTATGGCAAGCGATGTCGCCGATCTGTTCAACCATCAGGATGATCACGTCGGCGTCACAGTCCAGACGCATTTCATGCAGCGTCTGCACATGGCCGGACTCTTCGCCCTTGCGCCACAGCTTGCCACGGGAACGTGACCAGTAGATTGCACGGTTTTCCGCAGCGGTCAGTTCGAGCGCCTCGCGGTTCATCCAGGCCATCATCAGCACGCGTCCGGTCTTGTGATCCTGGGCAATCGCCGGCACCAGGCCATCAGCGTCCCACTTGATCTCGTCCAGCCAGTTTTTCATCTTCGACTCCGACAGCGAACCCCACACTTCAATAGTCGGGTTCAGGCATTGAAACAGTGTGCCAGCCGATCACGAAACTGGCTATCGGCGAACGACCAGATACAAGCCGACTGCCACCATGATTCCCGCCGGCCAATGCCCCAATTCGTGCAGCGGGCCACCGAGGGCGAGGATCACCCCGCCGGCCAGATGCGCGCAACCGAGCAGGCGCAGGAACCAGTCATCCTTGCGTTTGTGCCACGGTGGTGGCGGGTCGTAGGCGTGCGGCTGGGACATGCGTTCGAGCAGATCGCGAGCCATGTTGGCCAAGTGCGGCAGTTGTTCGAACTGGCTCTGCACGTTGCCGAGCAAGGCTTTCGGGCTGACGCGCTCGCGCATCCAGCGCTCCAGGAACGGCTGCGCGGTGTTCCACAGATCCAGATCCGGGTACAGCTGACGGCCGAGGCCTTCGATGTTCAGCAAGGTTTTTTGCAGCAGAACGAGCTGCGGCTGCACTTCCATGTTGAAGCGACGCGCAGTCTGGAACAGGCGCATCAGCACCTGGCCAAATGAAATATCTTTTAACGGTTTTTCGAAGATCGGTTCGCACACGGTACGGATCGCCGCTTCGAATTCGTTGAGTTTGGTTTCCGCCGGCACCCAGCCCGAATCAATGTGCAGTTGTGCCACGCGACGGTAGTCACGCTTGAAGAAGGCGAACAGGTTGCGCGCCAGATAATCCTGATCTTCCGGGGTCAGGCTGCCGACGATGCCGCAATCGATCGCAATGTACTGCGGGCTCCACGGATTGACGGTGCTGACGAAGATGTTGCCCGGGTGCATATCGGCGTGGAAGAAACTGTCGCGGAATACTTGGGTGAAGAAGATCTCCACACCGCGTTCGGCAAGCATTTTCATGTCGGTGCGCTGGTCGGCGAGGGTCGCCAGATCGGTCACCTGAATGCCGTAGATACGTTCCATCACCAGTACTTTCGGCCGGCACCAGTCCCAGTAGACCTGCGGCACGTAGAGCAGCGGCGAACCTTCGAAGTTGCGTTTCAACTGGCTGGCGTTGGCCGCCTCGCGCAGCAGATCGAGCTCGTCGTAGATGGTTTTTTCGTAGTCCTGGACCACGTCGACCGGGTGCAGCAGCCGCGCGTCGGCGGAGAGTTTTTCGGCGGCGCGGGCAAGAATGAACAGCCACGCCAGATCCTGCGCGATGATCGGCTTCAGGCCCGGACGGATCACCTTGACCACGACTTCTTCGCCGGTTTTCAGCTGCGCGGCATGTACCTGCGCCACCGAGGCCGAAGCCAGCGGTTCGACGTCAAAGCGGCTGAACACGTCGCTGATTTTCTTGCCCAGCTGTTCTTCGATCAATTTGATCGACAGCTGCGAATCGAACGGCGGCACGCGGTCCTGCAGCAGCATCAGCTCATCGGCGATGTCTTCCGGCAGCAGGTCGCGGCGGGTCGAAAGAATCTGCCCGAACTTGATGAAAATCGGCCCGAGATCCTGCAACGCCAGACGCAAACGTGCGCCCCGGCTCAGGTCCAGCGGCTTGCGCGGGAACCAGCGCCATGGCAGCACATAGCGCAGCGCCAGGAGAAACCAGGGCAGCGGCAGATCGAACAGCAGGTCATCGAGGCGGTAGCGGATCACGACAGACTGGATGCGCAGCAGACGGCGGACGGCGAGCAGCTTCATGCGTTATCGCTTGGGTCGAGGGATCGGGAGAGGCGCTCGAAACGCGCCTCGAGACGTTCCAGATCAAGTTTGATCCGGTCCAGTTCGCTGAACCGCGCTTCGGCTTCGCGCTGCCCGACGAGGGTGCGCGATTCTTCGGCGAGGTATTCGGCGAGGTTCTGGTTGAGGCTGGCAAATCCTTGTTGATACCAGCGTGCGCGGCTGCGCAGGTGGCCACCGACCAGTTGCGTGGCAACCGGGCCGAGCCAGCGCGAGAGTTCGTACTCCCAGTCCAGCTCAAGGTCCTGCAGCACGCCGGCCAGCTCCAGCAGCACGCCGCTGTCGCCATCGAGCTCGACTTCCGGGGCGTGCAACACCGCGGTCTTGTCTTTGCTCACGGCCAGTTTGATCAAGCTCGAGGCCGGCGCACGCAGGGTGCAGTCGACAGCGGTTTCCCAGTGCGAGGCCAGCATCAGACCTTCGTCGCTCGGCAGGATGAACAGTTGCAGCGCCGGGCTGCGGCAGTCGACGGCAATCACCTTGCCGGTCAAATGCGCCAGTCGCGGCAGCGCCGTGCTGTCGAGACGCAGCACCCGGTTGAGGCCGAGTTCAACGCTGGCGAGCAGCCCGGTGAGCAACATCAGGGCTTGATGCCGCGATGCAGGGCGACAATGCCTGCGGTCATGTTGTGATAGGTCACGCGGTCGAAACCGGCGTCGACCATCATCGACTTCAGGGTTTCCTGATTCGGGTGCATGCGGATCGATTCGGCCAGGTAGCGATAGCTTTCCGAGTCATTGGTGATCAGCTTGCCCATCAGTGGCATGAAGGCGAACGAATAGGCGTCGTAGGCTTTCGACATCAGCGCGTTGGTTGGCTTGGAAAATTCCAGCACCAGCAGACGACCGCCAGGCTTGAGCACGCGCAGCATCGAGCGCAGAGCGTCTTCTTTGTGCGTCACGTTGCGCAGGCCGAAGGCGATGGTCACGCAATCGAAATGGTTGTCCGGGAACGGCAGTTTTTCCGCGTCCGCCTGAACGAACTCGACGTTGCCGGCGACACCCAGATCGAGCAGACGATCACGGCCGACCTTGAGCATCGATTCGTTGATGTCGGCCAACACGACCTGACCGGTCGGGCCGACCAGGTGCGAGAATTTTTTGGTCAGGTCACCGGTACCTCCGGCGATGTCGAGCACGCGGTTACCGCTGCGCACGCCCGACAGTTCGATCGCGAAACGCTTCCACAAACGGTGCATGCCGCCCGACAGAAGGTCGTTCATCAGGTCGTACTTGGCGGCTACCGAGTGGAAAACCTCAGCGACTTTTTCCGCTTTCTGGCTTTCCGGAACGTTTTTGAAGCCGAAGTGAGTGGTGGGTTCGGCATCGCTGCCTTTGCGCTGATCAGTCATATCGCTGTCACCAAAAGAGAATGCGCGACATTCTAATCCCCAAGCCATGCTTTGTCTTGGAATGGCTAAAGGTAAGATGGGCAACCCTCGGGACGATTTGCCGCAGCGGCGGTCAAGATTTACCGATACCTATTTATCGCCCCATTCAAAAAGCAGGAGTCAATCAATGGCCAAAATCACTGTTGAGCGTGCCCACAATCTGGGTAAGGAAGCCGCCCGCGAGAAGGCCGACAAGCTGGCGCAAAAACTCTCCGAACAATATGGCCTGGAGCCGCAATGGTCCGGCGACACCCTGAACCTCAAGCGCTCGGGCGTGAAAGGCGCGGTGCATGTGGCGGACGATTCGATCAAGGTCGACGTGGAACTGGGCATCATGATGTCGGCCATGAGCGGCATGATCAAAGCCGAGATCGAAAAAGCCCTCGATAAAGCCCTGGTCTGATTTCCGCCTGAAATACGATCCCCTGTAGGAGTGAGCCTGCTCGCGATAGCGGTCTGTCAGTCGACATCATTTTTGACTGATACACCGCTATCGCGAGCAGGCTCACTCCTACATTTGTTTTGTGTACGGCCTGAGGTTCATGTCAGTTGTTAGGGTGCCGTTTCTAATTTTTCTGCCTACTTTGTGCCTGAGCCCGACACTTTCGCGGGCAGTTCCTCAAACCTTCTGCGCGTGAGGTGCACCATGGCCAAAGTAATTTTGAAGAAAAAAATCGACGCTTCGACTTCTGCTCTGAGCGACGTCAAATCCTATGCCCGCAAGATCTGGCTGGCAGGCCTGGGTGCCTACGCCAAGGTCGGCCAAGAGGGCAGCGAGTACTTTCAGGAGTTGATCAAGGCTGGTCAAACTGTTGAAAAGAAAGGCAAAAAAGCCGTCACCGAAAAACTCGAAGCGGCCAACGCCGAGATCGATGAAGCCAAGAGCGAAGTGAGTTCTTTCAAAGGTCGTGTCGAAGTTCAACTCGACAAGGTCGAGAAGGCGTTCGACTCCCGCGTAGCAAGCGCCTTGAATCGTATCGGCATTCCGTCTAAACATGACGTTGAGACACTCTCTGCTAAGCTCGATGAGCTGACGGCATTGCTCGAACGCGTCGCGCGTAAATCTTAAGGAGAACGGGATGGCTGGTAAAAAGAACACCGATAAAGAAGGCAGCTCGTGGATCGGGAAAGTCGAAGACTACTCCCGAAAAATCTGGCTGGCTGGTTTAGGCGTGTACTCGAAGATCGACACTGACGGCAGCAAGCTCTTCGATACATTGGTCAAAGACGGCGAGAAAGCCGAGAAGCTCACCAAGTCTGCAGTCGGCAAAAAAGTCGATGCCGCCAAGGACTCCGCTTCTTCGGCCAAGTCGCGCATCAGCGGCGTGAAAGATCGCGCCCTGGGCAAATGGGACGAGCTGGAAGGGGCTTTCGACAAGCGCCTGAACAGCGCGATTTCGCGCCTGGGCGTACCGAGCCGCAATGAGGTCAAAGCACTGCATAGCAAGGTGGAAACCTTGACCAAGCAGATCGAAAAACTCACCGGTCTGAAAACCCAGCCTGTGGCGGCCAAAACCGCTGCGGCAAAACCGGCAGCGAAAACGGCTGCGGCCAAACCAGCGGCCAAGTCTGCTGCCAAGCCACTGGCCAAAGCGGCAGCTAAACCTGCTGCAAAAGCCGCGGCTAAACCAGCTGCGAAAACCGCCGCCGCCAAGCCGGCCGCAAAAGCTGCAGCCAAACCGGTTGCCGCCAAAGCCGCTGCCAAACCGGCAGCTAAACCTGCGGCCAAAACCGCAGCAAAACCTGCCGCCAAGCCAGCCGCGAAAACCGCTGCCGCCAAACCGGCTGCCAAGCCTGCGGCCAAACCGGCTGTGGCGAAGAAGCCAGCAGTGAAAAAACCGGCCGCGCCGAAAGCCGCTGCGCCGAAGCCAGCAGCACCTGCTGCAGCCAAGCCGGCCACTCCGGCGGCCCCGGTGAGCGCGTCGAACTCCGCCGCGGCACCGACTCCGGTGGCTACCCCGACTGTTGCATCGACGCCGTCGACGCCAACCAGTCAGTCCTGATTTTTCAGGGCAAAATAAAGCGCCCGGCCTGTGAAGGTCGGGCGTTTTTGTTTGTGCCGTTTTTAAAGCTTACCCTCACCCCAGCCCTCTCCCGGAGGGAGAGGGAGCCGACCGCAATGTCTTGCGTCATGCATCGACCTGAAAAACCGAGTCGATTATGGATTCAACAGAGAAATTTCAGGTCGGCGTAGCTCATCAGCATCCCCGGATCAGTCCCCTCTCCCTCCGGGAGAGGGCTAGGGTGAGGGGCTCTTGATTCACTCGTGATCTTCAAGGTATTGCAAAGCCATCCTTTCGGTCGCGACCTTCACCGGCGGCAGCAGATGCGGCGCCACCAGCATCATGATCTGGTACACAACCAACCTGACCTCACCCTCACGATCCAGAATCCGCTGATAATCCAGCGAAAACAGCAACGTCATGGTGATCTGCTCCACCAACTGCCCCAGCGCCTGCGTATCACTGACCAACTGCCCCGAAGCCTTCAACCGCGCCAGCAACGACGCCAGCGTGCGCTTCAGCGCATTGAGCAGATGTCGAATGCCCTTGGCCAGTTTCGGCAAGCGTCCGGCGAGGTTCGACAGGTCCTGAAACAGAAAGCGGTACTGCGCCAGCCGCTCGACGATCAAATGCAAAAACAGCCAGTAATCCTCGGGCGCCAGTTCCACATCCGCCGGCGGATCGAGCAGTGGCGCCAGTTCATTCTGGAAGCGTTCGAACAACCCGAGAATCAGCGGTTCCTTGCCGTGAAAGTGGTAGTAGAGGTTGCCCGGGCTGATGCCCATTTCGTTGGCCACCTCCATAGTGGAGACGTTCGGCTCGCCCTTTTCGTTGAACAGTTGCAAAGCACATTCGAGAATCCGGTCGCGGGTTTTCATCCAGTCTTCTTAGAAAAGTTCGGTTAAGCGTCAGCGCACACGCACGTAAGTACCGGGCGCTGCCTCCATCGGTGGATAGTTCGGATTGCCGAGGGTGAACGAGGTTTCGTGCTGCGCCCCCGAGCGTTGCTGAATCCACTCCAGCCACTGCGGCCACCAGCTGCCGTCAACGTGCTTGCCGTCGTAGTACCAGGCGCGCGGGTCGCTGCTCATCTTGGCGTTCTCGACGTACGCGGCTTTAGGGTTGCTCGGCGGGTTGAGAATGCTCTGCACATGGCCGCTGTTGGACAGCACGAAACGCCGTTCGCCACCGAGCAGCAGGGTCGAGCGATACACCGCATCCCACGGCGTGATGTGGTCGTTCATGCCGGCGACGCTGAAGCTGTCGACGGTGACTTTCTGCAGATCGATCGGCGTGCCACAGACTTCCAGTCCACCCGGATGGGTCAGCGGGTTGTGCTTGAAGAAGTCCAGCAGGTCACCGTGAAATGCCGCCGGCAGTCGGGTGTTGTCGTTGTTCCAGTAGAGGATGTCGAAGGCCGGCGGCTCTTTGCCCAGCAGGTAGTTGTTGACGAAGTAACTCCAGATCAGATCGTTGGGACGCATCCAGGCGAAGACTTTGGCCATGTCGCGACCGTCGAGCACGCCCTTTTGATACGAGCGGCGCTTGGCCGCTTCGAGGGTTTGTTCGTCGGCGAACAGCGTCGCCGAGGTTTCGATTTCACTGTCGAGCAGGCTGACCAGATACGTCGCGCTGGAGACGCGGCGCAGTTGCCGCTTGGCCTGCAAATGCCCTTGCAGCGCGGCGATGGTCAGCCCGCCAGCGCAAGCGCCCATCAGATTGACCTCGCGGGCGCCAGTGATCGCCCGGCAGATGTTCATCGCTTCTTCCACCGCTTCGACGTAGGTCGACAGGCCCCATTCACGATGGCGTACATCCGGGTTGCGCCAACTGATCATGAACGTCTGCAAGCCGTTCTTCAGGGCGTACTGGACGAAGCTGTTATGTGGGCTGAGGTCGAAAATGTAGTACTTGTTGATTTGCGGCGGCACCACCAGCAGCGGCTTGGCGTACTGCTTTTCGCTCATCGGCTTGTACTGGATCAACTCCAGCAGATCGTTGCGGAACACCACCGAGCCGGTGGTGGTGGCGACGGTCTTGCCGACCTCGAAAGCCTGTTTGGTCACCTGACGTGGCAGGCCGTCGTTGTGCAGCAAATCATCGAACAAATGGCTGAGACCGCGCACCAGACTGTGCCCACCGGAGTTGAACAGCTCCTTGACTGCCAGCGGGTTGAGCAGGGTGTTGGACGGCGCCACGGCGTCGTTGAGCAGGGTGAAGGCGAAGTGCGCACGGGCGCGATCGTCCGGGCTCATGTTGCTTTCATCGATCCAGCTTTTGACCTGTTTTTGCCAGGCCAGATAGGCCTGCAGGCTACGCCGGTAGAACGGGTTGAGGCTCCACGCCGGATCGGCGAAGCGGTTGTCGTTCGGGTTGGTCGGGTGCAGGGTTTCGCCGAGCAGCACGCGGCCCAGTTGGCCACCAAGTTTCAACGCGTGCTTCGCACTGTGGATTGGGTTGCGCAGGCCATGGGCGGCGACGCTGCGCAAGGTCGAAATCAAATCCCGCCCACGCAGGCCGGTGATCGCACTTTGTGCGTTGATGAACACGGCGGGGCTGGGCACAACGCCCGTCGCTGGTTTGTCGCGCATGACTCAACACTCCTTCGTCTTCAGGCCAAAAACAAACTCACCGAACCAGAACACCATAGACGCTGTTGCGGGTTGCTGCCTGCGCGGCGTCCTGCCGCGCACTCTTTGCCAAAGGCCTGCATAAAGCCTGCCGCCGGGATTAACCGCCGAGCGGTGTCGGATGCGGGTGCATCACCGCGCGCTGCCGTTCCTCCTGGAGAAATTTCATGATGATCGGCGCCACCGCTTCAGCGCGGGTAATCAGGAACAGATGACCGTCGTCGATGATGTGCAGTTGGGCGTTGGGAATGCGCCAGGCGAGCATGCGCATGTTGATCAGCGGGATCAGCGGATCGTCGTCACCGGCCAGCACCAGCGTCGGCTGATGGATCTTGTGCAGCCAGTGAATGCTGGTCCAGCCGAGGCCGGCGAACAGTTGCCAGTAGTAACCGAGCTTGCCGGCCGAACGCACTTTCGCGGCGTGGCTGGCGGCCAGGGTCGGATCGCGTCGGAACGAGCCGCCGTAGATCAGCGGCGCGATGCGGATCACATGGGAAGGCTGAATGTAGCGCCGCGGACTGGCCATCATCCACAGCACTTTCGGTTTGCCCGGCACCATCACGGCACCGGCCGCGGTCGCCGCCAGCACCAGTTTCTTGCAGCGCTCGGGGTAGTCGTAGGCGAACTGCTGCGCGAGCGCGCCGCCCCACGACACGCCAATGACGTTGACCTGACCGTAGTCGAGGTAATCGAGCATGCGCGAGGTCAGCTTGGCCAGACCGGGAAAGCGATATGGCCGGTTCGGCGTGGACGAGCCGCCGACACCGGGCACGTCGAAGGCGATCACTTCCAGATCCGGGTCCAGCGCCGCGACAAACGGAAACACCAGCTCCAGGTTGGCGCCGATGCCGTTGAAAATCAGCAAGGGCGTCAAGTGAGGCTTGCCGGGGCGTACCGCCGTGCGGAGGGTCTGGCCATCCAGATCGACGGTACGGAATATGAACGGTTGCGGCATGCTTCAGGCCCTGTGGATTAATTCATCCCCGATCCCTGTAGGAGTGAGCCTGCTCGCGATAGCGGACGTTCAGTCAACAGATTCGTTGAATATGCCGCCGTCATCGCGAGCAGGCTCACTCCTACAGATGGAATCGGGTGGTGTCAGTTACCGCTCGTGAACGTAAGTGCCCGGCGAGGCTTCACCGGCCGGATACGCCTTGTTGCCCAGTTTCACCGGGGCCTTTTTCAGGTTGCCCGAGCGCTCGGCCTGCCACGTCTGCCAGTACAGCCACCAGGAATCGGTGTGCTTGGTCGAGTTCTCTTGCCATTCATCGGCATTGGCAGCCACTTCTTCGCTGGTCATGTAGCGCGATTTCGGGTTGCCCGGCGGGTTCAGGATGCTCTGGATATGCCCGCTGCTCGACAGCACGAACTCGACCTTGCCACCAAACAACTGCGCCGACTTGTAGCAGGACTTCCACGGGGTGATGTGGTCGTTGGTGCCGGCCAGCGAGAAGATGTCGGCCGTGACCTGCTTGAGGTCGATCGGCGTGCCGCACACTTCCAGTGCATTCGGGCGAATCAGTGGGTTGTTTTTGAACATCTCGATCAGGTCACCGTGGAACGCCGCTGGCAACCGTGTGGTGTCGTTGTTCCAGAACAGGATGTCGAACACCGGCGGCTCGTTGCCGAGCAGGTAGTTGTTGACCCAGTAGTTCCAGATCAGGTCGTTCGGGCGCATCCAGGCAAAGACCTTGGCCATGTCTTTGCCTTCGAGCACGCCGGCCTGATACGAATGACGCTTGGCGGTCTCCAGAGTCTGCTCGTCGACGAATAGCGCGACGTCGCTGTCCAGCGTGGTGTCGAGCACGCTGACCAGCAGCGTGAGGGCATTGACCTTCTTCTCGCCGATCGCCGCGTAGTGGCCGAGAAGGGCGGTGCAGGTGATGCCACCGGAGCAGGCGCCGAGCATGTTCACATCTTTGCTGCCGGTGATCGCGGTGACCACGTCGACGGCTTCTTTCAGCGCGTCGATGTAAGTCGATAGACCCCACTCGCGCTGCGCCTTGGTCGGGTTGCGCCAGCTGACGATGAACGTCTGCACGTTATTGCGCAGGCAAAAGCGCGCCAGACTCTTGTCCGGGCTCAAATCGAATACGTAGAACTTGTTGATCTGTGGCGGCACCACCAGCAGTGGGCGCTCGTGGACCTGCTCGGTGATCGGCTTGTACTGGATCAGCTCCAGCACGTCGTTGCGAAACACCACCGCGCCTTCGGTGACACCGAGGCTCTTGCCGACCTCGAACGCGCCCATGTTGACCTGGCTCGGCATGCCGCCGTTATGCACCAGATCCTTGGCCAGATGCGAGAGGCCATCGAGCAGGCTTTTGCCGCCGGTTTCGAAGAAGCGTTTTACCGCGGCCGGGTTGGCGGCGGTGTTGGTCGGGGCCATGGCTTCGGTCATCAGGTTGATGACGAAGTGGCCGCGCGCGATGTCTTTGGGCGACAGGCTGCTGTCATCGATCCAGGCATGGAGTTCCTTGCGCCACGCCAGGTAGGTTTGCAGATAGCGTTTGTAGAGCGGGTTCTGGCTCCACGCAGGATCGGCGAAGCGACGGTCATCGCCAGCCGGTTGCAGTTCGGATTTGCCGAACAGCACGTTCTTCAGTTCGAGGCCGAAATGGGTGACGTGCTTGACGCTATGGATCGGTTGTCTGATGGCCTGTTTCAGCACCATACGAGCAGAGGCCAGCAGATCCTTTCCGCGTAGCCCAACGACGGGATTAAGCCCCAGGGTGTTTTCCGAGGCTTGGTACTTCAGGTCATCGTTATTCTTGTTACTCATCTACGACGCTCCATTGTCCTGAGACGAGTACCCGGTTTTCTGCTGTGCAGTTCCACAGCCAATGCCAGGTACTACTGCTCGGGTGACCGTTAATTCTGCATAGCTGCTTTACAGTCGTAGAGCATTGCAGGGAACTTGCCAGCTCCATTGGTTACCCGAGTTTAATTTTTTTCGCAAGCAGGCCGATCCTCGGCCACACAGCGGAGCATTCAAACAGATGAATTTAGAAAATGCCCTCTAATGAGCGCAAGGCACGGGCTAGAGCATCAGCTTGACGACTGACTCGTTCGGATCGCGGGTCTTGCCCGCCGCTTTGAGCTCGGCCAGATAATCGGCCCAGAGTGCGTCATAACGTCGCCCCAGCTCGTAGAGATAATCCCAGGTAAACAAGCCACTGTCGTGACCGTCGTCGAAGGTCAGTTTCAGTGCGTAGTGACCGGCCGGTTCCAGCTTGCTCAGACCGACGTTGAGCTTGCCGAATTGCAGGATCGGTTTGCCGTGGCCCTGGACCTCGGCGGAGGGGGAGTGCACGCGCAGAAACTCGGCGGGCAGGGTGTATTCCTCGCCGGACGCGTAGGTGAGCGTCAGGGTTTTCGAGGCTTTGTGCAGTTTGATGTCGGTGGGGATCATGAGCAGGTATCCGTCTGGTGCGGAACCTTGTGGGAGCGAGCCTGCTCGCGAAAGCGGTGGTTCAGTCAACACAAGGGTTGAATGTACTGCCGTCTTCGCGAGCAGGCTCGCTCCCACAGTTCCATTACATCTGTAAGTATGGCTTACAGGATATAACGGGACAGGTCTTCGTTCTGCGCCAATTCGCCGAGGTGGCTGTTGACGTATTCGGCGTCGATCAGAATCGGCTGCTCATCGTGGGTGCTGGCCAGATCGCCGGCGCTGAACGACACCTCTTCAAGCAGACGCTCAAGCAGGGTGTGCAGGCGACGGGCACCGATGTTCTCGGTCTTCTCGTTGACCTGCCAGGCGATCTCGGCCAGACGCTTGATACCTTCCGGCTGGAACTGGATGTTCAGGCCTTCGGTTTTCAGCAGCGCGCAGTATTGTTCGGTGAGCGAAGCGTGCGGTTCGCTGAGGATGCGCTCGAAGTCCGACGGGCTCAGGGCCTTGAGTTCAACGCGAATCGGCAGACGACCTTGCAGCTCAGGCACCAGATCGCTTGGCTTGCTCAGATGGAACGCACCGGACGCGATGAACAGGATGTGGTCAGTCTTGACCATGCCCAGCTTGGTGTTGACGGTGCAGCCTTCGATCAGCGGCAGCAGGTCGCGCTGTACGCCTTCACGGGAGACATCGGCGCCGCCGACATTGCCGCGCTTGGCGACTTTGTCGATCTCGTCGATGAACACGATGCCGTGCTGTTCAACCGCTTCCAGCGCCTTGGCTTTCAGCTCTTCTTCGTTGACCAGACGCCCGGCTTCTTCGTCGCGCACCAGCTTCAGCGCTTCTTTGACCTTGAGCTTGCGCGCCTTCTTCTTGCCCTTGCCCATGTTGGCGAACAAGGACTGCAACTGGTTGGTCATCTCTTCCATGCCAGGCGGCGTGGCGATCTCGATGCCGGCCACTTCGGCGACTTCGATTTCGATTTCCTTGTCATCCAGCTGACCTTCGCGCAGGCGCTTGCGGAACAGCTGACGGGTGTTGGAATCAGAGCTCGGCGCTTCTTCGTTGCTGAAACCCATGCGGGCCGGCGGCAGCAGTGCATCGAGGATGCGATCCTCGGCAGCGTCTTCGGCGCGATGGCGCACGCGGGTCATTTCCTGCTCGCGGAGCATTTTGATCGCCGCGTCGGCGAGATCACGGATGATCGATTCGACGTCACGGCCAACGTAGCCGACTTCGGTGAACTTGGTCGCTTCGACTTTGATGAACGGCGCGTTGGCCAGTTTCGCCAGACGACGGGCAATTTCGGTTTTACCGACACCGGTCGGGCCGATCATCAGGATGTTCTTCGGCGTCACTTCAACGCGCAGCTCTTCAGGCAGCTGCATGCGGCGCCAGCGGTTGCGCAGGGCAATCGCGACGGCGCGCTTGGCATCGTCCTGGCCGATGATGTGGCGGTTAAGTTCGTGGACGATTTCGCGGGGAGTCATGGACATAGTAATTGACGGTCCTCAAGCAGAAACAAGCCGTGGCACAGGGCCGCGTCAGGCTTATTCAGCGAGATCCTGCTCCTCAATGGTCTGGGTGTGGTTGGTGAATACACAGATGTCGCCAGCGATGCCGAGGGCAGTTTCGACGATTTCACGGGCCGACAGGTCGGTCTTTTTCAGCAGCGCGCTGGCCGCGGCTTGCGCATAGCCGCCGCCGGAACCCATGGCGATCAGGCCATCTTCAGGTTCGACCACGTCACCGTTGCCGGTGATGATCAGCGAGGCGTCTTTGTTGGCGACCGCGAGCATTGCTTCGAGGCGGCTCAGGGAGCGGTCGGTGCGCCATTCTTTGGCGAGTTCGACAGCGGCGCGCACCAAGTGGCCCTGATGTTTTTCAAGCTGGCCTTCGAAACGTTCGAAGAGGGTGAAGGCGTCGGCGGTGGCACCGGCAAAACCGGCGATGACCTGGCCGTGGTACAGGCGACGAACTTTTTTCGCGTTGCCTTTCATCACGGTATTGCCGAGAGAAACCTGGCCGTCGCCGCCCATGACGACTTTGCCGTGACGGCGGACTGAAACGATGGTGGTCAAGGGAAGAGTCTCCACACAGCGGGGCGAAAGTGCCTTATGCCCATTCATATGGGGGTGCTGGAGAGGATTTCAACCGGGGAGGGTGCGGAGGGACGAACGGCGGGGACTGATCAGGGGTATGTGGTGTTGCAAACATTGCCTTCGCGAGCAGGCTCGCTCCCACAGGGACAGCGCATATCCTGTGGGAGCGAGCCTGCTCGCGAATGAACGATGACGCGGTACTACTGGTGGAATCAGCGGCTCTGGCGTTGTTGTAACAACAGGTTGCTGAAGCCGGCGCCGGCCAGTTGTTTCTGCGCAGTAGTCAGTTGTTCACGGTTGCTGAACGGGCCGACCAAAACGCGGTACCAGGTTTCATCCTTCACTGTGCCGGACTCAACCGCCACCGCCTGACCGAGCAGAATGATCTGCGCACGGACCTTGTCGGCATCGGTTTCCTTGCGGAACGAACCCGCCTGCAAGAAGAACTTGGTCACCGGCGCGGCTTTGCTCACCGGTGGCGCTGGCGGCGGGGTAATCCCGGCCAAGGCTGCCTGCGCGCGCGCGGTGTCGATCTTCGCCGCTTCTGCCGGGGTCACCGGCGTGGTCGGGATGGCCGGCACTTGTGGCGTCGGCAGGGTCTTCTCCGGGACGGCGTCCGGCGGCACGATCACTTCCGATTCCGGCAGCAGCGTGTAGAAGTCGTACTTCGGCTTCACCGGTTGCGTCGGGCTCGGCGGGGTCTTGTTGGCCTCGGCGATCTTCGACGCTTTCTGCTGTTGCGCCTGTTCGACCTTCTCACGCTTGACCGTGTCGCTGCCCTTGCCCGGCTCCAGCTTCATCAGAAACACGATGAACGCGCCGACCGTCAGGCCGATGGCCATCCACAGCCAACCCGGAATCGGTTGCTTCGCAGGAGCTTGGTAACGGCTGGCGCCACGCTTGGGTGCAGGTTTTTTCTTGGCAGCCAACTTACATACGCTCCAGAGTTTCCAGACCTAACAGCTCCAGGCCTTGCTTGAGGGTGCGACCGGTCAGCGCGGCCAGGCGCAGACGGCTCTGCATCTGGGCCGGGGTGTCGGCGGCGAGGATCGGGCAGTTCTCATAGAAGCTGGAGAACAGACCGGCAACGTCGTACAGGTAGGTGCAGAGAATGTGCGGCGTGCCTTTGTCGGAGACGTTGTTCAGCACTTCGCCGAACTGCGCCAGTTTTGCTGCCAGCTCTTGCTCATGTGCGGCTTCCAGCACGATCTGGCCATCGACTTCGTTGAAGTCCTTGCCCAGTTTGCGGAACACACCGGCGACGCGGGTATAAGCGTAAAGCAGGTACGGCGCGGTGTTGCCTTCGAAATTCAGCATCAGGTCGAAGTTGAAGCTGTAGTCGCTGGTGCGGTGCTTCGACAGGTCGGCGTACTTCACCGCGCCGATGCCGACGACTTTGGCGATGTTGCGCAGTTCGTCTTCGGCCAGTTCCGGGTTCTTCTCTTTCACCAGGCTGTAGGCGCGTTCCTGCGCTTCGGTCAGCAGATCGATCAGCTTCACGGTGCCGCCGTCACGGGTCTTGAACGGACGGCCGTCGGCGCCGTTCATGGTGCCGAAGCCCATGTGCTCCATTTCCATCGGATGGGTGACGAACCCAGCCTTGCGCGCCACGGCGAACACTTGCTGGAAGTGCAGAGCCTGACGCTGGTCAACGAAGTACAGCGCACGATCAGCTTTCAGCTTGCCGCTGCGGTAGCGCACGGCCGCCAGGTCAGTGGTGGCGTACAGGTAACCGCCGTCAGCCTTGACGATAATCACCGGCAACGGGTCGCCGTCGGCATTCTTGAACTCGTCGAGGAATACGCATTGTGCGCCGTTGCTCTCGACCAGCATGCCAGCGGCTTTCAGGTCGTTGACCACGTTGATCAGGTCGTCGTTGTAGGCGCTTTCGCCCATCACGTCGGCCATGGTCAGTTTGACGTTGAGCAGTTCGTAGATCTTCTGGCAGTGCGACAGCGAGATGTCCTTGAACTTGGTCCATAGCGCCAGGCACTCGGCATCGCCGGCCTGCAGCTTGACCACCAGGCCACGGGCGCGGTCGGCAAAGTCTGCGGATTCATCGAAACGTTGTTTGGCGGCGCGGTAGAAGTTTTCCAGGTCAGACAGCTCGTCGCTGGTGATCGGGTTTTCCTGCAGATACGCCATCAGCATGCCGAACTGGGTGCCCCAGTCGCCGACGTGGTTCTGACGGATCACTTCGTCGCCAAGGAACTCGAGGACGCGGGCCACGCCGTCGCCAATGATGGTCGAGCGCAAATGGCCGACGTGCATCTCTTTGGCCAGGTTCGGCGCCGACAGGTCGACCACGGTGCGCTGCGCCGGGCCAGCCTTGCGTACGCCAATGTGCGCGTCGGCCAGCGCAGCGTCGAGGCGCGAGGCCAAAGCCTGAGTGTTCTGGAAGAAGTTGATGAAGCCCGGGCCAGCGATTTCGGCTTTGGTGACGTTTTCGTCAGCCGGCAGCGCGGCGATGATTTTTTCCGCCAGATCGCGCGGTTTCATGCCCGCAGGCTTGGCCAGCATCATCGCGATGTTGCTGGCGAAGTCGCCGTGGGTCTTGTCACGGGCGTTCTCCACCTGAATCGCCGGCGACAGGCCTTCAGGCAACACACCTTCGTTGACGAGTTGGGTGAGGGCTTGTTGGATCAGCTGGCGAATGGTGTCTTTCATGGTCTTCTCTTTCGACCGCAAGCGCGGCGGGCGCATCGATGCGCGGGTGGAAAAACTGGGCATTATCCGTTGCGAAGACGGGCTTGCCAACCTTAGCAGGCAGCTTATGGATATGTGGTGACAAATAGATCATTTTCGCGAGCAGGCTCGCTCTCACAGGTACAGCGCAGTCCTTGTGGGAGCGAGCCTGCTCGCGAAGGCGATCTCTCCATCAATACAAATCTACAGGGTCGACATCCAGCGACCAGCGCACCGCCCGCCCGCTCGGCATCTGCTCCAGCGCCAACAACCAACTGGTCAACAGCCGGTGCAATGGCGCCCGTGCCGACGCTTGCAACAACAGTTGCGCACGATAACGCCCGGCCCGTCGCTCCATCGGCGCCGGCACTGGCCCAAGCAGTTCAATCCCGCTCAGATTCTGCTCGGTCAGCAAGCGCTCAGCTTCGCTGCACGCCTCATCGAGAAAGCCCTCCGCCTGCCCCGGCTTGTGCGCTTCGGCACGCAACAACGCCAGGTGCGCAAACGGCGGTAACCCGGCAGCCCGGCGCTCGCTCAAGGCCTGCTCAGCAAAGGCGAAATAGCCTTGTTCGGTGAGTTGCACCAATAAAGGATGGTCGGCGAGGTGGGTCTGAATGATCACCTTGCCTGGCTCCTCGGCACGCCCGGCACGCCCGGCCACCTGCACGATCAATTGGGCCATGCGCTCGCTGGCGCGGAAGTCGCCGGAGAACAGGCCTCCGTCAGCGTCGAGGATCGACACCAGCGTCACCCGCGGAAAGTGGTGCCCTTTGGCCAACATTTGCGTGCCGACCAGAATGCACGGCTGACCTTTCTGAATCGTCGCGAACAACTGATTCATCGCGTCTTTGCGCGACGTGCTGTCGCGGTCGACGCGCAGCACCGGGTAATCGGGGAACAGAATCGCCAAGCGTTCTTCGGCGCGTTCGGTGCCTGCACCGACGGGGCGCAAATCAACCTTGTTGCACTTCGGGCACTGGCGCGGCGTGCGTTCGACGTAGCCACAGTGGTGGCAGCGAAGTTCACCGTAACGCTGGTGCACGGTCATCCGCGCGTCGCAGCGTGAGCATTCGGACATCCAGCCGCAATCGTGGCACAGCAGCGTCGGCGCAAAACCGCGACGATTGAGGAACACCAAAACCTGTTGCCCATTCGCCAGTGTCTGACCGATGGCTTGCTGCATCGGCCCGGAAATCCCGCTGTCCAGCGGACGGCTTTTCACGTCCAGACGCAGGAAGCGCGGTTGCTTGGCGCCACCGGCGCGCTCGTTCAGGCGCAGGAGGCCGTAACGACCGGTGTAGGCGTTGTGCAGGCTTTCCAGCGATGGCGTCGCGGAACCGAGCACGATCGGGATGTTTTCCTGCCGTGCACGGACCAACGCCAGATCGCGGGCGTGGTAGCGCAAACCTTCCTGCTGTTTATAAGAGCCGTCGTGCTCTTCATCGATGATGATCAGCCCGGGATTCTTCATCGGCGTAAACAGCGCCGAGCGGGTACCGATAATAATGTCGGCCTCGCCATCACGGGCGGCGAGCCAGGCTTCGAGGCGCTCGCGATCATTGACCGCCGAGTGCAGCAGGGCGATGCGTGCGTTGAAACGCTGTTCGAAACGCGCCAGGGTCTGCGGGCCGAGGTTGATCTCCGGGATCAGTACCAAGGCCTGCTTGCCGGCTTCGAGGGTTTCACGGATCAGTTGCAAATAGACTTCGGTCTTGCCGCTGCCGGTGACGCCGGCCAGGAGGAACGCGTGATAACTGTCGAACCCGGCACGGATCGCTTCGTAGGCGGCACGTTGCTCGGCGTTAAGTGGCAACTCCGGTTGTGCCAGCCAATGTTCGTGGCGCGCGCCTGGGGCATGGCGGCGGATTTCCACTTGCACCAGACCTTTGGCCAGCAGCAGGTCGAGGCTGTCCTTGCTCAGCATCAGTTTGCTCAGCAACTGATGGGCGACGCCGTGTGGATGCTGGGCCAGCGTGGCGAGTGCTTCACGCTGACGCGGCGCTCGAGCAATGCGCGGGTCTTCAAGGCTGGCGCCGGGCGTGGCTGACCAGAAACGCTCCTGCCGGGCCTCGGCCAGTTCGCCTTGGCGCAGCAGTACTGGCAGCGCCCAGCTCAGGGTGTCGCCGAGGCTGTGCTGATAATACTGCGACGTCCACAGGCACAACTTGAACAGCGCTGGTGGCAGCGGCGGCGTGGCATCAAGCAGGGCCAGCGCCGGTTTGAGTTTTTCCACCGGCACTTCGCTGGTGTCGGTGACCTCGACCAGAATGCCGATCATCTCGCGTCGGCCAAACGGTACGCGCAAACGCATACCCGGCTGCAATTGCTCGCGCAGCACGCCGGCCGGCGCTCGGTAGTCGAACAGGCGGCGCAAGGGTGAAGGCAGGGCTAGGCGCAGAATGGCGTCGGGCACGCGGGGGGATCTCTATAAACAGAACAAGGACATGACACATATCCAATGTAGGAGTGAGCCTGCTCGCGATAGCGGTGTGTCATTCAGCATTTATTTCTTCTGACACACCGCTATCGCGAGCAGGCTCACTCCTACAAGGGAATCGCGCAATGGGCCGGGAGCCTAGCAGACGGTCGGTCTCGGTGACAGCTTGCGTGTTTGAAAAGGTCTGGTAGAATCCGCGGCCTAATTACGTGCGGTATTCAACAATAGTGTTGGGTGGCGGCACGCTAGCTGAGGAAGACACCATGAAAGCTGATATTCACCCGAATTACCCAGTCATCGCTGTTACCTGCAGCTGTGGCAACAAGTTCGAAACTCGTTCGACTTTCGGCAAAGCTCTGCCAATCGACGTTTGCAACGAATGCCACCCGTTCTACACCGGTAAGCAGAAGACTCTGGACACTGGCGGCCGCGTTCAGCGCTTCGCAGACCGTTTCGGTGCTTTCGGCAAGAAACCTGCTGCTGCAGAGTAAGGTTGAAGGGCCCGGTGGGCTTTTCCTCGTTGCTGAAAAAGGCGTCCCTCGCGGGCGCCTTTTTTGTGTCTGCGATTTGGCTGTCCGGGGCGCAAGCCTTCTGCCCGGCACCTGCGGGGCTGACCAGCGTCACGGTGCAGCGCGTGGTCGATGGCGACACGCTGCGCCTGAGCGATGGTCGCAGCGTACGCATGATTGGCCTCAACACACCTGAACTGGGCAGGCAGGGCCGCAGCGACGAACCCTTCTCCGTGGCGGCACGCCAACACCTGCAAGCGCTGGTCGATGCCAGCGGCGGCCGTGTCGGATTACGTCCCGGCAAGCAAGCCAAAGACCATTACGGGCGTACGCTCGCGCATATTTACAGCGCCAGCGGCGCCAATCTCGAAGCGCAAATGCTCGCCGATGGCCTCGGTTTCCAGGTCGCGGTCGCGCCGAATGTCGATCTTGTTGCCTGTCAGCAAGCCGCCGAACGCAGTGCGCGATTGGCCGGGCTGGGCCTCTGGCGGCAGTCGCCTGTACTGAAAGCGGAGCAGATCCAACGCTCGGGTTTCGCCGTGATCAGTGGCCGTGTGAGCAAGGTTCAGCGCAATCGCGGCGGAATCTGGATCGAGTTAAAGGACGCACTTGTATTGCGCGTTGCACCCAATCTGGTCGGACAATTTGACAATGCACGGTTGCAGGCGCTGAAAGGCAAGCAGATCGAGGCTCGCGGCTGGATCGTTGATCGTTCGCGGCGCGGTGGATTGCAATCCGGACAGTCACGCTGGCTACTTCCGCTGAGCGATCCATCGATGTTGCAAACGCCGCGCTGAAGAAAAAATTGTAGACATTTTTTCTGTCGATTGTGAACAGTCCAGCCCTTGTGCGCCGTGGCTCTTGGCCCAAAGTCGTAGGGCAGGGCGCTTGACAGGGGTGACCGCTCAGTCTTGTGGGGACTTTGCGAGGCGCGTATCCTCGCTGACCAGTCTGTCCAACAGTAAAAAGCGGAATGCCAAAATGTCTGATCTGAAAACTGCCGCTCTCGAATATCATGCCAATCCTCGTCCAGGGAAGCTGAGTGTCGAGCTCACCAAGGCCACTGCTACCGCTCGCGACTTGTCGCTGGCCTACAGCCCCGGCGTAGCTGAACCAGTGCGTGAGATCGCTCGCGATCCTGAACTGGCCTACAAATACACCGGCAAGGGCAACCTGGTTGCAGTCATTTCCGATGGCACCGCGATTCTCGGTCTGGGCAACCTCGGCCCATTGGCCTCCAAGCCAGTGATGGAAGGTAAAGGCGTACTGTTCAAGCGCTTCGCCGGCATCGACGTTTTCGACATCGAAGTCGACTCCGAAAGCCCGCAAGCCTTCATCGACACCGTAAAACGCATCTCCATCACCTTCGGTGGCATCAACCTGGAAGACATCAAGGCGCCAGAGTGCTTTGAGATCGAGCGCGCTCTGATCGAGCAGTGCGACATTCCGGTGTTCCACGATGACCAGCACGGCACCGCGATCGTGACCGCTGCGGGCATGATCAACGCTCTGGAAATCGCTGGCAAAACCCTGCCGGACGCCAAGATCGTCTGCCTGGGCGCCGGCGCTGCTGCCATCTCCTGCATGAAACTGCTGGTGAGCATGGGCGCACGCATCGAAAACATCTTCATGGTTGACCGTACCGGCGTGATCCACTCCGGCCGTGACGACCTGAACCAGTACAAAGCAGTATTCGCTCACGCTACCGACAAGCGCAGCCTGGCTGACGCACTGGCGGGCGCTGACGTGTTCGTCGGTCTGTCCGGCCCGAACCTGCTGAGCGCTGAAGGTCTGCTGTCGATGGCGGCCAACCCGATCGTGTTCGCCTGCTCGAACCCGGATCCGGAAATCTCCCCGGAACTGGCGCACGCTACCCGTAGCGACGTGATCATGGCCACCGGCCGTTCGGACTACCCGAACCAGGTCAACAACGTACTGGGCTTCCCTTTCATCTTCCGTGGCGCCCTGGACGTTCGCGCCAAGCGCATCAACGAAGAAATGAAAGTGGCTGCCGCCAACGCCCTGCGTGAACTGGCCAAGCTGCCTGTTCCACAGGACGTGTGCGATGCCTACGGCGGTGCTCCGCTGGAATTCGGCCGTGAGTACATCATTCCGAAGCCAATGGACAAGCGCTTGATCACCCTGATCTCCGACGCTGTGGCCAAAGCCGCAATCGAGACCGGTGTGGCGACCCTGCCGTATCCGAAGAACTACCCGCTGAAAAGCGTGGATGACGTGTTCAACGGCTAAGTCGTTGTAGCGCTTCAAACAGAAGCCCCGGCTCGTGAGAGTCGGGGCTTTTTTGTTTTCGGGAATTCTCAGGATCGCATTTCATTTCGACGAGGGCCCTCACCCTAACCCTCTCCCAGGGGGAGAGGGGACTGATTGGGGGATGCTGGAGAGTGACGCCGACCTGAAAGTGTTGTGTTGAATCCATAGGCGCTGATGCGCTTTCAGGTCGGTGTAACTCGCGAATCTCCCGCGGTCAGTCCGCTCTCCCAGGGGGAGAGGGGACTGATTGGGGGATGCTGGAGAGTGACGCCGACCTGAAAGTGTTGTGTTGAATCTATAGGCGCTGATGCGCTTTCAGGTCGGTGTAACTCGCGAATCTCCCGCGGTCAGTCCGCTCTCCCAGGGGGAGAGGGGACTGATTGGGGGATGCTGGAGAGTGACGCCGACCTGAAAGTGTTGTGTTGAATCCATAGGCGCTGATGCGCTTTCAGGTCGACGTATCTCGCGAATTTCCCACGGTCAGTCCCCTCTCCCTCCGGGAGAGGGTTAGGGTGAGGGGCTCTTGATCTTCAGCCATAAAAAAGCCCCGCACTTCAATCGAAGGCGGGGCTTTTCAGTGTCAGCGGATCAGAACAAATCGATCGGCGCCTGTTCATCCGCCGGTAGCGGGCTGCCCGGCGCAGTGCCGTTGCCCAGCTCATTCACCGACGGTGGCGTATCTTCAGACTTGAACAGCTCGAAGTACGCGCCCGGCGTGCTCGGTGTCGCCGCACGGCCACTGACCGGATCCACACGCAGGCTCAGCAGGCCTTCCGGCTCAGGCTGAACATGTGGCGGCTTGTCCTTCAGCGCAGCCGACATGTAGTTCATCCAGATCGGCAGCGCCACAGTACCGCCGAATTCACGACGACCAAGGCTTTCCGGCTGGTCGAAGCCAGTCCACACCGTGGTCACGTAGTCGGCGTTGTAACCGGAGAACCAGGCATCTTTCGATTCGTTGGTGGTACCGGTTTTACCGGCGATATCGCTACGACCCATGGCCAGCGCGCGACGGCCAGTACCAAGCTTGATCACGTCCTGCAACATGCTGTTGAGGATGTACGTGGTGCGACCATCGACAATCCGCTCAGCCACTGCCGGCGTTTGTGGCACGGCTGCGTTGCCCGGTACTTCACCTGCAACCGGTGTGGCGTTGATCGTAAACGAATCGGTGTGCGGCGCGGCGATACCATCCGTCGCCGAACCACCCTGCGGCACGGTCGGTGGATTGGCGACGAACAACGTGTCGCCATTACGGCTTTCGATCTTGTCGATGATGTACGGGGTGATCTTGTAGCCGCCGTTGGCGAACGTACTCCAGCCGGTGGCAATCTCCATCGGCGTCAGCGTTGCGGTGCCCAGCGCCAGCGACAGGTTTGGCGGCAGATCCTGCTTGTTGAAGCCGAAGCGAGTGATGTAGTCGATGGTCTTGCCCACGCCCATCGCCTGCAGTAAGCGGATCGACACCAGGTTGCGCGACTTGTACAGCGCCTCACGCAAGCGGATCGGGCCGAGGAAGGTGTTGGTGTCGTTCTTCGGGCGCCAGACCTTGTCCAAGTATTCGTCGACGAACACGATTGGCGCATCGTTGACCAGCGTCGCAGCGGTGTAGCCGCTGTCCAGCGCAGCGCTGTAGACAAACGGTTTGAAGCTCGAACCCGGCTGACGCTTGGCCTGCATGGCGCGGTTGTAGTTGCTCTGCTCAAAGGCGAAACCGCCGACCAGCGAGCGAATCGCGCCGTTCTGCGGATCCAGCGATACCAGCGCACCTTGTGCTTGCGGGATCTGGCTGAACTTCAGCGAGTTGTCTTTCTGACGCTGCACGCGCACCAAGTCGCCTACCGCCGCGACATCCGACGGCTGACGCGGATTGGCGCCCATGCTGTTGGTGTTGAGGAACGGACGCGCCCATTTCATGGTGTCCCAGGCGACGTGTTCCTCGCCAGTGCGGGTCAGCACTTGCAGGCCGTTCTTGTCGACCTGGGTAACGATGGCCGGTTCGAGGCTGCTGATCGTGCGCTGCTTGGTCAGTTCGCTGGCCCAGGCCTCGCGGGTTTTGCCCGGCAGGCGCGACTCTGGGCCACGGTAGCCGTGACGCTGGTCGTAGGTCATCAGGCCTTCGTGCAGAGCGGTGTTGGCCATTTCCTGCAGGTTGCTCGGCACCGTGGTGGTGACGCGGAAACCTTCGGTATAGGCATCGCTGCCATAACGGCCGACCATTTCCGCACGGGCCATTTCGGCGATATACGGTGCATTCACTTCCGGGGTCGGCACGTGATAGCTGGCGTTCAGCGGCTCATTGATGGCGGCGGTGTAATCCGCCTCGCTGATCTTGCCGAGCTTGTACATGCGCCCGAGGATCCAGTCGCGGCGCTCTTTGCTGCGTGCGGGGTTGGCCAGCGGGTTGAAGCGCGACGGCGCTTTCGGCAGGCCGGCGATCATCGCCATTTGCGCCAGGCTGACGTCACGGATCGACTTGCCGTAATACACCTGCGCCGCCGCTTCGATGCCGTAGGCACGGTTACCCAGGTAGATCTTGTTCACGTACAGCTCAAGGATCTCGTCCTTGGTCAGCTGTCGTTCGATCTGCAGGGCCAGCAGAATTTCGGTGGTTTTGCGCGAGAAGCTGCGTTCGCTGGTCAGGAAGAAATTCTTCGCCACCTGCATGGTGATGGTGCTGCCGCCGGACTGAATGTGTCCGCTTTTGACCAGTTGGGTCGCGGCGCGCATCAGGCTGCTTGGGTCGACGCCATAGTGGTTGGCGAAATTGTCGTCTTCAGCACTTAGTAACGCATTAATGAAATTGGGCGGAATGTCGGCGAAACGGATCGGTGTACGGCGCATTTCGCCAAATTCTGCGATCAACTTGTTATCGCTGGAGTAGACCCGCAGGGGAATCTGCAACTGAATGCTTCGCAGAGCCTCCACAGACGGCAAACCCGGACTAAGGTAAAGAAACGCGCCGCTGAGACCTAAAAGCAGTCCGCAGAAAACGGCGACGATGGACCAACCGAAAAATTTCAGCAGACGAATCAAGGCGTTTGGACATCCAGGGCAAAGAATGAATTTGGCGACGGGGCTCCGGCTACACACAGAACCATCCGCGCTTGCAGTAAAAAGCAGAAAAAAACGCTGGGCATTATAAGCACTTTTCTGTTGGGGGCGTCATTTGCGCTTCTGTCAAGACGGGGTGAAGGAACGCAATGCGTATTACAGAGTCCGTAACTCACGGAAAGTCATAGGGAATTGGTAGTGCTGGGACTCTTCAATAAAAAAGCCAAACCGTTACTGGGGATCGACATCAGCTCCACGTCAGTGAAGCTGCTGGAACTGAGCCGTCAGGGTGATCGCTACCGGGTCGAGGCATACGCGGTAGAGCCATTGCCGGTCAACGCCGTGGTCGAAAAGAACATCGCCGAGCTGGAAGGCGTCGGTCAGGCCCTGAGCCGCGTGCTGGTCAAGGCGCGCACCGGGCTCAAGAGCGTGGCAGTGGCGGTGGCCGGTTCCGCCGTGATCACCAAAGTCATCGAAATGGACGCCGGGCTGTCCGACGACGAACTGGAAAACCAGCTCAAGATCGAAGCCGACCAATACATTCCCTATCCGCTGGACGAAGTCGCCATCGACTTCGAAGTCCAGGGCATATCACCGCGCAATCCCGAGCGGGTCAACGTGTTGCTCGCCGCCTGTCGCAAGGAAAACGTCGAAGTCCGCGAAGCGGCGTTGGCTCTGGCCGGGCTGACCGCGCGGGTAGTCGATGTCGAGGCCTATGCACTGGAGCGCTCATTCGGTTTGCTCGCGACGCAACTGGCCGCCTCGCAGGAGCGCCTGACCGTCGCGGTGGTCGACATCGGCGCGACCATGACCACTCTCAGCGTCCTGCACAACGGCAAGATCATCTACACCCGCGAACAATTGTTCGGCGGTCGGCAATTGACCGAAGAAATCCAGCGCCGCTATGGCCTGACCCTCGAGCAGGCCGGGCTGGCAAAAAAACAGGGCGGTCTGCCCGATGATTACATCAGCGAGGTCTTGCAACCCTTTCGCGAGGCACTGGTACAACAGGTGTCGCGCTCATTGCAGTT
The DNA here is from genome assembly GCF_018138145.1 of Pseudomonas sp. SCA2728.1_7. Classification (NCBI taxonomy): domain Bacteria; kingdom Pseudomonadati; phylum Pseudomonadota; class Gammaproteobacteria; order Pseudomonadales; family Pseudomonadaceae; genus Pseudomonas; species Pseudomonas sp. SCA2728.1_7. The sequence continues at coordinate 3,696,212 of NZ_CP073104.1, read as the reverse complement.
CTTCTTCGCCTCCGGCCAATACAACGCGGTCGATCACATTCTGTTGGCCGGCGGCACGGCGTCGGTGCCAGGGCTGGACCGCTTGATCGAGCAACGCCTGAAGACGCCAACGCAAGTGGCCAACCCGTTTGCCAACATGGCCTTGAGCAGCAAAGTCAACGCTGGAGCGCTGGCCAGCGATGCGCCGGCGCTGATGATCGCCTGCGGGCTCGCGCTCAGGAGTTTCGACTGATGGCGCGGATCAACCTCCTGCCCTGGCGCGAAGAGCGCCGCGAAGAACGGCGCAAACGCTTTCTGCTGGCCTTGATCGGCGTGTTGGTCGGCTCGGTGGGCGCGGTGCTGATTGCTGATCAGGTCATCAGCGCGGCCATTGAGCGGCAAGTGGCGCGCAACGACTACATCGGCAAGCAGATCGCCGTGGTTGACGAGCGGATCAAGCAGATCAGCGAACTCAAAGCGCACCGCCAGCAACTGGTCGAGCGCATGCGCATCATCCAGGACCTGCAGGGCAACCGGCAGGTCAGCGGGCGAATCTTTGATCAGCTGGCGCGTACGCTGCCGGACGGCGTGTATTTCACAGAAGTGAAAATGACCGGCAAAACCCTGTCGATCAGTGGCGCCGCAGAATCCAACAACCGCGTTTCGGACCTGATGCGCAATCTCGAGGCATCGGACTGGTTCGATGCGCCGAGTCTCAACGAAGTCAAGGCGACGACCGCCGGCCAAGTGGACCAGACCAACACGTTTGAACTGACCGTACGGCAGACCCAGCCGCATGCCGTGGAGGACGAGCAATGAAGCCGTCCGAATGGCTGCAAAGTCTGCGCGACATCGATTTCAACGATCTCGACACCAGCAATATCGGTTCCTGGCCGGCGGCGGTGAAATTTATCGCCGGAGCGCTGTTGATGGTGCTGGTGTTGGCGCTTGGCTATAACTTTTTCACCAGTGATCTGGAAAACCAGCTGGAGGCCAAGCGCGAAGAAGAGGCCATGCTCAAGGAGCAGTTCGCCAGCAAGGCGCGTCTTTCAGCCAACCTTGAGCTGTACACCCAGCAAATGAAGGAGATGGAAAACACCTTCGGCGTGTTGCTGCGACAATTGCCCAGTGATACCGAAGTGCCGGGGCTGCTCGAAGACATCACCCGTACCGGTCTGGGCAGTGGTCTGGAGTTCGAAGAGATCAAACTGCTGCCGGAGGTCACCCAGCAGTTCTACATAGAACTGCCGATTCAGATCACCGTCACCGGGGCCTATCACGATCTCGCCACCTTCGTCAGCGGCGTGGCTGGACTGCCGCGCATCGTCACCCTGCATGATTTCGAACTCGCTCCTGCCGATAAAGAAGGCGGGCCGAAGCTGCGCATGAGCATCCTTGCCAAGACCTACCGCTATAACGACAAGGGGCTGCAGAAATGACCCCGATTCGTTGTATCGCGTTGGCGATGACGCTGCTCGCGTTGAACGGTTGTGGTGGCAATGACGACTTCAGCGATCTCGACGCCTACCTGAATGAAGTGCGCCTGCGCCCGGCAGGCAAGATTGAACCAACCCCGACATTCCGGTCTTACCCAACATTCACTTACAGCGCGGCCAACCTGCGCAGTCCGTTCTCGCGCCAGGTGCGCGTTGATCTGGCCGGGCAGAAACACGGGTCACGCAACGTCAAACCCGACCCCAATCGGGTCAAGCAATACCTCGAAGGTTTCAACATCGAGCAGTTCGAGATGGTCGGCACGATTGCCAATGCTTCCGGCTCCTTCGCGCTGCTGCGCGGTGCTGGCGGCGTGCATCGGTTGAAAGTCGGCGATTACCTGGGGCGCAACGACGGTCGCATCGTCGCCATCAGTGCCACCCAGGTCGATGTGGTCGAGATCGTTCCCGACGGCGAAGGCGCCTGGTTGGAGCGTCCGCGCACCATTCCTTTGAAAGAGCACTCATAGTGGAAGTCGAACAATGAACAGGATTTTCTCCACCCTCGGTTTTTCGCTATGGATAGCGCTGATGTCGCCGATGGTACTCGCGGCCAATCTGAAGACGCTGGATGTGGCAGCGTTGCCGGGTGATCGCGTCGAGCTGAAGTTGTCGTTCGACGGCCCGCCGCCGCAAGCCAAGGGTTACACCACTGAGTCACCGGCGCGAATTGCGCTGGATCTGCCCGGTGTCGCCAGTCAGTTGGCCAGCAAGAATCTTGATCTGGGCAGTGGTAATGCGCGCACGGCCACGGTGGTCGAGGCCAAGGAGCGGACGCGGCTGATTGTCAGTCTCACGCAGCTGGCGCCTTACACCACGCGGGTCGAAGGCAATAACCTGTTCGTGGTGGTTGGTCAGGGCGCACCGGCAGCGGCGCCGCGTCCTGCACCCGCCAAGGCCTTTGTGCCGAAAAACCGCGCGATTCGCGGTGTGGACTTCCAGCGCGGTACGGCAGGTGAAGGCAATGTCGTCATCGATCTGTCCGACCCGACCATTGCCCCGGATATTCAGGAACATGACGGCAAGATCATCCTCAGCTTTGCCCGCACGCAGCTGCCGGACAAGCTGCGGGTACGCCTCGACGTCAAGGATTTCGCCACGCCGGTGCAGTTCGTCAATGCCGGGGTGACCGCTGATCGCACGGTTATTACCGTAGAACCCAGTGGTACTTACGAGTACTCGACCTTCCAGACCGACAACAAACTGACCGTCAGCATCCGCCCAATGACGGTCGATGACCTGCAAAAACGCAACGCTGACCGTCAGGCGTACGTTGGCGAAAAGCTTTCGCTGAACTTCCAGGACATTGATGTGCGCTCGGTGCTGCAACTGATCGCCGACTTCACCAATCTCAATCTGGTCGCCAGCGACACGGTGCAGGGTGGCATTACCTTGCGCCTGCAAAACGTGCCGTGGGATCAGGCGCTGGATCTGGTGTTGAAAACCAAAGGCCTGGATAAACGCAAGATCGGCAACGTGCTGCTGGTGGCGCCGGCCGATGAAATCGCTGCCCGCGAGCGTCAGGAACTGGAGTCGCAGAAACAGATCGCCGAGCTGGCGCCGTTGCGCCGTGAGCTGCTGCAAGTGAACTACGCGAAGGCGGCGGACATCGCCAAGCTGTTTCAGTCGGTGACAAGCGCCGAAGCAAAAATCGATGAACGTGGTTCGATCACCGTCGATGAGCGAACCAACAACATCATTGCCTACCAGACTCAGGATCGTCTCGACGAACTGCGGCGGATCGTGGCGCAACTGGATATTCCAGTGCGTCAGGTGATGATCGAAGCGCGAATTGTCGAAGCCAACGTCGATTATGACAAAAGCCTCGGCGTGCGCTGGGGCGGTTCGATCCAGAACAAGGGCAACTGGAACGCTTCCGGGGTCAACGGTTCATCGACGACCATCGGTACGCCAGGCAGCACCAGTACCAACTCACCGTTCGTCGACATGGGCACAGTGGGCAATACTTCAGGGATCGGCATCGCCTTCATCACCGACAACGTGCTGCTCGATCTCGAACTGACCGCGATGGAGAAGACCGGTAACGGCGAAATCGTCTCGCAGCCGAAGGTGGTCACCTCCGACAAGGAAACCGCAAAAATCCTCAAAGGCACCGAAATTCCGTATCAGGAAGCCAGCTCCAGCGGTGCAACCTCGGTGTCGTTCAAGGAGGCTTCGCTGTCGCTGGAAGTCACCCCGCAGATCACCCCGGACAACCGGATCATCATGGAGGTCAAGGTCACCAAGGACGAACCGGATTACCTGAACAAAGTGCAGGATGTGCCGCCGATCAAGAAAAACGAGGTCAACGCCAAGGTGCTGGTCAACGACGGCGAAACCATCGTGATTGGCGGTGTTTTCTCAAATACTCAAAGCAAGGTCGTAGATAAGGTGCCATTTCTTGGCGATGTGCCGTATCTTGGCCGCCTTTTCCGGCGTGATGTGGTTTCGGAGAAAAAATCCGAGCTGCTGGTATTTCTCACACCACGTATCATGAATAACCAGGCGATTGCTGTGAGTCGTTGATTCTGTGCGAAATTTGATTCTTGTAGGACCGATGGGTGCTGGCAAAAGCACCATCGGCCGGTTACTGGCCAAAGAGCTGCGCCTGCCGTTCAAAGATTCCGACAAGGAAATTGAACTGCGCACGGGCGCCAATATCCCGTGGATCTTCGACAAGGAAGGCGAACCCGGCTTTCGCGACCGTGAGCAGGCGATGATTGCCGAGCTGTGCGCGTTCGATGGCGTGGTGTTGGCGACCGGCGGTGGCGCAGTCATGCGCGATGCCAATCGCAAGGCCCTGCATGAGGGGGGGCGAGTGGTGTATCTGCACGCCTCCGTCGAACAGCAGGTCGGCCGCACTTCGCGTGACCGCAATCGACCGTTGCTGCGCACTGCCAATCCGGAGAAAACCCTGCGTGACCTGCTGGCGATCCGTGATCCGCTGTATCGGGAAATCGCCGATCTGGTGGTGGAAACCGACGAACGGCCGCCACGCATGGTGGTGCTCGACATTCTCGATCGTCTGGCGCAACTTCCTCCCCGTTAAAGCAGCGCTCGAAATGCGCTATCCTCGGCGTCCTGTCACAGCCCGTCGAGGTTGTGGCGGATGGCGTGCGAGCGGCGTCATACCCGCTATAGGCCGCAGATAACCAATAATTCAGGGCAGGACGCCTGCTTCCATCTTCACTGTGGGGACACATGCAGACACTCAAGGTCGATCTAGGCGAGCGCAGCTACCCGATTCATATTGGCGAAGGTTTGTTGGATCAGCCCGAGTTGCTGGCACCGCATATCCATGGGCGGCAGGTGGCAATCATCTCCAACGAGATCGTTGCGCCGCTCTATCTTGAGCGTCTGACTCGCAGCCTGGCGCAGTTCTCGGTGATCTCCGTGGTGCTGCCGGACGGCGAGGCCTTCAAGAACTGGGAAACCCTGCAACTGATCTTCGACGGTCTGCTGACCGCCCGTCATGACCGCCGCACCACCGTGATCGCCCTCGGCGGCGGGGTGATCGGCGACATGGCCGGCTTCGCCGCTGCCTGCTACCAGCGCGGTGTCGACTTTATCCAGATCCCTACGACGTTGCTGTCCCAGGTCGATTCGTCGGTGGGCGGCAAGACCGGCATCAACCATCCGTTGGGCAAGAACATGGTCGGCGCGTTCTATCAGCCGAACGTGGTGCTGATCGATACGGCGTCCCTGAAAACCCTGCCAGAGCGCGAGCTGTCCGCCGGTCTGGCCGAAGTCATCAAATACGGGCTTATCTGTGACGAGCCGTTCCTGACCTGGCTCGAAGAAAACGTCGATGCCCTGCGTGGGCTGGATCAGAAAGCCCTGACTTACGCGATCGAGCGCTCCTGCGCAGCCAAGGCTGCGGTGGTCGGCGCCGATGAGAAGGAAACCGGCGTACGTGCCACGCTCAACCTTGGCCACACCTTCGGCCACGCCATCGAGACCCACATGGGCTATGGTGTCTGGTTGCACGGGGAGGCGGTGGCGGCTGGCACCGTGATGGCGCTGGAGATGTCTGCGCGTCTGGGCTGGATCAGCGAGCAGGAGCGTGATCGCGGCATTCGTCTGTTCCAGCGCGCCGGTCTGCCGGTGATCCCGCCGACGGAAATGACCGAAGCCGATTTCCTGGAACACATGGCAATTGATAAAAAAGTGATCGACGGTCGTCTGCGCCTGGTGCTGCTGCGCCGGATGGGCGAAGCGGTAGTGACCGACGATTATCCGAAAGAGGTTCTACAGGCCACGCTGGGAGCGGATTACCGCGCCCTGGCTCAGCTTAAAGGTTAATAAGATTCCGATGACTAGTTTGCATGCCGACGAGGCGTTCCTCGGCCATTTCCAGTTAAGTCACGACCCGTTCGCGCCACGCGTGCCGGGCTTCAAGTTCTTCCCGGCCCAGCGCAAACCGGTACTGGGTCAACTGCACCATCTGGCGCGTTACAGCCAATTGCTGCTGGTGGTCACCGGGCCGCAGGGCAGTGGCAAGACGTTGTTGCGTCAGGCGCTGGTCGCCAGCACCAACAAACAGTCGGTGCAGAGCGTGGTGGTTTCCGCCCGTGGTGCCGGTGATGCCGCTGGCGTGCTGCGCCAGGTTGCGCAGGCACTGAACGTCGCTCAGGCCGAAGTTGGCGCGATTCTGGATCAAGTGGTGCAACTCGCGCTGACCGGCCAGGAAGTCTATCTGTTGGTGGATGACGCCGAGCAGCTCGATGAATCCGCCCTCGAAGCGCTGATGGCACTGGGTGCCGGCGCACCGGAAGGTCGCCCGCACGTGTTCCTGTTCGGTGAATCGTCGCTGATTGCTCAGCTCGAGGCTTTGCACCTTGAGGAAGAGCGTTTCCACGTCATTGAATTGCAGCCGTACACCGAAGAAGAAACCCGCGAGTATCTCGACCAACGGCTCGAAGGTGCTGGCCGGGGTGTCGAACTTTTCAGCGCGGATCAGATCTCTGATATTCACGAAAGTGCCGAGGGTTGGCCGGGCAACATCAACCAGGTCGCTCGCGATGCTCTGATCGAAGTCATGATTGCCAGCCGCTCAGCGGTCAAGCGTCCAAGTATGGGGTTCAACATGCCGAAGAAACACGTATTGGCGATTTCCGCCGTCGTTGTGGTCGCGGTCGCTGCCGCCTGGCTGATGCCGGGTCGCAACAAGGCGCCGACCACCGGTGCACCGGCCAATGAACAGGCACAGTTGCCATTGGGCCAGGGCGCAGCCAATGGCGGCGCACCGAACGTCGAGTTCGCCGGTAATACACAGCCGATGCCGCTGCCGCTGGTCGGCAACTCGCAACCGGTAATGCGCGGTCCGTTGGCCGAAGCGGCCGGTGGCATTACCGAAGGCGACGATGGCGTACCGCTGGAAGGTTCCAGCGACACCCCGCCGACCGTTACTACCTCCGCACCGCCTGCGGGCGTTCCGGCCGGCCCTGCGCCGACACCGGTTCCGTTGCCAGCGGCCAAGCCGACGCCGGCGCCGACGCAAGTTGCCACCGCCAAGCCTGCTCCGGCCGCGCCAGTCGCCAAACCAGCTCCAGCGCCAGCCAAGCCAGCCGCGGCTGCCAAACCGGCCGAGAAGCCGGTGACCGTCGCCAAGGCTGCTGGTGGCAGCTGGTACGCCGGCCAGCCGACCGGCAACTATGTGGTGCAGATCCTCGGCACCAGCTCCGAAGCCGCTGCGCAAAACTTCGTCAAAGAGCAGGGCGGCGAGTACCGTTATTTCAAGAAAGTTCTCAACGGCAAACCGCTTTACGTGATCACCTACGGCAACTTCGCCAATCGTGATGCAGCCGTTTCTGCCATCAAGGCCTTGCCAGCGAAGGTTCAGGCTGGTAAACCTTGGCCTCGCACTGTCGCCAGCGTCCAACAGGAACTGGCAACAACTCGCTGAAGATTCGGCGGCCTTACCCAGGCCGCCTCTCCAAGCACCTCAAAATTTCTACGAGTGCGCGCTTCCTTCCAGGTCGCGTGCCTTGTGGTGTCTGCGTCACAGTAGTCTTTGAGTCGTTGCGGTCAAAATTAAAAAAGTTTTGACTAGCACAGCAGATCGCTTTAAACCTTTCACAAATGCGACATGAATTTGCGACATTTCGTCGTCAAATTTGTGAGCCTCTGTGTCGCTGTGTACAATGACCACCCTTTTGCCCCTGCTAAGCTGGCGTACGTTCGGCGCGGGATGCAAGTGGTTGAATTGAAAAGAAATTTGCCTCGAAAAGAGGCAGCCTGGTGAGAAAGTGTCTATGAAAGCAGGTCTGTACCAACCAGATGAATTCAAGGATAACTGCGGTTTCGGCCTGATAGCCCACATGCAGGGCGAGCCCAGTCATACCCTTTTGCAAACGGCCATCGAGGCCCTGACCTGCATGACCCACCGCGGTGGGATTAATGCCGACGGCAAGACCGGTGACGGTTGCGGTCTGCTGATTCAAAAACCTGACGCGTTCCTGCGAGCCATTGCCCAGGAAACCTTCAGCGTCGAGCTGCCCAAGCAATATGCAGTGGGCATGGTCTTCTTCAACCAGGATCCGGCCAAGGCCGAAGCCGCTCGCGAGAACATGAACCGCGAGATCCTCGCTGAAGGCCTGCAACTGATCGGCTGGCGCAAAGTGCCAATCGACACCAGCGTCCTCGGCCGCCTCGCCCTTGAGCGCCTGCCGCAGATCGAGCAGGTGTACATCGGCGGCGAAGGCCTGAGTGATCAGGACATGGCCGTGAAGCTGTTCAGTGCGCGTCGCCGTTCGTCGGTGGCCAACGCAGTCGATTCCGACCACTACATCTGCAGCTTTTCGCACAAGACCATCATCTATAAAGGCCTGATGATGCCGGCCGACCTGGCCGCATTTTATCCAGACCTGAGCGACGAGCGCCTGCAAACCGCGATCTGCGTGTTCCACCAGCGCTTCTCCACCAACACCCTGCCGAAATGGCCGCTGGCCCAGCCATTCCGCTTCCTCGCCCACAACGGCGAGATCAACACCATCACCGGTAACCGCAACTGGGCACAGGCTCGTCGGACCAAGTTCACCAATGATCTGATGGATCTGGAAGAACTCGGCCCGCTGGTCAACCGTGTTGGCTCCGACTCCTCGAGCATGGACAACATGCTCGAACTGATGGTCACCGGTGGCATCGACCTGTTCCGTGGCGTGCGGATGATCATTCCGCCGGCGTGGCAGAACGTTGAAACCATGGACCCGGATCTGCGTGCGTTCTACGAGTACAACTCGATGCACATGGAGCCGTGGGACGGCCCGGCCGGCGTGGTGATGACCGACGGTCGTTACGCGGTGTGCCTGCTCGACCGTAACGGTCTGCGCCCGGCGCGCTGGGTCACCACCACCAACGGTTTCATCACCCTCGCCTCGGAAATCGGTGTGTGGGACTACAAGCCTGAAGACGTGATTGCCAAAGGCCGTGTCGGCCCTGGCCAGATCTTCGCCGTGGACACCGAAACCGGGCAGATCCTCGACACCGATGCGATCGACAACCGTCTGAAATCCCGTCATCCATACAAGCAATGGCTGCGCAAGAATGCCCTGCGCATTCAGGCGACCATGGAAGACAACGACCACGGTTCGGCGTTTTACGACGTCGATCAGCTCAAGCAATACATGAAGATGTATCAGGTCACGTTCGAAGAGCGCGATCAGGTCCTGCGCCCACTCGGCGAGCAAGGCTACGAAGCCGTTGGTTCGATGGGCGACGACACACCGATGGCTGTGCTGTCGCAGCGCGTGCGTACGCCGTACGACTATTTCCGTCAGCAGTTCGCGCAGGTCACCAACCCGCCGATCGACCCGCTGCGTGAAGCGATCGTGATGTCGCTGGAAATCTGCCTCGGTGCCGAGCGCAACATTTTCCAGGAGTCGCCGGAACACGCCTCGCGCGTGATCCTCAGCTCGCCGGTGATCTCGCCGGCCAAGTGGCGCTCGCTGATGAACCTCGACCGTCCGGGTTTCGAACGGGCGATCATCGACCTCAACTACGACGAAAGCGTCGGCCTCGAAGCGGCGATCCGCAATGTCGCCGATCAGGCTGAAGAAGCCGTGCGCGGCGGGCGTACCCAGATCGTCCTGAGCGACCGTCATATCGCCCCGGGCAAGCTGCCGATCCACGCTTCGCTGGCGACCGGTGCCGTACACCATCGCCTGACCGAAAAAGGCCTGCGTTGCGATTCCAACATCCTCGTTGAAACCGCGACCGCCCGTGACCCGCATCACTTTGCGGTGCTGATCGGTTTCGGCGCCTCGGCGGTGTATCCGTTCCTGGCCTACGAAGTGCTGGGCGACCTGATCCGTACCGGTGAAGTGCTGGGCGACCTCTATGAGGTGTTCAAGAACTACCGCAAAGGCATCACCAAAGGTCTGCTGAAGATCCTGTCGAAGATGGGCATTTCGACCATCGCTTCCTACCGCGGAGCACAATTGTTCGAAGCGATCGGCCTGTCCGAAGAAGTCTGCGATCTGAGCTTCCGTGGCGTGCCGAGCCGCATCAAGGGTGCGCGTTTCGTCGACATCGAAGCCGAGCAGAAAGCACTGGCCACCGAAGCCTGGAGTCCGCGCAAGCCGATCCAGCAGGGCGGTCTGCTGAAGTTCGTCCACGGTGGCGAATATCACGCCTATAACCCGGACGTGGTCAACACCCTGCAAGCCGCCGTGCAGCAGGGCGACTACGCCAAGTTCAAGGAATACACCTCGCTGGTGGACAACCGTCCGGTGTCGATGATCCGCGACCTGTTCAAGGTCAAGACCCTCGACACGCCGCTGGACATCAGTGAAATCGAGCCGCTGGAATCGGTGCTCAAGCGCTTTGACTCCGCCGGTATCTCGCTGGGCGCACTGTCGCCGGAAGCTCACGAAGCCTTGGCCGAAGCCATGAACCGCCTCGGTGCGCGTTCGAACTCCGGCGAAGGCGGTGAAGACCCTGCGCGTTACGGCACCATCAAGAGCTCGAAAATCAAGCAGGTCGCGACGGGTCGTTTCGGTGTAACCCCTGAATACCTGGTCAACGCCGAAGTGCTGCAGATCAAGGTCGCGCAAGGCGCCAAGCCGGGCGAAGGCGGGCAACTGCCGGGTGGCAAGGTCAACGGGCTGATCGCCAAGCTGCGTTACGCAGTGCCGGGCGTGACCCTGATTTCGCCGCCGCCGCACCACGACATCTATTCGATCGAAGACTTGTCGCAGCTGATTTTCGACCTGAAACAGGTCAACCCGAAGGCGCTGGTTTCGGTGAAACTCGTCGCCGAAGCGGGCGTCGGCACCATCGCCGCCGGTGTGGCCAAGGCCTATGCGGACTTGATCACCATTTCCGGTTACGACGGTGGTACCGGTGCTTCGCCGCTGACCTCGATCAAATACGCTGGCGCACCGTGGGAACTCGGCCTCGCCGAAACTCACCAGACCCTGCGCGGCAACGACCTGCGTGGCAAAGTCCGGGTGCAGACCGACGGCGGCCTGAAAACCGGCCTCGACGTGATCAAGGCTGCAATTCTCGGCGCCGAGAGCTTCGGCTTCGGTACTGCGCCAATGATCGCGCTGGGTTGCAAATACCTGCGTATCTGCCACCTGAACAACTGCGCCACCGGCGTTGCGACGCAGAACGAGAAGCTGCGCAAGGATCACTACATCGGTACCGTCGACATGGTGGTGAACTTCTTCACCTACGTCGCCGAAGAAACCCGTGAGTGGCTGGCCAAGCTCGGCGTGCGCTCCCTCGAAGAGCTGATCGGTCGTACCGATCTGCTGGAAATCCTCGAGGGCCAGACCGCCAAGCAAAACCATCTGGACCTGACGCCGCTGTTGGGCAGCGATCACATCCCGGCGGACAAGCCACAATTCTGCGGCGTTGAGCGTAACCCGCCGTTCGACCAAGGCCTGCTGGCCGAGAAAATGGTCGAAATGGCGTCGTCGGCGATCAACGACATGAGCGGCGCCGAGTTCGATCTGGACATCTGCAACTGCGATCGTTCGATCGGCGCGCGGATCTCTGGCGAAATCGCCCGCAAGCACGGCAACCAGGGCATGGCGAAAGCGCCGATCACCTTCCGCTTCAAAGGCACTGCCGGGCAGAGCTTCGGCGTGTGGAACGCCGGCGGTCTGAACATGTACCTCGAAGGCGACGCCAACGACTACGTCGGCAAAGGCATGACCGGTGGCAAGCTGACCATCGTGCCGCCGAAGGGCAGCGTTTACAAAACTCAGGAAAGCGCCATCATCGGCAACACCTGCCTGTACGGCGCCACGGGCGGCAAGCTGTTCGCCGCCGGCACCGCAGGCGAGCGTTTCGCCGTGCGCAACTCCGGTGCCCACACGGTTGTGGAAGGCACTGGCGATCACTGCTGTGAGTACATGACCGGTGGTTTTGTCTGCGTTCTGGGCAAGACCGGTTACAACTTCGGCTCTGGCATGACCGGTGGTTTCGCCTACGTGCTCGATCAGGACAACACCTTCGTTGACCGGGTCAACCACGAACTGGTGGAAATCCAGCGGATCAGCGGTGAGGCGATGGAAGCCTATCGCAGCCACCTGCAAAACGTGCTGAACGAGTACGTCGCGGAAACCGACAGCGAGTGGGGTCGTGAACTCGCCGAAAACCTCGATGACTACTTGCGCCGTTTCTGGCTGGTCAAGCCCAAGGCTGCCAACCTGAAATCGTTGCTTTCCAGCACTCGTGCCAACCCGCAGTGATATGCGCCTGAAGAGTTTGATGAGGTTTTAACAATGGCTGAACGTCTGAATAACGACTTCCAGTTCATCGATGTCGGGCGCAAAGATCCGAAGAAGAAACTGTTGCGTCAACGCAAGAAAGAGTTCGTCGAAATCTACGAACCGTTCAAACCCCAGCAGTCGGCCGATCAGGCCCACCGCTGTCTGGGTTGCGGCAACCCGTATTGCGAATGGAAGTGCCCGGTGCACAACTTCATTCCCAACTGGTTGAAGCTGGTGGCCGAGGGCAACATCCTTCAGGCCGCCGAGCTGTCGCACCAGACCAACACCCTGCCGGAAGTCTGCGGCCGGGTGTGCCCGCAGGATCGTCTGTGCGAGGGTGCCTGCACCCTTAACGACGGCTTCGGCGCGGTGACCATCGGTTCGGTCGAGAAGTACATCACCGACACCGCGTTCGCCATGGGCTGGCGCCCGGACATGTCCAAGGTCAAACCGACCGGCAAACGTGTCGCGATCATCGGCGCAGGCCCGGCGGGTCTCGGTTGTGCCGACGTGCTGGTGCGTGGCGGCGTGACCCCGGTGGTGTTCGACAAGAACCCGGAAATCGGTGGTCTGCTGACCTTCGGTATCCCCGAGTTCAAGCTGGAAAAGACCGTGCTGAGCAATCGTCGCGAAGTCTTCACCGGCATGGGCATCGAGTTCCGTCTGAATACCGAAGTCGGCAAAGACGTGACCATGGAACAACTGCTCGCCGAATACGATGCGGTGTTCATGGGCATGGGCACTTACACCTACATGAAGGGCGGCTTCGCCGGTGAGGATCTGCCGGGCGTGTATGACGCACTGGATTTCCTCATCGCCAACGTCAACCGCAACCTGGGCTTTGAAAAGTCGCCGGAAGATTTCGTCGACATGAAAGGCAAAAAGGTTGTGGTTCTTGGTGGCGGCGACACGGCGATGGACTGCAACCGCACGTCGATCCGTCAGGGTGCCAAGTCGGTGACCTGCGCTTATCGTCGTGACGAAGCGAACATGCCCGGCTCGCGCAAAGAGGTGAAGAACGCCAAGGAAGAAGGCGTGAAATTCCTCTACAACCGCCAGCCGATCGCTATCGTCGGCGAAGACAAGGTTGAGGGCGTGAAAGTGGTCGAGACCCGTCTCGGCGAACCGGACGCCCGTGGCCGTCGCAGCCCTGAGCCGATCCCGGGTTCCGAAGAGATCATCCCGGCCGACGCCGTGGTCATCGCGTTCGGTTTCCGCCCGAGCCCGGCGCCGTGGTTCGAACAGTTCGAGATCCAGACCGACAGCCAGGGCCGCGTCGTTGCGCCTGAGCAAGGTCAGTACAAGCACCAGACCAGCAACCCGAAAATCTTTGCCGGTGGCGACATGGTGCGCGGTTCCGACCTGGTGGTGACGGCCATCTTCGAAGGCCGCAATGCCGCCGAAGGGATCCTCGATTACCTGGGCGTCTAAACAAGCGACGCAATACCCTGTAGGAGTGAGCCTGCTCGCGATAGCGGTAGATCAGTCACCAGATCCATTGACTGACATTCCGCTATCGCGAGCAGGCTCACTCCCACAGTTGTTTTTTGGGGGCTGCAAACTCTGCATTCCAGCGCAATAAATTGACCCGATAGATAAAAGGCTGACCTGCATCCGTGCCTTTTGCGCCGCGCTCTGAGAAAATGCCCGCACTTTTTTTCCGGATGCCGACATGACTGCCCTGAAGAACGACCGTTTCCTCCGCGCCCTGCTCAAGCAACCCGTAGACGTCACCCCGGTGTGGATGATGCGCCAGGCCGGCCGCTACCTGCCGGAATACCGCGCCAGCCGCGCCAAGGCCGGTGATTTCATGAGCCTGTGCATGAATCCGGAATTCGCCTGCGAAGTCACGATGCAACCGCTCGACCGCTATCCACAACTGGACGCGGCGATCCTGTTTTCCGACATCCTCACCATCCCCGATGCCATGGGCCAGGGCCTGTACTTCGAGACCGGTGAAGGTCCGCGCTTCAAGAAAGTCGTCAGCACCCTCGCTGACATCGAAGCCTTGCCAATCCCTGATCCGCACAAAGACCTCGGCTATGTGATGGACGCAGTCAGCACCATCCGTCGCGAGCTCAACGGTCGTGTGCCGCTGATCGGTTTCTCCGGCAGCCCGTGGACCCTGGCGACCTACATGGTTGAAGGCGGCTCGTCGAAAGACTTCCGCAAGACCAAAGCGATGCTCTACGACAACCCGCAAGCCATGCACCTGCTGCTGGATAAACTGGCGCAGTCGGTGACCTCGTACCTCAACGGCCAGATCATGGCTGGCGCGCAAGCGGTGCAGATTTTCGACACCTGGGGCGGCAACCTGTCGGCGGCGGCGTATCAGGAGTTCTCGCTGGCTTACATGAAGAAAATCGTCAGCGGCCTGATCCGCGAACACGACGGGCGCAAAGTACCGGTGATCCTCTTCACCAAAAACGGCGGCCTGTGGCTGGAAAGCATCGCCGACGCTGGCGCCGACGCCTTGGGTCTGGACTGGACCTGCGACATCGGCAACGCCCGCGCCCGCGTTGGCGACAAGGTTGCCCTGCAAGGCAACATGGACCCGACCGTGCTCTACGCCAAACCGGAAGCGATCCGCACTGAAGTCGGACGCATTCTGGCCAGCTACGGCAAGGGCAGCGGGCACGTGTTCAATCTGGGTCATGGCATCACGCCAGAGGTTGATCCGGAGCATGCGGGTGCGTTCCTGCGTGCGGTGCATGAGCTGTCGGCGCAGTATCACGAGTGATCGCCACATCATAAAAAACGCCCGGTTAAATGCCGGGCGTTTTTGTTTGCACGATTCAATGTCGGCCGCGGACCAATTGTAGGAGTGAGCCTGTTCGCGATAGCGGTGAGTCAGTCGCTGAATGTACTGGCTGACACTCCGCTATCGCGAGCAGGCTCACTCCTACATGGGTTACGCGTCAGGCTTTGACACCGCTGAGAGGCGGCAACTTCGCCAGCTTCAATGCGACCAGCAGCGCGATCAGTAACAGCGCGCCGATAAACAAGCCGATGCCATTCCAGCCGCCGAGATGCCAGAACACCCCGCCCGCCGTGCCGGCAATGCTCGACCCGGCGTAATAACTGAACAGGTACAACGATGACGCCTGCCCCTTGGCCTTGGTCGCCCGCCGACCAATCCAGCTGCTCGCCACCGAGTGCGCGCCAAAAAAGCCAAAGGTGAAAATCAACATGCCGACAATCACCAGCAACAGCGGCGTAAACATGGTCAACGCCAGTCCGGCGAACATCAGCGCAATCGTCGCCCACAGCACTTTGCGTCGCCCCAGTTTGTCCGCCAGCGAACCGATCTTCGCCGAGCTGTAGATCCCCGACAGATACACCACCGACAGCAGACCCACGAACACCTGATCGAGGTTGTACGGCGCGGCTAGCAAGCGATAACCGATGTAGTTGAACAGGGTGACGAATGCACCCATCAGCACGAATGCCTCCAGAAACAGCAGCGGCAGACCGGCATCGCGAAAGTGCATGGTGAAGCCATCGAGCAAACTGCGCGGGTGCAGTGAGCGTGAACGGAAGTTGCGCGACTCCGGAAGAATCTTCCAGAACACCGCGGCGGCAATCATCGCCAGACCACCGATCACCAGCATCGCCGTGTGCCAGCTGACGAAGTCGATCAGCACGCCGGTGATCAAGCGCCCGCTCATCCCGCCAATCGCGTTGCCGCCGATGTATAAACCCATCGCCAGACCGATGTGTTGCGGATGGATCTCTTCACTCAGATAGGTCATTGCCACCGCCGCCAGCCCACTCAGCGACAGTCCGATCAGCGCACGCATGATCAGCACGCCTTCCCAACTCGGCATCATCGCGCTGGCCATGGTGCACAGCGCCGCTGCGAAAAGAGCAGTCACCATCACCGGTTTGCGCCCGACCCGATCGGAAATCGGCCCGGTGATCAACAGGCCGATAGCGAGCATGCCGGTGGCCACCGAGAGGATCAGGCTGCTTTGCGCCGCATTGATCCCGTACTCGTGGGACAGCAGCGGCATCATCGGCTGCACGCAGTAGAGCAGGGCAAACGTCGCGAAGCCGCCGCTGAACAGCGCCAGCACCGTGCGCATGAACATCGGCGTGCCTTTTTCGATGTAGATCTCTTGCAGCTCGGCGACGACATCGTCCGCCGCAGCAGGCGGGACTTCATGGGCAAGGGGCGCGACAGCAGTTTTCACTTCAGACCTCGGAGGGCACGGCCAGGCAGGCAATGAAAAAATCATATAGCTGGCTAATGTTTCTATCCAATATATTGTTCGACCTGTTTGATAGCTTTAACGACCTAATGGGGTTTCCATGGAATTGCGTCATCTGCGCTACTTCATCGCCGTCGCCGAAGAGCTGCATTTTGGCCGCGCCGCACAGGTGCTGGGGATTTCTCAGCCACCGCTGAGCCAGCAGATTCAGGCGCTGGAGCAAGAGGTTGGCGCGCGGCTGTTTGAACGGACCAATCGTCGGGTCGAGCTGAGTGAGGCCGGGCGGTTGTTTCTCGAAGAGGCGCGGCTGGTGCTGGCGCAGGTCGACAAAGCGGCGGACGTCGCCCGGCGTGCGCAGCTCGGTGAACTGGGCGAGTTGAAGATTGGTTTCACCTCGTCGGCACCGTTCAACTCAACTATTCCCCAGGCAATCTTTGCCTTTCGTCAGCGTTTTCCGGCGGTGCACCTCAACCTTCGCGAGATGAGTAGCACGCAAGTTGCTGAGGGCCTGGTGGATGAGTCGATCGAGGTTGGCATCATGCGCCCGCTGGGTTTGCCGGATTCGCTGAGTGTGGTGGAGTTGATGCGAGAGCCGCTGGTCGCCGTGCTCGGTTCCAAGCATCCATTGGCGCAGGGCAGTGAAGAAGGGCTGTTCCTCTCGGCGCTGGCGCTGGAGCCCTTCGTGTTCTTTCCGCGCAGTTACGGCAGCGGGCTGTATGCGCAATTGCTGAGTCTGGCGCGCGATGCCGGGTTCAGCCCGCACTTTGCGCAAGAGGCGGGGGAGGCGATGACCATCATCGGCCTGGTCGCAGCGGGGTTGGGGGTTTCGGTGCTGCCGGCGTCCTATCAGCGGATGCGCATCGACGGCGTGGTCTATCGCCCGTTGCTCGATCCGGAAGCGGTGTCGGCGGTGTGGCTGGTGCAGCGCAAGGATCAGAAATCGCCGATGGCCAAGGCTTTCGTAGATTTGCTCACGCGCAAAGTCGAACCTTCAAAGGCGTGATTGCTGCGCAATCAAATCGCGAGCAGGCTCACTCCCACAGGGGAACGCATTCCAAGGTGGGAGCGAGCCTGCTCGCGAAGGCGTCGGCCCAAACATCACAGATTTCAGGGCAACCGCACCAAATCCCCCTTCAACGCCACCCGCGTGACAAAAATCCCTGCCCGGCATTCATACGTATTCAAATCCTTGCGCACATGCTGGTCGTAGTAACTGACGATATTGACCACCGCATTCGCCCCGACCCGCTTGGCATCGGCCTGTAACTTGATCAGATTCGATTGCAGCACCCACTCGCAGGAATCGTGATCACTCTTGTTGAATCCGTTGGTCTTCAAATCACTGACCACCCCGCTGCGCAACAACTGCTGAGTCCCCTGTGGCCCATTACCGAGCAGATAGAACTTCACACTGCCATCCAGCCGCCCGGCGCGAACGGCGTCCGACAGCACGGTTTCGAAGGGCATATACATGAGATTGGTGGCGTGGCTGGCGCTGGGCAGTAGCGCGAAAAGCGCAGCGGCGATCAGGGCTTTCACTTGCATGGTCATCTCCTTGACGGTGAAAGAGAACCGCGAGTGCAGGGCTGATGGGCTCGCCGTTCCACCAGGCGCGGTGCGACGGCCTGTCAGGACGAGTGTAGATGCTGAAACGAGCAGGGCGCCGAATGGTGCCCTTGTGGCGAGAAAATTTATCCTCGCGTTATCGCGGATTTAAGGTGATTGCGATCTGGACTACACAAGGTCAGTGCATTCCCTACGAAAACTTCAGAAGTGAGTGCCTTGGATGAATAACCTAAGGACGCTAATTTTCTTAACGCCAGAAAACATCAAGAAAAAACATGATCGAAAAATTTACGAAATGGGACTCTATCGATTATTTGAAAACTGATGAGGACTTGGTGACCTATCTTGAGGTTTGCCTGGATCAGGCAGGGGACGATCTTCAGTTCATCGCCAAAGTGTACGGGACGATTACCCGTGCCCGCCTCAGGATGTTGGGCGACGCCCCAAAATGTTCCCGCAAGGGGCTTGTGAGACTCTGAGGATCCTGGATAACCAGCCATCGCAGAGCCAGACAGGTAATCGGCGATGACAAGCCAACCTGTTTGTGAAAGGGCGCCGAATGGCGCCCTTTGTCGTTTCTACAATCCCATCAATCCACGTGCGCCAGATCCCCGCGCAACGCCACACTCGACACCACCAGCCCGGCACGGCACTGGAATTTTTCGGTGTCTTTGTACAGATCACGCTGGTCGACGCTGGCGATGTTGATCACCGCGTTGGCGTCGGCTTTTTTTGCGGCGTTCTGCAGGGTTGCCAGCGCCGATTGCAGGGCCCAGAAGCAGGCGTCCTCGTCGGATTTGTTCGAGCCGTTGGTCTTGCGGCTGCTGCTCACGGTGTCGAGTTTGCGTACCTGTTTGGGCAGGGTTTCGCCGGCCAGGTAGAACTTCACGCTGCCGTCGAGCAGGCCGGCGTCGGTGGCGCGTTTGACGCCTTCACGGAAGCTCAGGTAAGTCGGCTCGTCGGCACCCTGTTTGATGATGCCGAGGTTGTTGACGGCTTCGATGTCCGGGTTGATCGACAGCTCTTTGAGCACGTTGTCGCGCAGGCGGTTGACCCAGCGGTTGTAGTTGCCGTGGATCTTGCCGTCCTTGGCGTCGAGGCCGTAGCTGCTGCGGTAGTCGATTTCGAACGAGGTCGGGGTGAACGGAATATCGACTTCGGCGTGATGGCGACCGCGTACAGTAATCGCCGCTTTGATCATGCCCGGACGTACCGATTGCACGACCCATTGGCGATCGTTCAGCGCAGTGACGATGGCGCGGCTCATCTGTTGCTGGGTGAAACCGAGGTTGGGCGAGAACTCTTCCTTGGCGTTGTAAACCGGTTTGCTGGTGCAACCGCCGAGCACAAAAGCCAGTGCCAACAGAGCGGCGATGCGGTGAAACTGAGTCATTCCCTTCACTCCAAACGTGTTGCGGTCAGTGCCAGCGGCGGAAAATCAACGAGGTATTGACGCCACCAAAAGCGAAATTGTTGTTCATCACGTAGTCGTGATGCATCTGGCGGAATTCGCCGCGCAGGTAATCGAGTTTGCCGCAGTGCGGATCGACCTCGTCGAGGTTGAACGTGTGCACGTACAGGTCGCGATTCATCATCTCGATGCTGAACCACGACTCCAGTGCGCCGCAGGCGCCGAGTGTGTGGCCGAGGAAGCTTTTCTGCGAACTGATCGGCATGCGCTCGCCGAACAAACTGCTGGTTGCCAGTGTTTCGGCAATGTCGCCCTGTTCTGTAGCGGTGCCGTGGCCATTGACGTAACCGATGGCGTCCGGCGTCAGGCCGGCGTCTTCCAGCGCCAGTTCCATTGCACGACGCATGGTCACTTGTTCCGGGCGCGTGGTGTGCTGGCCGTCGGCGTTGCTGCCGAAGCCGACGATCTCGGCGTGGATGTGCGCACCACGGGCGAGGGCGTGTTCCAGCTCTTCGAGCACGAGCATGCCGCCACCTTCACCGATCACCAGACCATCGCGGCCCTTGTCGTACGGGCGTGGACTGGTCTGTGGCGCATCGTTTTTCAGGCTGGTGGCGTAGAGCGCATCGAAGACCATGGCCTCGGTCGGGCACAGCTCTTCGGCGCCGCCGGCGAGCATCAACGGCAGACGCCCGAACTTGATCGCCTCGTAGGCGTAACCGATGCCCTGACTGCCGCTGGTGCAGGCGCTGGACGTCGGGATCAAGCGACCGGTGAGGCCAAAGAAGATGCTGATGTTGGCGGCGGTGGTGTGCGGCATCATCCGCACGTAGGAGTTGGCATTGAGGCCTTCGGCGACCGAGTTGAGCAGCATGTTGCCGAACGCTTTGATCTCGTCGGTGCTGCCGGTGGACGAGCCGCAAGCGACGCCCATCCGCCCATCCTTGATCGATTCGTCACCGAGCAAACCGGCGTCAGCCAGGGCGTTTTCTGCCGCACGAACCGCCAGCCGCGATACCCGGCCCATGCTGCGCAATTGCTTGCGCGTCCAGTGCGCCGGCACTGCAAAATCATCGATCGGCCCGGCCAGGCGCGTGTTGAGTTCGCTGAAGCGATCCCACTCGTCCATCCGGCGGATGCCGCTGCGGTTGGCCGCGAAATTGCCGGCGATGGTCTCCCAGTCGCTGCCCAGCGAGGTGATGCCGGCCATGCCGGTGACGACGACGCGCTTCATCAGCACAAGCCTCCGTTGACCGCCAGGACCTGGCGGGTGATGTACGAGGCTTCCGCCGACATCAGGAAATTCACCGCACTGGCCACCTCTTCCGGGGTGCCCATGCGTTGCGCGGGGATCATTTTCATCAATTCTTCCACCGGCACGTTTTCGTCGAGCATCGCCGTGTCGATCAGGCCCGGTGCGACGCAGTTAACCGTGATTTTGCGCTTGCCCAGCTCGATCGCCAACGCCTTTGCCGCGCCAATCACGCCGGCCTTGGAGGCGCTGTAATTGACCTGGCCACGGTTGCCGATCAGCCCCGACACCGAGGTGATGCAGACAATGCGACCCGCGGCGCGACGGCGGATCATCGGCATCATCACCGGGTGCAGCACGTTATAGAAACCGTCGAGGTTGGTGCGCAACACCACGTCCCAATCGTCGTCGCTCAGCGCCGGAAAGGCACCGTCGCGGGTCAGCCCGGCGTTCAACACCACGCCGTAATAGGCGCCATGGCTTTCGACGTCGGCTTCCAGAATGGTTTTGCAGGTTGCGCGATCGGCAACGTCGAATTGCAGGATCCGCGCCTTGCGCCCCAAGGCTTCGATTTCACCCTGAACGCTTTGCGCTTCGGTCACGCCGCTGCGGCAATGCAGGACGATATCGTGCCCGGCCTGCGCCAGACGCAAGGCAATGGCGCGGCCAATGCCACGGCTGGAGCCGGTGACCAGTACGGATTCAGTCATCGTTCGACTCCTGTGTCTGTTGCAGATATTGAGTGACCTGGGGTGGGCGGAACACGTTCAGCCGCGCGCTGGCATGGATGCCGGCGCCGTGGATATGACATTCGAATACGCCCATGCCGTTGTCGTCTTCCAGCGAACGCAGACCATGAATGGTCAGATCGCTACCGGCGGGGAACGCTTCGACGTTGCACTCGAACTTGCGTGTGCCGAGCAGGAACCCCAGCTCCACCGGATTGCCTTTGAGTCGCGCGTGGCAACCGGCAAACGCGGCGACGCTCTGTGCCATCAGTTCGACGCCGACCCATGCCGGCAGGCTGCCGTCGGGCAGGCTGAACAAGCCTTCGGGCTTGACCGTGAGGCGGGTGAAAATCTGCTCCTCGTCAAAGCTGAGGATGCTGTCGATCAGAATCATGTCGCCCGCGTGGGGCAGCAGTTCGGCGAGCGGCCAGGCCGTCATGGGGCGTCTCCGATAATCAGGCTGACGTTGTTGCCGCCGAAGGCAAACGAGTTGCTCATCAGGTAGCGGGGTGCAATGGACGTCAGGCGTTCGCTCGCGGTCACCCACTTCAGCGGCGGCAGCGCGGGATCGGGCTGAGCGTCCCAGACATGTGGCGGCAAGGCGTGGTCGGGGTTGTCGGTGCTCAGGCTCAACCAGCAAAACGCTGCTTCCAGTGCGCCGGCCGCACCGAGGGTGTGGCCGGTCATCGGTTTGGTCGATGAGCAGGCGACGCCCTCGGGAAACAGTTCGGCGACCGCCAGACTTTCCATCGCGTCGTTGTGTTGAGTGGCGGTGCCGTGCAGGTTCAGATAGCTGATTTGCGTGGCATGCAGGTGCGCGCGGTTCAAGGCCTTGTGCATTGCTTGCAGCGCGCCGCGCCCGGTCGGCTCAGGGGCGGAAATGTGATGCGCGTCGGAACTGGCGCCGGCGCCGAGCAGGGCAATGGCCGGGCCTTCGCCTTGCTGTTTGCTCATGACGAACAGCACCGCCGCTTCGCCGATGTTGATACCGCTGCGGTTGGCCGAGAACGGATTGCAGCGCTCGTCCGACACTGCTTCCAGCGACGAAAAACCGTTAAGCGTCAGCTTGCACAAACTGTCGACGCCACCGCACAGCACGGCGTCGCACAAGCCCAGATCGAGCAGGCGCTGAGCGCTCATCAGGGCGCGGGCGCTGGAAGTGCAAGCGGTGGAAATCACGTAGGCCGGGCCGCTCAGTTGCAGCCAGTCAGCGAGGAAATTTGCGGGCGCGCCGAGTTCCTGCTGACGGTAATCGTATTCCACCGGGAACTGCTGCTCGCGAATGTAATGCGCCAGACCACGGCTGGCCTCGTCGATGCCCGAGGTGCTGGTGCCGAGCACGACACCGATGCGGTCGCGGCCGTAGGTCTGGATCGCTTGATCAATGTCATCGCGAATCTGCAACGCCGCCTCCAGCAACAGCTGATTATTTCGACTGCGCTGATCGGCGAGTTCTGCCGGGATCGGCGCCAGTTCGCCGTGGACGGCGGCCACCGGCAACTCACGTTCCGCCACCCAGCCAGACTCGCGGCGCATGCCCGAGCAGTCGCCGGCGAACAGGTTGCGGGCGATTTCCGACTTGTCGCGACCCAGCGCGCAAATCACCCCGAGGGCATTCAGGTAAGCGGTCATGGCGTCGGTTCACCCAGCGGAGAAACACGATAGTGCGGGCCTTGAGGCAAGTTCAATTCGAAGCTCAACGGTTGTGCATAACGGATGTCCCAATGCGCCGGCAGAGAGCGTTGCTGGCCCTGTTGCTGCGCGGTGGGGTAATTGCGCAGCAGCTCGCCGGATGGGGTCAGGGCGAACAGCAGCGCAGCAAACAACTCGCGGGCTTCCAGGTTCGGCGGCAGCAGCCCATCAGCTTGCCAGTGGCCGTCGATCAGTTGCTGACGTGCCTGGGGAATGCCCAGCGGATCCATCATCGACCAGCGGATGCCCGGGCCTTCGCGCTGGATCACCAGCAGCCAGTCCTGGCGTTGTTCGGCTTGTTGGCGTTCGATGTGCAGTTGCAACGGCAGGGGCAAAGTCGGGTTGCCCGCAGGCAGCGGCGCCTGGCTGGCGCAGGCACTCAACAGAAGCACCATGCCAAACACAAAAAAACGCCACACCGCGGACACTGTAGGAGTGAGCCTGCTCGCGATAGCGGTCGCACATTCAAAATACAGGTTGGCTGACCCACCGCTATCGCGAGCAGGCTCACTCCTACAAGGATTTGTGTACATCAGGAAACCTCTGCCAGAGGCTTGCGCGCAACGACATTCACCAACGTCTCTTCGCGCTGCCCGAACGGCTTGGGTTTGAGTAAGCCAAACCGCTCCAGCAAACCAAAATCCTTCGACCGGCTCCACCACAGATACGGGTAGGAAACATTGCGTTCGCCAAACTCAAACCCCTGCCCGCGAATCATCTGCAGATACTGCGCCGCACTCTTCTGCACGTGCATCGGATGACGGAACAGCCAGCGAATCACCCACGTATCAATGTATGCCTCGGTGGACTCGGCGAACAGCAGATAGCCACCCGGTTTCAGTACCCGATAAAACTCGGCCAGGGCCTTTTCCTGCTCGACCAGATGATGAAAAGTCTGGTGGCAGAACAGCAGGTCAACACTGGCGTCCGGCACATTGAGCGTCGCACAATCGCTGCCGATCAGTTCCACGTCCAGATCCAGACGCGTCGCTTCTGCGCCGCTCAATTCAAGGCTGTGCGGGTCAGCATCGACGCCGATCAAACGCTGGGGCGCGAAGGTCTGGCGCAGATGACCGAACGACTTACCTTGCCCGCAACCGGCGTCCAGCAACACCGGATGTTCCGGCGGCACTTCACTGAACAGTCCGCGCAGATCATTGATCGCCACCCGCAGCACATGGTGCTGCCAGGTGTGGCTGCGCAGGAACCAGAAGCCGAAGCGGGTTTCCTCGACGTAGCTGTCGCTCAAGTAATTCATGTGGCGTCCTTTGCACAGAGTTCGGAAATCATCTTCAAGCGGCGGCGCGCTTCGCTGACGAACGGATTGCGCTCATCCCAGGCGTAGCCGGCGAGGATCGAACAGATCATCCGACGGATTTCCGCTTGGCTGTCTTCATAGAAAATCACGTCCTGAAAGGTGCCGGCGTACCAGCCCTCGACGTAGCAGCGGAAGGTGTCGACGCCGCGCTTGAGCGGCTCGGCGAATTCGCTCTGCCAGTCGACTGTTTGGCCCTGCAACTGACGGTGCAAAACCGCTGCTGCCATGCTCGCCGAACGCATGGCGATGGTCACACCGGAGGAGAACACCGGGTCAAGAAATTCTGCCGCGTTGCCGAGCAAGGCAAAGCCTGGCCCGTGCAGGCTTTTCACATTGGCCGCGTAACCGCCGAGCGTGCGCGCCGGGATGTCCCACACAGCATTGTTGAGTACGCCGGCAAGGCTCGGGGTTTCGGCGATGAAACCGCGCAGACAGGCATCCAGATCGCTGTCGCGATCCTTGAAATGTTCTTCAGCGGCGACCACGCCCACCGAGCAGCGGCCGTTGCTGAACGGGATCGTCCAGAACCAGATATCGCGATGTTCGGGATGCGTGGTGACGAGGATTTTTTCGCGGTCGAACGCCGGGTTGTCGATGTGATCTTCAACGTGGGTGAACACCGCTTGGCGCACCGGGAAATTCGACGGTGCTTCCAGATCCAGCAGTCGCGATAACACGCGGCCGTAGCCGCTGGCATCGAGGACGAAACCCGCTTCGACGCGGTACTCACTGCCGTCCTCGCGGCGTACGTCGAGCAACGGTTTTGTCCGCTCGAAATCGACGCTGACGATGGCATCGCCGTAGCGGATTTCCGCGCCCTGCAACGCCGCTTGATCAGCCAGCAGTTTGTCGAAGTCGGCACGTTGCACCTGGAACGTGGTCGGTTTGCCGCCGGTAAAGGTGTCACCGAAATCGAAGGCGCTGTAACGCTCGCCCCAGGCGAATGCGGCGCCGGTCTTGCGCTGGAAGCCGGCGGCATTGACGGCGTCGAGCATGCCAGCCTCTTCGACGAAATCCAGGCAATGGCTGAGCAGGCTTTCGCCGATCGAAAAGCGCGGAAAGTGCTGGCGCTCGAGCACCAGCACATCGTGGCCCTTGCGTTTGAGCAGCGCGGCGGCGATGGCGCCGGACGGGCCGGCACCGATGATCACGACCTGACGGGATTCCATTTCAACGATTGGCACGTGAACTCCGGGGCAAAGGATGTTGCAGATTCAATGGCGCGCGATGCAGGCCGATCAGGGCCGGTAGCAGCGTCGCGATCAGGCCCATCAGCATCAGCGCGAAGTACAGCGCCGGGGTGATGAGTTGTTGTTGCAAGAGCAGATTGAGAAAGACGATTTCGCTGAGGCCACGAATGTTCAGCAGCACGCTTTCACGCCAGCGGCTGGCGCCTTCGAACGAAGCGCCGGCCCAGCCGAGACCGAGCCAGTTGCCGAGCAGTTTACTGGCAATCGGCAACAGCAGCAGCGCCGCCCATTGCGCCGCGCCGAGGCTGGCGAGGGCGCTGTGTACATCGATCTGCACAATGCCGAACGTGAGGATCAGCGGAATCGCCAGCCACGTCTGCAAACGGTTCATCCAGCGCGCCGGCAACGGCAGCACCAGCGGTACTTTCAGCGCGGCCATGCACAGCAGATAACCGATGCCGAAGATCAGCGCGTTGAGTTTGTAATGCTCGGCCATCACCAGCAGCGCAAAGAACCCGAGGCTGTAGGTCAGTGGTCGGCGTACACCGATGACGCGCAGCAACAGCGGCACACAGGCGAGGCCCAGCGGCAGCAACAGACTGCTCAGGTGCAGACTGCCCTGGGCGAGGCCGAACAGTGTCCAGCAGGTCAGATCAATGAGGATCGCGGTTTGCACCAGACGCCGGGTGGCGGCGGGCGGGTAATCGATGTGGCGCAGATACAGGTACAGCACCGGGATCGCAGTGATCGCGAACACCAGGCCGATGGCCAGCGAGTTGAGCCACGGTTGCGTTGGCAGTAGCCAGTAAGCCGCCGCCAAGCCGCAAGTGAACGGCACGGCAAAACTCGGCACGGCGATTTTCACGCTCTGGCGATCGAGTTTCAGATCAATTACATCACTGAGGATATGTCCGAGCAGCAAGGCAAAACTCAGGCTGTAGAGGTTTTTCAGCCAGTCTGGCGCGATCAGTTCGGCGCCGCTGAGCTGCCAGCCCGGTTCGATCCAGAAGTACATCAGCAGCGGCAAGCCGAAGCTCGCCAGGAGCAACTGGCTGACAATCGGGATCAGGCCGAAGTGGCGCCCTATGCGCGTGGCCACGGCGAACAACGCCAAGGCCAGCAGCCAGAAACCGACGACCATCATGCTGCTGGCTCCGCGACTGTCGCGGTGTGTTCGTGGCGTCCGGCCCACGGTGCGAGCATGAAGCTGAACGCCAGACCAAGGCTCACCGACAGACCGAAGTTGCTCACCGCAGGTGTGCTGGAGACCGCCAGCAAACCAAACGACAGCCACGTCGTCACAGCGGCCAGCAAGGTGCCAAGCAGGCTCACCGCCGCGCCACCGACTTGTTCACGCATGAGAATCGCGTAATCGACGCTGATTGCCGTCACCAGCAGCAGGCCGAACAGGCTGAACAGAGTCAGCGGCTGACCGAGCCAGCCCAGACTGGCGAGGCTGCACAACGCGGCGAGCAACGGCAGGGCAACGATACGCAGCGCCCCGCCGAGACCGAACGGCAACATCAGCACCAGCACGATCAATGCGCAGGAAGCGAGTTTCAGTTCAGCAGCGCTGATCTGCGTCGCGGCAAACACTTCATTCAATTCCCCGAGGCGATCGACCAGCATTACCCCCGGCAAGTCCAGCGCTTGCACGCGCAACAGCGCCGGGTTGTTCAAACCTTGCAGGCTGGTCATCGCCGCCACGCCGTCTTCGCTCGGGCCGAGCCAGAGCGTGCGATAAGGCTCGCCGAGCGGGCCGGCCAATGCCGCGTCGATGTCTTCGGCGGGCACGGTCTGCAGCTGTTGCAGTTCGCTTTGCAGCGCGGCGAGCGGTACACCGAGGTCGAGCAGTGGCTGCCAGTATTGCGGCAGTCTGTTCAGCGCCTCGCGCACCTGTTCTTGCTGGTTCGGCGGGCTGACCAGTTGATCGAGGGCCAGATAACCTTGCAGCTTGTCGAGGTTGACCAGTTGCTGCAGACGCTCGCTCAGCGCGGCCTGCCGCTCGAGCAATTGCTGCTGATTGTCGGCGCGCACGAGGAAAAACTGGCTGGTCGGCTGATAGCCGGTGATGCGCGCGATGGCTTGCGCTTCGTCGGTCAGATGTTGCGGTGCGCCGACCCATTGGCGGATGTCATTTTTGCTTTGCAACTGCACCAGACCGCCCACACAGAAGGCGATCAGTAGCGCCAGCAACACTGGCGTGCGTACGCGTTCGAGGAGTTTTTCGCGCAGGTTGAGCATTCGCTCGGCCAACCGCAGCGGCCATTGCGCGGGGCGCAGTTCGACGTTTTTCAACAGCGCCGGCAACAGGCATACCGCCGACAAATACGCGCCGAGCAGGCCGGCGGCAGAGAACACGGCGATTTGCGTCAGTGCCGGGAACGGCGTCCACGCCAGCGCCAGATAACCGATGGCGCTGGTGATCAGACTCAGGGTCAATCCGGACAAGGTCAGGCGCAAGGCTGGCCAACTGCGCCACGGCTTCAGGCTCCAGCTCTTCGACAAATAGTGCAGCGGGTAATCCACCGCCACGCCGATCAGGCTGGAGCCGAGCACCAGCGTCATCACATGCATATGGCCGAACAGCGCCACACAGGCCACCGCGCCAAACAACATGCCGACCAGTACCGGCACGAACGCCAGCAACACGCGCCAGCGGCGGAAAGCGAGCAACAGCAACAACAGAATGCCGACAGTGGCGCCGCCGCCAACCCAGGTCATTTCACGAGTCGCTTGCTGCTGACCGTTGGCCGCGTACAGCAAGCCGCTGGCGGCGAGCAGTTGCACGTCGGATTTCGCGGCTTGATCACGGCTTTGTTGCAGCAGTGCCGCGACTTGCAGTGGCAGGTTCATGTCGAAGGCATTGCCGGTGGTGCGTGCGCGCAGCAGCACCCAGCTCTTGCCGTCGGCATCGGCAATCAACGCGCCGCTGCCGATGTCCAGTTGCACCGAACCGTGCTGCGGCTGGCTGTTCTGAATGCGCCCGGTCAGGCCCAGCCAGTCGTCCTGACTCGGCACCAGACTGAAACCGCTGAACGGGTCGAACAGGGCTTGTACACGTTGCTGAATGAACGCGTCGGGGTGCTCGATCAGCAGTTGCCGGTCATCCGCCGAGAGCATCGCCAGTCGCCCTTGCAGCAGTTGCGTGCGCAGGGCCGGCAGGTCTGCTTGCAGGTTCCACTGCACCTTTTCGAACAACCCGCTGGCCTGCCATTGCTCACCCAGGGTCTGCGCCATGGTGACGGCCTGCTGGCGATCGGCGTGGCCGACCAGCACCAGCATTTCGCGGTTGAGCGGTTCCTGCATACGCTGCTCGGCGCGCTGTTCAAGGGCGTCCGGGTGGGTGCCGGGCACCAGTTCCATCAGGTTCGCTGATAGCGGCGCACCGTCGCGCCATTGCCAACCGGCCAGCGCGACGACTGCCAGCAGCAGGATCAGAAACAGCCAGGGCAGCCTGCGTTCACTCGGCAAAGTCATGTTGCTCCGCGTCGCTCAACGGTTGACTGGCGTTGCTGTCCTGCATGCGCAGCACAGTGCTGTCGCCTTGGGTTTCCAGCAGTTCGATGGTCTGCACCAGCGCGCCGCCGTCGATGTTGATCTGGTTGAACACTTGCTTGAGCAGCAGCGAGCGCGGGGTCAGGGTGAGTTTCCACTGTTGTGCATCGCCGCTCAGCGCCAATTCGAAATCCCGTTGCAGGCCACTGCTGTCGCCTTGCAGCACGGCGAGAAACAAGCGGTTCTGCTCGGCACCGGCACTCTTGTTCGGCAGCAATTGCCAGCCGTTATCGTCGCGGCGGGCGATGCCTTTGGCGCTGATGCGGTAGTCCTGCTGCAGCGGGGTTTTCAGCAGCCAGAGCAGTCCGTGATTTTTGGCGAGAACAAAACTGCCCTTGCTGATCAGCGGCTGGGGCAGGGCGCGCAGGTGTTTTTCCTGGACGAACTGACCGTGGATCACCTCCGGTTTCGCCAGTTGTGCGCTGAGTTGTTGCAGGTCGAAGGCGTTGGCCAGCGCCGACAGCGTCAGCAGCGCCAACACGCTCAGGCTTTTAACAAATACATTCATCGCAGCATCCTTTCCACGGCATTGGTGAAGACCTTCGGCGAAGCCAGCTGCATCTCGCGACTGCTCACTTCAACGGCGACCTGCACCGAGCTGGCGCGGGTCAGGCGCTCGCCGCTGTGCAGGTCGGTGATCAGGTAATTGATCTTCAGCCGGTTTTCCCACTCGACCAGACTGGCGCGCACATTCAGCCGTTGACCGAACACCGCGCCGCGCACATAGCGCAGTTGCAGGTCGATGATCGGCCAGGCGAAGCCTGACTCGACCATCTGCGTGTAGTTGTGGCCGATCTTGTCCAGCAGCGCACAACGGGCGACTTCGAGGTATTTGACGTAATGGCCGTGCCAGACGACGTGCATGGTATCGACGTCGAAAAACGGCACGAGGATTTCGGTGTCGGCGTGAAGCACTCCGGCGCTACGCATGCAGCCTCCAGTGTTGCGCGGCGATGCGTTGCAGGCACAGGCGCAATTCGCCTTCCAGCGCGCGGTCTTCGATCACCGGCGGGAAGTCCTTGGCGAGTTCTTCGTGCATTGCCGCCAGTGACGGTGGCAGCGGTCGCGCGTCTTCAGCCTGAGCGCGCAGCCATACGCCTTGATTGGCGGCCAGCAGGGTGGCGGCGGCGACCTGTTCGGTCAGCTCCAGCACACGAATTGCATCGCGGGCGGCGATGGTGCCCATGCTCACCTTGTCCTGGTTGTGGCACTCGGTGGAGCGCGAGAACACGCTGGCCGGCATGGTGTTTTTCAGCGCTTCGGCGGTCCAGGCGCTGGTGCCGATCTGCACGGCTTTGAAGCCGTGGTTAATCATTGCGCGATCCGCCGGGGCACCGGAAAGGTTGCTCGGCAGACCGTGGTTGTAACGCTCATCCACCAGCAAGGCGAGCTGCCGGTCGAGCAGGTCGGCGACGTTCGCCACCAGGTTTTTCAGGCTGTCCATAGCGAACGCGATATGGCCGCCGTAGAAGTGCCCGCCGTGCAACACGCGCTCGGCTTCGGCGTCGATGATCGGGTTGTCGTTGGCGCTGTTCAGTTCGGTCTCGATGAACGAACGCAGCCAGTTCAGGCTGTCGGCCAACACGCCGAGCACGTGTGGTGCGCAGCGCAGCGAATAGCGATCCTGCAGGCGATGCAGCGGTGCGGTCGGCGCGTCGATCGCCAGATCCTTGCGCAGCCACGCGGCGACCTGCATTTGCCCAGGATGCGGTTTGGCGGCGAACAGGCGCTCGTCGAAGTGCTCCGGGTTGCCTTGCAGTGCGACCACATTGAGCGCAGTGATGCGCGTGGCCAGTTGCAGCAGATAGTCGGCGCGGGCGAAGGCCAGGCAGGCGAGGCCGGTCATCACCGCGGTGCCGTTCATCAGTGCCAAGGCTTCTTTCGGGCGCAGCACCAAAGGCGTCCAGCCCAGTTCGCGATGCACATCGGCCGCCTGACGGCGCTCACCTCGAAACATCACTTCACGCTCGCCGGACAAGGTCGCGGCGACGTAAGACAGCGGCGTCAGATCGCCGCTGGCACCGACCGAGCCTTCTTCGGGAATCAGCGGCAGGATGTCGTATTCGAGAAACGCGTGCAGACGCTCGAGCAGTTCCACGCGTACTCCGGAAACGCCGTGGCACAACGACTGCAACCGTGCCGCGAGCACCGCGCGAGTGGCTTGCGCATCAAGCAGCTTGCCCAACCCGCAACCGTGGAAGGTGTAGAGATGACGCGGCAACGCTTCGACGTGATGCAACGGCACCGCGACCACGCAGGAGTCGCCGTAACCGGTGGTGACGCCGTAGATCACGCCTTCCTTGTCCAGCAGCGAATCAAGGAACCGCGCGCCCTTGGCGATGCGCTCGCGATAGTCGGCGTCGCTCTGCAACTGCACGGGCGCCTGACGGTTGGCCAGGGCCAGCACGTCTTCGATGCGCAGTGGGCGTTCGCCGAAGGTTACCGGCTCATGGGTTGGCGTCGTCATCGGTTTTCCAGAAAGGATAAAAGTTGAACCATTGTTGCGGCGCTTCGAGGCAATAGTGACTCAGGCGTTGCGCATAGCGGGTGGCCCACTGATGAATGACCTGCTCGCGCTCGCTACGCTTCCACACCACGGCGTCGGCGAAGGGCTCGAGGGTCAGGCGATAGTGGCCGTCTGGTTGCTTGAGGCACATCAGCAGATTGACCGGGCATTTCAGCAGGCCGGCGAGCAGCCACGGGCCTTGCGGGAACGGCGCTGGACGGCCGAGAAAGTCCACGGTCACGCTACGCCCGCCGTGCAGCGGCACACGGTCGCCGGCAATCGCCAGCCACTCGCCGCGCTCCAGCCGTTCATGCAGTTGCAGCATGATCACCGGGTCGAGTTCGCTGACCTGAATCAGGCGCAGATTGGTCGCCCCGGCCTCGCCCAGCAAACGGTTGAATTGCTCGGCGTGCTTGGTGTGCACCAGCACATTCATGGTGACTTTTTCGCCGATCTCCGCCAGTGCGCGACAGACTTCGAGATTGCCCAGGTGAGCGCCGACCAGCAGTTGCCCGCGACTGCCGCGTAACTGATTGCGCAGCAGCGCCGGGTCGATGATTTCGATTTGTTCGATACGCAGCTTGCCGTTCCACACGTCAAGCTTGTCGAGCATCGAGTCGGCGAAGGCCATGAACTGACCGAACACGCGCCAATGCGTCGGGCGCAACGCGTCGCGCTGACTCCATGCGGCCAGGCGTTGCTGGTATTGCCAGGCACTGCGCCGTGCGGTGCGGCCGAACAGGAAAAAGTACAGAACGATGCCGTACAGCAATGGGCTGAGCAGGCGTCGGCCAAGGACCTTGGCGGCGAGCGCGGTGAATTTCATCAGCAGGAAACTGCCGCGTTCCTCGCGGTCAGCCCAGTGCTTCTTGTCAGTCTCGCTGGTCATGCGCGCCACCGCCGCCAGAGGATTAGCGGAAAGCGCAGCAACATGCCGAGAAACAGCCGTGTGTGCATGCTGGAAATCAGTGCGTTGTCGTGGAACAGACGGAAGTGCGACACACCGTCCAGCGGGTAGTGCACGCTGGTTTGCAGCCAGCGCATCGGCTGATTGCGCCACGACAGGCGCACGAGAATGTCCGAGTCGAAATCCATGCGCTTACCGACTTTCGCCGAGTCGATCACTGCCAGTGTCGGGGCCAGCGGATAGACGCGAAACCCGCACATCGAATCGCGGATCTGCAGCGACAGCGTGTTGATCCAGACCATCACGTGGGTCAGGTAGCGCGCGTACAAACGGCCTTTCGGCACACTCTCGTCGAACAGCGGATAACCGCAGATCATCGCCTCGGGATGCGCACGGGATTCCTCGACGAAACGCGCCACGTCGTGCAAGTCGTGCTGGCCGTCGGCGTCGACCTGCAATGCATGGGTGAAACCCAACAGCGAAGCTTCGCGCAAACCGGTCATTACCGCGCCGCCCTTGCCCTGATTGGCGGTGAGACGGACGAGATGCACGTTGTCACGCTCGGCCAGTGCGTCGAGCACTCTGGCGCAAGATGTCGTGCTGGCGTCGTCCACCAGAATGCACGGCAGGCCTTGCGCGAGCAAAGCGTCGACCACCGTGGTGATCGCGGTTTCGTGGTTATAAACCGGGATCACCGCGCAAGGGTTATGCATAACAGTTCTCCATTGGAAAACCGCGATCCCTGTAGGAGTGAGCCTGCTCGCGATTGAGTGCGCAGCACTCACCAAGGTCAACCATGCTCAATACCCAAAAGAATCCGCCCACTGGAACAGGTCGCCGTGTCATTGCGATAAGCGAAATACAACTTGCGGCGCTCAGGATCAAAGCGCAGGTGCAGCTGAATTTCATCTCCCGGCCGCACCAGTTGCTGGAACTTCAGCACTTCCATCCCGGCAAACGGGCCGGTCAGATTCAGCAACTGCCGCCCAAGGTTCAGCGCCCATTCCACCTGCACCACGCCGGGCAATACCGGGGCTTTAGGGAAGTGGCCGCTGAAATAAGCCAGATCCGGCGGCACGCTCAACTGCAGACTCCATTCACCCTCAGTTTCGACCTGTTCCAGCACTTCCGGCGCTTTCGCTCGCGGGGCAATCAGCAACGCTTCGATATCGGCCTGCGGCAGCTTGCCTTGGCTGTTCAACGGCAATTGCCGCACCAGTCGCCAGCGTCGGGGCAGGGCCAGGGCTTCGCAGTGTTGGCGCAAATGCTGGCGCAGGGTTTCAGTCAGGCTGCGACGGCCGTGCTCACGCAAGGCAAACAGGCCGTCCTCGCTGAGCACCAGCAACGCACCGAGGGAAGCACGGTTTTCCTGAACCACACCCAAGCGTGCTTCAGCGACCCATTCGTGGGCAACCAAGGCTTGTTCGAGCATGGGCAGCGAGATGCGTTTTTCTTCCAGTTTAACGATGCGGTCCAGCCGTCCGAGCAGTTCGAAGCGGCCATCGGCGGCGATGCGCGCAGCGTCAGCGGTGTGTTCGACGTGCCCGGCGGGCAGGTAAGGTGAAGCGATCAGCAGGGCGCCTTCACTGTCTTGGCTCAGTACGACATCGGCGAACGGTTGCCACAGTTGTTCGCCCTGACGCCAGGCAATGCCGCCGGTTTCCGAACTGCCGAGGATTTCCGTCGGCCATTGCTGCAAGCGTTGTTGCAGGCTCTGCGCAGCTTCAAAGGGCAACGCGCCACCGGAGGAAAACACCCGGCGCACGGCGCTGAGGGCCGGCCAGTCGAGGTTGTCGCCCATGCGTTTGAGCAGCGCCGGGCTGGCGATCCAGGCGAAAGCCGGATGTTCGCGGCTGGCACGCTGCAAGTCCTCGGGAAAAGCCAGTTGCTTGCGCACGAACGGGCGCCCGGCGCACAGCGGCCACAGCACGCGAAACAGCAAACCGTAAATATGTTGGGTGGCGACGCTGCCGATGATGCAGGCCTCGCCGAGATCCGCGCCCCACAGTTGCTCCAGCGCTTGGACTTCGTTGGCCAGTTGGCGCAGGGTCTTGTCGATGCGCTTGGGCTCGCCGCTGGAACCGGACGTGCACAGGCTCAGACGGCACTGGTCGAGGTCCAGTTCGGCGCCGGCGAGCGGCTGCTGCTGAACCTCGCTCAGTTGCGCGTCATCGGCTTGATCCGTCAGCCACAGATCGACTTCAGCGGACCAGCGCTGGCGGGTTTGTGCTTGCAGATCCGAAGGCAGCAGAACGCTGACGCCGGCACGCCATGCGCCCAGCAAAGCGATGGCCAGTTCGGCGGCATCTTCCAGGTGCACAGCCAGGCGCTTCACGCCTTGCGCTTGCAGACCGGCAGCAACGCTCAGCGCCTGTTCGCACAGCTGCGCGTGATCGAGGGCCGGTGCGTGGCTGATGGCCCGCGCCGGCAGAGGCTTGAGCAACAGCTGCTCAAGTTTTATCCAGTTCATGTACGGCCTCTTACCCGTTGTCGTATCAGCCATTCAATGGCAAACATCAGGCCGATCAATCCATAGGAGATCAGGCCGGTGTACAACATCCACCAATTCAGCGGCGCCCACAGGGTCAGCAGGGCGGCGCACAAACCGTTGCAGAAGAAAAACACGCTCCAGGCCACGGTGACCTTTCGTGTGTAACGAATAGCGTTTTCCGGTAGTTCTGGCTCACGCAACCGCGCCATACGTTCGACCATCGGCGGGCCGTATTTCAGGCTCAGGCTGAACAGCACCAGCATGAAGCCGCTGATCAGCACCGGGTACCAACGCAGCAACAGCGGACTGTCGAACAGCGCCAGCAGCAGGCAAAAGGCGATCGCCACACAGGCCATCCACAGGCTGCCGGGCTTGCGCTCGCCGGTCAGTGCCCGCGCCAGCCACAAACTGCCCAGCAGCAGTCCGAACTGCCACGGGGCAAAATGCTCCATGCCGAAATACACCGCAAAGGGGTACAGCAGACCGGCCAGCAGCAGGCCGAGGCCGATCAGTCGGCTCATGCGGCCGGTTGAACCAGACGGTAGACCGCCTCGACCACGTCACCGACCGTGCGCACCGATTTGAACTCTTCGGCGGCGATTTTCTTGCCGGTCTGGCGCTTGATGTGATCGATCAGATCGACCGCGTCGATGCTGTCGATTTCCAGATCCTGATACAGGTTGGACTCCAGGCTCACACGGGCCGGATCCAGTTCGAACAGCTCGACCAAGGCATCGCGCAGGGTGTTGAAAATATCGTCACGAGTTTGCATGGTCCGGTCTCAAGCTGCCTGTTTTGCCGTGACGAATGCCGCAAGGCTGGCCACGTTGGTGAAATGGTTACGGGTGTCTTTGGCGTCGGCGTCGATCTTGATGCCGTATTTTTTCTGGATCGCCAGACCCAGTTCCAGCGCGTCGACGGAATCCAAGCCCAGGCCTTCGCCGAACAGCGTCTGCTCGTCGCCAATGTCGTCGGCGCTGATGTCTTCAAGGCCAAGGGCATCGATGATCAGCAGTTTGATGTCACGCACCAGGCTAGGGGTGTTCAGATCGCTCATCTTCGGCGAGCTCCTTAATAAAGTAAGAGTGCAAATAATCGTTGAGCTTGCGCGAGGCTTGCGGTGCAGGCCCCTGCGCGGCGAAGGCTTGTGGGTCTATATCGGCCCCGACGCGAAAACTGAAGTGCACGCGGCGGCTGGGAATCCGATACCAGGGTTCGGCTTTGGTCAGCGTGGTCGGGCTGACCTTGATAATCACCGGCGTGAGAATTTTCGCACCGCGCAGGGCAATCGACGCAGCACCCCGATGAAAGGCTGGCGCCTGGCCCGGCTGGGTGCGCGTACCTTCGGGGAAAATGATCAGTGTCTGGCCGTTTTGCAGGGACTGCGCGGCGGCATCGAGCATGTCCATGCTGCCGTCGTTGCTGATGTATTCGGTGCTGCGCAACGGGCCACGGGTGAAGGGGTTTTCCCACAGGCTTTTCTTCACCACGCAATTGGCCTGGCGCACCAGTCCGATCAGGAACACCACGTCGATCAGTGACGGGTGGTTGGCGATGATCATCTGCCCGGAACGACCGAGACGTTCGGCGCCTTGAATGTCGTAGGTCAGCACGCCCGCGCGGGCCATGAAACGCACGAAAAACCAGAACAACCGGCTGACGGTCTGTCGCGCGCGTCGACGGTGCGCAAGGGCGTCACCCGGCAGGCAGCCCAGCAGCGGAAACACCAACACACGCAGGCACAGCCCGCCCAGCCCGAACAGGGCGAAACTTGCGGCAGTGGCCAGCAGGCGCCAGTAATAGGCGTCGCGGTTTTTCTCGGTCACGGGTTGCGTTGCCAGGTCCATACACGATTTTTCCAGGCATGTTGGCAATGGGTTTGCTGGCCGAGCAGGGTTTGCAACAGATTCAGCGCGTGGGGCCAGTGCGCTTTTGACCGTGTTTCTGTGGTGCTGTTCAGGGTCAGCCGCCAGTCGGTACCGGGGGTCAGCAAGAGACCGAGCGCGTAGGGAAACGGCACATCGTCAATCCACGCTGAGTACGCTTCGGGTGGTTGTTCTTCGGTAATGATCAGCAGCACCGCCGGTGCGCCTTCATCGAGCAGGGCGGCGGCTTCGAGCATGCCGTGTTCGAGGCCGTCGCCGGCAGCGGCAAGCGCGCTCATTTCACTGGTTTCGCCACGCATGATCGACCACAGGCCAATGATCGCGTTGTGCACCGACAGACTGAACTGCGTCGGTGACAGCGGCTGCTCGGTCGCCAGATCGCTGAGGATCTCGTAAGTGCGCGGGGTTTCGCCGTGACGTGAAACAAACACTAGCGGCAGATTCTCCCGTCCGTCGGCGAGTGGCCAGCCGACGCTGAACGCCATGCGTGCCAGTCGGCTGAGGCGGCGGCGTTGCATGGCCGGCAAAAACGACACATCGGGCGCGGCATCACTGCTCTGGAGCACGACCGGTTGTCGGCTCCAGGCCTGCCAGGCGTCCACGCTGTCGAGGCCAGGGGCCCACGCGCGCCATTGGGCGATGTTGAAGTTGATCACGGACATTCATCCCGCCCCTGCGGGCTTGTGTTGACGCGTTTGGATGCCAAAGCTGCAGCAGGCCTGACGTGGCGCTTGGCGCCGGGTGGCGCGCATTATCCCGGTGCGACGAGTGTGTAGCAAATGCTGGTTACATTTTGTGCAATGAAATGTACCGAGTGGTTCGCAAGAAAACTGTCACTTGGCCATTATCCAGATTGTCAGCGGCTTGTCTGTCGGGCTTCTCGCCGATCAATGGCGGTTATTGCGCTATCTGTCCGTGGATATTTGCACCTGACTTTGTAGTCCGTGTCCATGAAGGTAGCGAAGCAAGGTCGCGCACATCTACACTCGGTCATTCTTTGATACACGGAGGTTTGGTCATGCGGCGCGTGGTGTTCAATCAGAAAGGTGGCGTAGGCAAGTCGAGCATTGCCTGCAATCTGGCGGCGGTCAGCGCCAGCGAGGGTTATCGCACGTTGTTGGTGGACCTTGATGCCCAGGCCAACTCCACTCAGTATCTGACCGGGCTCACCGGCAACGACATCCCGATGGGCATTGCCGACTTCTTCAAGCAGACGCTGTCCTCGGGGCCGTTCTCGAAGAAGAATCAGGCCGATATCTACGAAACCCCGTTCGACAACCTGCACATCATTACCGCCACCGCCGAGCTGGCCGACTTGCAGCCCAAGCTCGAGGCCAAGCACAAGATCAACAAGCTGCGAAAGTTGCTCGATGAGCTGTCCGAGGATTACGACCGGATCTACCTCGATACGCCGCCAGCGTTGAATTTCTATGCGGTATCGGCGCTGATTGCCGCTGATCGTGTGCTGATTCCTTTTGATTGCGACAGCTTCTCGCGTCAGGCTCTGTACGGCCTGATCGCCGAAATCGAAGAGCTGAAGGACGACCACAACGAAGGTCTGGAAGTAGAAGGCATTGTGGTCAATCAGTTTCAGGCCCGGGCAAGCCTGCCTCAGCAGATGCTCGATGAGTTGATTGCTGAAGGTTTGCCGGTATTGCCGGTGTATCTGAGCAGTTCGGTGCGCATGCGCGAATCGCATCAGGCCAGCATGCCGCTGATCCACCTCGACCCGCGACACAAGCTGACCCAGCAGTTCGTCGAACTGCATAACTTGCTCGAAGATCACTGATCTCCCGAGCTACGCAGACCCCCTGTAGGAGTGAGCCTGCTCGCGATAGCGCCCTGTCAGCCACCACTTGAGTGACTGAAAGGAAGCTATCGCGAGCAGGCTCACTCCTACAATTGGATTTGTGTTGGGTCAGATACCCTGACTGCGCAACCACGCCATCAACTGCGGCAACGGAAACGCACCACTCTGTCGCGCCACTTCCTTGCCGTTCTTGAACAGAATCAAACTCGGAATCGAGCGAATCCCCAGCTGCGCCGACAACTGCTGATTGGCCTCGCTATCAAGCTTGGCCAAGCGGCACTTGCCGGCCAGCTGCGCCGCCGCCTGCTCGAACACCGGCGCAAACGACTTGCACGGCCCGCACCACTCCGCCCAGACATCCACCAGCAACGGCAGATCACCCTTGATCTGGCTGGCGTAATCGCCTTGCTTGAGTTCGAACGGTTTGCTCAGCAGCACGGCGGATTTGCAGCGTCCGCACTTGGGCTGATCCGCAAGGCGCTCGGCAGGGATGCGGTTGAGGCCGTTGCAGGAGGGGCAGGGGATGAGGAGTGGGTCGGTCATATTCGGCTCGTTGGCGTTCAGCGTTTCGTACGACTTATCTGGAGCCGTACGAACTGGTTATCAAGATGAGGCATTGGCACTCAGGAAGAACAACTGATCTCCAAATGCTTGCCCCACTCCGGCGGCCGCTCTGCATAAGCCTCCATCCCTGGTTGCTGCTCAAACGGTTTGCTCAACACCGCGTGCAGCCGGCGTACCTCCGAGTAATCCCCTTGCTCAGCCGCATCGATGGCTTTTTGCGCCAGATAATTGCGCAGGATGTACAGCGGATTGACCGCATGCATGCGGGTGCGGCGTTGTTCCTGATCGGCGTCGCCATCGCGTGCAACCCGGGCGACATAGCGTTCGCCCCAGGCGTCGAAGCCTTTGATGTCGACGAAATCGTCGCGCAAACGGGCGACGGCTTGTTCGGCGGATTCTTCACCGAGTCGACGGAAGAACAGCGTGTAATCAACACCGCTGTTTTGCATCAGTTGCAGCAGATCCTCCAGCAGTTTCTGGTCTTCGTCTTCAGCGGTAGTGAAGCCGAGGCGGCGGCGCATCAGGTCGAGGTAGTGCGCCTGGAACAATGGCAGGTACAAGCCGAGGGTTTCGCGCAAGGCTTCGACGCTGATGAACGGCGTCAACGCTTGAGCCAATGCACTCAGGTTCCACTGGCCCACCGGCACCTGATTGCTGAACGAGTAGCGGCCCTGATCATCCGAGTGATTGCAGATGAAGTTGGCGTCGAAATCATCGAGGAAGGCAAACGGGCCGAAGTCGAAGGTGATGCCGAGGATCGACATGTTGTCGGTGTTCATTACGCCGTGACAGAAGCCATAGGCCTGCCACTTGGCGATCAGTTCGGCGTTGCGCTCGACGATCTCGCGGAACATCGCCAGATACGGTTCCGGTTGCTCCAGGCACTCAGGGAAATGCATCGCCAACACGTGCTCGCCGAGCTGCTTTTGCTGCTCGGGGCGTTTGGTGTAGTAGAAATATTCGAAGTGGCCAAAGCGGATGTGGCTCGGCGCCAGACGCAGCACCATCGCTGCGCGTTCCTGCTTTTCACGCCAGACCGGGGTGTCGGAGCCGATCACGCACGCCGCGCGCGACGAAGGGATGTTCAGCGCGTATAGCGCCTCGGAGGCAAGGAACTCGCGGATCGACGAACGCAGCACCGCACGGCCATCACCCATGCGCGAAAACGGCGTCTGCCCGGCGCCCTTGAGGTGCAAGTCCCAATGCTCGCCGGCCGCGTTGTACACCTCGCCGAGCAGCAAGCCACGACCGTCACCCAATTGCGGCGTGTAGCCGCCGAACTGATGCCCGGAATAGACCATTGCCCGCGGTTCGGCATCGGCCCACAGCTTGTGGCCGCCGAACAGTTCGGCAAATTCCTGAGTTTCAGCGGTCGCCGGGTCGAGATCCAGCAAGGCCAGGGCCGCCGGGCTGGCGACGACCAGACGCGGATTGTCGATCGGCTCGGGCAGCACGTGAGCAGAGAACGCATCGCCCAGGCGGGCGAAGCGATTATCGAAGGTCAGTTCGTCGAGGGCTTTCAAGGGCCGGCTCCAGCAGAATGTCCGAGCATTCTGCTGGGTATAGACCGGTTAGTCGAGTTTGGCCGGCGGCGGCTCTTGCAGCGGTTTCTGATCGTCGGCGATCGGCACGATGGTTTTGGTTTCCGGCTCGATCGGCACCATTTTGTATTCCTGACCGTGAAGGTTCTTCAGGTAAACCTCCATCTGGCGGAACGAGATGTTGATGTGCTGCTTCTTGAACTCGCGGTTGATAAAGCGGTTGACCTCATCCAGCACCGGGTTGCGGTCACCGAGGTCGCGCACGTGCATGCGCAACTCGTGGTCGAGGGTGCTTTCGCCGAAGTTGAGGAAATACACATGTGGCTCAGGCTCCTTGAGCACGCGTGGGTTCTCGCGGGCAGCCTTGAGCAGCAGTTCCTTGACCAGATCCAGATCCGAGCCGTAATCAACGCCGAGTTTCAGCGTCACGCGGGTGATGGTGTCGGTCAGCGACCAGTTGATCAGTTGCCCGGTGATGAACGTCTTGTTCGGGACAATGATGTCCTTGCGGTCGAAGTCGGTGATGGTCGTGGCGCGGATGCGGATCTTGCTCACCGTGCCCGACAGGTTGCCGATGGTGATGGTGTCACCGATCCGTACCGGGCGTTCGAAGAGGATCATGATGCCGGAGATGAAGTTCGCAAAGATCTCCTGCATGCCGAAACCGAGGCCGACCGACAGCGCCGCCACCAGCCATTGCAACTTGTCCCAGCTGACGCCGAGGGTCGACAGGGTCGAGACGAAACCGACGCCGGCGATCACGTAGGACAGCAACGTGGTGGTCGCATAAGCGCTACCCTGGGCCAGATTGAGCTTGGACAGCACAAACACTTCCAGCAGGCCGGGCAAGTTGCGCGCGAGGGCGAAGGTAATGCCGATGATGATCAGCGCGCCAAGCATGTCGCCGATGCTGATCGGCACCATGCTCATGTTGGCGCCGGTGCCGCTGGTGTATTCGTAGAGGGTGATGTTGTCGAGGTACGAGAACACCGAAATCAGGTCCGACCAGACCCAGTACAGCGCGGCAATGAAACCGCCGAGCAGGGCCAGACGGATCAGGCGCAGGGACTGCTCGTTGACCTTTTCAATGTCCAGCGTCGGCTCTTCGATCACCGCTTCGCCGTCGCCGGCTTCTTTCGCGGCCTGACGTTTGGCCAGGGCACGCTGGTAGGCCAGACGTCGTGCGGCAACGCTCAGACCGCGGACGAAGGTGGCTTCGATCACCAGCCAGAACATCAGCAGGTACAGGGTGTTGATCAGTCGGTCGCTGAGTTTCAGCGCGGTGTAGTAGTAGCCGAAGCACACTGCCACAAACAGGGCGATCGGCAGCAAGGTGAACATCACGCCGACCGCTTTACGGAACAGCGAAGTATTCTCGTGGGCCGGGCTGCTGATCAGCAGGCGGCTGAGCAGCCACGCCATCAAGG
The DNA here is from genome assembly GCF_018138145.1 of Pseudomonas sp. SCA2728.1_7. Classification (NCBI taxonomy): domain Bacteria; kingdom Pseudomonadati; phylum Pseudomonadota; class Gammaproteobacteria; order Pseudomonadales; family Pseudomonadaceae; genus Pseudomonas; species Pseudomonas sp. SCA2728.1_7. The sequence goes on along the minus strand of NZ_CP073104.1, from coordinate 3,653,961 downwards.
CGTAGCAGGTCAGCACCACCGGCATGCCGAGCACATCGTCGGCGAGTGCGGCTGGTTGCAGTTCGGCCACGGCGACAATGGTCACCAGCGCCATGACCACCAGACCCAGTCGACGGATCCAGCCCTGGAGGAATTCAACCTGCGGCTTTTCCCAGCGGAAGTGCAGTTCTGCCACACCACCCGGCGCGAGAATCCGGTAAGCGGTATAGAACACCAGCCACGCCTGACCCATTTGCAGCAGCGCCGCGCCCATATTGGCGTTCTGCCCGCGCGCGTCGATCTGCAACGCCAGACCACACAAGGCCAGGCCCAACGCGACCGGCATCGCCAACAGAATATTGATCAGAATCGCCTGCGGCGTGTGCCACTGGCTGTCACGTTTGAAGTGACCGATGTCCTGGTGAACCTTGTTCAGCCGCGCGTACAGATTCTTGCGCCGCCACAGCAGCGCGCCGATCAGCAGTGCCAGCGGCAGGAACAGCAACGGGCGCTGGGTCAGACCGTCGGTCAGCTCGCTGAGGCTGGACGCCCATGGCAGGGTGTCGACCTGACGCTTCAGGCGCTCCGGCACCGCGCGCATCCATTCCAGATCCAGCGGCTTGTTGCTTGGAATCCAGAACATCTGCTCATCGAGCGTCGCACGCAGACCTTGCGCGGTGCTCAGCAGTTGTTTCTGGTTGAGTTGCAGGGTGATCGACTCGTTGAGCATGGCGCTCAGTTCGCGGTTCAACCGTTCCAGCAGATCGGCGCGGGTGTTGGCCAGATCCAGCAGGTTTTTGCGCAATTGCGGCGTGACCTGTTCCGGCGGCTGCGTGGATAGCAGGTTGTCGACATAGGCGGCCGGATTACTCAGCTGCTCACGCTGCTGGCTGACGTCGAATTGCCACAAGCGAATGTCGGCGATCTGATCCGCCAGGTCGCGGTCGACCTTGAGGCGCGGCAGGGCTTGTTTCTGTTTGTAGAGAATCTTCGACAGCAGCAGGCTGCCCTTGAGCACGCTGATCTGCTCGTCCAGCGCTGAATCGCTTTGGGTCAGGCTGTCGAGTTGCTGTTTGGTCTGCAGATTCTGCTGGGTGACTTCGTTGAGGCGGTCAGTGCTTTTGAGCAGATAGTCGGAGAGCTTGAGGTTGGCCGTGCTTTCGATGGCCAGCAGACTGCTGCTCCCGGCCTTCTGCGCTTCGATCGACTGCTGGGTAACGGTTTCCTGCGATTGCGCCAGACGCTTCTGGTTGATCAGGGTTTGCAGTTCCTGAATCTCGCGGTCGAGGCGATCGGACTTCTCCGAGAGCAGGTCATGCTGAGCGTTGCCCAGATCCTGCAACTGGCTGTTGCCGGCCAGTTCCTGACGGCGCAGCGGAATCAGCGCATTCAGCGCCGCCAGTTCGGCGTTCAACTGGTCGCGCTGCTCGGCGGTGACGGTTTTGCCCGCGTCCTTGCCGGACTTGAGGGTGTTGTTGATCTGCTGAATGCGCGTCTGGCTGGCGGAAATCTCTGCCTGAGCACGCTCGGGGCGCGTCTGTGCGGTGATGATCAGGCTGTTGGCGTCGGCGAGGGTTTTTTGCAGATCACTTTGCTGGGTCGAGCGATCGGTGAGGATCTGCTCCAACTGCTGGATCGACTCCTTGGGGAAGCGCTGCGCCACCGGCACCGCGGCCGTAGCCTTGAGGCGGGTCAATTCGCGGGTGCTTTCAATGGTCTGCTTGGGCGCAGTGGCCAGCTGCTGCTTGAGATCGATCAGCTTCTGCTCGTAATCACGCTGGTTGTTCAGCTGATTGAGCGTGTTCTGCAGGACGGTCTGCAGGGTCTTCTTATCGGCATCCGGCAGTTTGCTGTCGGCGAGTTTGTCGAGGCTGGCCTGCACGGCGTCGCTGGACGGTGGTTCGGCGGCGTAGATCGGGCCGACAGTGAGACTCAGGCCCAGCAGGGCCGCGACGAAAAAGGAGCGCAGGGTAGGCATAGAGACCGGTCAAGCAAGTGAGAGTGGACGCAGTTTAGAGGAAGAGCCCGGGGCCCGGGCGACTTCCTTCGGGGAATCTGACGCCCACTTTGCCGATCTTGTTCCCGTCCATGACCGCAACCGTCCAGTGGGTGTTGTTCCACTCCACCTGGTCACCGACGATGGGCGCACCGCCGACTTTCTGCGCGATGAAGGCGCCCAGGGTCATGTCCGGATCAATACCATCGGCGGGTAGGCCATAGAGCGCCGCAACCGCTTTAAGCTGGGCGTCTCCTTCAAGCACGAAATCACCGAAGAAGCGTAGATCGAGGCCGCGTTGCGGCGCCTGGCTGAAGAGTTTTCCGAGGGCACCGAGGTTGTGTTCATGGCCGATAACACACAGCAAATCATCGACTTCCAGCACCGTACTACCCGACGGATGGAGCAATTGCTGGCCGCGAAACAGTGCGGCGATACGTGTGCCTTCGGGCATTTTCAGCTCACGCAGGGGCGAACCGATGCACCATTTCTCCGCGCCGAGCTTGTAAACGAACAACTCCCACTCGCTGGTGACGTGGACTTCCAGTGCCGCCCGGGAAATCGGCGCCGGCTCCGGCGGTACGGTCACCTTCAACAGCTTGGCCACCCACGGCAGGCTCGTGCCCTGCACCAGCAATGACACCAGCACGATAAAGAACGCGAGGTTGAAGTACAGCTGCGCATTCGGCAGCCCGGCCATCAGCGGGAACACCGCGAGAATGATCGGCACCGCGCCGCGCAGGCCGACCCAGGAAATAAACGCTTTCTCGCGGCCATGGAACGCTTTGAACGGCAGCAGGCCAACCATCACCGACAATGGCCGCGCAAACAGAATCATCCACAGTGCCAGACCGAGAGCGGGCAGGGCGATCGGCAGCAAATCGTGCGGCGTGACCAGCAGGCCGAGCACAAGGAACATGCCGATCTGCGCCAGCCATGCCATGCCGTCGAGCATGTGCAGAATGCCGTGGCGGCTGCGCACTGGGCGGTTGCCGATGACCAGACCGCACAGGTAAACGGCGAGGAAGCCGCTGCCATGCAGGGCGTTGGTCAGGGCGAACACCACCAGACCGCCGGCGATCACCAGAATCGGATACAGCCCGGCGGCCAGATTGATGCGGTTGACCAGTTGCAGCATCAACCAACCGCCACCGAGGCCGATCACGCCGCCGATGCCGAACTCGCGGATCAGGTGGGTCAACAGGCTCCAGTGCAAACCGGTCTGGCCGCTGGCGAGCATGTCGATCAGGGTCACGGTGAGAAACACCGCCATCGGGTCGTTGCTGCCGGATTCGATTTCCAGGCTGGCGGTAACCCGCTCGTTCAGGCCTTTGCCGCCGAGCAGCGAGAACACCGCTGCAGCGTCGGTCGAGCCAACGATGGCACCGATCAACAAGCCTTGAATCAGATTCAGATCGAACAGCCAGGCAGCGGCCATGCCGGTCAGCCCGGTGGTAATCAACACCCCGACCGTGGCCAGCGATAACGCCGGCCATAACGCCACGCGGAAACTCGACACCCGCGTACGCAAGCCGCCGTCGAGGAGAATCACTGCGAGTGCGAGGTTGCCGACCAGATAGGCCGTCGGGTAGTTATCGAAAATAATCCCGCCGCCATCGACCCCGGCGGCCATGCCGACCGCAAGAATAATGACCAGAATCGGAATGCCGAGACGGGAAGAAAGAGAACTGACAAGAATGCTTGCGCCTACCAGCAACGCGCCGATCAAGAACAGGCTGTTGATGGTCGTCGCATTCAAAGGCAGTACTCCAGAAGCGTAAAGACGGGCACAAACTGACCATGCAGTCTGCGTGCCAGCGATTCTAACCTGTTGAAATGTGATGCTGTCAAAAAGGTTTTTACGCTGGCGTGTTCGGAATTTTAGTTCGGCGGAAGATTGCAGCCCTCACCCTAGCCCTCTCCCGGAGGGAGAGGGGACTGATCGAGGTGTTTGTGCGAGGTACGCCGACCTGAAATTCCGAGTCGAGCGCAGGTTTTGAAAAACACGAAGATCTGCCCCCTTTCCCCCCCTCTCCCGGAGGGAGAGGGGACTGATCGCGGTGTTTGTTCAAGTTGCACCGACCTGAAATTTCGAGTCGAGCACAGGTTTTGAAAAACACGAAGATCTGCCCCCTTTCCCCCCTCTCCCGGAGGGAGAGGGGACTGATCGAGGAGTTTGTTCAAGTTGCACCGACCTGAAATTCCGGGTCGAACTCAGGTTTTGAAAAACACGAAGATCTGCTCCCTTTCCCCCTCTCCCTCTGGGAGAGGGCTGGGGTGAGGGGCTTTTGATCTTGATCTAAAAATTTACAGGCTGAACCGCCCAACCATGTTGTTCAGGTCCAGCGCCAACCGCGACAGTTCATTACTCGCCGCACTGGTCTGATTCGCGCCGGTCGCCGATTGCACCGACAAATCACGAATATTCACCAGATTGCGATCCACTTCCCGCGCCACCTGCGCCTGCTCTTCAGCCGCGCTGGCGATCACCAGGTTGCGCTCGTTGATCTCGACGATGGCGGTGTTGATGGTGTCCAGCGACATCCCGGCGCCGCGGGCGATGTTCAGGGTCGACTCGGCGCGCTCGGTGCTGTTGCGCATCGAATCCACGGCGTGTTCGGTACCGCTCTGAATGCTGCCGATCATCCGCTCGATTTCGCTGGTCGACTGTTGAGTGCGGTGCGCCAAGGCACGTACTTCGTCTGCCACCACGGCAAACCCGCGACCCGCTTCACCGGCACGCGCCGCTTCAATCGCCGCGTTCAGTGCCAGCAGATTGGTTTGGTCGGCCAGACCACGAATCACGTCGAGCACTTTACCGATATCACGGGATTCATTGGCCAGATCACCGATCAACGACGCAGTGCTCTGCACATCGGCGCTCATGCGTTCGATGGCGCTGACGGTTTCCTGCACCAGGTCACGACCGTCGCCGGCGGAAGTGGTGGCGTTTTTCGAGGCTTCCGAAGTGCTCACGGCGTTGCGTGCGACTTCCTCCACAGCGCTGGTCATCTCGTTGACGGCAGTGGCCGCCTGTTCGATTTCATTGTTCTGCTGAGTCAGGCCACGCGCGCTTTCGTCGGTGACACTGTTCAGTTCTTCAGCGGCCGAAGCCAGCTGAGTGGCCGAACCGGAAATGCGCTGCAAGGTGTCACGCAGCTTCGATTGCATCTTCGCCATTGCCGCCAGCAGGCGACCGGCTTCGTCCGTGCCATCAACATGGATCGGCTGGGTCAGATTACCTTCGGCGATGGTTTCCGCCGCTTCCAGTGCTTTCGAAATCGGTTTGGTGATGCTGGTGGTCAGCAGCCAGGCGAACAGGAAGGTCAGGCCAGTGGCGATTACCAGGAGAGTCACGACCAGATCAAACGCCGAAGAGTACTGATCGGCCGCTTGCTGATTGGTCTCGCTGATCTGCTCGCCGTTGATCTGCATCAGACGGTTGAGCACGCTGTTCACTGCTTCGGAGTTGTTCAGCAACTCGGTGTTGAGCAGGGTGCGCAACTCATCGACTTGATTGTTGCGCGACAGGCTCTTCATGCGGTCTTCGATCTGGCGGTATTGGCCGAGCAACTGCACGTACTGGTCGTACGCTGCACGTTCCTCAGGGCTGCCGATCAGTGGCTCGTAGGCCGTTTGAGCCGCGCGAATCTGCTGGTTGCGCATGTCCAGCAACTCAACGGTTTTCTGCTGCACGTCCGGTTCACGGTTGACCAGCAAGCGGTACGACAGCACGCGCAGGCGCAGGGTCAGCTGGGTGAACTCGTCGAGGTTCTTGATGCTCGGCACGCTGCTGGACGAAATGTCTTCGGCGGCGCCGCGGATTTTGCTCATCTGGTTCAGGGCGAACACACCGAGAATCAGCATCAGGCCGCCGATCAGGGCGAAGCCGGTAAACGCCCGTGGGGCGATATTCATATTGCGAAGGGACATGGGGCGGATACCAAGAGAGGGCCGCTTCCATGCGGGCTGAGACTGCGATATGGATGACTTATCGGTCATACGACTAAAGTCTTGAGGCACTGTGCGTATTTGTCGCAGAAGGGCCGGGGCGACGAAGTGCAGGAACCAGATCGGCAGATCACAGTCTTTAAAACTCGCAGGAACGATCCGCCACCAGGAAAATCAAGGCTTTGCGCCGGTTTAACCCTGGCATCCGTGGTGACTTTTCTTTATCGTACGCGCCCTTTGAAAAACGCTTGGAAGATCAAAATGTTGGAAGCATCCCTCAGCCAATTGGAACAGCTCGTCAGCGACCTGGTGCAACAGAACCAGAGCCTTGCGCAAACCAACCAGACCCTGTCCACGGAACTGGCCCAGGCCAAGGATGAAAACGAAAGCCTGCAACTGAACCTGATGGAGCAGGAAGAAAAGCACGGCGCCACCGCAGCCCGCATTCAGGCACTGGTTGATCGCGTCAACGCAGGTCCGGTCAGCGCATGAACCACCACACAGCAGGGGTAAAAGTCGTCTCCATTCTCGGGGAGGACTATTCGATCAAGGCACCGGCCGGGGAAGAACAGACCCTGCTGGACGCGGCCATGATGCTCAAGGCAGCGCTGGATGACACCAAGCGCAAATACCCGACACTGATCGGTGACCGCTTGCTGGTGCTGGCGGCGATGAATCTGTGCTCGCAGCAGATTGAAATGAAGAAGCAGCACAAAGAAGAACTCGACCGTTACCAAGAGCAAGTCAGCGCCACGGTCGACACAATTGCCAAGACCATCAATCAGGGTTGATGAAGCTGCGCACAACCAAAGAATAGATTGTCGACTGGGTTGTATACAATCGGCACGGCTGTTGCATTGTTTCGGCCACTTATTCTTTGGGGGTGCTCCATGCAGTTGTGGCGACGCAGTATTCAATGGCAGCTGATTCTCAGCATGGGCACCGCCCTGCTGGTCAGTATCCTGATCGTGGTTGGCATTTATACCCTGGTGGTCAACCGTCTCGCCCAGAGCTATCTGGTCGAACAAGCACTGCCGTCGAGCATCGAAGCGACGCGCAACGATATCGAGCGCATCCTCGTGCAACCGCTGACGGCGGCCAAAGATATCGCCAGCAATACGATGGTCCGCGACTGGCTCGCCTCAGGCGAAGACAGCAGCAAAACAGCGGGCTTCGCGCAGTATCTGGAAGGCATCCGCGCCGAACATAAAGCCTTCACCGCTTTGATCATCGGCACCGAATCCAATCATTACATCACCGAAAAAGGCCTGGATCGCACCCTCAGCCGTTCAAAACCGGCTGACGCGTGGTTCTATTCCTTCCTCGACAGCGATCAGCCGCGCACTCTGAATATCGACAACGACGGGGCGACCGGAGAGTTGGCGCTGTTCATCGATTTGAAGGTCGAGCAGGCCGGCAAAGTGGTCGGTGTGGCCGGGCTCGGTTTGAGCATGAAAGAGCTGTCGGAGCTGATCCACAATTTTAGCTTTGGTGAGCGCGGCAAGGTCTATCTCGTGCGTTCCGACGGTTTGATCCAGGTGCATCCCGAGGCGCAGTTCAGCGGCAAACGCACCTTGAGCGAGCAGATCGGCGCCAATGCAGCGCAGGCCGTCATGGGCCAGCTCTCTACCTCAAAGGCTGCCGCCGTCAGCAGCAGCTTCCAACGGGATGGCGAAGACTTCCTCGCCTTCAGCCTGCCGTTGCGTGGTCTAGGCTGGACCCTCGTGGCCGAAGTGCCGCAATCGCAGATCTACGCCGAGGCGCGCAAAGCCATGTGGATGAGCGGCGGTATCGGTCTGGCCGTGGCATTGGTTTGCCTCGCTTTGGTGGTGTGGCTGGCGCAAGGTTTGGTGCGACCGATTCGCCAGGTAACAGCTGCGCTGGTAGCAATCGGTAGCGGCGGTGGAGATTTGACCCACCGGTTAGATTCCAGCCGTGCCGATGAGCTGGGCGACCTCGCTCGCGGCTTCAACCGTTTCCTCGATAGCCAGCGCGGCATGATCGGTGAAGTGCTGACCACCAGCGAGCGTCTGCGCACGGCCGTGGGGCAAGTGGCGAAAGTGGTGGAGAACACCGCTGAACGTTCCGGCCGTCAGCAGGAGATGACCGACATGGTCGCGACCGCTGTTCACGAAATGGGTCTGACGGTTCAGGAGATTGCGCAGAACGCTGGTAATGCGGCGCTGGCCTCGCAAACCGCGCGGGATGAAGCGATGCAGGCGCGGGAAGTGGTCGGTGGCTCGATCAAGCATATTGAAAGCATGTCCGATGAGATTGGTGTGGCGGCGGGGGCAGTGGGTGAGTTGGCGCATCAAGTCGCGTCGATTGATTCGGTGCTGGCGGTGATTCGCGGCGTGTCCGAGCAGACCAATCTGTTGGCGCTCAATGCCGCCATCGAAGCGGCGCGAGCCGGGGATATGGGTCGCGGCTTTGCGGTTGTTGCTGATGAAGTGCGTACTTTGGCGCGACGCACTCAAGCGTCTACTGACGAGATTCAACAGATGATCGGCAGCCTCAAGCAAGGTGCGGAAAACGCCGTGTCGTCTATGCGCACCGGTCAAGCCGCAACCGGCACCGGGGTTGAGTCGAGCCAGCGTACCGGGGCGTCGTTGACCGCGATTACGGGGCAGGTCGAGCGCATCAGCGACATGAACCATCAGGTGGCGACGGCGACGGAAGAGCAGTCGGCGGTGACTGAAGAGATCAACCGTAATGTGCAGGGGATTTCTGATTTGGCGCGGGCGACGGCGGGGGAGGTTCGGGCGTGTCGTGAGGATTGTCAGATGTTGCAGAAGCTGGCGGATGATCTGGCGCGGCAGATGGGTGGGTTCAAGTTGAGTTGAGTTGAGTGTTGAGCCAGAAAAGCCCCTCACCCTAGCCCTCTCCCGGAGGGAGAGGGGACTGACCGAGGTGTCTTTCGCTATACATTGACCTGAAAACGCCAGTCGATTATGGATTCGGTGAACCTCTTTCAGGTCGATGAAGTATTCAAGCATCCCCCGGTCGGCCCCCTCTCCCTCCGGGAGAGGGCTGGGGTGAGGGTCGGCTTTCAGAACCACGCATCCTGCATCGCCAGGCACGTATCATCCCGCGCCTCCAGCAACGTCAGTTCATGGTGGCAAGCCGGCACTTCCCACGTCAGAAAATACCGCGCCGCCTGCAGCTTGCCCTTATAGAAGTCAGCATCCGCCAAATTGCCCTTGGCCAACCCTTCCTCAGCACGAATCGCCTGCTCCAGCCAGCGCCAGCCAATCACCGTGTGCCCGAACACCTTCAGGTACAACGCCGAGTTCGCCAGACTGCTATTGACCTTGCCCTGTGCCAGATCGGTCAACAAACCAATGGTCACCGTTTGCAGGCGCGCCACCAGTTTCTCCAGTGGCTCACGCAATGCAGTCAGCGAGTCGTACGCCGTTGCGCGCTCGGCCGTGCTGGCGATCAGTCGAATCAATTGTTTCAGGCCAGCACCACCGTTCTGCGCCAGTTTGCGCCCGAGCAAGTCCAGCGACTGAATGCCGTGAGTGCCTTCGTGAATCGGGTTCAAGCGGTTGTCGCGATAGTACTGTTCCACCGGATATTCGCGGGTGTAGCCGTGACCGCCAAGAATCTGGATCGCCAGTTCGTTGGCCTTCAGGCAGAACTCCGATGGCCAGGATTTGACGATCGGTGTCAGCAGATCCAGCAATTCATGCGCCTGTTTACGCTCGGCTTCGCTCTCAAGTGTCGTGGTGTCATCGAACAAGCGCGCCGCGTAAAGGCCGAGGTCAAATGCACCTTCAACGTAGGACTTCTGCGTCAACAGCATACGTCTGACATCGGCGTGCTGAATGATCGCCACCGGTGCGGTGGTCGGATCCTTGCTGTCCGGCACCCGCCCTTGTGGACGCTCGCGAGCATACTCCAGCGAATACAGATAACCGGCATAACCGAGCATCACTGCACCCATGCCAACGCCGATCCGCGCCTCGTTCATCATCTGGAACATGTAGCTCAAGCCACGGTGCGGCTCGCCGACCAGATAGCCGACGCACTCACCGTTATCGCCGAAGTTCAACGCCGTGGAGGTGGTGCCGCGCCAGCCCATCTTGTGGAACAGCCCCGCCAGCAGCACGTCGTTGCGTTGGCCCAAGCTCCCGTCATCGTTGACGAGAAATTTCGGCACGATAAACAGCGAAATGCCTTTAACGCCCGCAGGTGCGTCGGGCAGCTTGGCCAGCACCATGTGCACGATGTTCTCCGACAGCGGGTGATCGCCGCCGGAAATGAAGATCTTGTTGCCCTTCAGACGATAGGTGCCGTCGGACGCAGGCTCGGCGCGCGTACGAATATCCGACAGGGACGAACCGGCATGGGGTTCGGTCAGGGCCATGGTGCCGAAGAAGCGGCCATCGATCATCGGTTGCAGGAAGCGTTGTTTCTGCTCCTCAGTGCCGAAGCTCTCGATCAGGTTCGCCGCGCCCATGGTCAGGAACGGGTAGGACGTCGAAGCGGCGTTGGCTGACTGGAAATGCGCGAAGCAGGCTTGCGATAGCAGCGTAGGAAGTTGCATGCCGCCGGCGTCGAAACTTCTCGCGGCGTTGAGGAATCCGGCTTCAAGGAAGGCATCCACCGCTGGTTTCACTTCAGGAATCAGAATCGCCTGACCGTCCTCGTAGCGCGGCTCGTTCTCGTCGCCCTTGCGGTTGTGCGGCGCAAAGTACTTCTCGGCAATGTTGCGCGCGGTGCCGATGGCGGCGTCGAAGGTCTCGCGGTTGTGCTCGGCAAAGCGCTCACGCCGGGTCAGGCCCTCGGCATCGAGGACTTCATACAGCTCGAAAGCCAGATTGCGGGAACTGAGCAGCGTCTCGGACATGGCGGCCTACCTGAAATTGGGGTTGGGCCGAGTCTAGGCGTGCTGATAAAGGCTGAACAGGATGATTGATGAGAGTGATGCAGAGGTGAGGGCGACACTAATCAAATGTAGGAGTGAGCCTGCTCGCGATAGCGGTCTGTCAGACACATTTATTTTGACTGACAGACCGCTATCGCGAGCAGGCTCACTCCTACAGGGAAGTGCATTCCAGGCGACCGTTGCGGTCGCCTGGAGTTACAGCGGTTTAGCCGATGGTCATCAAGCTCGCATTACCACCCGCCGCAGCCGTGTTAACGCTCAACGCCCGCTCAATCACCAGGCGCTCCAAGGCAATGTTGGTCTCGCCCTGGGACAAGCCCTGAACCCCAACGATTGCGCCGGCACGCTTGGCAATCTGCTGGCAAACGCCGCGCAACTGGTCGGAATGGCCGTGATGCAGAACCGCATCGAACACCACCTCATCCTTGTTCCAGTCAGCAACCAGCTTGATCCGCGCCTGAATCTCCTTCGGCAAGCGTGCGAACAGTGCCTTGCTGATGTCGGATTCCGGCCATACCGCCGAACCGCCTACCGCCAGCACCGCAGCCAGTTGCGTCAGCAGATCACCTTCAACCTCGGCCAGGCAGAGCACGTGCTCGCGCGGCAGGATGGCGTAGCTGTTCTTCTCGCCGGTCGGGCCGGCCAGCACGCGGGTGATGCCGCTCTGCGATTGCGCAGCGTACTGCACGCACAGCGTGCTCAGGTCGGCGTACTTGTTGCTTTCAGCCCAGGCTTTCAAGGCATTCAGCGGTTTGCTCATGGCGTCGCGCAAACGAACGTCCGGAGCGATAACGGCATCACCGCGAGCGAAGGATTGTTCGATGGCGTCGGTAGGGCGTGTCGCCAGCAAACGGTACAGGTACAGCGGGCCACCGGCTTTCGGGCCAGTACCCGAAAGGCCTTCGCCGCCGAATGGCTGCACGCCGACCACGGCGCCGACGATGTTGCGGTTAACGTAGACGTTACCGGCATTGACGTTGTCGATCACCTTGGCGATGGTCTCGTCGATGCGCGTGTGTACGCCCAGCGTCAGGCCATAACCGGAAGCGTTGATCTGAGCGATCAGTTGATCGATCTCTTTGCGCTTGTAGCGCACCACGTGCAGCACCGGGCCGAAGATCTCGCGTTGCAGCTCGTCGAAGCTTTCCAGTTCGATCAGGGTCGGCATGACGAAGGTGCCGCGTTTGACTTCTTCGGTGTCAGCGATGGCCACTTGGTAGACGTTGCGACCTTTGTCGCGCATGCCCTGGATGTGCTTGTCGATGCCCGCCTTGGCTTCGGCGTCGATCACCGGGCCGATGTCCACGGACAGGCGCTCCGGGTTGCCGAGACGGCTTTCGGCCATGGCACCTTTGAGCATTTCGATGACGCGATCAGCGGAATCTTCCTGCAGGCACAGTACCCGCAGCGCCGAGCAACGCTGGCCGGCGCTGTCGAAGGCCGAGGACACTACGTCGATGACGACTTGTTCGGTCAGTGCCGAGGAATCGACGATCATCGCGTTCTGCCCGCCGGTTTCGGCGATCAGCGGAATCGGACGGCCCTGGCTGTCGAGACGGCCAGCGATGTTGCGTTGCAGCAGACGCGCGACTTCGGTAGAACCGGTGAACATCACGCCTTTGACGCGCTCATCGCCAACCAGGCCGGCGCCGACGGTTTCACCTCGACCCGGCAGCAGTTGCAGCACGCCTTCCGGAATCCCGGCTTCGAGCAGTAAGCGCACGGCTTGAGCCGCCACCAGCGGAGTTTGCTCGGCAGGCTTGGCCAATACCGGGTTACCGGCAGCCAGAGCGGCAGCGACTTGACCGCTGAAGATCGCCAGCGGGAAGTTCCACGGGCTGATGCACACCACCGGACCCAGTGGGCGGTGGGCGTCGTTGCTGAAATCGTTGCGCGCCTGCACTGCGTAATAACGCAGGAAGTCGACCGCTTCACGGACTTCGGCAATGGCGTTGGCGAAAGTCTTGCCGGCTTCGCGAGCCAGCAGGCCCATCAGCGGCTGAATCTCGCCTTCCATCAAGTCAGCGGCACGCTCCAGAATCGCGGCGCGTTCGGCGGGCGGGGTGGCCTGCCAGATCGGTGCGGCGTTCAGCGCGCATTGAATGGCGTTGTCGACGTCTTCGACGGTGGCTTCTTGAACGTGGCCGACCACATCACGGTGATCTGCCGGGTTCAGCACCGCTGCCGGCGTTTCATTGCTGGAAGCGCAACCGAGCATCGGCGCGGCTTTCCAGTCGTTGTGCGCGGTGGCGAGCAGGGCGCAGGACAGCGAAGCCAGGCGATGTTCGTTGGCCATGTCGATGCCGCTGGAGTTGGCGCGTTCGGCACCGTACAGGTCACGCGGCAGCGGAATGCGCGGGTGCGGCAGGCCGAAGCCACCTTCCACAGTCGCCATCTGCTCGATCTGCGCCACCGGATCGGCCACCAGCTCCTGAATCGAAATCGACTGGTCGGCGATGCGGTTGACGAACGAGGTGTTCGCACCGTTTTCCAGCAAGCGACGTACGAGGTACGCCAGCAGGGTTTCGTGGGTGCCGACCGGTGCGTACACGCGGCACGGACGGTTCAGCTTGCCGTCGGCAACTTTGCCTACAACTTGTTCGTAAAGCGGTTCGCCCATGCCGTGCAGGCACTGGAATTCGTACTGGCCGGGGTAATAGTTCTGACCGGCAATGTGGTAAATCGCCGACAGGGTGTGGGCGTTGTGCGTGGCGAACTGCGGGTAGATGACTTCCGGCACCGACAGCAGTTTGCGGGCGCAAGCGATGTAGGAAACGTCGGTGTACACCTTGCGGGTGTAGACCGGATAGCCTTCGAGGCCTTCGACCTGGGCGCGCTTGATTTCGCTGTCCCAGTACGCGCCCTTCACCAGACGGATCATCAGGCGATGACGGCTGCGGCGAGCCAGGTCGATCACGTAGTCGATCACGTACGGGCAACGCTTCTGGTACGCCTGGATGACGAAACCGATGCCGTTCCAGCCAGTCAGTTGTGGCTCGAAGCACAGGCGCTCAAGCAGATCCAGCGACAGTTCGAGACGGTCGGCTTCTTCGGCGTCGATGTTCAGGCCGATGTCGTATTGCTTGGCCAGCAGGGTCAGCGACAGCAGGCGCGGGTACAGCTCGTCCATCACACGCTCGTACTGCGCACGGCTGTAACGCGGGTGCAGTGCCGAGAGCTTGATGGAAATGCCCGGGCCTTCATAAATCCCACGGCCGTGGGACGCTTTGCCGATCGAGTGAATGGCTTGTTCGTACGACGCCAGGTACTTCTGCGCATCGTGTTCGGTCAGTGCCGCTTCACCGAGCATGTCGTAGGAGTAACGGAAGCCCTTGGCTTCGAACTTGCTCGCGTTGGCCAAGGCTTCGGCGATGGTTTCACCGGTGACGAACTGCTCGCCCATCAGGCGCATGGCCATGTCGACGCCCTTGCGGATCATCGGCTCGCCGCTCTTGCCGATGATGCGGCTCAGCGAAGAGGTCAGGCCCGCTTCGTTGTGCGTCGAGACCAGTTTGCCGGTCAGCAGCAGGCCCCAAGTGGCGGCGTTGACGAACAGCGACGGGCTGTTGCCCAAGTGCGGATGCCAGTTGCCGGTGCTGATCTTGTCGCGGATCAGGGCATCGCGAGTGCCCTTGTCCGGGATACGCAGCAGTGCTTCGGCCAGGCACATCAGTGCCACACCTTCCTGGGACGACAGGGAAAATTCCTGCAGCAGGCCCTGAACAATGCCTGCGCGACCGCCGGCACTTTTCTGGTTACGCAGTTTTTCCGCGATGGAGGCGGCGAGTTTGTTGGTGGCTTCAGCCATGGCTACCGGCAGGCGAGCCTGTTCGATCAGCATTGGCACCACTTCCGGCTCAGGGCGACGGTAGGCAGCGGTGATCGAGGCGCGCAGAACTGACTGCGGCAGGATGCTTTCAGCGAATTCGAGGAAGCATTGGTGGGCGTGATCGGTGTGGACTTCGCCCGCCTCATCGGCGTCCTTGGCGGTCAAACCGTTCAGCTCGGTCAGGGTTGCACCACCCTCGAGTTTTTCCAGGTAATTGAAAATTGCCTGCTTGATCAGCCAGTGCGGTGTGCGATCAATCGAGGTCGCGGCCGCCTTCAGGCGCTCGCGGGTCGGGTCATCGAGTTTGACCCCAAGGGTGGTGGTAGCCATATTTTTATCCTCATGGTTGCCACAGTTGCGTGGCATCAGCTGGCGGCAAGATTAGCCGTGCGCTGAGAGAGGTGCAACCGGGTGCAACCCTTTTTTTGTCGGAAAAATAAACGCTTCGTCAGGAATTATTTTCTGGTACGCAAATGCCGCACTTGCTTGGTGCTTTTACTTCTAGCAACACCCTCTGACTGCGCTAAAAGGGAGCAAAAACTGCCTGTTTCTCGGAATATCCGACTAGGTGCAACTAATTCGCGCGAAACTGGTTGCACCTTTTTTGGTTTGTTGCATAGCATTCGCGCCCTAGGTGCAACCGGGATAACCCGGTGCATCGGCTGGTGGCTTTCCTGGGGAAACATCAGTCCTAAATGCGCGGGATCTGAAATCGTCTGCCAAACGTCGTCGTTTGCGCGCGGTTCATCACCGCTGCTACATAAAAACAAAGCCAGGGCGTAACTTAATGAGCGTAAGCAATCCAACACTGATCACGTTCGTGATCTACATCGCAGCAATGGTGCTGATCGGCTT
Organism: Pseudomonas sp. SCA2728.1_7; assembly: GCF_018138145.1. Lineage (NCBI taxonomy): Bacteria > Pseudomonadati > Pseudomonadota > Gammaproteobacteria > Pseudomonadales > Pseudomonadaceae > Pseudomonas > Pseudomonas sp. SCA2728.1_7. The sequence goes on along the minus strand of NZ_CP073104.1, from coordinate 3,638,460 downwards.
CATGGCCTATCGCTCCACCAATAACCTGTCTGACTATATTCTTGGCGGCCGTAGCCTGGGCAGCGTCGTCACCGCGCTGTCTGCCGGTGCTTCCGACATGAGCGGCTGGCTGTTGATGGGCCTGCCGGGCGCCATCTACATGTCCGGTCTGTCCGAAAGCTGGATCGCCATCGGCCTGATCGTCGGTGCTTATCTGAACTGGCTGTTCGTCGCCGGCCGTCTGCGTGTGCAGACCGAGCACAACGGCGATGCCCTGACCCTGCCGGACTACTTCTCCAGCCGTTTCGAAGACAAAAGCGGCCTGCTGCGCATCATTTCGGCGATCGTGATTCTGGTGTTCTTCACCATTTACTGCGCATCCGGCATCGTCGCTGGCGCGCGTCTGTTCGAAAGCACCTTCGGCATGTCCTACGAGACAGCGCTGTGGGCCGGTGCTGCAGCGACGATTGCCTACACCTTCGTTGGCGGTTTCCTCGCGGTGAGCTGGACTGACACCGTACAAGCCACGCTGATGATTTTCGCGCTGATCCTCACGCCGATCATCGTCCTGCTGGCTACCGGCGGCGTCGACACCACGTTCCTCGCCATTGAAGCCAATGACCCAAGCAACTTCGACATGCTCAAAGGCACCACTTTCATCGGCATCATCTCGCTGATGGGCTGGGGTCTGGGCTACTTCGGTCAACCGCACATCCTCGCCCGATTCATGGCGGCGGATTCGGTGAAATCGATCGCCAAGGCGCGTCGCATTTCCATGACCTGGATGATCCTGTGCCTGGGTGGCACCGTGGCCGTGGGCTTCTTCGGTATCGCGTACTTCTCGGCGCACCCGGAAGTTGCCGGTCCCGTGACCGAGAACCACGAGCGTGTGTTCATCGAACTGGCCAAGATCCTCTTCAACCCATGGATTGCCGGCGTGCTGCTGTCGGCCATTCTGGCCGCTGTGATGAGTACTTTGAGCTGCCAGTTGCTGGTGTGCTCGAGCGCCCTGACCGAAGACTTCTACAAAACCTTCCTGCGTAAATCCGCTTCGCAACTGGAGCTGGTCTGGGTCGGCCGCGCCATGGTGCTGTTGGTTGCACTGATCGCGATCGCCCTGGCGGCCAACCCGGAAAACCGCGTACTGGGTCTGGTGTCCTACGCTTGGGCCGGTTTCGGTGCTGCGTTCGGTCCGGTTGTGCTGATCTCGGTTATCTGGAAAGAAATGACCCGCGACGGCGCACTGGCCGGTATCCTGGTCGGCGCGATCACCGTGGTGGTGTGGAAGCATTTCGAGGTGATGGGTCTGTACGAAATCATCCCGGGCTTCATCTTCGCCAGCCTGGCCATCTACATCGTCAGCAAGATGGGCGAGCCGACCAGAGGCATGGTGCAGCGCTTCGAAGCAGCGGAAAAAGATTTCCACTTGAACAAGTGATTGTTCTGAGCTGAAGCTCACCCGAAAACGGCCCGTTTCCTACAGGAGACGGGCCGTTTTTTTGTGCCCATGTTTTCTCTGATTCACCGCGCTCCCCTGTAGGAGTGAGCCTGCTCGCGATAGCGGTGTATCAGTAACGAAAATGTTGACTGTCACACTGCTATCGCGAGCAGGCTCACTCCTACAAGGTTCGGTGGTGGTTTTGGAGACTTGTCTGTAGTTGAAGGCGCCGCTTTTTGCAGGTTTTTTCGTCAATGAGGGTAGGGCAAATCTGATTTTCCCGTCACCCATTCATCACCCCTTGCCCCTCATGCAGAATCGCCCGCCCTCACACTGCAGAGAGACATCGGATGTTCGCGCCTGCCAATCAACCGCGTTTCACGTTGACCCTCGAAGGCGCCCAACATGACCTCAAAGTCCTTGAGTTCACGGGCAAGGAAGCCATCAGCCAACCCTTTCGTTTCGAGCTGGAACTGGTCAGTGAGCGACCGGACCTTGACCTCGAAAGCCTGCTGCACTGTCAGGCGTTTCTGAGTTTTGATGCTCAGGGTTCTGGTGTTCATGGTCAGATTTATCAGGTCGGGCAGGGCGATTCGGGGAAACGTCTGACGCGCTATCACTTAAGCCTCGTGCCACGTCTGACGTATCTGGGACACCGCATCAATCAGCGGATTTTCCAGCATCAGAGCGTGCCGCAAATTGTTGCGCAGGTGCTTAAGGATCACGCGATCCTTCGGGATGCTTTCGAGTTTCGGTTAGGCAGCGAATACCCGGTTCGCGAGTATTGCGTGCAGTACGCCGAGAGCGATCTGGCGTTTATCCAGCGTCTGTGTGCCGAGGTCGGCATTCATTACCACTTTCAGCACAGCCCGCAAGGTCACCTATTGGTGTTCGGCGATGACCAGACCGTGTTCCCGCGTCTCGCCGAGTCGACGGTGTATCTGCCGGGCAGTGGCATGTCCGCTGGTGCGCCGGCAATCCAGCGTTTCAATGTTCGCGTGGAAACCCGCACCAGCGTGGTCAGCCGGCGCGATTACAATTTCATCAAGCCGCGACTGCAGTTGGAAAGTCGTGTCGACGCTGAGCAACGCCCAGTGCTGGAGGACTATCACTTCCCCGGACAATTCAACGATCGTGAAACCGGCAAGCATCTCGCCCAGCGGGCACTTGAGCGACATGTCGCCGATTACCGTCAGGCCGAAGGCATCAGCGACGAATCCGCACTGGTTTGCGGACATTTCCTGCAACTGACCGAGCATCCGCGCCACGACTGGAATGACCTGTGGCTGCTGACTGCCGTTGAACACCATGGCCGCCAGCCGCAAGTGCTGGAGGAATCGGTGACCAGCGATGGCGAGGGATTTCAGGGCTACCGGAATAGCTTTCTCGCCACGCCGTGGGACGTGTTCTTTCGCCCGACGCTGGGGCCGGAAAAACCACGCATGCCCGGTTATCAACCAGCGGTTGTGACCGGGCCGAAAGACACCGAAATCCACTGCGATGAGTACGGCCGGGTCAAGGTGCAACTGGCCTGGGATCGCGACGGTGAATTGAACGAGCATTCCAGTTGCTGGCTGCGCGTTGCCAGCGGTTGGGCCCATGACCGTTACGGCAGTGTGTTGATTCCGCGCGTGGGAATGGAAGTGCTGGTCGGTTTCATCGATGCCGACGCCGACAAACCTTTGGTCGTGGGCTGTCTGCCTAACGCCGCGACGCCGATCCCGCTGGATCTGCCGGCGGACAAGACTCGTAGTATTTTCCGCAGTCAGAGCAGCCCTGGCGGTGGTGGCTACAACGAACTGCGCATTGAGGATCGCAAGGGCGCCGAAGAAATCTACCTGCGCGCCCAGCGCAACTGGACGCAGCATGTGCTGAATGATCAACAGGTGCAGGTCGACAACCAGCGCAGCATCGTCGTCACCGGCACCGCCCGCCACGAGTTGAAGGCTGATGAGCAACGCATCACTCATGGTCAGCGGCAGACCGAAGTGAGGCAGGACGATCATCTGAGCGTGATCGGCGATCGGCATATTCGCGTGAGCAATCAGGCGATCAGCGCCAATGGGCAATTCCACGTCAGCGCCGGTCAGCAAGTGGTCATCGACGGTGGTGCGAGTGCGACGATTCAGGCGGGCGGGCAGTGGATCAACATCGGCCCCGGCGGCATTTTCAGCAGCGTGCCGATTGTTGTGGGTGGTGCGCCGATGGCGGCGATGAGTGCCGCGCCGGTTGTACCGGGATTGCCGGAGAAACTCGCCGCCGCGCCGGCTGCCATGCTCACCGCTGCACAAATCATGAGTTTCAAGGGTGATGCGCCATTCTGCGAAGAGTGTGAGCGTTGCAAGGACGGTCTCTGTGCAGCCTGATTTTCTTTTGCCTGCCGATTGGTTGGCGCGCGAACCTTTGCAAGCATCCGAGCAATTGTTCGCGGTATTCAGCAATGCCAGCGAGGCGAAGCCGCTTGAGGGTTGGCCAGACATGGCGAGTCCGATCTGGGCCGAGACGATCTATGCCGAGTGGGATGCGGTGATGCCTTACGTGGGAATTGTCGCTACTGACAGTGAGTTACTGCATTGGGTCGCCACTACCGAATCGCGGGATTGGGGATGGTTGGCGGTGTCTTCGGCGAGTCTTGAAGAGGTGCTGGCGCACTTTCGCAGCCTGACCCAAGTGCTGATGCCGGACGGCAAAACGGTGTTTTTTCGTTTTTGGGATGGGCGGTTTCTGTTGCCGATTTTGCAGGCCGATGAGGTGGGCGCGGCGCAGCTGTTCCCGCTGATCGGGCGTTGTTTGATCAATGGGCAGGCGCTGGAGGTTGGTGGCAGGGCGCAGGTTTCGGGGCGGATATTTCCTTGGTGGCAGGTGCCGGAATCGGTGTTGGCGCAGCAGGGTAATGACGTTCGAACGGCTAATGCGTTGCAGTGGTTGAGCGAAGAATATCCGGTTCTTTTCGAGGCCTTTCCCGAGGCGGTTTTGCGTTGCAAGGTGAGGCGGTTTTTTCAGGTTTCAATGTCGGAAGATTCGTCGCAATCGGCGTTACTGGCGTTTTTGCTGGCAGAGTCGGAGTGAGTTTTCGGGGCGAAGGTCTCGGACGATTCCTTCGAGTTGCGGCGGTTCATGACTGGTGGGGTTGCAGGGATAGTCTTTTCGTTGTCACTGCGAGAGTGGTGACAGGGTGTAGGAGCCCTCTACCTATGGTGCATCAGCGCTGTTGTTTGAATTGCGGCACGTAACTTGTGTGAGCAATGTCGTCAGCGGCGGCTGTGTGCGGGACACGCTTCGGCGTGGCCGAATTCCATGGGTCGGTTTCCTACTCCCGTGCACGGCTGCCACCCAATCCCGTAGGAAGGAATGCGGCAGTTCACTTTTACACTCTATGGAAGATAGAAATGACGACAATACGAACGGCTCCACCCTACGAAAAAATCATCCCCCATCCCGACAACCGCTTCATGGCCCTGACCGGCAATTGCAGCGACATGCCCACCCTGTTCATCGACACCCACGTGCCCCTCGACATCCTCATGGACGCCGCCAACCACCGCTTGCGCGCCGTGATCCAGGTGCTGGAAAACATGTGCATGCGCGGCTCGGTCGAATGCGACTCCGTCATCCTCAGCGACTTCGCCCAGCTCTGCGTGATCCCCTTGCGCGACGGCTGTGATGTGCTTGATGTCATCGGCAGGCGCCTGCGCAGCATGCCCTAAAAGCAAAGCCCCTCACCCTAGCCCTCTCCCAGAGGGAGAGGGGACTGACCGAGTTGTCTGGCTGATCTACGCCGACCTGCGACTTCAGTGGTGAACTTGGCTTGGCCAAGCCTGGGTGGTGGTGTTTTTTCGGGGGGGGGACTGACCGAGGTGTCTGGGTGATGTGCGCCGACTTGCGACTTCAGTGGTGAACTTGGCTTGGCCAAGCGTGGATATGCGTTGTTGTTTCGGGGGGGGGGGGGGGCTGGCCGAGTTGTCTGGGTGATGTACGCCGACTTGCGACTTTTGCGCTGATCTTCGCTTGGCCAAACCTGAGATCACGCCGATCTTTCAGGTCGATGTAACTCGCAAGATCACCACCGTCAGTCCCCTCTCCCTCCGGGAGAGGGCTAGGGTGAGGGAAAGGCTTTTGTCCGCTCAGCCGCCAACCCCTGACTTGCCGCCCGGTAAAAGGTAAACTTTGCGCCCTTCGCAGGAGCAGCCATGAATTATCGTCACGCCTTCCATGCCGGCAATCACGCCGATGTGTTCAAACACCTGACCTTGACCCGCCTCATCGCCCTGATGTCGCGCAAGGAGCAGCCGTTTGCCTATCTCGACACGCACGCCGGCATCGGTCTGTATGACTTGCAGGGCGATCAGGCGAATCGCACCGGCGAGTACCTGGAAGGCATCGCGCGCTTGTGGGAGCAGCCGGATCTGCCGGCGCTGACCGCCGACTACATGAAGGTGCTGCACGAGATGAACCCGGACGGCCAGTTGCGCTACTACCCGGGTTCGCCGGAGCTGGCGCGGCGCCTGACCCGCCCGCAGGATCGGGTGATGCTCAACGAGAAGCACCCGGAAGACGGCGTGCTGCTCAAGGACAACATGGCCGGTGATCGTCGGGTCAAGGTTCATCTCGGCGAAGGCTGGCACGTCGCGCGGGCGATGTTGCCGGTGCAGGAAAAGCGCGCGGTGATGTTGATTGATCCGCCGTTCGAACAGCTCGATGAAATGCAGCGTTGCGCGGCATCGTTGAAAGAAGCGATTGGCCGCATGCGCCAAACCGTGGCGGCGATCTGGTATCCGGTAAAGGACCAGCGCGCGTTGCGTCGGTTCTATCAGGATCTGGCCGGCACCGGTGCGCCGAAGTTGCTGCGTGTGGAATTGCTGGTGCATCCGCTGGATACGCCGAACAGCCTGAACGGCTCGGGCATGGCGATTGCCAATCCGCCGTGGGGGCTGGAGGAAGAATTGCGTGAGCTGCTGCCGTGGTTGTCGAAGAAGCTGGGGCAGACCCAGGGCGGCTGGCAGATGGATTGGCTGATTGCCGAGAGCTGATCAACGGCAAGATCAAAAGATCGCAGCCTGCGGCAGCTCCTACACTGTTCGGCGTCGTCCACCAATGTGCGGACGATCACTGATCTCCTGTAGGAGCGGCCGAAGGCTGCGATCTTTTGCTTTCAGGATTTAATTGCCTGCCAGGCTCGGTGGCATGCACACGCCGGTGCCGCCAATCCCGCAGTAACCCTCAGGATTCTTCGCCAGATACTGCTGGTGATACGTCTCGGCGAAGTACACGGTCGGCGCCTGTTCGATCTCGGTGCTGATCTCGCCCAGACCGGCTTTCGACAGCTCGGCCTGATAGGTCGCCTTGCTCTTCAGCGCCGCATCCAGATGCTCAGGCGAGGTCGCGTAGATCACCGAGCGGTACTGCGTGCCGATGTCATTGCCCTGACGCATGCCTTGCGTCGGGTTGTGCAGTTCCCAGAACATCGCCAGCAACTCTTCGTAGCTGACTTTTGCCTTGTCATACACCACCAGCACCACTTCCGCGTGGCCGGTCAGGCCCGAGCAGACTTCTTCGTAGGTCGGGTTCGGCGTGAAGCCGCCGGCATAACCGACGACCGTGCTGACCACGCCTTCACGCTGCCAGAAACGGCGCTCGGCGCCCCAGAAACAGCCCAGACCGAAGATCGCAAAATCGACGTCCTGGAAAAACGGGCCAAGCAGCGGGGTTTCTTCGAAGACGAAGTGCTTTTCAGGCAGGGTCATCGCGGTTTCGCGGCCGGGCAGAGCTTGTTCTTTAGTCGGGAGCACGTTTTTGTTCACCAGAATTTCCGAGCGCAGAACCATGATCGTTCCTCTCAGTCAGGATGGGATGTAAAAAGTCAGACCGCCAGTGTGCCGAATGATGCCCGGTTAATCACTACCCAAAATGTGCGGGTACTCGCACAACATTGTAGGAGTGAGCCTGCTCGCGATAGCGGTGGGTCAGTCAGAGGGTTTGTTGCTGACACACCGCTATCGCGAGCAGGCGAAGGCCTACAAGGGATTTGCGGTGTTTATAGGCACAACGGGCCGCGCGGGTAGCGCTTCAGCGCCTGGATCAGTTCGCCGCCGGGGATCGGCCGGTCAAACAGGTAACCCTGTCCGACATCGCAACGGTGGCGACGCAGGAACGCCAGTTGTTCGGCGGTCTCGATGCCTTCGGCCACGACCTTGAGTTTCAGGTTGTGCGCCATGGCGATCACCGCCGAGGTGATTTCCATGTCGTCCTGGTTATCGGGAATTTCGTGGATGAAGCTGCGATCGATCTTGATGATGTCGATCGGGAATTTCTTCAGATAGCTCAGCGACGAATAACCGGTGCCGAAGTCGTCCATGGCCAGGGTCAGGCCGAGACGCTTGAGCTGGTCGAGTTGCAAGTGCGTGTCTTCGGTGGCTTCCAGCAGCAGGCCTTCGGTCAGTTCCAGTTCGAGCAGATAGGCCGGCAGCGCTTCTTCCTTGAGGATGTTGGCGATGGAGGCGACCAGATCCGGGTCGGAGAATTGCTTGGGCGACAGGTTGATCGCCACTTGCAGATTGCCCATCCCGGCAGCAGTCAGCGCTTTGCTCATGCGGCAGGCCTGACGGGCGATCCACTTGCCGATCGGAATGATCAGACCGGTTTCTTCGGCGACGCTGATGAACTGGTCCGGGCGGATCATGCCGCGTTCCGGGTGATTCCAGCGCAACAATGCTTCCATGCCCAGCAGACGACCGCTGCGCAGGCACAGCTTGGGCTGGTAGAACACGTCCAGTTCGTTCTGGGTCAGGGCGCGGCGCAGGTTGTTCTCGACGAACAGTTTGTAACTGGCCTCGGCATTCAACGCTTCGGTGAAGACCTGCACCTGATGTTTGCCGTTGGCCTTGGCCTTGTGCAGTGCCAGACCGGCGTTGCGCATCAGCGTTTGCGGGTCGCGACCGTGCAGCGGCGCGCAGGCCAAGCCGACCGAACCGGTGACGCTGATCAACTGGTTGTCGACGAACATCGGCTTGTCGAGGGTCGCCAGCAACTGGTTGGCGATCTGCTGGCCGGTCGCCAGATCGGTATCGTCGAGCAACACCGCAAACTCGTTACTGGCGAACCGCGCGAGGCTGCCGCTCGGACTCAGGCTGTTGCGCAAACGCCGAGCGAGGCTGATCAGCAATTTGTCGCCAGTCTGGTGACCGAGGCTGTCGTTGATCCGCTTGAAGTTGTCGATGTCCACCAGCAACAGGCTGATCGGCGTATCGCTATCGCGGGCGAAGCGTTCGTCGAGATTGCGGATAAACGCCGGCCGGTTGCCGAGGTTGGTCAGGTTGTCGGTGTAGGCCAGACGCTCGATGCGCTGTTGCGCCAGTTTGGTCTGGGTGATGTCTTCGTAGATGCCGATGTAGTGCGTCAGCTCACGGTTATCGCCATAGACCTTGGAGATCGACAGCTGACCCCAGTACGGTTCGAGATTCTTGCGGCGGCTTTTGAATTCGCCCTGCCAGCTGTTGCTCTTGGCCAGCGCCGAAGGCGCGTCGAACAGCAGTTCACTGAGGTTTTCCAACGCCGGCAGCTCGGACAGGCGCTGGCCGTGAACTTCTTCGGTGGTGTACTGGGTGATCGCGGTGAAGCTCGGGTTGACGTACTCGACCACGCCGTCGCAATTGACCAGCAAAAACGCGTTGGCGCTTTGCTCGACTGCACGCTGGAACAGGTGCAGGGCGCTGGTGGCGGTGCGGCGGTTGTGGTTGTTGATGACTTGTGCGAACTGGTCGGCCAGCTCGCCGGCAAAGGCGATTTCGTCGGACTGCCAGGCGCGGGTGACGCCGGTCTGTTCCAGACACAGCACGCCGACCACTTGGCCATCGACGCGAATACTCGCATCGAGCATCGCGTTGACGTCGCGCGGGCGCAGGGCTTCGGCCATCTCGCGAGTGCGCGGATCGCGCATCGCGTTGTGTGCGTCGATGGCGCGGCTGCTGTGCAGCGCTTCCATGTAGTCGGGGAAACTGCTGATGTCGATCACGTCCGGTAGGATGTATTCCTGGGTCGCGCGGTGGTACGCGGAAATCGGCACCAGATGCTGGCCTTCGAGGTTCCACAGGCTGGCGCAGTCGATCTCATAGATATCGCAGGCGCAGCGGGTGATCAGCTCGGCGGCTTCCTGCAGCGAGTTGTGCGTGCTGTAACGCTGACGAGCGAGCAACAGAATCAAGTCCTGCTGGGCGCGTACGCGTTCCAAATGCTGCAGTTGTTCCTGCTGCGCCCGTTGGTTGAGTTCAAGGGCGATTTGCAGGCGCGAATTCTGCGTTTCGAGGTCAACGGAGGGCAGTGGCGGTGCTTCGTCGAAGACGTGATCGACCGCCAGCAGATAGCCGCGCAGCAGATGACGGTTGTGTTGTTTGTAGGCTTCGCCCAGTTCCAGAATGTTCAGCGCACCGGCAGCCGTGTGCAGGGTGTATCGCACCAGATAATGCGGGCTGGCGGTCAACTGTTGCTGGATCGCGTCGTGCAGTTGATAACGCGCTTCGGGTTCCATCAGGCTGGCGTAGGGTGAGCCGACCAGCGCGCAAAGCTCGACGGCCGGCTGACCGAACTGGCGTTCGCAGTTGGGATCGAGAAACAGCATGGCCCAACTGGCTTCATTCAAGCGCTCGAAACGCAGCATGCCGAGCCGCGAGGGCACAGGCAACTGCGTCACTACCTCGGCCGCCATACGGCTGGCGGCATCGGGTTGGCTCTTCATGAAGGGAACTCGCTTGGAAATATGCTGAACGCGCCGGGCTCGCGCCCTCTTTACTGTTGCCTGCGGCAAGGTTGCATCATTGCGGCACCGACTGACAAGAGAGATGAAGGCCAAGTGCTATAAGAATATGTCGGCTGCACTGAACATTTCTCCAGCCCGTGGCTGAAAAGAGCCAAAGATCGCAGCCTTCGCCAATATCTACAGGGCAATGCGCCCTCTGCAGGAGCTGCCGAAGGCTGCGATCTTCAAGGCTTAGCGCAGTTTTATGGCGATCGACTGCAGCTGTTTGCCATCGCGGTCGTGGTAATTGACCTGAATCTGCCCGGCCTCGACCACCAGGTGGGCGAAATTGTCTTCACTGACCACCGTGCTGCTCAGCTCATGTCGATAATCGCCGGCCGCCGTACGCACCAGCGGCTGATCAAGAATGAACGTGGACGCTTTGGCATACGGCAGCAGTTTGCTGTTGCACAGCGGTGAGGAGACCACGGTGTGGACTTCGAAATCCGGGTCTTCACTGTGACTCAGGCGAGCCGTCAGCGAGCCATGCACGTCCCCGGAGATGAACACGACATTCTTGATGCGCCGGGTGCGGATGGTTTCCAGCAGGCGCAGGCGCTGCTCGGGGAAGGCTTTCCAGGCGTCATCGCCGTTAAGTTTGCGATCCGGATAGAACATCACGCTGGTGACCACGAACTTGACCCGCGCCGTGCTGTGACTCAGCCATTTGAGCAGGGCCTGTTCCTGTGCCTCGTCGAGGATCCGTCGATCATCGCCTGACAAGTGGCGGCGGGTGCGACTGTCAGTGACAAACCATTCGATATCGCCGTCGCTGAATTGATACCAGTAATGCTCAAGTGTCGAGTGATCTACTTCGCCGTTAGTTGTCAGTGGGTGTGCCGGGCTGTGACTGGCCTGATACAACTCATAAGCGGCCATGGCGTTGCGATATAAATCGCCGTCGGACTTGCTCGCATTGGCGGGCCAGTTATCTTCGATTTCGTGATCGTCGAGAATCATGTAAGTCGAAGTGCCGGACATCAGTCGTTTTATATTCGGCTGGGAAAAAGCCGCGCGATACTTGCTTAGGATATCTTTATAGTCGCGATCCGGTGCAAGTAGATTCAAATCGTCGACGTAAATTTGATCGCCGGTCATCAATACCGCGCTGATCGGCGGTTGTATGCCTTCGATCACCTGATTGATGGACGCGAAGATACGATCGCCCAATTGCGGCAGGACGGCGACACCGGCGGTCATGCGCAGGTAGCGGCAGGAGCCGACGATATAGGCTCTGGGCTGCAGGACCTTGCTGGAGCGGGTGCGCAAGCGGTAGATCTCTCGCGGCCATTGCAGCGGCAGTTCAGCGACGCTGTCCGGCGTGTGCACCGGATTCATCGGACTGAACCAGCCGGCCTGATATTCATATTCGGTGTCGCTGCTCAAGTTGTTCAGGGCGAATACTTGCGACATATCGCGTAATTCGCTCAGGCGTGCGAAGTTGCCGTTCGACCATTGTTGTGTGCCGGAACTGCGAAAACGCACCCCGGCAAATACCGGCGCATTGTTGCGCCGCTCGCCACGCATGAATATGCGCGCATGATTAGTTGTAACGTGGCCGACAATCGGGCCGATAGTGGGTTTTAACATGTCGAATCCATTCGAATGAATTTTAATGAGTATGAGTTTTCGCGAAGTTTGCTTAGTTAAATTGGCTGCGCTTAGGTTAGTTGCGTGACGAATAAAAAAGATCGGCGCCAAGTCGACCAGGCTTGTGGCCGATATCAGCGCAACATGTGGGAAAAAGACCGGAAGGATTTTTCAGGCAAAAAAAAGCCCCGCCAAACTGACGGGGTTGAGGTACGAGCGTGTGGCGCTCGAAAGGGTGCAGCAATCGGCCCTCCGTTGCCGGAGGGCCGATCGAGTTACAGCAGGATCGTGCGGATGTCCGCCAGCAGGCTGCCCAGACGCTGGGTGAAGCGTGCGGCAGCGGCGCCGTTGATCACACGGTGATCGTAGGACAGCGACAGTGGCAGCATCAGTTTCGGCTGGAAGGCTTTGCCGTCCCAGACTGGCTGGATGGTTGCCTTGGAAACACCGAGAATCGCCACTTCCGGCGCGTTGACGATCGGCGTGAAGCCGGTGCCGCCAATGTGGCCGAGGCTGGAAATGGTGAAGCAGGCGCCCTGCATGTCGTCAGCGGTGAGCTTCTTGTCGCGGGCTTTGGCGGCCAACGCAGCCGCCTCAGCCGCAAGCTGCAGAAGGCTCTTCTGGTCGACGTTCTTGATGACCGGTACCAGCAGGCCATCCGGAGTGTCGACGGCGAAGCCGATGTTGACGTATTTCTTGCGGATGATCGCTTTGCCGCTTGGCGCCAGCGAACTGTTGAAGTCCGGCAGTTCCTTGAGCATGTGCGCGCAGGACTTGAGCAGCAGCGGCAGGATGGTCAGCTTGACGCCGGCCTTCTCTGCAACGGCTTTCTGCGCGACGCGGAAGGCTTCCAGCTCGGTGATATCAGCCGAATCGAACTGAGTCACGTGCGGGATGTTCAGCCAGCTGCGGTGCAGGCTCGACGCGCCGATCTGCATCAGACGAGTCATCGGCACTTCTTCGATTTCGCCGAAACGGCTGAAGTCGACGACCGGAATCGGCGGGATGCCCGCGCCACCGGTTGCGCCAGCAGCAGCGGCCGGTGCTTCCTTGGCCTTCTGCATCATCGCTTTGACGTAAACCTGCACGTCTTCTTTCAAGATACGACCGTGCGGGCCGCTGGCGCCGACCGCGTTCAGCTCGACGCCGAACTCACGGGCCAGTTGACGCACGGCTGGGCCGGCGTGAACTTTCGCGCCCGGCTTGGCCGGTGCGGCGGCTGGAGCGGCAGCAGGTGCAGCGGCAGCCGGAGCAGCAGCGGCAGGTGCCGGAGCGCTCGGAGCAGCAGCGGCGGCAGCTGGAGCCGGGGTAGCAGCAGGCGCTGCGCCTTTGACTTTCAGCTTGAGGATCAGGTCGCCGGTACCGACTTCGTCATCCAGCTTGATGGAAACGCTTTCCACCACGCCAGCGGCAGGCGATGGGATTTCCATGCTCGCCTTGTCGGATTCCAGGGTGATCAGCGACTGGTCGGCTTCAACGCTGTCGCCAGCCTTGACCAACACTTCGATGATCTTGGCTTTGCCGGCCGAACCGATGTCCGGAACGTGGATGTCCTGAACGCTGTCAGCCACCGGTGCAGCTGGAGCGGCTGCCGGAGCAGGCGCAGCGGCAGCAGCCGGAGCAGCAGCTTGAGCTGGAGCGGCCGCAGCAGGGGCCGCAGCACCCGCCACTTCCAGATCCAGAATCAGGTCGCCAGTGCCGACTTCGTCGTTGAGCTTGACGCTGATGGCCTTGACCACGCCAGCGGCAGGCGACGGGATTTCCATGCTCGCCTTGTCGGATTCGAGGGTGATCAACGATTGATCAGCTTCGACGGTGTCGCCGACCTTGACCTGAATCTCGATGATCTGCGCCTTGCCCGACGAACCGATGTCCGGCACGTGCACTTGCTGAACCGAAGCGGCAGCAGGGGCAGCAGCTGGCGCGGCAGCTGCAGGAGCGGCAGCCGGTTTGGCTTCAGCTTTTGCAGCCGGCGCAGCAGCCGGAGCAGGGGCCGCTTCAGCGGCGCCCTCGACTTCCAGCTCAAGCAGTTCGTCGCCTTCTTTCAGACGGTCGCCCAGCTTCACTTTCAGGCTCTTGATGACACCGGCTTTCGGGGCCGGCACTTCCATGCTGGCCTTGTCCGATTCCAGGGTCAGGATGCTCTGGTCGGCTTCGATACGGTCGCCGACCTTCACAAACAGTTCAATTACTTCACCTTCACCGCTGCCGATGTCAGGTACGCGAATGAGTTCGCTCACAAAATGTCTCCTCAGCAGTCCAGTGGGTTGCGTTTTTCCGGGTCGATGCCGAACTTGACGATGGCCTCAGCCACCACCTTAGGTTCGATATCACCACGGTCAGCCAGTGCTTCCAAGGCTGCCAACACCACGAAATGACGGTCGACTTCGAAGAAATGACGCAGTTTCTTGCGGCTGTCGCTGCGGCCGAAACCGTCGGTGCCGAGGACTTTGAATTCCTTCGACGGTACCCACTGACGGATCTGCTCGGCGAACAGTTTCATGTAGTCGGTAGAGGCGATGACCGGACCTTTACGGCCGTTCAGGCACTCTTCGACGTAGCTCAGCTTAGGCTTCTGGCCCGGCTTCAGACGGTTGCTGCGCTCTACAGCGAGGCCGTCGCGACGCAGTTCGTTGAAGCTGGTAACGCTCCAGACGTCAGCGCCAACGTTGAACTCTTCACGTAGAATCTTCGCCGCTTCACGGACTTCACGCAGGATGGTGCCGGAGCCCATCAGCTGGACGTGATGCGCCGCATCGCGAGTGTCTTCTTCGAGCAAGTACATGCCTTTCTTGATGCCTTCTTCGGCACCGGCCGGCATGGCTGGCTGCTGGTACGACTCGTTCATCACGGTGATGTAGTAGAAGATGTCCTGTTGCTCTTCGGTCATCTTCTTCATGCCGTCCTGAATGATCACCGCCAGCTCGTAGCCGTAGGTTGGATCGTAGGTGCGGCAGTTCGGGATGGTTGCAGCCAGCAGGTGGCTGTGACCGTCTTCGTGTTGCAGACCTTCACCGTTCAGGGTGGTCCGGCCGGCGGTGCCGCCGATCAGGAAGCCACGGGTACGGCTGTCACCAGCGGCCCAAGCCAGGTCGCCAATACGCTGGAAGCCGAACATCGAGTAGAAGATGTAGAACGGCAGCATCGGCTGGTTGTGGCTGGAGTACGAAGTACCGGCAGCGATGAACGAGCTCATGGCGCCTGCTTCGTTGATGCCTTCTTCAAGGATCTGACCTTTCTGGTCTTCCTTGTAGAACATCACCTGGTCTTTATCGACTGGCTCGTAGAGCTGGCCGACGGACGAGTAGATGCCGAGCTGACGGAACATGCCTTCCATACCGAAGGTACGGGCTTCGTCCGGGATGATCGGAACGATGCGCGGGCCGATTTCCTTGTCCTTCACCAGTTGCGCGAGGATTCGCACGAACGCCATGGTGGTGGAAATTTCACGGTCGCCGGAACCGTCAAGGATGGCCTTGAGGGTGTCCAGATCCGGAGTCGGCACGCTGAAGCTTTGTGCGCGGCGCTGAGGCACGAAACCGCCCAATGCAGTGCGACGCTCGCTGAGGTAGCGGGCTTCGGCGCTGTTTGGCTCTGGCTTGAAGAACGGCAGGTTCTCCAGCTCTTCGTCCTTGACCGGGATGTCGAAACGATCGCGGAACAACTTCAGGCTGTCGACATCGACTTTCTTGGTGTTGTGCGCAGTGTTTTTCGCTTCGCCGGCACCGGTGCCATAACCCTTGATGGTCTTGGCCAGAATGACGGTTGGTTGTTCTTTGTGGTTGACCGCTTCGTGGTAAGCCGCATAGACCTTGTACGGGTCGTGGCCGCCACGGTTGAGTTTCCAGATCTCGTCGTCGGACAGATCAGCAACCATCGCCTTGAGTTCTGGCGTGTTGAAGAAGTGTTCACGGACGAACGCGCCGTCTTTGGCTTTGTAGTTCTGGTACTCGCCGTCGATGACTTCGTCCATACGACGTTGCAGGATGCCGTCGACGTCTTTGGCCAGCAGTGGGTCCCAGAAACGGCCCCAGATGACTTTGGTCACGTTCCACTGAGCACCGCGGAACACGCCTTCGAGTTCCTGGATGATCTTGCCGTTGCCGCGAACCGGGCCGTCGAGGCGCTGCAGGTTGCAGTTGATGACGAAGATCAGGTTGTCGAGCTTCTCGCGGCCGGCCAGGGAGATGGCGCCCAGGGATTCCGGCTCGTCGCACTCGCCGTCGCCCAGGAAGCACCAGACTTTCTGTTTGCCCGGCTGGATGAAACCGCGGTGTTCCAGGTACTTCATGAAGCGTGCCTGGTAGATCGCCTGGATCGGGCCCAGACCCATCGATACGGTCGGGAACTGCCAGAAGTCAGGCATCAGCCAAGGGTGTGGGTAGGACGACAGGCCCTGACCGTCGACTTCCTGGCGGAAGTTGTTCATCTGGTCTTCGGTGATGCGGCCTTCCATGAACGCACGGGCGTAAACGCCTGGCGAGGTGTGGCCCTGGAAGTAGATCAGGTCGCCGCCGTGTTCGTCGGTCGGGGCCTGGAAGAAGTAGTTGAAGCCGATGTCATACAGGGTCGCACTGGAAGCGAAGCTGGAGATGTGACCACCCAGGTCAGAATCTTTCAGGTTCGTACGCATTACCATGGCCATCGCGTTCCAGCGTACCAGCGAGCGAATGCGGCGTTCCATGAACAGGTCGCCAGGCATGCGTGCTTCGTGGGTTACCGGGATGGTGTTGCGGTAAGGCGTGGTGATGGCGTAAGGGAGCTGCGAGCCGCTGCGGGTCGCGAGTTCGCCCATACGGGTCATCAGATAGTGAGCACGGTCTTCGCCTTCTTTGTCGAGAACCGATTCCAGGGCGTCCAGCCATTCCTGGGTTTCGACGGGATCGAGGTCTTGCATGGCTTGCTCCAGGGCGGAAAGGCTTCCAGAATCGGTTGCCTGAGTTTGCGACTGGCCTTGTGGGCAGACGATTTAAAATTCTTGGATTGCCGATAGGTTGTTCCGGCGGCGTGTAGTTTTACTACAAATCTTCCGGCATTTCAGCCTTTCGAATGTATAGACGAGTAGTAAAACTACAGAAGAATGGCTTGTGGCCTCCGGCTGCGTTGTGAGAATAATCGTTAAGGTTGGTCTTTTACCATCCGAAAAAGGTGAAACTTTGATGTTCGCTGCCAAAGAGAAAGAAATTTCAGCTATTTCTAACTTTTGTTCGACAGTCCTCCGGGTAGCGGCTTTTCACCAATCACTACAAGCGGCCATTTACACGCCGATCAAGGATAGACCATGACCCTGCCCGTGCTTGCCGAACTGCCCGCCATTCTCCTGCCGTTGGTCACTCGATCCGAGCAGTCGTTCCGTACGGCTGTCGCCGCGCTGGAAGACGATCACGGCTTGGCGAACTGGACGCCAGAGCGCTGGGCGCAGTTCGCCCGCGTCACCGCTGCCAGCGAATTCGTCATTGAACAGAGCGTTCGTGACCCTTTGATGTTGCTTGCGCTGGTGCAGTCCGGCGAACTCGACCGGGCCTTTGCGCCGGGTGAATTGTGCGCGCAGATTGCCGCCGCGGTGAACGCCGCCCAGAGTGAAGACGAACTCGGTCGCGCCTTGCGTCGTCAGCGTGCTCGCCATCAAGTGCGAATCATCTGGCGTGACCTCACGCGTCAGGCCGATCTGGTGCAGACCTGCCGCGATCTTTCGGACATGGCCGACGCGACCATCGACCAGGCTTATCAATGGTTGTACAGCCGCCATTGCGAACAGTTCGGTACGCCGACCGGCCGCCGCAGCGGTGAGCCGCAGCAAATGGTTATCCTCGGCATGGGCAAGCTCGGCGCCGTCGAGTTGAACCTGTCTTCCGACATCGATTTGATCTTCGCTTACCCCGAGGGCGGTGAAACGGTGGGCGTGAAGCGCTCGCTGGATAATCAGGAATTTTTCATTCGCCTCGGCCAGCGCCTGATCAAGGCGCTGGACCCGATGACCGTTGACGGTTTCGTCTTCCGTGTCGACATGCGCCTGCGCCCGTACGGCTCGTCCGGCGCGCTGGTGCTGAGCTTCAATGCGCTGGAGCAGTATTACCAGGATCAGGGCCGCGACTGGGAACGCTACGCGATGATCAAGGCGCGGGTGGTGGCCGGCGATCAGGTGGCGGGCGCGCAGTTGCTCGACATGCTGCGCCCGTTCGTTTACCGCCGTTACCTCGACTTCTCGGCGATCGAAGCGCTGCGCACCATGAAGCAGTTGATCCAGCAGGAAGTGCGGCGCAAGGGCATGGCCGACAACATCAAACTTGGCTCGGGTGGCATCCGTGAGGTCGAGTTCATCGCTCAGGCCTTTCAGTTGATCCACGGTGGCCGCGACTTGAGCCTGCAACAGCGTCCTCTATTAAAGGTGCTGAGTACGCTGGAAGGGCAGGGCTATCTGCCGCCGGCAGTGATCAGTGAATTGCGCGAGGGCTACGAATTTCTCCGTTACACCGAGCACGCCATTCAGGCGATCGCCGACCGCCAAACGCAGATGCTGCCGGATGGCGCGCAGGATCAGGCGCGCATCGCCTTCATGCTCGGCTTCGTCGGTTGGGATGCTTTCCACGAAAAACTGATGTTCTGGCGCGGTCGTGTCGCTTGGCACTTCGCTCAGGTGATCGCCGATCCCGATGAAGATGAAGGCGCCGAAAGTGAAGTGGTGGTCGGCGGTGAATGGCTGCCACTGTGGGAAGAGGCGCAGGACGAAGAAGCGGCGTGCCGGCAGTTGGAGGAGGGTGGTTTTGCTGACGCGAGCAAAGCCCTGAAAGCGCTGGCCGGATTGCGCAGCAGCCCGCAATTGCGCGCGATGCAGCGGTTGGGGCGTGAGCGGCTCGATGCGTTTATTCCGCGTCTGTTGGCGCAGGCAGTTGAGCACGCCAACCCGGATCTGGTACTTGAACGTGTGCTGCCGCTGGTTGAAGCAGTGGCTCGGCGTTCGGCTTATCTGGTCTTGTTGACGGAGAACCCCGGTGCGCTGCGGCGCTTGCTGACGTTATGCGCGGCGAGCCCGTGGATCGCAGAGCAGATCACTCGCTTCCCGCTGCTGATGGATGAATTGCTTAACGAAGGGCGTTTGTTCAAACCGCCCTTGGCGCCAGAGCTGGCCGCTGAATTGCGCGAGCGGCTGACGCGGATTCCCGAAGATGACCTCGAACAACAAATGGAAGCCCTGCGCCATTTCAAACTGGCGCACCGCTTGCGCGTCGCTGCTTCGGAAATCGCCGGCAGTCTGCCGCTGATGAAAGTCAGCGATTACCTGACCTGGCTGGCCGAGGCGATTCTTGAGCAAGTGCTGGCTCTGGCCTGGCGCCAGACCGTGGCCAAGTACGGTACGCCGCTGCGCACCGACGGCACATTGTGCGATCCCGGCTTCATCATTGTCGGTTATGGCAAGGTCGGCGGTCTGGAACTGGGGCATGGTTCGGACCTGGACCTGGTGTTTATCCACGACGGCGATCCGCAGGCGGAAACCGATGGGCCGAAGTCGATCGATGGCGCGCAGTTCTTCACGCGACTCGGGCAGCGGATCATTCACCTGCTGACGGCGCAGACCAACTCCGGTCAGCTCTATGAAGTGGACATGCGTCTGCGCCCATCCGGTGCTTCAGGGCTGTTGGTGAGTTCGCTCGGCGCGTTTGCCCGCTATCAGGAAAATGAAGCCTGGACGTGGGAGCATCAGGCTTTGGTGCGTGCGCGGGTGCTGGTCGGCAGTCAGGATGTCGGTCAGGCGTTCGAGAAGGTTCGTGCCCAGGTGCTGGGCAAGCCGCGTGATCTGGCGAAGCTGCAACAGGAAGTCAGCGAGATGCGCGCAAAGATGCGCGACAACCTCGGCACCAAGAGCACCGCAGCCGGGACGGCAGCAAATGCCTTCGACGCCACGGCGCCATTCGACCTCAAGCAGGACGCCGGTGGTATCGTCGATATTGAATTTATGGTGCAATACGCGGCTCTGGCGTGGTCGCAAAGCCACCCGCCACTGCTGCGCTGGACCGATAACATCCGCATTCTGGAAGAGCTGGAGCACGAAGGGCTGATGCCTGCCGAAGATGCCAGCCTGTTGCGCGAGGCCTATAAAGCCTACCGCTCCGCCGCCCACCGGCAGGCCTTGCAGAAGGATGCCGGGGTGATACCGGGCGATCAGTTTGTCGAAGAACGGCGGCAGGTTTTGCGGATCTGGCGTGAGTTGGGGCTAAGCTGATAGCGCGCCAATGAAGGCAATGAGATTCAAAGGTGGGAGCGAGCCTGCTCGCGAAAGCGAAGTGTCAGTCAACATCAATGTTGAATGTGCCGGCCCCTTCGCGAGCAGGCTCGCTCCCACAGTGATCTGTGGTGAGTCGCAGATGTTGGAGTGAATGCAAAACCTGTAGGAGCGAGCCTGCTCGCGATAGCGGAGTATCAGACGACAACAATGTTGAATGTAACGACCCCATCGCGAGCAGGCTCACTCCTACAATGGATCTGTGGTGAGTCGCAGATATGTGAACAGATGCAAAACAATGTGGTAGCGAGCCTGCTCGCGATAGCGGAGTGACAGTCGACAGTCATGTTGAAGGTAATGACCCATCGCCAGCAATGCCGCTCCCTCAGTGATTATCGAGGCGGGGAGGCGTAATTGCCTCCCCGGTTCGTTTATGGAAACCACATGAATATTCTGATCGTTGGGCCCAGTTGGGTCGGTGACATGGTGATGGCGCAGACACTGTTTCAGTGTCTCAAACAGCGCCACCCGCAATGCGAAATCGACGTGCTGGCCCCAGAGTGG
This sequence comes from Pseudomonas sp. SCA2728.1_7, assembly GCF_018138145.1. Lineage (NCBI taxonomy): Bacteria > Pseudomonadati > Pseudomonadota > Gammaproteobacteria > Pseudomonadales > Pseudomonadaceae > Pseudomonas > Pseudomonas sp. SCA2728.1_7. The sequence goes on along the minus strand of NZ_CP073104.1, from coordinate 3,617,877 downwards.
AGCCGGCCGATCCTTGAGCGCATGCCCGAAGTACGCAAGGCTTTGAGCTTCCCGCTCGGCCACGGCGCGCTGGAATTGGCGACGCGTCGGCGCATCGGCAAATCCCTGCGCGGCCAGTACGATCAGGCGATCCTGCTGCCCAACTCGCTGAAGTCGGCGCTGGTGCCGTTTTTTGCCGGCATCCCGAAGCGCACCGGCTGGCGCGGCGAATTCCGCTACGGCTTGCTCAATGATGTGCGCACTCTCGACAAAGAACGTTATCCGCTGATGATCGAGCGTTTCATGGCTTTGGCCTACGAAGCGAACGCCGAGCTGCCGAAACCGTATCCACGTCCGAGCCTGCAAATCGACCCGGTGACCCGCGAAGCGGCGCTGGCCAAATTTGCTCTGACCCTCGATCGTCCGGTGTTGGCCCTGTGCCCCGGCGCCGAGTTCGGCGAGTCCAAGCGCTGGCCGTCCGAGCATTACGCCAAAGTCGCCGAGGCGCGCATTCGCGAAGGCTGGCAGGTGTGGCTGTTCGGCTCGAAAAACGATCACGCCGTCGGCGAAGATATACGCGCACGTTTGATCCCGGGCCTGCGTGAAGAATCGGTCAACCTCAGTGGCGGCACCTCGCTGGCCGAGGCCATCGACTTGATGTCCTGCGCTGACGCGGTGGTCTCCAACGATTCCGGTCTGATGCACGTTGCCGCCGCGCTGAACCGGCCACTGGTCGCCGTCTACGGCTCGACCTCGCCGGGTTTCACTCCGCCGCTGGCCGAGCACGTTGAAGTCGTCCGTCTGGGCCTCGATTGCAGCCCGTGCTTCGACCGTACCTGCCGCTTCGGCCATTACAACTGCCTGCGCCAGCTGATGCCGGACGCGGTCAACGATGCCTTGCAGAAGTTGCAGGGCTCTGTGGTCGAGGTTCATTAAGTTGCGGGTACTGCTGATCAAGACTTCATCGCTGGGCGACGTGATTCATGCGTTGCCGGCGCTGACCGACGCCGCCCGGGCCATCCCCGGGATCAAGTTCGACTGGGTTGTGGAAGAAGGCTTCGCCGAGATCCCGACCTGGCACCCGGCCGTTGGAAAAGTGATTCCGGTGGCGATCCGCCGCTGGCGCAAAAACATCTGGAAAACCATCACCAGCGGCGAATGGAAACGCTTCAAGCAAAGCGTGCGCGCGAACAAATACGATTTGGTGATAGACGCCCAAGGCCTGCTGAAAAGCGCCTGGCTGACCCGTTACGTCAAAGCGCCGGTGGCCGGTCTCGACAAAGGTTCGGCCCGTGAGCCGATGGCTTCGCGTTTCTATGATCGCAAACTGGCTGTCGCCCGTGGTCAGCACGCCGTCGAGCGCGTGCGGCAGTTATTCGCCATCGCCCTCGGTTATGACCTGCCCAAAGGCCTTGGCGATTACGGTCTGAACGTCGAGCGTCTGGTCGAGCTGCCGCGCAGAAACGCCTTTGTGGTGTTCCTGCACGGCACCACGTGGGACACCAAACACTGGCCTGAAAGTTACTGGCGCGAACTGACTGAACGCGTCGGTTATCTCGGCGTCGGTGTGAAACTGCCGTGGGGCAACCCGCAGGAAAAGGCCCGCGCCGAACGCATCGCCGCGGGTTTCAAACACGCCGAAGTGCTGCCGAAACTGAATCTGGCCGGCGTCGGCAAAGTTCTCGCCGGAGCGCAGGCTTGCGTGGCGGTGGACACCGGTCTCGGCCACTTGGCCGCGGCGCTGGATGTGCCGACCATTTCGCTGTTCGGCCCGACCAATCCGGGCCTGACCGGCGCCTACGGCAAATTGCAGATTCACCTGGCCAGCGATTTCCCGTGCGCGCCGTGCCTGCAAAAGAAATGTACCTATCAACCGACCGCGCAGGATGCCCGTCAGTTTGACCTGAAGCGTGAACAGCCATTGTGCTTCACGCGTCTGAACCCCGAGCGTGTCGCCAGCCGACTGAGCACGTTGTTAATGGCTGAGGAGCTGCGCTGATGCAATTGGCATTCGTCCTGTACAAATATTTCCCGTTCGGCGGTTTGCAGCGCGATTTCATGCGCATCGCCCTCGAATGCCAGAAGCGCGGGCATCAGATTCGCGTCTACACGCTGATCTGGGAAGGCGACGTGCCGCCCGGTTTTGAGGTGCTGGTGGCGCCGGTCAAGGCATTCTTCAACCATCGTCGCAATGAAAAACTCAGTGCGTGGATGGAAGCGGATCTGGCCAAACGCCCAGTCGATCGCCTGATCGGTTTCAACAAGATGCCAGGGCTGGACGTCTATTACGCCGCCGACGGCTGCTTCGAAGACAAGGCGCAAAACCTGCGTAACTCGCTGTACCGCCGCTGGGGCCGTTATCGTCACTTCGCCGAGTACGAGCGCGCGGTGTTCGCCAAAGACGCGAAGACCGAAGTGTTGATGATTTCCGAAGTGCAGCAACCGCTGTTCATCAAGCATTACGACACGCCACTTGAGCGTTTCCATCTGCTGCCGCCAGGCATCGCCCAGGATCGTCGCCGCCCGGCGGATGCCGATGAGATTCGCGCCGGTTTTCGCGCTGAATTCAACCTCAAGGACGACGAACTGCTGCTGGTGCAGATCGGTTCGGGCTTCAAAACCAAAGGCGTCGATCGCAGCCTGAAAGCGCTGGCCGCATTGCCCGCTGAACTGAGAAAGCGTACCCGGCTGTTTGTAATCGGCCAGGATGACCCCAAATTGTTCCAGATGCAGAGCGCCACTTTGGGTCTGGGCGATAACGTCACGTTCCTGAAAGGGCGCAGCGATATCCCGCGCTTCCTGCTCGGCGCCGATCTGTTGATCCACCCGGCCTACAACGAAAATACCGGCACGGTGTTGCTCGAAGCGCTGGTCGCCGGTTTGCCGGTGCTGGTCAGCGCGGTCTGCGGTTACGCCCATTACATCGCCGAGGCGGACGCCGGGCGAGTGCTGGACGAGCCGTTTGATCAGGCGCAGCTGACGCAATACCTGACTGAAATGTTGAATGATGACGCTGCACGCGCGGCCTGGAGCCGCAATGGTCTGGCCTTCGCCGAGACGGCCGACCTCTACAGCATGCCGCAGCACGCGGCCGATGTGATTCTGGCGGAGCACGCTTAATGAAGTTGATGCTGGCTGAACCGTTCAAAAGCCTTTGGGCCGGGCGCGATCCGTTCGCCGAGGTCGAAGGCTTGCAGGGCGAGGTATACCGCGAGCTGGAAGCACGCCGGACACTGCGCACGGAAGTCGACGGCAACGGGTTTTTCGTCAAGATCCACCGTGGCATCGGCTGGGGCGAAATCTTCAAGAACCTGCTGACCGCCAAGCTGCCGGTACTCGGCGCGGGTCAAGAGTGGAAAGCCATCCAGCGTCTGCAGGAAGTCGGCGTGCCGACCATGACTGCCGTTGCGTACGGCGAGAAAGGCAGCAACCCGGCAGATCAGCACTCGTTCATCGTCACCGAAGAACTGGCGCCGACCATCAGCCTGGAAGACTTCAGCATCGACTGGATCAAGCAGCCGCCCGAGCCCAAGCTCAAGCGCGCGCTGATCGCCGAAGTCGCACGCATGACCGGCATGATGCACCGCGCCGGTGTCAATCACCGCGACTGCTACATCTGCCACTTCCTGCTGCACACCGATAAACCGGTGACGCCGGAAGATTTCAAACTCTCGGTGATCGACCTGCACCGTGCCCAGACCCGCGCGAAGATCACTCAGCGCTGGCGCAACAAGGATCTGGCGGCGCTGTATTTCTCCGCGCTGGACATCGGCCTGACCCGCCGCGACAAGCTGCGCTTTCTCAAGGGCTATTTCCAGCAGCCGCTGCGCCAGATCCTGGCGGAAGAAGCGCCGCTGCTGAACTGGCTCGAAGGCAAAGCCAACAAGCTCTATGAACGTAAGCAGCGTTACGGGGATGCGCTCTGATGGCGGGTTGGACTCTCGAGCCGCAATACAGCGAGCTCGCCGAAGACTTCGGCAGCCTCGAAGCGGTATTTGCGTTGCAGGGCGAACGCCTGACCCGTGACCCGCTGTCGGAAGTGATTCGCGTGCAGCGCAACGGCGTCAACTATTACGTCAAGCGCTATGTCGGCGCCGGTAAAGGCTTGCGCCGCTACCTCGGCAAGCCGCGAGTGAAGATGGAGTGGCAGAACCTCAAGCGCTTTGCCAAGTGGGGCATTCCCACCGCTGAAGTGGTGGCCTGGGGCCTGGAACGACGCGGTGCGGCGTATGACCGTGGCGCGATGATCACCCGCGAACTGCCGCACACCGAAGACCTCTCGGCGCTCGCTGAGCGCAAGGATCCGAAACTCAAGGATCGCGCCTGGGTCGACGCTGTCAGTCGGCAACTGGCCGGTTATACCCGGACGATGCATGATCAGCGATTTACCCATAACGATCTGAAATGGCGCAACCTGTTGATCGATGACCAGGCGCGGATATTTCTGATCGATTGCCCCAACGGCGAGTTCTGGCGCGGCTTCTGGCTCAAGTATCGGATCACCAAGGATCTGGCCTGTCTCGATAAACTCGCCAAATACCACCTGTCCAATACCCAACGCCTGCGCTTTTATAAGCAATACCGCCAGTGCGATCGGCTTGATAGCGCTGACAAGAAACGGATCCGGCACGTGGTGAGATTTTTCGAGGGACGCGAATGACTGATTTTCTCGCCGCTGAAGACCGCGCACTGCTTGAGCGCCATGGTCTCGGCACTTTCGACGCATTGTGGGCTAAACAGCTTGAAGCTGTGGATGAACCCAATACCGCCCGTGGTGGCTGGAGTAGCGTCTTCCGTCTGGACCTGGAGGGGCAGGGGTATTACCTCAAGCGCCAGAGCAATTACCTGACGCGCACTTTGCACGCGCCTTTCGGCGAGCCCAGTTTTGCCCGTGAGTTTCGTAACATCAGCCGCTATCGCAAGCTCGGCATACCGGCGCTGCAAGCGGCGTTCTTCGGTGAGCGCAAAGTCGACGGCGAAGTCCGCGCGATCCTGCTGACCCGGGCGCTCGATGGCTGGAGCGATCTGGAATCGCTGTTGCAGCGTTGGGCGCAACTCAGTGCTGCACAGCATTCAGCCATCCTCAAGGCTTGTGGCTTGCTGGCTCGGCATCTGCACGGTGTGCGTCAGGTGCACGGCTGTTTCTACCCCAAGCATATTTTTCTGCGGGCCACCGGTGACGGATATCAGGCGCAATTGATCGACCTGGAAAAAACCCGTCCTTTATTGTTCGGCATGCGTGACCGGATCAAGGATCTGGAGCCGCTGCAACGCCGCGCGCCGGAATGGAACGAGGCGCAGCTGCGTGAATTGCTCGCGGCTTATCTCGACCAGCCAAGCGATAGCTCGCTGCTCGACAGCTGGCTCGCCCGGCTGACCGCGCGCCGCAGTCACAAGGAGACGCGCTGATGCAATTGTCCGAGCTGGCCGGTGTCGGGCGAACCCCGCAACTGCCGCTGACGGTGACTCTGGCCGATGCCGCTGGCAGTGCGGATCTGCAATTGCTCAGTCTGCTGCGAGTCCTGCCGGGGCAGCGTTACGTCGGCGCCGGTATCTGGCGCGGGCGTCCGGTGCTGGCCAAATTGCTGGTGGGCGGCAAGGCCGCGCGGCATTTTCAGCGTGAGCTGGAAGGCGTGCGCTTGCTGGCGGCGCAAGGTATGACGACACCGCTGCTGCTGGCCGATGGTTTGCAGAATGGCGAAGGTGGCTGGCTGCTGTTCGATTTCCTTGAAGGTGCCGAAAGCCTTGGTGATGCCTGGGCGAAAGTCGAGTCGCTGCCGGTACTGGCCGACGAGCAATCGGCGGTGTTGGCCGAGGCGCTGGGCGCCATTGCCCAGTTGCACGGCAAAGGGCTTTGGCAGGAAGACCTGCATCTGGACAATCTGCTGCGTCACGGCGGCCAGTTGTACTTGATTGATGGTGCCGGTATTTGTGCCGAGACCGCCGGTCAGCCGCTATCGCGGCAAAAAGTCCTGGAAAACCTCGGAGTGTTTTTCGCCCAGTTACCCAAGGCGCTCGAGCCGTACACTGAAGAATTGCTGGTGTATTACCTGTTGAGCAACAGCGAGCACGCGCTGCCGCTGGAAGCCTTGCAGAAGCAGATCGACAAAGTGCGCCGCTGGCGTTTGAAAGACTTTCTGATCAAGGTCGGTCGCGAATGCACGCTGTTCAGCGTGCAGCGTGGAGCGTTCGGACTGCGCGCGATTCGTCGCGAAGAAGAACCGGCCATGCTGCCGGTGCTTGCGCAGGCCGATGCGTTGCTTGATCAGGGGCATCTGTACAAGACCGGTGGTGCGGCGAGCGTCGGCAAGGTTCAGGCCGGTGCGCGTACGCTGGTGATCAAGCGCTACAACATCAAGGGCTTTGCCCATTGGCTCAAGCGTTTCTGGCGCCCGAGTCGCGCCTGGCATTCATGGCGCGAAGGCAATCGCCTGGCGTTTCTCGGTATCGCCACACCGAAACCGCTGGCGGTACTGGAGAAACGCTTTTTCTGGCTGCGCAGTCGGGCGTATCTGGTGACCGAGTACCTCCCCGGGCCGGACATCATCGAGCGTTTTGCGCCGTACGTTGAGAACGGTGACGCACCAGAAATGGAGCTGCAGGCGCTGGACCGATTGTTCGCGCGCTTGATTGACGAGCGCATCAGCCATGGCGACTTCAAGGGCCACAATCTGTTCTGGCAGCAGGATCGCTGGGCGCTGATCGATCTGGATTCGATGTGCCAGCATGGGTCTGTGGGCGGTTTTGCCCCGGCCTATGCCCGTGACCGTGCGCGATTCATGCGTAACTGGCCGGAAAGCAGCGCGTTGTATCAGGTTATTGATCAGCGTTTGCCGAAAGACATTTCCAGCGCGGCCTGAATAAAACTCCGGAGGACAAGATTTAGCGACTTGTCCTACGGCTTCTACAGAAACCGTGAACTGTGCCCTGTCCAGTCCCGATGCTAATTTGCCCAACGACCTTGGAGGGCGAATCTTGACCATCAAACAGGCTGCAACGCTGGGTATATTTTCATGGGTTCTGGCTGGCTGCGGCAGCGCCATGACCGTCTTGCAAGACGATGCCGACGTCGCTCGGGACATGCGCAAACAAAAAACCTACTGCCAATCCATTCCGCGTATTTACAGCGGTCTGGCCTTCGACTTCTGCGTGTTGAACGCGCCTCCCGATCCCAGCGGATTTCTTGTACCGTTCGTGCTGCTGGATCTGCCATTGTCCGGTGTATTCGATACAGTGGCGTTGCCCTATACGGTTTATCGTCAGGTCACCGACGGTAATCTTGGTATTTACTGGCGCAAGGGCGGTTATTGAGTCGTAGGGCCAGGTTTCTTCAAACCATTCACCCTGGGGCAATCGCGCAGGGTAATTCCCCACTCGTTTACGCTATAATCCCGCCCTTTAGCTGTCACTCGCCCTGTGCGAGGGCACATCAATATTCAAGGCGCATCGCGCCTGCACGCAGACTAAAGAGGCTAGACCCCTGTGGCATTGACGATTCTTGGCCTGTCCGGCGCCCTTAGCCATGACCCTTCAGCAGCCTTGTACATCGACGGCAAGCTGGTGGCGGCGGCTGAAGAAGAGCGTTTCGTACGTGATAAGCATGCAAAGAACCGCATGCCCTACGAATCGGCGAAGTTCTGTCTTGAACAGGCCGGCATCAAGCCGTCCGATGTTGACGTGGTTGCGATTCCATTTGCCCCGATCAGCCTGTTCGGCAAGGCGCGCTGGCACTACGCCAAGCGTTACTGGTACGCGCCGGATCGTGCCCTCGATGCGATCCTGATGGGCAACCGTCGCTACAAGCGCTATCGCAACAAGATCGTCTGGTGCCTTGAGCAACTGGGTTTCGATCCGAAAAAAATCAAGATCGAGCCGGTCGAACACCACTTGGCTCACGCCTCCAGCGCTTACCACTGCTCCGGTTTCAAAGAAAAAACCGCGATCCTCGGTATCGACGGCAAAGGTGAGTACGCCACGACCTTTTTCGGCTACGGCGAAAACGGCAAGATCCACAAGATCAAGGAATTCTTCGATCCTGACTCGCTCGGCGGCCTGTACGGCGCGATCACCGAGTTCCTCGGTTTCGAGATGCTCGACGGTGAGTTCAAGGTCATGGGCATGGCGCCGTACGGCGATGCCAGCAAGTACGATTTCTCGCGTCTGGCCTCGTTCGAGAACGGCGAACTGGTGATCAACACCGACTACGCCAACGTCATCGGCCTGCGTCGCTACAAAGAGAAGGGCAAAGGCTTCTACTTCTCGCCCAAGCTGATCGAGTGGCTGGGGCCGAAGCGCGAAGGCGACATCGCTGACGAACCGTACATTCACTACGCCGCGAGCATGCAAGCGCTGTTCGAGAAACTGGCGTTGCAGATGATCGACCACTACCTGGGCGATGTGCTCAAGGAAACCGGCAAGCTGGCATTCGCCGGTGGCTGTGCGTTGAACGTCAAACTGAACCAGAAAATCATCGCCCGCGACGACATCAAAGAGCTGTTCGTGCAGCCTGCGTCCGGCGATGCCGGCACTGCGGTCGGCGCCGCTGCCTACGTGTCTCACGCTCGTGGCGTACCGGTCGAGAAGATGGAACATGTCTACCTCGGCCCGTCGTACAGCAACGAAGACGTCATCGCCGCGTGCGCCCGTCACGAGAGCAAGCCGACCTGGCGCAAGCTCGACAACATGCCGGAGCAGATCGCCAAGATCATGGTCGATGGCAACCCGGTGGCCTGGTTCCAGGGGCGCATGGAATTCGGTCCGCGTGCATTGGGTGGTCGTTCGATCATCGGTTGCCCGAGCGTGGCCGGTGTGGCTGACCGGATCAATCACCAGATCAAGTTCCGCGAGCGCTGGAGGCCTTTCTGCCCGTCGATGCTCGACACCGTTGCGCCACAGATGATCAAGATCGATCACCCGGCGCCGTTCATGACCTTCACCTTCGAAGTGGCGGAAGAGTGGAAGACCCGCGTGCCGGAAGTTGTCCATGAAGATGGCACCTCTCGCGCCCAGGTGCTCAAGCGCGAATACAACCCGCGCTACTACGACATGATGAAGGCGCTGGAAAATCTGACCGGTAATGGTGTATCGCTGAACACCTCGCTTAACCGTCGTGGCGAACCGATGATCTGCTCGCCGACCGACGCGTTGAACATGTTTTTCGGTTCGGACCTGGAATACCTGATCATGGAAGATATTCTGGTCGTAAAAGAGGGTGTAAAAGGATACGAACTTGACTGAAACACTGATCAGCGTCGTCATTCCGGTTTACAACTATGCGCGAACCCTGCCACGAGCAGTGGAGTCGGTATTGGCGCAACTGGATGAGGCGACGGCGGATCTGCTGGTCATCGACGACGGGTCGACGGACGATACGCCAGAGGTAGTGGAACAGCTCCTGCTCAAGCATGGCGGGCGTTTTCGCGCACTGCGAAAAAGCAACGGCGGTTTGTCTTCGGTACGCAATCGTGGCCTTGAAGAAACAACCGGGCAGTATCTGGTGTTCCTCGACTCTGACGACGAAATGGCCCCCGGTGCATTGGCTGAGCTTTCACAGCACATTGCGAGTCATCCGCAAAGCCTGATGGTGATCGGCGCGCACTGGTCGGTTTTCGCTGACGGGCGACGCAGCTTGCAGGCGGCCAGGCCTTTGCCTGTGACCCCTCGCCAGCGCCTGCAGGGTTACCTGCTGAACAAGACGGTGTCGATTTCAAACGGTGCCTGCGCAATGCATCGCGATGTGTTCGTTTTGGGTAATTACCCGGAACATTTGCGTAATGTCGAAGACCTGCCGGTGTTTGCTCAAGTGCTGGCGCGTTACCCTTGCAGCGTTCTGGACAAGCCTTTGGCGTTGATCTACAAGCATGCCGATAGCATGCGCCATGATTTACGCCAAAGTCTTGCCGCCGGTACGGAGCAGGTCGTCAGCGAAGTTTTCTCCGCACGACGCATGCCCGAGGAAATGGGGGATCTGCGTCAGGCGTTCCTGGCGCAGCGCTGTCTATCGTTGTTTCGCGACTGTTATTCCCATGGTGAGTACAAGCTGGCCAAGTCGTTCTATTTTCAGGCCTTGCGTGCTGACTGGCGTACGTTTTCACGCTGGTCATATACCCGCAAGGCTTTGCGGTTGCTGTTTCGGTAAGCGGGTCGCGGCGACGTGCGCGGACCTTGTAACGGATGTCGGTGAGGTGGCTGGGTGAAAGGTACGGGCGGTAGCGTGGCAACTCGAGTCTCCAGAATCATCGACGAATACCCGGTCTGGCTGGCGTTTTTGGGCAGTGTGCTGCTATCGCTGATAGCGGTATTGGGCACCGCGACAGTGGGGCGTGATGCCGCGCTGTACATTGATATTGCGCAACAGGTCACCGAGCACGGGCCCAATGTGGCCTGGGCTGCTTTCGACTGGCCCTGGTTTTCCTTTCTGCTTGCCGGTACGCATACCGTCCTGCATTTGCCGCTCGAACTGAGCGCCTATCTTTGGTGCGCGCTCTTTCTGGCCGGCACCAGCGCGCTGATGGTGGACTGCGTTCGCCAGCGATCTGCGCAGATCACCCGTTGGGCGTGTCTGGTGGTATTGGCCATGCCGGCGGTGAATGCCTTTCGAAATGACATCATCCGTGAATGCGGTTTCTGGTTCTTCTGCACACTGACGCTCTGGCTCGCGCTGCGCTGGCAGGCTCGGGGTGGCTGGCTGCGGGCGGCATTCATTCACCTGGCCATCGTCGCGGCAGCCTTGTTCCGGCTGGAAGCCTTGCTGTTGGTGCCGGCGTTAGCCCTGTGGCAGTTGCCCAATCTGTGGTCGTCGACCCGACGGATACAATTCTTCCAGTTTTCCCTGCTACCGATTTTGGGGCTGCTGGCCGTTTCGGTCTCAGGCGTGCTCATGTCGGCGCGCGTGATGCTGTATCTGGACATGATTGCGCCGCACAGTGTGTTTGCCTCCTTTCAGATGCTCTGTGATCAGTTTGCCAGCACGCTTGTCAACAAGTACTCCCAGGATGAAGCCGGGCGGATCATTTTCTTTGGCATCCTGGGGACCATGGCCATCAGTTTCGTGAAGTTGATGGGACCATTCGTCGTTCCCTTCTTCCTGCGGCGCAACTGGGGGGTTCTGGGTATCTACTGGCGCGACTATCGTCCTTTTGCCTGGGCGGCGTTGCTGTATCTGGTGGTGCTGGTGCTGTTTTTCATCAAGCAGCAGTTCATGAACGCGCGCTATCTGAGCTTTCTGAATCTGTTATTTGTGCCCGTGCTGGCGATGGGGCTGGCGGCGTTCGTTCGCGAGTTTCCGCGTTGGGGCCGGTGGCTGGTGATTCTGGGGCTGTTGGTGATGCTGTCGAACGTCATTTCCACCGGGGCCGGCAAAACGCATTACATCGAGGCAGGCCGCTGGTTATCCACCCATGTCGAGCCAGGAGCGAACACCTATTTCGAGGATGGGCGGATCAGCTATTACGCCGGTCGCGGCTACGTGATGCCGGTACTGACCGCAGAGGAAGCGATGTCGGCTGCCCACGCTGACGACTATCAGTATTTCCTCATCGAGGCCAAAGGCGACGAGCCGTGGCTGAGTGATTGGTTGGCGGCGCACAAGTTGCGCATCATTGAACATTTCGCCAATCGCAAAGGTGCCACCGTAGTGGTCATCGGCCCCTGAGGATTAACCGAGCAGCGGACGCAGGCGTGAGATCAGCGGCGCTTGTCGATTGCTCGGCAAGGCCTGCCGGTAACCTTCGATAAACGCGTCGCCGGCGTCATCGCCGAGCAGCCATTGGCGGTCTTCCTTGTAGCGCAGCAAGTGCGCGAAGTTGCGCAGGCGTTTGCTGTCGCTGAGCGCGCGCTTCTGGCAGCGCAGGTCGGCGATATCGATCAGGCCCAAATGGCTGTCCGGGGTGAGCACGACATTGCCGAAGTGCAGCGATCGAAAGTACACACCTTTTTCGTGCAGCAGTGCGAAGTACCCGCCCAGCTGGAATCGCAGTGAGTCAGCCTCTTCGCCAGTGCTTTGTAACTGACGCACCGTATTGCCTTGCAGCGGGCTGTAATACACGCAGTCACGTTCGATGCTCGGGATGCGATACACCGCGATCACTTTCGGGCAGAGAATGCCGCGTTGTTCGAGTGCCCGGGTGTTGTCGGCAAAGCGTTGTGCATAGGGGTAGAACAGCGCCGAACTGAGCAGCCGCTTGCGGCGGAACAGTTTGAGCATGCGTCCATCGGCCAATCTGAGCACCTTGTCGCCGGAACCGTCGGCCTCCAATACGTGTGCACCTTTGCGCAGTGCCTCGTAAGTGCTGTGATCAATCGCTTGCATGTCCGGCTCCCCATCATTAGCGGGGTATCTTAACCGACTTGGTCGAAGGCTGGCTTGAAGTCATGTTTATCGGGGCAAAAACGCGTGTGATATCATCGCCGCCTCACTGAATTGCGCGGATCACCATGAGCAGTCCTGAACCGAAAGCCCAGTCCACGCTGGCGATCTATTTCCGCCTTTTGGCTTACGTGCGGCCTTACGCCGGCCTTTTCCTTCTCAGCATCGTCGGGTTTCTGATCTTCGCATCGACTCAACCGATGCTCGCCTACATCCTCAAATACTTTGTCGACGGTCTGGCCAATCCTGAAGCCAGTCTGTTTCCGGGCAACCCGTATCTGGGCAAGCTGCAGTTGCTCGAGTCCGTGCCGCTGATGATTGTGTTCATCGCGCTGTGGCAGGGGGTGGGCTCGTACCTGGGCAACTTCTTCCTGGCGCGGGTTTCTCTGGGCCTGGTGCATGACCTGCGGGTGGTGCTGTTCAACAAATTGCTGGAGTTGCCCAATCGCTTCTTCGACAAGAACAATTCCGGTCACCTGATTTCCCGGATCACCTTCAACGTGACGATGGTCACCGGTGCGGCAACCGATGCGATCAAAGTCGTCATCCGTGAAGGCATGACCGTGATTTTCCTGTTCTGCACGCTGTTGTGGATGAACTGGAAGCTCACTCTGGTGATGGTCGCCATCCTGCCGTTGATCGGTTTGATGGTGAACAGCACCAGCAAGAAATTCCGCAAGCAGAGCAAGAAGATCCAGGTCTCGATGGGTAACGTCACGCACGTCGCGTCCGAGACCATTCATGGCTACCGCGTTGTGCGCAGCTTCGGCGGCGAGCAGTACGAAAAGGATCGCTTTCGTGATGCCAGCCAGAGCAACACCGACAAGCAGTTGACGATGACCAAGACCGGCGCCGTTTATACGCCGATGTTGCAACTGGTGACGTACAGCGCCATGGCCGTGGTGATGTTCCTCGTACTGTACCTTCGCGGCGACGCATCGCCGGGCGATCTGGTGGCCTACATCACCATGGCCGGTCTGTTGCCTAAACCGATTCGTCAATTGTCGGAAGTCAGTTCGACTATCCAGAAGGGCGTCGCCGGTGCCGAAAGTATTTTCGAGCAACTGGATGAGCCGGCGGAAGTGGATCAGGGTACGGTCGAGCAGGATCGTCTCGAAGGCCGTCTGGAAGTGCGTAACCTCAGCTTCCACTATCCCGATACCGAAAAACCGGTACTCAACGACATCAGCTTCGTCGTCGAGCCGGGGCAAATGGTCGCTTTGGTGGGGCGTTCGGGCAGTGGCAAATCGACCCTGGCCAGCCTGATTCCGCGCTTTTACCAGCATGATCATGCCCAGGGCCAGATCCTGCTTGATGGCGTGCAGGTGCAGGATTTCACCCTGCGCAGCCTGCGTCGGCAGATTGCTCTGGTGACCCAGCAGGTCACGCTGTTCAACGATACGGTGACCAACAACATCGCTTACGGCGATCTGGCCGGCGCACCGTTCGATGAAGTAAAGCGCGCGGCTACAGAGGCCTATGCCGACGAATTCATCATCAAGATGCCGCAAGGCTATGAAACCATGGTTGGCGAAAACGGCGTGCTGCTGTCCGGTGGCCAGCGCCAGCGCATCGCCATCGCGCGAGCACTGCTCAAGGATGCGCCGCTGCTGATTCTCGACGAGGCCACTTCTGCGCTTGATACCGAGTCGGAGCGGCATATCCAGGCCGCGCTGGATCATGTGGTGAAAAACCGCACGACCCTGGTGATCGCCCACCGTTTGAGCACCATCGAGAAAGCCGACCTGATTCTGGTCATGGATGAAGGGCGCATCGTTGAACGCGGCTCTCACGCGCAATTGCTCGAGCAAAACGGCTATTACGCCCGTCTGCATGCCAAAGAGTTTGAAGAGGGTGACGAGCCACAACCGGCGCACGTGACCAACGTATGCTGAAAATGTTTCGCAGCTTTCGCGAGCGTGGCTGGACTGAAATCGATCGCGACAGCTACGCCCAGGCCTGGCAGCATTTCGGCGGCAGCTTTGCCACGCATCCCGAAGTCGTCGAGCGCTTGTCGACATTTCTAGGCATCGAATTGCGTTACCTGGGCTGGATCGTTGGCGGTGAGGTGCTGGCCGCCATCCCCTGCTGGGGCCGGCATGTCGCCTTGTCCAAGGAAGTGCTCAAGCGCGAGGGCAAGCGTGGCTTGCTGGACATGGGCAATGCAGAAATCATTCTGCCGATCGCGCCAGATATCAGCGTGCCGGTGCGCCAGCGCATGGCTTATGTATCGCAGCTCAATGCCGAGCAGATCAGCACGTTGAAGCCGCAGCCTGAGGGTTTGGCCCTGGCCCGGTTGCCGGAAGAATATTCGAAGAAGTTTCGCTACAACCAGCGTCGCGAACAGCGCCTGCTGGAAGAGGCGGGCGGATCGCTGGTGCCGATGTCCGACTTTACCCCGCAGGAACAGGCTGCCGCTTATGGCGATTTGTTCCAGCGTCGCTGGGGCTTCGAGGTGCCGGGCAAGGCCGGGCTGGTTGAAGTCTTTACCTTGCTGCGCGAATTCATGACCGGTTCCGTGGCGATGCTCGATTCGGCGCCCGTGGCCATTCAGGTGCTGTACCGCGTCGAGGCCCCGCAATGGGTTTCGCTGGAATACATCAACGGTGGCGTTGACCCGCAGAGTCGCGAGTTCAGTCCCGGCAGTGTGCTGAGTTTCGTCAACACCCAAGAGGCCTGGGCGCACGCGCAAGCGCTGGGCAAGCCTTTGCGTTATTCATTCGGTCGCGCCGACCGTGAATACAAGGATCGCTGGTGCCACACGGTGCCGGTCTACAAGGTCTGATTTCATGAGCGCTCGCAAGCAACAGCTTCTCAAGGCCCATCGGCGCAACAAGCGTCTGTTCCTGATTGCCTTTCTGGTGGGGTTGTTGCTGATCGGATGGCTGGTTGCGTGGTGGCTGGTGCCGTTGTTGCTGGCGCTGGCCTGGGTCGCACACGAGGCCTGGTTTGCCGACCATTTGTTCTACCGGCCTGCTGACGACTATCACTATGACTTTCCGGCGCAAACCGCGCGGCAGGCCGTGAGCCTTGAGGGCGGCGTGGTGCGCCTGAGCGAGCCGCTGGCGCAGGGCGAGACGCTGGTGCTCGAGCTGAAAGTGAAATCCACATGGCTGGGGCGCTGGCTCGATCCCTGCGTTGAGGTGGGTGATGATCGCCAGGACTTCGAGCGTGGCGTCAAAGGGCGGCGTTTCCTTAATCTGTCCGGTCAGGCCGATGCGCTGGCGCAAGGGACTCTGGCGCTGCGTGGCCGATATTGCGTACCCGCTGCGACGGGCGTGTTGTGGGTCATGGCCAATCCTGAGTATTCCCGCCAGCGGGTGATGGTCATTGCGCCCCATGCCGATGATGCGGAACTTGCTGCATTCGGCCTGTACAGCCGATGCGAAGACGTCAGTATTGTCACCCTGACCCAGGGCGAGATCGAAGCTGAAGACTTTCAGCGTCTGGGCCTTGATCAAGCAGCCGCCGCACGTTTGAAGGGTCGTTTGCGCAGTTGGGACAGTCTGGTGATCCCGCTGTGGGGGGGCGTGCCTGCCGATCGCTGTGTGCAATTGGGTTATTACTGCCTGCAACTGCCCTCGATGGCCGAAGCGCCTGCGAAGGCGTTCGGCTCCCGTGAGTCGCAGGAAAACGATGTGCGCAGCGTGCGCCGGCACAATCCGTTGACCCTGCCCGCCGACATCGATGGGCAGCCGACCTGGCAAAATCTGCTGGGCGACCTGAAGGCCCTGCTTGAGCACTATCGTCCAGAAGTGGTGGTGACGCCCCATCCTGAACTCGATCCTCACAGTGATCATGTAGCGTCTACCCAAGCGCTGCTTCAGGCTATCGCGCTGAGTAGCTGGAAACCGGCCACCCTGCTGATGTACGCCAATCACCTGCACGACAACGATCGCTGGCCGATGGGGCCTGCCGGTGCGGGGATTGCGCTGCCGCCAGCCATCGAACCGTTGCCGGCTGACCGGCTATGGAGCCCGCTGTTGTCAGCGGATGTGCAACTGGACAAAGCCATGGCCCTGGCCATGGAGCACGATCTGCAGGGGGGGCAGGCGTTCAAGCGGCAATTGCGCCGCTGGATCCAGCAAGGTCTGGCGGGTCGCCGCTGGCCTGACACAGGCAGTAACGAGTTTTTCCGCAAAGCGGTCCGGCGTCACGAATTGTTCTGGGTACGCGACCTTTCAGATTGAGGCGGACGGCGCTTTACCCTGTGTTAATATCGCGCCCCTGTTCATTTTGTATGTGGGTTGCTCCATGAAGTTGTCCATGCCGCGTTTCGATCAAGCCCCGGTCTTGGTAGTCGGCGATGTCATGCTCGACCGTTACTGGCATGGCGGAACCTCACGGATTTCCCCTGAGGCGCCGGTGCCGGTCGTTAAGGTCGAGCAGATCGAAGACCGTCCGGGTGGCGCCGCGAACGTTGCCTTGAACATTGCCGCGCTGGGTGCGCCGGCGTCGCTGGTCGGTGTGACCGGCGACGACGAAGCCGCCGACAGCCTGAGCAACAGTCTCAAAGGCGCGGGCGTACGCGCTCTGTTCCAGCGCATTGCGCACCAGCCAACCATCGTCAAGCTGCGGGTCATGAGCCGGCACCAGCAACTGCTGCGTATCGACTTTGAAGAACCGTTCGCCACCGACGCGCTGGCCCTTGGCTCGCAGGTCGTTGATCTGCTCGAAGGCATCAAGGTGCTGGTACTTTCCGACTACGGCAAAGGTGCCCTGAAAAACCATCAGGCGCTGATCCAGGCCGCCCGCGCGAAGAACATCCCGGTGCTGGCCGACCCGAAGGGCAAGGATTTCTCGATCTATCGTGGCGCCAGCCTGATTACCCCGAACCTCAGCGAATTCGAAGCCATCGTCGGCGGTTGTGTCGACGAGCATGAGCTGGTGAGCAAGGGCGCCGCCCTGATGCACGACCTCGAACTCGGCGCGCTGCTGGTAACGCGCGGCGAGCATGGCATGACCCTGTTGCGTCCGGATCAGCCGGCGCTGCACCTGCCGGCGCGTGCCCGCGAAGTGTTCGATGTCACTGGTGCCGGTGACACGGTGATTTCTACCCTGGCCGCAGCGATTGCTGCCGGTGAAGACCTGCCTCACGCCGTTGCGCTGGCCAATCTGGCCGCCGGCATCGTGGTTGGCAAACTCGGTACTGCCGCCATCAGTGCTCCGGAACTGCGTCGCGCCATCCAGCGTGAAGAAGGTTCCGAGCGTGGTGTGCTGGGTCTTGAGCAGTTGCTGCTCGCCGTGGCCGATGCCCGCGCGCACAACGAAAGGATCGTTTTCACCAACGGCTGCTTCGACATCCTGCATGCCGGGCATGTCACCTATCTGGAGCAGGCACGAGCACAGGGCGATCGTCTGATTGTCGCGGTCAACGATGATGCTTCGGTCAGCCGCCTCAAAGGCCCGGGCCGTCCGATCAACAGCGTTGATCGACGCATGGCGGTTCTCGCCGGCCTCGGCGCGGTGGACTGGGTGATCAGTTTCCCTGAAGGCACCCCGGAAAACCTGCTGCGCGAGGTCAAACCGGACGTGCTGGTCAAGGGTGGCGATTACGGCATCGAACAGGTGGTCGGCGCCGATATCGTCAGCGCTTACGGCGGTACCGTGAAGGTCTTGGGACTTGTGGAAAACAGCTCGACAACTGCGATTGTCGAGAAGATCCGCAGTCGTTGATCAGATGAATTTTTACCGTTGTGTACTGCGTGTGAACGGATTTTGCCTTGGGGATTTTACCGTTTCCGTTGATGTAGGCAGCTTTGAATCCGATGCGCTTGCCTGCCTACGTCGCGTGGTCAATTAACTTATGAAAGTCATGCTCCTGGTGATGGACGAGCAGCGGGTCATTCTCGACCGGCTCTACGACATCGTGCAGCAGAACTGTGATGAATGTTTCATCTATCGTTTGAGCAAACAGCAGCAGTTGAATCTGGGGTCGTTTCTGGCCTCGGTCGATTACCAGACCTTTGATCGCGTGGTGATTTTCTCCCGGGTCAAGCGTCTGGCCACGCAACTGCAGGTGCTCAAGTGCATTCCCGGGCTGGTGTTTCTCGAGCACGATGCCTACCAGAACTACATGCCGGCGAGTAAATATCGGGGCGTGTATTCACGGCTCTATCGTCGTCTGCCAAGTTGTCGGGCGCTGGTGTCCGGTGCCGTGGTCGCACGCAAGATGCTCGCCGAAGGCATCGACACGGTGTTCGTTTCCAAAGGCTATGACGAGCAGATGCTGCACAACACCGGCGTTGAGCGGGACATTCCGATCGGCTTTCTTGGCAGCCTGAAAAGCACCGAGTATGCCGAGCGCAAAGCCATGCTCGAGTCGCTCTCCAAGCGCACCGGTATGCTGGTGACCCGCACCAAGTCGGGTGAGGAGTACCTGCAGACGCTCAATCGCATCAGGATTTTCGTCAGTGCCGACATCGGCATGAACGAGTTCATGATCAAGAACTATGAGGCCATGGCCTGCGGCTGTGTGCTGCTGGCCTGGAGTCAGGGCGAAGAAGACCGCTTGCTCGGTTTTGAAGACATGCACAACACCGTGTTCTACCGCAGCGAAGAAGAAGCGGTGGAAAAAATCAAGCTGCTGCAAAGCGATCCGGAACTGGCAGAGCGCATTGCCCGCAACGGCCAGGAGTTCGCGCAAAGCCGCTATTCCTTCGCCCGTGTCGGTCAGGCACTGGCCACGGAAATCCAGCGTGAGATGCGCCCATGGCAGCCGCCTTCGGCGTTCACAAAGTTCTGGGTGAAACTGCGTTACGGGATGAAGGTGCCAGCCTGAATGAAGGATCATCAATCGTCGCAACCCGGCGAACACATGGCGCTGGATGCGCTGCCCGGTGGTGACCAGTCCGTTCTGGGGGCTTTGCCCACAGAATTTCTCGACTGTCTGAGCCGCGCGCCCCGGGTCGTTTTGATTGCCAACAATCCGGCGATCACGGCGGCAGATTTTCAGGCGCTGAACATTGGCGTCGATGACGTCGTCGTCAGCTTCAATACCTGCATCAAGGCAGCGCTGCTCAACCAGCACAGTGTCAATGTCTTCGTGCATGGCTACAACGCGCCCGACGCGTATTTTTTTGGTCTGCCTTACGCACCGCCGGTACAGCGGATGTTCGAACAAGCGAGCGAGCGCTGTTTCAGCATGCTGGTGGGCTGCGCCGCACCGATGTGTCCACTGCCACGTGTGGCCATGTACTGGGATCGCATTCCACTGCCGCCGCTGTGGAACTACCCGGTCGATCGGCCGGGCGGCAAGCGCTATGTCGGCCCTTCCACCGGCTTCAACACGCTGGTGCTGTTCGACTGGTTGCGCGGTCACGCCGGTTATAGCTATCAGCTCATGACCCTCGGGTTTTCCAACGAAGCAGGAAAGCTGTGGGGTGGCCATGCGTGGGATTACGAGCGCGACTGGCTGCAGAAGTCGGACATCATCGTGGTGCCATTGCAGCCCCGGCGCTGGTGGCAAAAGCTGTTTCGGCAAAAGTAAGTCATGTCGTGAATCCGGTTGCCAGCAGGCCCGATCTACTTTCAAAAGGTGCTGTTGAGTGTTGAAAATTGCCGTGGCTTTTTTCGGGATCCCGAGGAATTCGCCGATCTGTTTCCCCTCCATCGAACAGAACGTGCTGGCGCAGTTGCCTGCGGGCAGCGACGTAAAGTGCTTCTACCACCTGTACCAGATCGATGAGGTGCAGAACTCGCGTTCCGGCGAGAAAGGCGAGCTGACGGCGGATAATTACCAGCCCTTCGAATCCATGACCGGCACGCTGACCTCGACCGAGGGGGTGCTGGAGCGCTGGGATTTCGAGCAGGTCAAAGCGCAGGGCGATACCTGGGCTGATGACTATGCGTCGCTGCGCAATCTGATCTATCAGCTCAATTCGCTGCACACCGTGACCACCATGATCGAATCCTTCAACCCGGATTTCGTCGTGTTCGTGCGCCCCGACAATTTCTTTCACAACGCATTGCCACGCTATGTCTTCGCTCATCCTGAGGTGCGCAAGCACAACGCTTATATTCCGGACTGGCAGTGGTGGGGCGGCTTGAACGACCGGTTTGCGATTTGCGGGCGCGATACATACGTCGCGTACGGCAAGCGGATCGAGCGCATTTTCGATTTCTGCAAGGCGACAGGCCGAAAGCTGCATTCCGAGCGCTTGCTCAAATATGCCCTGCAGCAGGTCGATGCCAAAATCTGCACGCTGCCGACCCAGGCATCACGGGTGCGCATTACCGGTGCCTTTGCCGAAGAATCGTTTTCGCCCAAGCGCGGCATGGGCAAGCGCGAAAACCGCTACTTCCATTTCTTCGCCGGGTTGCGCACCTGGTGGGATCGCCGGCGCTAAACCGCTATTTGGCGGTTTTTTTACCCAGCCCGACTAATCGCAGCGCCTTGATACTCAGCTGCTTGAGACCCTGACGCGGGGCTTTCGCCGGTTGCAGGCCCTGTTGCACCAACCAGTCCTTCCAGCGTATCCGCTCCTCGCGCACGACCCAGCCGGTTTGGGTGGCAAAGCTCTCGGCCAGATACAGACCTCGGGTGCTGGCCGGTATGAGTTTGTCGCGCTTGAGCGTGTACAACTCGGCCAGTGGCGCGCCGTCCTTGAGTGGCATCAAGTACAGGTCGGGGCGCTTGCGGTCGAGTCGGGCCACCAGTTGATCACCCTCAAGACGCTCGTCAACGTGGAACAGGCTCAAGGATTTTGCTTCCTTGGGCACATCCAGGCGCAGATCGTAGATCAATTGCAATGAGGCGGTCGGCAGGTGCACGTAGGCCCGAGGCCGTTCGAGCAATTGCAGATTGGCGCTGCGTATGGGGCGCGCCGAGCCGGACAATGGCGTCAGGCGAAACGGCAAAGCCTCGCGGTAGTGCAACGCCGCCGAGTAGGGCGCCGGCAGCCAAGTGTCGTTGAAGCGTCCGCCGAGCCAGCCTTCTGGCGTCTCGAGCAAACACTCTTCGGCAATTTCCTGAATGGCGGTGTGCAGCGGAATATTCAATTCGTGGGCCGGCACGTAACCGGAAATCAACTTGAGCACGACGTCGCCGCGATCCTGTCGGCGTTGGCGCACCAGCACCCAATAGTCGCGATTCTGCCAATGCAGGGTCAGGCGTACCGAAACGCCGAGGTTGGCCAGTTCCAGCGAGAAGCGCTCGGTATCGGCCACGCTCACCGGTTTGCGCCGCTGCAAGGTCTGCGCGAAGTTCAGCGGCATGCCGACGCTCTGATAGGTCAGGCCTTCGGGGGTGGCTTCGACGAACAGCGGCAGGGTCTTGAAGTTGCTTGGGTTCTTTCTGATGAGCGTGCGCGGCATATCGGCTCCTGCTTAAGGCCGCGAGGCGGCGTCAGTGACCACGTAGGACCTGGGCAACGGTCGCAACGTTGTGGGCGAGGTGCAGCGGATTGATCGTGCCGACAATAGCACTGGCCACGCCAGGCTGCGCGAACAGCAATTGGAAGCTGGCGCGCACCGGATCGACGCCGGGGCTCAGGCAAACATGACCGCTGGCCAAGGCTTTTTTCACCAGAATGGCTTTGCCGTGGGCAGCAGCATAGTCAATGACAGCTTTCTCGTTTTGTTCGTTCAGATTGTAGGTGACCATCGCGCAGTCGCCTTGCTCCAGTGCTTTCAAGCCACCTTCGACGGTTTTGCCGGAGAAACCGAAGCCGCGAATCTTGCCTTCGGCCTTGAGCGCCGCGAGTGTCGCGTAAACCTCTTCGTGCTCGAGGATGGCCATGTCGTTGCCGTCGGAATGCACCAGCACCAGGTCGATAAAATCGGTTTCAAGACGTTGCAGGCTGCGTTCCACCGACATCCGTGTGTGTGCTGCACTGAAATCGTGCTGCGACAGACCATCGGCGAATTCTTCGCCGACCTTGCTGACAATTACCCAGTCTTGCCGCTGGCCGCGTAGCAACGGGCCAAGGCGTTCTTCGCTGCGGCCATAAGCCGGGGCGGTGTCGATCAGGTTGATGCCCAGATCGCGCGCCTGACGCAGCAGCATGCGCGCTTCGTCGTCGCCGGGAATCTGAAAACCGTTGGGGTATTTCACGCCTTGATCACGGCCGAGTTTGACCGTGCCCAGACCCAGTGGCGAAACCATCAGGCCGGTGCTGCCCAATGGGCGATGAAGGTTGTGCAGGGTGGCGATAGTCATGGCAGCAACTGCTCCCAGGCGGGAACGCCCATTGGGGGTTTTGGCAGCGCCGGCAAAGGTTCGGCGGCTTGCGGCTGAATACCGTCGCGCTCAAGGGAGGCGATGACTCGGTCAGCAAAGTCTGGCGCCAACGCCAGTTTGGTCGGCCAGCCGACCAGCAAACGGCCCTGTTCGGCGAGGAACGCGTTGTCCGGGCGCGTGAGGCCGGTTTGCAGTGGCTCGGCACGGTCGACACGCAGGGTCGCCCATTGTGTGGTGCTGAGGTCGATCCACGGCAACAACTGTGCGATCTCTTTCTGCGCGGTGGCGATCTGCTCGGCCGGTTCGCGATTCACACCTTCGCTTTCGGCGATGTCGCCGCCCATGTACCAGACCCACTGACCGTCAGCGGCCGGGTGGGTGGTCACGGTGATGCGCGGTTTGGTGCCGCCACCCAGGCAGTGCGCGTACAGCGGTTTGAGGCCTGGGCCTTTGGCGATGATCATGTGCAATGGTCGGCGTTGCATGGCCGGCTGGCTGAGGCCGAGGTGTTCGAGCAGTTGCGCGGTGCCGGCGCCGGCGCTAAGGACGATGCGCTGCGCGCGGATCTCGCGCCCGTCGACTTTCAAGCCGACCAGCACGCCCGCTTCCAGCAGTGGCTCGATGGTTTGCCCGGCGAGCAGGCCATCGCCGGCCAGATCGGCCAGACGCTGAATCAGGCTCGGCACGTCGACCACCAGTTCGGCGAGGCGGTAAACCTTGCCCTTGAAGCGTTTGTCTTGCAGGGCCGGCGGCAGTTGCTCGCCCTTGACCTGATCGACCCGGCCGCGCACGGCTTTGCTGGCGAAGAAACTGGTGAGGTTGCCGGCCAGAGTGCCCGGCGACCACAAGTAGTGAGCTTCGGACAGCAGGCGCACACCGGACAGATCCAGTTCGCCATTGCCGGCCAACGCTTCACGCCAGCGCCGCGGCATGTCGGCGATGGCTTCCGAGGCGCCGGTCAGCGCACCGTGTAGCGCGTACTTGGCGCCGCCGTGGATGATGCCCTGGGACTTCACACTCTGCCCGCCGCCGAGGCTGGCGCTTTCCACCAGCACGGTCGAAAAACCCTGACGGCGCAGACGCGCGTTCAGCCAGAGGCCGGCGACACCAGCGCCGACAATCAGAACGTCGGTGGAAATAACGGATGGCATGCAGCGACCTCAGTGTTCAAGACGAGGGCGCAGTATACAGACTCGGGAAAGGGGCGGATTTGTCGATGATCAACAGAGGGAATGCAAACCTGTAGGAGTGAGCCTGCTCGCGATAGCGGTCTATCAGACGACATAAATGTTGAATGACAGATCGCTATCGCGAGCAGGCTCACTCCTACAGGGGGATGTGTTTTGTCTTTAGTGGCCGGCAGTTTTCGAGAACAGCTGGATCACGACGACGCCCAGCACGATCAACGCCATCCCCAGCATCGCCGGGATATCCAGTTTTTGCCCGTAGATAAACAGCGCCGCGACACTGACCATCACGATGCCCATGCCGGCCCAGACCGCGTAGGCGACGCCGACCGGAACGGTGCGCACCACCAGCGTCAGCATCCAGAACGCAATCGCGTAACCGACGATAACCAGCACCAACGGCAGCGGCGTGCTGATGCCTTTGACGGCTTTCATCGACACGGTGGCGATCACTTCGGCGCAGATGGCAATGGCCAGGTAAGCGTAGGCGTTCATGGTTCAAATCCTCAAGGTGAAACGTTGTTGGCTGAGCCGCATTCTAGAGATTCGCCAGATGGGGTAAAGTCATTACCTATCTGTTAACAAGATGGGTTGGTGAGTCAGCATGCAATGGAATCTCGATCAACTGCGGGTGTTTATCGGCGTTGCCGAGCAGCGTTCGTTTTCGGCAGTGGCCCGCCAGCAGCGCAAAGCGCAGTCGGCGATCAGTAGCGCGATTGCCATGCTCGAAGAGGATTTGGGCGTCAGCCTGTTCGAGCGTAGCAGCGGCCGCCAGCCAACGCTCACCGAGGCGGGCGAAGCGTTGTTGGAAGAGGCGCGGGAAGTCCTGCGCCAATGCGAGCGTCTGAATGGCCGGGCGATGGCGATGATGCGTGGCCAGGAAGCGCAACTGCGCGTGGCCCAGGACGAGGCGATGCCCTATCAGGCATTGGTGGAAAGTTTCGGTGAACTGGCCGAGCAATTCCCCAGCCTTGAAGTGCAACTGACCAGCGCCGCCCAAGGCGAAGTCGCACACAAACTGGTCGAGCGCCGGGCCGATCTCGGTCTGCTGTTCTATCACGATGAAATCCCCGAAGCGCTGGAGCGCCGCGTGCTCGGCAGCGTGGAAATGGTCACGGTTTGCGGCATCAATCATCCGCTGGCGCAACAGTCTTACGTGACCTGCCAGCAACTGGCGCAACACCGGCAATTGCTGATGTCGACGCAAACCAGTGTCTATCCCGGCAACGAACCCGCCAGCCCGCAAGTGTGGCGCGCCGACAGTTTTTACGTCATGTCCGAATGGCTGGTGCGTGATCTCGGCTGGGCCTGGTTGCCCCGGCATGTGGTGCAGTACTCGGCCTATCAGGGCTTGATGGTCGAACTCGACAGCGAATGGACGCCGCCGGCGCTGGTGGTCGAACTGGTCTGGCGCCGTGACGAACCGCTCGGCCCGGCCGCGCGTTGGCTGGCCGAACGTTTTGCCGTGCACTTGCGGGCGATCGGCGAAAAAAGTCGATAAACTCCGCCGCCATGAATAGAACTCTGTACACCGCGCTGTTTTACCTGGGGCTGCCATTGGTGGCGATTCGGCTATGGCTGCGTGCGCGCAAGGCACCGGCGTATGCCCGGCGGATTGGCGAACGTTTCTCCTACGGCATGCCGACGCTGCAACCCGGCGGCATCTGGGTGCACGCGGTGTCGGTGGGCGAAAGCATTGCTGCGGCGCCGATGATCCGCGCCTTGCTGCAACGTTATCCGACGCTTCCGATCACCGTGACCTGCATGACGCCGACCGGTTCGGAGCGGATTCAGGCGCTGTTCGCTAATGAACCGCGCATTCAGCATTGCTATCTGCCGTATGACTTACCGTGTGCGGCGGCGCGTTTTCTTGATCGCGCTCAGCCCAAGCTTGCGGTGATCATGGAAACCGAGCTGTGGCCCAATCACATTCATCAGTGCGCCAAACGCGGTATTCCGGTGGCGCTGGCCAATGGACGTTTGTCCGAGCGTTCGGCGCGCGGCTATGGCCGCTTCAGCAAGCTGACCGCGCCGATGCTCGCCGAAATGAGTTTGTTCGCCGTACAGACCGAAGCTGAAGCCCAGCGCTTCCGTAATCTCGGCGCGCGTGCGGAGACAGTCGAAGTCACCGGTTCGATCAAGTTCGACCTGACCATCGACCCGCAACTGCTGCAACGCGCCGCTGAACTGCGTGGCCAATGGCAGGCGCTGGAGCGTCCAGTGTGGATCGCCGCCAGTACCCACGAAGGCGAAGATGAAGTGGTGCTCGATGCCCACCGTCGTTTGCTGGCTAATCACCCGGATGCGCTGCTGATTTTGGTGCCGCGTCACCCGGAACGTTTCAACTCGGTGTTCGAACTGTGCCAGCGCGAAGGCTTCGCCACGGTTCGGCGTTCGACTGGGGCCAATGTCGATGCGCAGACTTCTGTTCTGCTCGGCGACACCATGGGTGAGTTACTGTTTCTTTATGCCTTGGCGGACAGCGCGTTTGTCGGCGGCAGCCTGGTCGCCAACGGTGGGCACAACCTGCTGGAGCCGGCAGCCTTGGCGAAACCAGTGATCAGCGGCCCGCACCTGTTCAACTTTCTCGACATTGCTGCGCAATTGCGCGAAGCCGGAGCGTTGGCGGAAGTGGATGATGCCGAAGGGCTGGCGGTGGAGGTGCAGCGCTTGTTCGAATTGCCGCGCGATGCGCAGCGTATGGCCGACGCCGGGCTGGCGGTGATGCGCCGCAATCAGGGCGCATTGCAGCGTTTGCTGGATGGGTTGGGCCGACTGATCAAGTAAAGCAAAAAGATCGCAGCCTTCGGCAGCTCCCACATTGGAATACGTTTCCTGTAGGAGCTGCCGAAGGCTGCGATCTTTTGCTTTTAAGGCTTAGGGCCGGGCTTTTAGCTGCGCCTCGGCAGCCTTGGCCAGATCCGGCGGGAGGAAATCCTTGTCCGGGTTGTAGTCAGCCTTCAGATAGCGCCGCAGATCTTCCAGATCACCCGGATTCAGCGTTCCCGCCGCCTGCTTCAGACGCAGGTTGTCGAGGATGTAGTCATAACGCGTGTTGTTGTAGTTGCGCACCGAGGTGTACAGCTGACGCTGCGCATCGAGCACGTCAACGATGTTGCGCGTGCCGACCTGATAACCGATTTCCGTGGCTTCCACCGCGCTCTGGTTGGAGATGATCGACTGGCGGCGCGCCTGCACTTGCTCGACATCGGTGTTCACTGCGCGGTGCAGGTTGCGGGTGTTTTCGACGATCTGTCGACGCAGCGATTCGCGCTGTTGTTCGCTCTGATTCAGTTGCTCATACGACTGACGCACTTGCGAGCTGGTCAGTCCGCCGCTGTAGATCGGGATATTCAGTTGCAGACCGACCGTGCTCTGCTCGACGTTGTCACGGTACGGCACGCCAAAAGCGTTCGGGTTGGAAAAGCCGAGGGCGTCGTTGTCACCCTTTTCGTATTTGGCCACGGCATCGAGGGTCGGCAAGTGGCCGGCCTTGCGTTGCTTGAGCGTTTGCTCGGCAGAGCTGACCGCGTAGTTGCTGGCGAGCAGATTGAGGTTCTGCCGCGCCGCCGTGTCGACCCAGGATTTCGCATCGTTCGGCGCCGGTGGCAGGATCGGCAACGTGTGGACGATGCCTTGAATCGAGTTGTACTGACGGTTGGTCAGGGTAATCAGCGCTTCGAATGCATCGTCGACCTGGCGTTGCGCAACGATGCGGTTGGCCCGTGCGGTGTCGTAACTGGCTTGCGATTGCAGCACGTCAGTCTTGTCCGACAGGCCGACGTCGAAGCGTTCGTTGGATTGGTCGAGCTGGCGCTTGAACGCCGCTTCTTCGGCCTTGGTCGACGCGAGGTTGTCCTGGCTGCGCAGCACGTTGAAATAGCTTTCGGCCGATTGCAGGATCAGGTTCTGCTCAGTCGCCGACAGTTGCAGCGCGGCTTGCTCATTGACGTCTTTGGCGGCCTGGTACTGGAACCAGCGATCGGCGCGGAACAATGGTTGGGCGAGGGTCGCCTGATACGAGTGAGCGCTGCGATTGGCCGTGGCCGAAGGCTGATCGATCGACGTCCGTACATTGGCCACTTCGGCACCGCCGGACAAATTCGGCAGCAGCCCGGCACGCGCCTGCGGCACCACTTCTTTCTGCGCGCCGTACTGGGCGCGGGCGGCGGCGAGGTCGGCGTTGTTGTCGACCGCCTCCTGATAGACGCTGACCAGATCGGTTTTGGTCGACAAGGGCGCTTCTGCTGCCCAAGCCATTGCGTTGGACGCACAAGACACGGCAACAGCCAGTGAGAGTTTGCGCAGCATGAGGCGATCCCTAGCATTAATATTATGGAAGTAATCCGGGCGCCAAAGGTAAGGCGCAGGCCCCGCAGCGTCAAGGCGTCGCGGGGCAAAGCGAGTGTAGTTGCGCATTTGCCTCACAACAATCGGGCGAACCTGTGTATTTGCGCCATTCATCATGGTGATTGCTGCGGTGTTGGCGTTCTTTGCCGGTTGTGTCTAGACTGGCCGGGTTCTTGTCGGGGTGCCTTGCTATGAGGCTGAGATCGAATAATTTCGGATCCCGTTGAACCTGATCAGGTTAGCGCCTGCGTAGGGAACAAGATTTCTCGTCACCCGGCGAGTCCTCTTGTGCTTCGTCCGGGAAATTGTTCGACAATCGAACGCTCGACGACGATGCACAGCACCGGTCCTGGTGCGTCCGTGCCTTTCAGGTTCTGCTCCGACAATCCACTGCCTGGATGCTGTCTGGAGAGCCCGTGATGAATACAAAATCAAAAAACGCGATCAACCTGAGTGACTCGGCCAAGGTCGACGAGCAATCGGTCAAGCCGTTCACCCGTTCGCAAAAAGTCTACGTTCAGGGCTCGCGCCCGGACATCCTCGTGCCGATGCGCGAAATCACCCTTGACGTGACCCCGACCGACTTCGGCGGCGAAATCAACGCGCCCGTCACCGTCTACGACACCTCGGGCCCGTACACCGATCCGAACGTGGTGATCGACGTACGCAAAGGCCTGGCCGATGTGCGTTCGGCGTGGATCGACGACCGTGGCGACACCGAGCGTCTGGCCGGCCTTAGTTCCAACTTCGGTCGC
The DNA here is from genome assembly GCF_018138145.1 of Pseudomonas sp. SCA2728.1_7. Lineage (NCBI taxonomy): Bacteria > Pseudomonadati > Pseudomonadota > Gammaproteobacteria > Pseudomonadales > Pseudomonadaceae > Pseudomonas > Pseudomonas sp. SCA2728.1_7. Next base: position 3,589,059 of record NZ_CP073104.1, on the reverse strand, counting down.
GAACGCCTCGCCGATCCGGAATTGACCAAACTGCGCTTTGCCCACGTCAACAATCCGCGCCGCGCCAAGGCCGGTGGCAATGTCACGCAGATGCACTACGCGCGTCAGGGCATCATCACGCCCGAGATGGAATTCGTCGCCATCCGCGAAAACATGAAACTTGAAGTGGCCCGCGCCGCCGGTCTGCTGGATCAGCAACACCCGGGCCACAGCTTCGGCGCCAGTGTGCCGAAAATCATCACCCCTGAATTTGTCCGTGAAGAGATCGCCCGTGGCCGCGCGATCATTCCGGCCAACATCAACCACACCGAACTTGAACCGATGATCATCGGCCGTAACTTCCTGGTGAAGATCAACGGCAACATCGGCAACAGTGCCTTGGGTTCGTCCATCGAAGAAGAAGTGGCGAAACTGACCTGGGGTATTCGCTGGGGCGCGGACAACATCATGGACTTGTCCACCGGCAAGCACATTCACGAAACCCGCGAGTGGATCATCCGCAACTCGCCGGTGCCGATCGGCACGGTGCCGATCTATCAGGCGCTGGAAAAAGTCGGCGGCGCGGCCGAAGACCTGACCTGGGAGCTGTTCCGCGACACGCTGATCGAGCAGGCCGAGCAGGGCGTCGACTACTTCACCATTCACGCCGGCGTATTGCTGCGCTACGTGCCGCTGACCGCCAAGCGCGTGACCGGTATTGTTTCCCGTGGCGGTTCGATCATGGCCAAGTGGTGCCTGGCGCATCACAAGGAAAACTTCGCCTACACGCATTTCGAAGAGATCTGCGAAATCATGAAAGCCTATGACGTCAGCTTCTCGCTGGGCGATGGCTTGCGTCCGGGGTCGATTGCCGACGCCAACGATGCCGCGCAATTCGGCGAACTGGAAACCTTGGGCGAACTGACCAAGATCGCCTGGAAGCACGACGTGCAAACCATGATCGAAGGCCCGGGCCACGTGCCGATGCAGTTGATCAAAGAGAACATGGACAAGCAGCTGGAGTGCTGCGACGAGGCGCCGTTTTACACCCTCGGCCCGCTGACCACCGACATCGCCCCGGGCTACGATCACATCACCTCGGGTATCGGTGCGGCGATGATCGGCTGGTTCGGTTGCGCGATGCTTTGCTACGTGACGCCGAAGGAACACTTGGGCCTGCCGAACAAGGATGACGTGAAGACCGGGATCATCACCTACAAGATTGCTGCCCACGCAGCGGACTTGGCGAAAGGGCATCCGGGCGCACAGATTCGCGACAACGCCTTGAGCAAGGCGCGTTTCGAATTCCGTTGGGAAGACCAGTTCAACCTCGGCCTGGACCCGGACACCGCGCGTTCGTATCACGATGAAACCCTGCCGAAGGATTCGGCCAAGGTCGCGCATTTCTGTTCGATGTGCGGGCCGAAATTCTGCTCGATGAAGATCACCCAGGAAGTCCGCGAATACGCGGCCAACCAGCGGATCGACGCGGTCGACGTGGACGTCGCCCAAGGCCTGGCGGAACAGGCCGAGCGGTTCAAGAAGGAAGGTAGTCAGCTGTACAAAAAGGTTTGATCTGACCTGAAAGGGTGGGCCTGCAAGGGCCCCTTCGCGAGCAGGCTCGCTCCCACTTTGGAATGCATTCAAATGTGGGAGCGAGCCTGCTCGCGAATGCGATCAACACAACAACAAATGTCCCTCTGAGATAACACCCTTGAGCATTCAACCCAGCACTTATTCTCCCGACCTCGCCGTGCCCGCCGACAAGCGTGTATTTGGCGGTCGCGATCTGTTTTCCCTGTGGTTCTCCCTCGGTATCGGCCTGATGGTTCTGCAGACCGGTGCATTGCTCGCGCCAGGTCTGGGCCTGTCCGGTTCGCTGCTGGCGATTTTCCTTGGCACGCTGGTCGGCGTGCTGTTGCTGGCCGCCGTCGGCGTGATCGGCAGTGACACTGGCCTGTCGTCGATGGCCGCGCTGAAACTCAGCCTTGGCCGCAAAGGCGCGAGCCTGCCGGCGCTGCTCAATCTGCTGCAACTGATCGGTTGGGGCTCGTTTGAAATCATCGTCATGCGCGACGCCGCGAGCCTGCTCGGCACCCGTGCGTTCAGCGAAGGTTCGCTGTGGTCGAACCCGATGTTGTGGACGCTGTTTTTCGGTGCTCTGGCAACCTTGCTCGCGGTCAGCGGGCCGCTGACTTTCGTCCGGCAGATCCTGCGCAAGTGGGGCATCTGGCTGCTGTTGGCGGCGTGCCTGTGGCTGACCTGGAACCTGTTTGCCAAAGCCGATCTGGCCGATCTCTGGTCGCGTGCCGGTGACGGTTCGCTGCCGTTCGCCGTGGGCTTCGACATCGCCATTGCGATGCCGCTGTCATGGCTGCCGCTGATCGCCGACTACTCGCGTTTCGGCAAGCGGGCGAAGAATGTTTTCGGCGGTACTGCCGTTGGTTTCTTCATCGGCAACTTCTGGCTGATGAGCCTCGGCGTCGCCTACACCCTGGCCTTCGCGCCGAGCGGTGAAGTCAACGCGCTGCTGCTGGCTCTGGCCGGTGCCGGTCTGGGCATTCCGCTGTTGCTGATTCTGTTGGATGAGTCGGAAAACGCCTTCGCCGATATTCACTCGGCGGCGGTTTCCAGCGGGATTCTGTTGCGCCTGAAAGTCGAGCATCTGGCCTTGGCCATCGGCGTGATCTGCACGCTGATCGCACTGCTGGCGCCGTTGGCGCAGTACCAGAATTTCCTGCTGCTGATCGGCTCGGTGTTTGCGCCGCTGTTCGGCGTGGTGCTGGTGGATCACTTCATCCTGCGCAAACGCAGTGCTCAGGTCGCGTCGGCCGCATTGCGCTGGCCGGCGTTGTTGGCGTGGCTGGGGGGCGTGAGCACCTACCATTTGCTGGCGAATCTGTATCCGGATGTCGGCGCAACCCTGCCGGCGCTGGTGCTGGCAGGGCTGTTGCAGCTAGTGCTGGGCCGGGCCTTCAGTTACGGCCGGGAAACAGCTCGGGCTTGAGAATGCTGTTCAGACGCGGATAAGGAATCTTCAGTTCGACGTGGCCCAGCGCGTAAGGCGCAATGGTGGTCACGTCGTACTTGAGGATCACGCCGCCGTAGGTCAGCGCCACGTTCGGGGTTTTCACGAACGGCCAGTTCGCCACGAACTCCGGCTCCTGATCGAGCTTGGTGCTGATCAACCAGCTGTTGTGCGCGACTTGCGCTGCCTTCCAGAACGCCTCTTCCTGACCCGGCATCAGCATGTCGGACAGGTTCAGCACTTTGTGCTGCTGGCGCGAATAGTTGATGAAGCCGCGACCCGGGGTGCCATGCGCGCCGCCGGTGTCGAGGTAGCTCGACAACTCGATGATCACCAAGCCGTCATGCTGCTCACGTACTTTCGCTTGCAGGTAGCTGCTGTTGCGTGGGCCGGCGCTGGCCAAAAACTGATCGCGGTAGGCCGCCAGGGTCGGCGCTACCGGGGCGTTTTTCTCGGTGCGGGTCATTTGCAGCAGACGTTTTTCGATGATGCCGTCCAGCGCAGGTTCGGCCGGGAAGCGCAGGGTGTCGATGTTCACCAGCGGGCAATCCGGGTTGGAACAGCCCGGTTTCAGTTGTTCCGACGCATCGCGGGTGGTTTCCAGCGGCGTGCGGTAATTGGGTTGGAACAGGCTGGCGCACGCGCCCAGGGTCAGGGCAATGGCGGCCACGGAGGCAATTTTGAAAAGCGACATGGGCGTCCTTTCGAAAGCAGGGGAAGGCAAAAAGATATCCGCTTCGACTCTCGCAGAAGCAGTCAGTTCGCCACTAAGCTAATTAGAGTGGGTTTCGCCTCCACCGTCCATCCCGCTGACGGTAAAGGGGCTGCATCAAACCGTTCGGGCGCGTTAGGATGGCGCGAAGTCGAGGTTGCCAGTCACACAGAGCAACCTGGTAATGGATCTGCAGTAAAGAGGATGCTCATGACTGATTTTGCCAACGCCATTCCGACCGCTGTCGATATCGTGCGGCGCGAAAAATGCTACGAGGGCTTTTACAAGCTCGACCGTGTTCACCTGCGCCATGAATTGTTCGCCGGTGGCATGAGCCGCGAAATCAACCGTGAAATCTTTGTCCGTCACGATGCCGTGTGCATGCTGCCGTACGATCCGCAGCGCGATGAAGTGGTGCTGATCGAGCAGTTCCGCATCGGCGCCATGGGCAAGACCGACAATCCATGGCTGGTCGAGCTGGTCGCTGGTCTGATCGATAAGGATGAACAGCCGGAAGAAGTTGCTCACCGCGAAGCGCAGGAGGAAGCTGGGCTGGACATCAAGGCCCTGTGGCCGATGACCAAATATTTCCCGTCGCCGGGTGGCAGCAACGAGTTCGTGCATTTGTACTTGGGGCGTTGCAGCACTGACGGCGTTGGCGGCCTGCATGGCCTGGAAGAAGAGGCAGAAGATATCCGCGTCACGGTCTGGGCCTTTGAAGATGCCTTGCAGGCCGTCCGTGACGGACGCATTGCCAACGCGGCGAGCATCATCGCTTTGCAATGGCTGGCGCTGAACCGCGCCGAAGTGAGGGGGTTATGGTCGTAAACAAGTTGCGCGATCGCTATCGAGTCGACCTCGTGGGGCTGCAAGCCGCCTGCGAGGCCAACTACGCGCGCCTGATGCGACTGCTGCCGGACATGCGCAACGAGCCTGAGGCGCGGCGCATCGCCGTGACCCAAGGCGAGCAGATGCTCGGCGTGCTGGCCCTCGAAGTGCTGCAAACCTGCCCATACACCACAACGTTGCAAGTGCGCCAGGAACACAGCCTGCCGTGGTTGCCGGTGCCGCAACTGGAAGTGCAGGTCTATCACGACGCGCGCATGGCCGAAGTGGTCAGCGCCGAACATGCACGACGCTTTCGTGGCATCTATCCTTATCCGAATGCGGCGATGCATCAGCCGGATGAAAAGGCTCAGCTCAATCTGTTTCTGGGGGAATGGCTGAGTCATTGCCTGGCGTTGGGGCACGAGTACGAAGTCGTACGCTAGTTGTGAACTGCGTCCGGTTCGGCGGTTTCCTCTTTCTGTCATCCCCCAGCATAATTGCGGCACTCGATCGATTCCGTGCTTTTGCCTTGGGAGAACGCCTTGCCGAGCGTATCCACGTTGACCACCGCCGATCCGGCGTTGCTGGTGCAGTTGTCCGACAGCCATTTATTCGCTGAAGCGGACGGCACGCTGCTGGGCATGAACACCCGCGACAGCCTGCAAAAGGTCATTGAGTTGGTGCTGGGGCAGCAGCCGCAGATCGATCTGATTCTGGCCACCGGCGATATCTCCCAGGACGGCACGCTGGAGTCGTATCAGCAATTTCGCCAGCTGAGCGCGCAGATCGCTGCCCCGGCGCGGTGGATTCCCGGTAATCACGACGAACCACAGATCATGGCGGTCGCCGCCGTTCAAAGCGCATTGCTGGAACCGATTGTGGATATCGGCAACTGGCGGGTGACGATGCTTGATTCGGCTGTGCCGGGTTCGGTGCCGGGGTATTTGCAGGACGATCAACTGCAACTGCTGGCCCGCTCGCTGAGCGAAGCGCCGGAGCGTCATCATCTGGTGTGCTTCCACCATCATCCGGTGTCGATTGGTTGCGCATGGATGGAGCCGATTGGCTTGCGCAATCCTGAAGCATTTTTCGAGGTGCTGGATCGTTTTCCACAGGCCCGCGCGGTGTTGTGGGGGCATGTGCATCAGGAGGTTGATCGCGAGCGCAATGGCGTGCGCTTGATGGCTTCCCCTTCGACGTGCATTCAGTTCGAGCCGGGGAGTGAGGATTTCAAGGTCGGGGAGCAGGCGCCGGGGTATCGCTGGTTGCGGTTGTTGCCGGATGGGCGGTTGGAGACTGGCGTGGAGCGCGTGACTGGTTTTGCTTTTACCGTTGATTACGGTTCCGAAGGTTACTGATTTTCGATCAAGAGCCCCTCATCGGAACGCCGCCCGCCCAGCCCTCTCCCGGTGGGAGAGGGGGCCGACCGAGGTGTCTTTCGCAATCCATCGACCTGAAGCAGCGTTGTCGATTATGGATTCACAGCAAAGCGTTCAGGTCGATGTAGTTCGCAAATATCCCCCATTCGGTCCCCTCTCCCTCCGGGAGAGGGCTAGGGTGAGGGCAGCTCGTGCTGTCACACCAAATTATCAAGCCCACCCCCAATCCGCTCTTCTCTCCCTGTAAACTCCGCAAACCCAAACCGACACCCAGGGAGCTCAAATGTCCGGTTCGATCCTCTATATCCACGGTTTCAACAGCGCCCCAGCCTCGAAAAAGGCCTGTCAGCTGGTAACGGTGATGGAGCAACTGGGTTTGAGCGACAAACTGCGTGTTCCGGCCCTGCATCACCACCCGCGCGAAGCCATCGGTCAGTTGGAACAAGCGATTGCCGAACTGGGCAGCCCGCTGCTGGTGGGAAGCTCACTCGGCGGCTACTATGCGACTCACCTGGCCGAGCGCCATGGCCTGAAAGCCCTGCTGGTCAACCCGGCGGTCAGCCCGCACCGGATGTTCGACGGCTATCTGGGCACGCAGAAAAACCTGTATACCGATGAAACCTGGGAATTGACCCACGACCACGTCACCGCTCTGGCTGAACTGGAAGTGCCGGCGCCTCAGGATGCCCAGCGCTATCAGGTCTGGTTGCAGACCGGCGATGAAACACTGGATTATCGCCTCGCCCAGCAGTATTACCGGGCCTGTGCCTTGCGCATTCAGGCTGGCGGCGATCACAGTTTCCAGGGGTTTGCCGGGCAATTGCCGGCGTTGCTGAGTTTTGCCGGCATTGGCGCCGATGTGTATCAGGCAATCGATTTCACCGCACTGTGAAGTCTTGCCCCTATTTCATGAATGACTGACGACGAGACCTTATGGCCACTCCCAGCGCTAGCTCTTATAACGCCGACGCCATCGAAGTCCTCTCGGGCCTCGACCCGGTGCGCAAACGCCCCGGCATGTACACCGACACCAGTCGGCCGAACCACCTCGCCCAGGAAGTCATCGACAACAGCGTCGACGAAGCCCTGGCCGGCCACGCCAAATCGGTGCAGGTCATCCTGCACGCCGACCACTCGCTGGAAGTCAGCGATGACGGCCGTGGCATGCCGGTCGACATCCACCCGGAAGAGGGTGTGTCGGGCGTTGAGCTGATCCTCACCAAGCTCCACGCGGGCGGCAAGTTTTCCAACAAGAATTACCAGTTCTCCGGCGGTCTGCACGGCGTGGGTATTTCTGTGGTCAACGCCTTGTCGACCGAAGTCCGTGTGCGCGTAAAGCGTGACGGCAGCGAATACCAGATGACGTTCGCCGATGGCTACAAAGCCACCGAGCTGGAAATCGTTGGCACCGTCGGCAAGCGCAACACCGGCACCAGCGTGTACTTCGCGCCGGATCCGAAATACTTCGACTCACCAAAATTCTCCATCAGCCGCCTCAAGCACGTGCTCAAGGCCAAGGCCGTTTTGTGCCCGGGCCTGCTGGTCAGCTTTGAAGACAAAGGCACTGGCGAGAAAGTCGAGTGGCATTACGAAGACGGCCTGCGCTCCTATCTGGTCGATGCCGTCAGCGAATTCGAACGCCTGCCGAACGAGCCGTTCTGCGGCGCTTTCGCCGGTAACAAAGAAGCGGTCGACTGGGCGCTGCTGTGGCTGCCGGAAGGTGGCGACGCGGTGCAGGAAAGCTACGTCAACCTGATCCCGACGGCGCAGGGTGGTACCCACGTCAACGGTTTGCGTCAGGGCCTGCTCGATGCGATGCGCGAGTTCTGCGAATTCCGCAGCCTGCTGCCGCGCGGCGTGAAGCTGGCGCCGGAAGACGTCTGGGAGCGCATCGCGTTCGTCCTGTCGATGAAAATGCAGGAGCCGCAATTCTCCGGCCAGACCAAAGAGCGTCTGTCATCCCGTGAAGCGGCGGCGTTTGTCTCCGGTGTGGTCAAGGACGCCTTCAGCCTGTGGCTCAACGCCAACCCGGAAACCGGTCTGGCGCTGGCTGAACTGGCGATCAACAACGCCGGTCGTCGCCTCAAGGCCAGCAAAAAGGTCGAGCGCAAACGCGTCACTCAGGGCCCTGCATTGCCGGGCAAACTGGCGGACTGCGCCGGGCAGGATCCGATGCGTTCCGAGCTGTTCCTCGTCGAAGGTGATTCCGCTGGCGGTTCCGCCAAGCAAGCGCGGGACAAGGAATTCCAGGCGATCCTGCCGTTGCGCGGCAAGATCCTCAACACCTGGGAAGTCGACGGCAGCGAAGTGCTGGCCAGCCAGGAAGTGCACAACATCGCCGTGGCCATCGGTGTCGATCCGGGCGCGGCGGACATGAGTCAGCTGCGTTACGGCAAGATCTGCATCCTCGCCGACGCCGACTCCGACGGACTGCACATCGCAACCTTGCTGTGCGCGTTGTTCGTCCAGCATTTCCGCCCGCTAGTGGATGCCGGTCACGTCTATGTGGCGATGCCGCCGCTGTACCGCATCGACCTCGGCAAAGAGATCTACTACGCCCTCGACGAAGCCGAGCGTGACGGCATTCTCGATCGTCTGGTCGCCGAGAAGAAACGCGGCAAACCACAGGTCACCCGATTCAAAGGTCTGGGTGAAATGAACCCGCCACAGCTGCGTGAAACCACCATGGACCCGAATACTCGGCGTCTGGTGCAACTGACGCTGGGTGAAGACTTCGCCGAAACCTCGGAAATGATGGACATGCTGCTGGCGAAGAAACGCGCCGGTGACCGCAAGACCTGGCTCGAATCCAAAGGTAACCTCGCCGAGGTGCTGGCCTGATGCGGTTTGGCTGGGCCTTGGCGGGTGCGTTGCTGCTGAGTGCGATGAGCGTGTCGGCCGAGCCGTTGCAGGAATTGCGCGTGCTCTCCGAGCACCCGGTCGACGGCATGCGCGGCGGCAACCTGTCGGGGCTGGCCATGTGTGGCGGCGAGTTGTGGACGGTGTCGGACCGCGATGACGATCAGATCTATCGGCTCAATACCGCCGATCAGGTCTGGCAGGCCGAAGCCTTGCACATCGACGTACCCCTGGTGCCGGACACCGGTTTGCCGTGGGGGTTGCGCTCGCGCAATTGGGCCGCGTCGTTCGTGCGCGGTGGCGATCTGGATTTCGAAGGCATCAGCTGCGACAGCGCCGGTAATCGCTACATTGTCAGCGAGGGTCATGCGGCGGTCTTGCAGGTGCCCGTCAGCGGCCCGGTCAACTGGCTGAAGATCTCGCCGATGATGGTTCGCGAAGCGCGGGCCAGCGGCATGCTCCTGCATTTCAATGCGATCTTCGAAGGCCTGGCGATCAGCCCGGCGGGCGATCAGATGTGGCTTGCCGCCGAGCGGCAAAGCCGTGGCTTGCTGCTGATCAAGCGCCAGCAGACGGTGTGGGATTGCGACGGTCGTTGCGTGCTGCTCAGCGAGGGCGGCAAGGAAATGCAGCCGCCGCAGTTTCCGAAGGCCAGAGCGGTCGACCGAGACTTTTCCGACCTTTCGTTGTTTAACGGCAAATTGTTTACCCTTGAGCGCAACGCCTTCCAGATTTGTCGGCGCGATGCGCAGACCGCCAAGGTCGAGCGTTGCTGGTCGTACGCCGCGGAACTGTTGCAGGCCAACCGCCGTTACTCGCAGAACTTCGGGTTGGAAGAGGCGCTGATCGTTGACGCTGATGGTGCATGGGTCGGCGTCGACAACAATTTCGGCCCGCGCGCCGACGGTGAGGTTCGGCCGATCGTCTGGCGCTTCGCTGCACCTGACGGTGGCTGGAGCGCCAAGCCATGAGCCAGCAACCGCCGGGCAAGCGCGCCGGTCGGGTGCTGATGATTCTGGCGTGGTGCGCGGCACTGTTTCTGGCGACGCGGTTTTTCGGCCAGTGGGAGCAGCGCCAGCAGAATCCGAACGTGGTGGTCACGTCGGAGCAGGGCGAAGGTTTTATCGAGGTGAAACTGGCCGGCAATGCCCAGGGGCATTTTGTCGCCAGTGGTCAGATCAACGGTGAGCCGGTGGAGTTCATGCTCGACACCGGCGCAACCGATGTAGCGATCCCGGCTGATCTGGCCAAACGTTTGAAGCTGGAAGAAGGTTTCGGAGTGACCCTGAGCACGGCCAATGGCTTGAGCCAGGGCTATCGAACCAAAATCGACCGCCTGCAACTGGGCGACATCGTGCTGCGGGATGTTCGCGCACTGGTGGCGCCGGGGCTGCATGGCGATCAGGTGCTGCTCGGCATGAGCGCCCTGAACAAACTTGAATTTACTCAGCGCGGTGGCACCATGCTGCTGCGCCAGACAACGAACCGATGAGGCCTGCATGAGCAACCCCCTTGATCTCAGCCTGGACGGTGTAGAACGCCGCTCGTTGGCCGACTTCACCGAAAGTGCCTACCTCAACTACTCCATGTACGTGATCATGGACCGTGCCTTGCCGCATATCGGCGACGGCCTGAAACCAGTACAGCGTCGCATTATTTATGCGATGAGCGAGTTGGGCCTGGACGCCGATTCCAAACACAAGAAATCGGCGCGTACCGTCGGTGACGTGCTCGGTAAGTTCCACCCGCACGGTGACTCGGCTTGCTACGAAGCGATGGTGCTGATGGCCCAGCCGTTCAGCTATCGCTACACGCTGGTCGACGGCCAGGGCAACTGGGGTGCGCCGGATGATCCGAAGTCCTTCGCCGCCATGCGTTACACCGAAGCACGCTTGTCGCGTTATTCCGAAGTACTGCTCAGTGAACTGGGCCAAGGCACTGCCGACTGGGGCCCGAACTTCGACGGCACCTTGCAGGAGCCGCTGGTGCTGCCAGCGCGTCTGCCGAACATTCTGCTCAACGGCACCACCGGCATCGCCGTGGGCATGGCCACCGATGTGCCGCCGCACAACCTGCGCGAAGTCGCCACCGCTTGCGTGCGTCTGCTCGATGAGCCGAAAGCCACGGTTGAACAACTCTGCGAACACATTCAGGGCCCGGATTATCCGACCGAAGCGGAAATCATCACGCCGCGCGCCGACCTGCTGAAAATGTACGAAACCGGCAAGGGTTCGGTGCGCATGCGCGCCGTGTACCACGTCGAGGACGGCGACATTATCGTCACCGCGCTGCCGCATCAGGTGTCCGGTGCCAAGGTGCTGGAGCAGATCGCTGCGCTGATGCAGGCGAAACCGTCGAAAGCGCCGCAGATCGCTGACCTGCGTGACGAATCCGACCACGAAAACCCGTGCCGCATCGTCATCATCCCGGTCAACAGCCGCGTCGATCACGAAGCGCTGATGCAGCACCTGTTCGCCAGCACCGAGCTGGAGTCGACCTACCGGGTCAACGTCAACATCATCGGTCTGGACGGCAAGCCGCAGCTGAAAAATCTGCGTGCCTTGCTGGTTGAATGGCTGGAATTCCGCGTGCAGACCGTGCGTCGCCGCCTGCAATTCCGCCTCGACAAGGTCGAGCGTCGCCTGCACCTGTTGGACGGTTTGTTGATCGCTTACCTCAACCTCGATGAAGTGATCCACATCATTCGTACCGAGGAGCACCCGAAAGCCAAGCTGATCGAGCGTTTCGCCCTCAGCGAGATTCAGGCCGACTACATCCTCGACACGCGTCTGCGTCAGTTGGCGCGACTGGAAGAGATGAAGCTGCGCGACGAGCAGGACGAACTGCTCAAGGAACAAGCCAAGCTGCAAGCCCTGCTGGGCAGCGAAGCCAAGCTGAAGAAGCTGGTGCGCACCGAGCTGATCAAGGATGCCGAAACCTATGGCGACGACCGTCGTTCGCCAATCGTCGAGCGCAGCGAAGCCAAAGCGCTGACCGAACACGATCTGCTGCCGAACGAGAAAGTTACCGTCGTCCTATCGGAAAAAGGCTGGATCCGTTCGGCCAAAGGTCACGAGATCGACGCGACCGGCCTGTCGTACAAGGCGGGCGACGGCTTCAAGACCTCGGCGGCGGGGCGCTCCAACCAGTCTGCCGTGGTGATTGACTCCACCGGCCGCAGCTATTCGGTTGCTGCGCATACGCTGCCGTCGGCACGTGGTCAGGGCGAACCGTTGACCGGTCGTCTGACGCCGCCGCCGGGAGCGACCTTCGAATGCGTGCTGATGCCGGAAGACGACGCGTTGTACGTGATCGCCTCCGACGCCGGTTACGGTTTCGTGGTGAAGGGCGAAGACCTGCAAGCCAAGAACAAGGCTGGTAAAGCCCTGTTGAGCCTGCCGAACAACGCCAAAGTGATCGCGCCGCGCCCAGTGGCTGATCGTGAGCACAACTGGTTGGCCTCGGTCACGACCGAAGGTCGCCTGCTGATCTTCAAAATCAGCGATCTGCCACAATTAGGGAAGGGCAAAGGCAACAAGATCATCGGTATTCCCGGTGAACGTGTGGCCAGTCGCGAAGAATATGTCACGGACATCGCCGTCATTCCGGAAGGCGCCACCTTGGTGCTGCAGGCCGGAAAACGCACACTGTCGCTGAAGGCCGACGACCTTGAACACTACAAAGGTGAACGTGGACGTCGTGGCAACAAACTTCCAAGGGGCTTCCAGCGGGTCGATGCGCTGCTCGTCGAAAACCTCAATTAGGCGTCCTAGAGAGCTCGGTCCACGATTTAACGCGTAGATCGACGCTTTGGCGCTGGAGTCGGAACGCATATTCACGGATGATATGCCCTTTCCAAGCGCCGGCGTGGCCGAGCGTTCTTCATATTTATTGAGTATTTTCACTGTGGTCAGCCTTGTGGCGGCCACCTGGACGGGATGATGACTGCTCTGCGCCCCCTTATTTTCCTGCTCGCCGGCGTTCTTGGCCTGGCGGGTTGCAGCGTTCACCAGCCGGTGTCGCTGTATCAACTGGACAGCGGAAGTCCGGTTCAGCCTGCGCAAAGCGCTGGCATGGCGGTTTTGTTGGGCCCGGTAGTCGTAGCCGATTACCTGCAACGTGAGACATTGCTGCAACGTCAACCGGACGGCAGTCTGCAAGCGGCGACCGACGGTCGTTGGGCTGGCAGCCTTTCGTCGGATATTGATCAGTTGCTGATGCGTCAGGTGGCGGGTCACCTGGACAGCCAACGTGTGGTGCTGGCACCGGCCACCGGTGGGTTCACCCCGGATGTGCAGGTATTGCTGACTATCACGCGTCTGGACTCCGGCGCGAAACAGCCGGCGATTCTTGATGCGCAGTGGCGCTTGATTGATCGCCGTGGTCAGGTGCGTGATAACCGCATCGTGCATCTGCAGGAGCTGCATGCCGGCAGCACGGCTTCGCAGGTGCAGGCGCAGGGCATTTTGCTGCAGCGTCTGGCCGAGCAATTGTCGGTAGCGCTGAAGCCTTTGGCCAATCAGCCGCCGGTGGCCGAGGCACCACGTAAATCGGCACCGAAACCGGCCGCGCCGGCAGCGGAAGCCGAGAAGCAGCCGAAAATACCGATGGCATCGCCGATTCGTACCGATATGGAAGTGTTCCGCTTCTAAGCTGGAACGAGTCAGAACAGAGCCCGCCTTGTGCGGGCTTTGTTGTGTCTGGGGTTTGGCAGGCAAGATCAAAAGCCCCTCACCCCAGCCCTCTCCCAGAGGGAGAGGGAGCCGACCGTGGTGTCTGGAGTTATACATCGACCTGAAAGAGCTTGGCGATTATGGATTCGGTAGAGCAGGGACTGACCGAGGGGGCTGGCTATACATCGACCTGAAAGATCTTGGCGATTATGGATTCGGTAGAGCAGGGACTAACCGAGGGGGCTGGCGCTATACATCGACCTGAAAGAGATTGGCGATTATGGATTCGGTAGAGCAGGGACTGACCGAGGTGTCTGGCGCTATACATCGACCTGAAAGAGATTGGCGATTATGGATTCGGTAGAGCAGGGATTGACCGAGGGGTCTGGCGCTATACATCGACCTGAAAGATCCTGGCGATTATGGATTCGGTTGAGCAGGGGCGGACCGAGGCGTCTGCGTCATGCGTCGACCTGAAAGAGCTTGGCGATTCTGGATTCACAGCAGGGCGCTCAAGTCGGTGTAGCTCTCCAATATCCCCCAATCAGTCCCCTCTCCCTCGGGGAGAGGGCTAGGGTGAGGGGCTTTTCAGTCATCCACAAAAAAGCCCGCAGACAATCACTCATCTGCGGGCTTCTGTGTTTCTGACTTAAGGCCTACGCCCGACGCTCATGCATCCGCGCCAGTTGCCGCTCAAGCATCGACGGATAAGGCTCCATCAACCGCTCCACGCAGCAAGCACCCTCAGGGCTGGCAATCGGGCGGATCCGCGCACGCTGGCGGATCAGCGCATCGTCACTGATCTTGCGCTCAACCAGCAGCAGGTTGCGGCTGTGCTGCGACAGGGCCAGTGCATCCTGCGCCGAATCGGTCAGCAGCAGATCAATCTGACTCAGACCGAACAACTCATCGCCCAAAGTCAGGCCCAATTGCAGTTGCAGGGTGATGCCACTGTCTGCGACTTCAATCTGCAACTGATGACCCAGCGCCCGCAGCAGTTCGCCGCAGCAGATCGCATTGGTCAGGTAATCGTCGCCGCTGTCTTCGGTGTGGAACAGCATCAGCGTGCTGCCGTCGTTCAGCGTTTCGATTTCGCCCTGATACAACGAAGCGGCCTGATCGAGGCAGTCGCGATAGCGTTCCTGCAATTCTTCCAGGCGTGCCCGTGGCAAGCGGCGCAGTTGCTCCTGCGAGCCCAGTTGCACGGCCAGCACGGCGGTGTGCTGCGGCACGCTTGGCGACGGTTGGCGGACGACAGGTTGCGGCGCGCCATTGAGCGACTCGTCGCGCAGGTCGGCGAATGCGTCATCGTCATCATCGTCTTCGACGGTGCTGACCAGATGTCGCGGCGCCGGCTTCTGCGCGGCCATCGGACGGGTTTCGTCGAAACTCGGATCACGCAAGTTGCGCACCTCGAATTCCGGCTCGTCTTCTTCGTCCTCGAATTCCGGCTCCGGTTCAGGTGCAGGCTCCGGCGCGTAGTTGGCGTGCAGCTGACGCGCCAGATCGCCGATTTCATCCTGACGATCGATGCCCGGTGTGTGTTCGTCGATGCGGCGCAACCAGACGCGCAATTGCAGCAGCGGCGTCGACAGATAACGGCCCATGCGCAGGCTCAGGGCCAGCGACAGCGCCAACAGGATTCCGCTGAGAATGCCCATGCTTTGCAGGCTGATGGTCATCGGCTGCTGGAACTGATCCATGTCCAGGCTGATGCGCAGTTGCCCGGCGGTCACGTCCTGGAAGGTGATCTTGCTCTCGTACATGCCTTCGGCTTCGCCCAGCAGGCTGTGCTTGGGCCGCTGACCGGACTCGGCGAGGATGCGGTTATCCACGCTGTAGATCGCCGCGTGGGCCACCAGTTTGTTCTTGGTCAGGTTGTTGAGCAGCACGTTGAGGCTGAGGATGTCGTTGGACACCAACAGCTCGGTGGCAGAGGTCGCGGTCTGCGTGGTCAGGCTTTCGCCCAGCGCATCGGCCTGCTGGTGCATGGCCTGCTTGAATTGCAAACCCATCACGCCGGCATAGATCACCAGGGCCAGAGCGACCAGGATCACGTTATGGCTGGCAATGCGCAATGCAATCGGTACACGGCGGTGGCGCAGTGCACGGAAGATCAGCAGGAAGAAGTTATCGGTTTTAACTGGCGTGGGCCGGTTCACTGAGCTCGGCTCTTTTGTCCGTGAAGTTGACGCGCAGTATAGCGACAGGCCCTAGACCGGCAAAGCGCTCGCGGTGCCCGATGGTCACTGAAAGTGGGTAGAATGCGGTTTTTTTCCAGTTGCGGGGGTGCGCGTTGCGCGAAATCGTCCTGATTAACATCACGGGAGTCGACCGTCCGGGTCTGACGGCAGCCATTACCGGTGTTCTGGCACAGGGTGGTGTGAACATTCTCGACATCGGTCAGGCGGTGATCCACGACACCCTGTCGTTCGGCATCCTCGTGGAAATTCCCGATTCGGAGCAGGGGAAATCCGTGCTCAAGGACATCCTGTTCAAGGGCTACGAGCTCGACCAGCAGGTGCGCTTCACTCCGGTGTCCGAAGAGGATTACCAGCAGTGGGTGGGCAATCAGGGCAAGAAGCGCCACATCGTCACCCTGCTGACACGCAAAGTGACCGCCGGCCAATTGCAGGCCGTTAGCTCGATCACCGCCAAATACGGTTTGAATATCGACCATATCGACCGTCTGTCGGGTCGCATGCCGCTGGACACGCCGGCCGATAAAGGCAAAGGCTGTATCGAGTTTTCCGTACGTGGCGAAGCTGCCGATCCGCAGGCGCTACGTGCCGAATTCCTCAGCGTTGCCCAAGAGCTGAACGTCGACATCGCCTTCCAGGAAGATTCGTTGTTCCGTCGTAATCGTCGTCTGGCGGTGTTCGACATGGACTCGACCCTGATTGAGGCCGAAGTCATCGACGAACTGGCCAAGGCTGCCGGTGTGGGCGAACAGGTATCTGAAATCACCGAACGCGCCATGGCCGGTGAGCTGGATTTCCGCGCCAGTTTCAAAGAGCGTCTGGCCTTGCTCAAAGGCCTCGACGTCAGCGTACTCGACTCGATCGGCGCTTCGCTGCGTCTGACCGAAGGCGCCGAAACGCTGTTCGCCGAGCTCAAGCGTCTGGGCTACAAGACCGCGATCCTCTCCGGCGGCTTCACCTATTTCGCCAAGCAATTGCAGGCCAAACTCGGCATCGACTATGTGTTCGCCAACGAACTGGAAGTGGTCGACGGCAAGTGCACCGGCGTAGCAATCGAGCCGATCGTCGATGCGCAGCGCAAGGCTGATCTGTTGAAGGAACTCGCGCACAAGGAAGGTTTGCGTCTGGAGCAGACCATCGCGGTCGGCGACGGCGCGAATGACCTGCCAATGCTGGCGATTGCCGGTTTGGGCGTGGCATTCCGTGCCAAGCCGTTGGTGAAGCAGTCGGCGAAGCAGGCGATTTCCACCCTAGGGCTGGATGGCGTGTTGTATCTGCTGGGTTTCCGGGATCGTGACGGGCAGCTCTGAGATCTCTATCGCCTGACTTGGCCTCTTCGCGAGCAGGCTCGCTCCCACATTTGAAATGCATTCCAATGTGGGAGCGGGCCTGCTCGCGAAGGTAACGCCGCCGATCCATCGGCGGGTACTTAAAGCGACTTCCACAGCGAATCAAAATCTTCCTCGCTCCCGCCATTCTGCGCGGCCTCCAGCGAGCGATAGGCAAACTGATTGAAACTGTGCGTACTCGCCACCCGGCGATCCAGCCCGGCGCGGTGCTCCTCGCCCAGGGTGTTGATCATCACCTTGTTGCCTTCCTGAAACGGCAATCGCGGCGCCAGCAAGGTTGCCGGCACATCGATTGCACTGATCTCCGGCAACAATAATCCGCGCAGATACTGACTGTGATCGTCCCGCGAGCGCACCAGTTGCAAACCGCAGGGCTGCGCATGTGGCGCCACCAGTTCAATGCCCATTTGCGTGCCGCCACCGCGCACCTGACGGATCCAGCGGATCACCGCAATGCTCCAGCCCAGACTGACACTGTCGTGTATTCCGAGCATTTCTCCGGCCTGCAGTTCGGCGGGCACTTCCTCTGGCCATGCCAGGCAATAACCGCCGGGGCTGTGGTTGATCACCGGCAGGGCATGGGTCGGGTAATGGGGTGTGCTGTCGGTGCCGCTTTCATCCTCGAGCAAATGGTCGTACTGAATTTCCTCGTAGGGCAAAAACTCATCAGCCTTGCTCTGCGGTGCTGCATCGAATGCCTGACTCCAACTGTCCTTTTCACCTTCCGCGACGGCACGGCTGAAATTCGCCGAGCGCGCACCGGGATGCTTGAGCAGTTCGCTGAAACTGCGCTCGCCGCCGAGGTAGAAGTGCAGGGCGCTCATGCCGACGCACACGGTCAGATTGCCTTGGCCGACCGTGCGTTGAAAGCTGCGTTCGGCAGCCTGACCCCAGGCTGCATGCAGGTGCTGCAGGGTATCGAAGCTCAGCCCGGCCGGGACGGGCAGCGGCGTTGACGTGTCCTGATGCAGCAAATGCGCTTCGATGACATTCACCAGCGGCTGTGGATCGAAGCCGAGCAATCCGGGCTTTTGTTCGCTGCGAAACATGTTGCGGTAGCGGGGGCCTGTATCCAGTTCTGAGCTGATTGCCAACAGGCCAGCGCCCGGGCTTGCGGGATGCAGTTTGAGCAATGCACTCCACGGCTCCAGCACTTCGGCGAGCCGGGCGATCTGGTTCTGGCGCAGTTGATTGCAGCGCGCACTGCCCAGGAGCAGGGCGGCGATGTAGGTCTGTTCAAGGCTCAACTCCGTGGTCAGGCTGGCCAGATCGTCATGCACGCGCCGCTGTTGCAGCTGCAACTCACACGCTGTGCGATAGAGCTGATGCAATTCAAACCACAGATGCTCCGGCGGTGAGCTGTACAGCTGGGTGGCGCGAACCAGTTGCCCCTTCAACGCATGTGTCGCCCGTTGCAAAGCCAGGCCGACCAGCGCTGCACGATCCTTGCTGTACTTCGGTGCAATGCGTAGCACGATCTGTTTGTAGCCGATCGCCAAATGACTTTGCAGGGCCTGACACAGATTGCTGATCTTGCGCGAACGCTCGTCGAGCATGATCGCCTGATGCAGGAAATGTCGCTCCAGATGCTGGCAGACGAAATACACCTCGGGGCGTATCAGCTCCAGCAGGTTGAGGCGGTTATCGCTGGGCGTGAGCAACAGGTTGAGTTCGCCCAAGGCTTGATAAAGCAGGCGGGCGGTTTCGCCGATGTTGGCCTTGGGCAGGTCGGCAATCCAGCGCTTGAGGTCACGCGGAGTCGCTTCGCAAAACGACAGGCGCGTTTGCGACGGAGTTGGCGCGCTCAGGAAGGCTTGGGGGCGAGACTCACTCATGCCGTAAATGGCTCCGGCGGCGAAATGGGCAATGCCCAAAACTCTAGCAGCTGTGGCTTGTTTCGCCGGATGGCGTCAGGTTTTTTGACCGCTGGTCTGCTGGCCGGATGCCATTTCACAAGCCCTACTAGTCTCTCAGGCGTGCGATCGGAAACGCACGGTTGCACGGCCTGCCGTCAACCTCGGGCAGGTCTCCCGAAACTTCAAGGAGATGAGGTTCATGTCTAAATACGCAGTGGCAAATCAATGGGGTGGCAGTTCGGCGCCGTGGCATCCGGGTGGAACCTGGGTGTTGGGTGGGCGGGACAACCAGAATGTCGTCGCTATCGACATCAAGTCGCACGATGACGGCAAAACGTTCACCGGCACCATGACCTACGCCGGGGAAGGTCCCATTGGCTTCAAAGCGCAACGCACCGGTCAGAACCAGTACAACGTCGAGAATCAGTGGGGTGGCAATGATGCCCCATGGCATCCGGGCGGCAAGTGGGTGATTGGCGGCCGGGACAATCAGAACGTTATCGCGTTGAGCGTCACGTCCAGTGACGGAGGGAAAAACCTCAGTGGCACCAATACCTATGTCAACGAAGGCCCGATCGGCTTCCGTGGGCAGATAGAGTAACGGCACCACCGAGTCGTATCCGCCCTTTCGCAGACGTGCGAACGGGCGGATCAGTGGCTCACAGCATTCAGGCGTTTGGCAGCGCCAGGCCTTGGCCCATCTGCACTGGCGAACCCGCCGCCAGTTCTTCAGCCCATTTAACCTGATCCGGCCCGAACAGCACGATCGCCGTCGAACCCAGCTTGAAGCGACCCAGTTCAGCACCTTTCTCCAAGTGGATCGGCGCACGGGCGGCTTCGTCGTAGCGGAAGGTTTTCAGTTCGCGCTTTGGCGGGGTGACCAGACCGGCCCATACGGTTTCGATCGAAGCGACAATCATCGCGCCTACCAGTACAACGGCCATCGGCCCGCGCTCGGTGTCGAATATGCACGCCACGCGCTCGTTGCGGGCGAACAGCTCCGGGACATTTTCTGCGGTGGTCTGGTTGACCGAGAAGATCCGGCCCGGGATGTAGACCATTTCGCGCAGGGTGCCGGCCAGCGGCATGTGCACGCGGTGGTAGTCCTTCGGCGACAGGTAGATGGTGGCGAAGTCGCCGCCCATGAACGGCGCTGCGTTGGCCGCATCACCGCCGAGCAGTTCCAGCACGCTGAAGCTGTGGCCCTTGGCCTGGAACACTCGACCGTGCTCGATCGGGCCGAGCTGGCTGACCGCACCGTCGGCCGGGCTGAGGATCGCGCCCGGGGTTTCGTCCAGTGGCCGCGCGCCGTCTTTCAGGGCACGGGTGAAGAAGGCGTTGAAGTGTTCGTAAGCGGTCAGGTCTTCGACCAGCGCTTGCGACATGTCCACCTGATAGCGCTTGGCGAACCATTGGGTGAAGGCATTCTTGAACCAGCGCACGCGGCATTCGGCAATGCAGCCGGCCAGGCGCGACAGCAGGTGATGAGGCAGCAGGTACTGGCTGAGGATAAACAGACGCTCTTTCATTAGTTGTCCTTAAAAACCTTGAATCTCGACAGGCGTGTCAGGGTGGTTACCCCATTCGCCCCAGGAACCGGCGTAGCCCTTGACCCGCGGATAACCGAGGGACTTGGCCACCAGATAAGTGAAGCCCGACCGGTGATGGGTCTGGCAGTGGGTAATGATTTCTTTGTCCTTGGTGATCCCGAGGTCTTCGAGGATCTGCGGCATGTCCGTACGGATGCGCAGCTGACGCGCCTTGTCCATGCCGGCAGTCCATTCGAAATTGACCGCGCCCGGAATATGTCCGGCCTTGGCGGCCAGGACTTTCTCGCCGGAGTACTCCAGCGGACCGCGCGCATCCCAGATCGCCAGATCGGCAGCACCGAGACGGCTTTGCAAGTATTCGCGGGTGGCAGTCGGCTCGTCGTGCAAAGTCAGCGCAATCGGGCCGCCAGCCGCTGGTGGTACCTGGATCGACATCGGCATGCCATCTGCCAGCCACGCCGGCAGACCACCGTCTATATAGTGGTATTTGTCGTGACCGATGACGTCGAGCAGCCAGATGAAACGTCCGGCCCAGCCGCCGCCTTCGTCGTCATAGACCACGTAGACCGCGTCTTTGCGATGGCCCAGCTCACCGAACAACGCCTCCAGATCAGCTTTGGCCGGCAGCAGGCCCGGCGCCGGCGGCTGGCCGAGCTGGGTGCGTTTCGGGTCGACAAAGCGTGCGCCGGGCAGATGACCTTCGGTGTAGCGGGCAGCGCTGGTCAGATCCACCAGAATCAGTTCAGGGGAATCGAGGCGCGGGAGCAGGTCGCTCGGCTCGATGACGAGCGGCAAGCCAGAGAAGTCAGACATGTGAGGTCTCCAGGGCACAAAGGGGAGGATTGTAGCGCAGCCTCATCGGCCACGGCTGCTAAAGCTGTGCAGGGCTTTCTCGATGCACTGCGCGGTTTTGCCAAAGGCTTGCACGGTGATGTCGGCGAACGGCCCGCCGCCCTGATCGGCAACCACAATCATGATCACCCGGCCGTTATTCACCAGTGAACGCAGGAACAGATGCTCGCCGCGAAACAGCGTGCGCAGGCTCGGTGGCAGCAGGGCGGAGAATTGTGCGTTGTTGTCCGGGGTAATCCGCACTTGCGCTTGTTGTGCCAACAGCCGTTGCAGCACGCTGCTCTGGCTGACGACAAAATTCAGCGCCGCCGCTTCTTTCGGCAGCCCGGCGGTTTGATTCACGCGCAGATTCGACTGCGTGCGGTCGGCCATCAGGATCATCACCCGGCGCATGCCGCTGGCGACCAGCGCATCGCGAGCGGCGACGGTCAGGCTCATCGCATTGGTGAAGCGGCTCGGTTCGGCGAGCAGTTCGGCGCATTGGCGGCGCCATTGGCCAAGGTCTTCAGCGCTCGGCGCAGCGGCCGGCAACATACCCGCCGGCAAACGGTGCGTGCCCCATGGCCACAGTAGCGAAACCGCCGGGTGCCACAGATCGGGCATTGCATGCTGGCGTGCACTGTTGGCAGCCTGCTGGTGCAGTTGTTGCTGCACTTCGTCCATCGGGATTTGCAGGTAAAGGCTGGTCAGGTACTGCCAGCGTTCGCTGTGCGGACTGTCCCAGGCTTGTTGTGCCGACAGCGCCAGACCGTTGGCCAGCAGCACGGTGTTGGCTGGCTGATTGAGCCAGCGGCGCAGGGTCGGGTCATCGTCGAGGCGATTCTGCTGTCGCAGTGGGTGTTCGCTGTCACGGGCGATGCGCAGGACTTTCACCAGTTCGCGCTGTTCACTGAGCAGCAATTTATAACCCTGCTGCACCCAGATCGGCAGATGCCAGGTTTGCACCAGCGCTTCTGCGATTTTCAGCAGGCGTACACCAAACAATTGTTTTTCGACTACGCGGGCTGACTCACCCTTGTGGATAACCCGCAGCTCCCATTCTTCGAGCAATTGCGGATACGTCAGCGCCAATGGCCACAGCGGCGACAGAAACAGCAGGCTGCCCCAGTGAATGTCCTGCCACAGCCGCGCCAGGCGACTGGCGAAAAAACCGTTGGCCTGTTGCGTCGCGTGCTGGCTGATCATTTGCAGTTGGCGCAGGGCCTTGGGGACTTGCATCTGCGGCTCGGCGGGCAACCGCGCCAGCAGTTCTTCTGTGCGCGCAAGGCCGAGGCGATTGATCGCCACCTCAAGATTTTCCGCCGGTGCGGCCATTGTGCCGTGGGTGTGACGATTCGCCTCACGGATAATGCTCAAGGCCAATGCCGGGCTGTCCTGCATCAGGTCGGCGATGTCACGCAACGAGCTGCGGTTATCACGAATCGCCCGACAAACCTTGTCGTGAGACTCTTGCGGCACGGGCAGTCGCACGCCATCGAGCAGCTTTACCCAGCCGTCGAGGGTGGTCGGTTTTGCGTGTGGGACGTTCGTTTCATTAGCCATGTCTGGAGGTGATCTTCACTGACTGTAGACGCGCCCGGCATGGGCTAAATTGGCTTTTCGCCTGAACTGGCTATAGTCTGGCGCAGTTTTGCCGATAAGTAGAAGAAGAGATTTTTTAACTTCCGAATATGACCTTGAACCCGACTTAAATAAGTACTTTCTACCTATGGCTAAAATTATCGGCATCATCGTCGTATTCGCGAGCGTGCTCGGCGGATACGTGCTCTCCCACGGCAAGATTGCCGCCCTGATCCAGCCTTTCGAGGTGATGATCATCGGTGGTGCGGCACTCGGTGCATTCCTGCAGGCCAACCCCGGCTACATGACGATGCACGTGCTCAAGAAATCCCTGAGCATGTTCAGTTCGCGCTTCAGCCACACGTTCTATCTGGAAGTGCTCGGGCTGATCTACGAGATCCTCAACAAGAGCCGCCGCGAAGGCATGATGGCTATCGAAGGCGACATCGAAGATGCTGCCGCGAGCCCGATCTTCGCCAAGTACCCGGCCGTGCTCAAAGACGAACGCATGACCGCGTTCATCTGCGATTACCTGCGCATCATGTCGTCCGGCAACATGGCCCCGCACGAGCTGGAAGGCTTGTTCGACATGGAGCTGTACAGCCTTAAAGAAGACCTCGAGCATCCATCCCACGCGGTGAACGGTATCGCCGACGCCATGCCGGGTTTCGGTATCGTTGCGGCGGTACTCGGTATCGTGGTGACCATGGCCTCGCTGGGTGAAGGCGATCAGAAGTCCATCGGTCTGCACGTGGGTGCGGCACTGGTCGGTACCTTCTTCGGTATTCTCGCGGCGTACGGTTTCTTCGGCCCGCTGGCGCATTCCCTGGCCCACGATGCCAAGGAAGAGCTGAACGTCTACGAAGCCATCAAGGCCTCGCTGGTCGCTTCGGCTTCCGGCATGCCACCGTCGCTGGCGGTCGAGTTCGGTCGCAAGGTGCTGTACCCGGCCCACCGTCCAAGCTTTGCCGAGCTGGAACAAGCTGTTCGCGGTCGCTAAGTCATGGAAAATAATCAGCCGATTATCATCAAGCGCGTCAAGCGCATAGCCGGCGGGCATCACGGCGGGGCGTGGAAAATCGCCTTCGCCGACTTCGCCACGGCGATGATGGCGTTCTTCCTGGTGTTGTGGCTGCTGTCCACCGCCACGCCGGAGCAGAAGATCGCCATCGCCGGTTACTTCAAAGACCCGGTCGGCTTTTCCGAAAGCGGTACGCCGTACATCATTGACCTGGGCGGTACGCCGACTCTGGCGCCGGAAAACACCCTCAACCCGGAAGTGAAGTCGCAACCGCAGCCTGACAAGGTCACGGTCGACACCGAGCAGGTTGAAGGCATGGCCGAGCAGGTCGAGAAGGAGCGTCTGGAACTGCTCCTGCAAGAACTGCAGAACAAGGTCGACGAGAACCCGCAACTGCAGAAGTTCAAGGACCAGATCCTCTTCGAGATCACCCCGAACGGCTTGCGTATCCAGATCATGGACGCCGAGAACCGGCCGATGTTCGACTCGGGTTCTGCACGCCTGAAACCGTACTTCGAAGACATCCTGCTGGCCATGGCCGACACCATCAAAGCGGTGCCGAACAAGATCAGCATCAGCGGCCACACCGACGCCAAGCCGTACACCGGCACCGGTGATTTCGGTAACTGGGAATTGTCGGCCAACCGTGCCAACGCTGCGCGTCGTGCCTTGATCGCCGGTAGCTATCCGGATGCGCAAGTGGCGCGGGTCGTCGGTTATGCCTCGTCGGCGCTGTTCGACAAGGAAAACCCGTTCAACCCGGTCAACCGCCGCATCGACATTGTGGTGCTGACCAAGAAAGCCCAGGCGGCCATTGAAGGTGCGCAAGGTGCGGATCCGGCGAAACCGGCGGATCAAGGTCAGAACGGCGCCGCTCCGGCAGCGCCGGTTGACCCGAATGCACTGCCGGCGGATCAGCAACCGGTGCCTGCGCACGAACTGCGCGAACGCCTGAACCTGTTCGACGACGCCGCACCGAAACCGGCTGAACCGGGGAGCGCGGCGCCTGCCTCCGCTACTCCGCCAGCCACTGCCCCGGCCCCCGCGCCGAAGCAGTGATCCACAAAAAGCCACGGTCACCGTGGCTTTTTTGTATCTGCCTGCGTCGCAATGACCAGTCGCAGTTTTCGCAATCACGGAAGATCAGTTAATGGAAAGACTCAAAGCCTATTTTCAACGGCATGGCAACGCACCCTTCAAATTTGGCGAGGGGCGGGTCAGTGGCTATATTTCCGCCACCCTCGGGCTGTTGAGCCTGCTGGCGGTGTTCTGCTTTCTGTTTCCCGAATGGCTGACCACGGCCGAACTGCGCAAAGTCTATGACGAGCAGTTCGCGCGCACCACGCTGTTGCTCGGTCTGGTGCTGTCGTTCAGCCTCGGCACCCTGAATATCCTGCTCAACAAACGCAAACGTCTGGGGATTACCGGATTGGTGGCGTCGGGGCTGGCGGTATTCCTTGGTGGCACCAATGTCCAGGTCAGTTCGATCGGACAGACACCTTATTCGCTGGGGCTGGACTGGTTTGTCCTGGCACTGCTGGTGTCGGCGATCGTGTTCATTCCTCTGGAAAAGCTCTACTCCAAAAATCCCGAGCAAAACATCCTGCGCCCGCACTGGCGCACCGACCTGACCTACTTTTTCGTCAGCCACATGCTGGTGCAGTTCATCCTGATCTTCATCACCGCCTCTTCGAGTTACATCGCCGGTTGGGCGATGTCGCCGAGTTTGCAAGCCAGCGTGCAAAGCCTGCCGCTCGTTGTGCAGTTTCTGTTGGCGATTCTGGTCGCCGATCTCGGCCAATACTGGCTGCACCGGCTCTATCACGTGGTGCCATTTCTGTGGCGCCTCCACGCGGTGCATCACTCCAGCACACACATGGACTGGCTCGCGGGTTCGCGCGTGCACTTTATCGAAATCCTGCTGACCCGCACCGGCGTGCTGGTGCCTCTGATGTTGTTGGGCTTCGCGCCTCAGGCACTCAACGCCTACGTGATTCTGGTCGGCGTACAGGCAGTACTGGCCCACGCCAACGTGCGGATCAACGGCGGCTGGCTGAACTATCTGGTCGTGCTGCCGCGTTACCACCATTGGCACCACGCCCGGCACAAGGATTACATCTACAAGAACTACGCGATCCACACGCCACTGGTGGACATGCTGTTCGGCACGTTCAAATTGCCGCCCAAAGAATGGCCGGTGCGTTATGGCGTGTTTGGCAAGGAATTGCCGGGCGGGATTGTGCGTCAGCATCTGTATGCGTTTCAGAAACCTGAGCCGAAAATGGTCGTGCCAAAACCGCCCGCCAGCGTTTGAGGCAAAAAAAAGCCGCGAGATGATCGCGGCTTTTTTACGTCTGTCAGAACCCGCGCCGAATCCGGTTCTTCAGTTGTTCGTGGAAAATCTCGGCGTTGCGCTTATAGGTACCGCTAAAGGATTCATTGCTCGAATCCAGCGTCATCGAGCGTTTGTTCGACACTTCCTCGCGATACGCGTCGATAAAGAAATTCAGATCACTGTCCGTGCTCAGCTTCGGCCACTTGTCCAGATACAACGGCAGCTCCGTCGGCCCGGTCTTGAACGAACAGATCCGGCGGTTGCTGATAGTCGCCTCACCAATTTCGAACGGCACCCACCACGACAACGCGGTCTTCTCCGACACCACCGCCAGCAAGTGCGTGCACTCGGTGATGTTGCGGGTGATGACGCCGGTGATGTCATCGGTGGTTTGCGATTCAGGATCCAGCACGTCGAGGTAGGTTTTGATGTTGGCCTGAATCAGGCGGCTGTTGATGGCGATGGCGTGGGCGCGATCCATGTGGCGGTAGCTGATGAAGACAGGCATCAGAAGTGTCCTTTGAGGGCGAGTTCGCGGTAGTAGGCGCCGAGCGCGGTGAGGCGGCAGCCGGTGGAGTGGATGGCGGCGTAATACATGTGTTCGGCGTCCACCGGTTCGACCAGGCTGTGGCGGTTGCACATTTGCAATTGTTTGAAGATGTCGCCGTGATCGGAATCGAACGAGGGTTCTGTGGGCTCGTAACTTGGATCGAGCCTGAAGACGAAACTCGGCTCGGGGAACCAGTCCTTGAGTTTGCGCAGGGTTTCTTCGGCGATCAGCGGCGCGACCTCGCGTAGCGGCACAAACTGCGAGACATTGGTCTTGAATACCGGACGCTGTTCCCAGGCTCCCAGTGCATTGTCGACAAAAGAGTAAACGCTACCGGGGGTGACCTTGCCGAGTACGTTGGCAGCGCCACCATGCAGCGCTTGCAGCAACAGATCCGTGAATACACCGTGACCGCGGCTTTCCAGGGCGTACTGTTCTTTTTTGCAGGCGGTGAGAATGGTCACGCCTTCGCCGATCACACTGCTGCCACCGCGCAGGTTGCGCAAGGCGCCTGCTGCACCGGCCTGGCAGCAATCGAGAATGATGATTTTATTCTTGATGTGCGGGGCCTTGTCCGCCCATTCCAGAATGTCGCTGATACGGATACCGTCTCCGCCAGGCTGATAGTCCTGGGGAATCAGTAGTCCTTCGTCGATGCTGGTGTCGAACTGCCCATGACCGGCGAAGTACAGCAGTGCCACGTCACAGTCGCCTGAGAACAGGCTCTGGATCTGTTGTTTCATGTATTTGAGCGTGAGTTGTTCTTCGGCCGACGTCAGCACTTTGCTGCTGAAGTTCGGGCGCCCGTTGGCGTGACGTTCCAGCACCGAAGCCATGGCCATTGCGTCGTTGTTACAACCGCTCAATGGCGAGACGTAGTCGTAGTGGTTGATGCCGATAAACAGTCCCTTACGCATGGTTACACCGCCGTATGCAAGCGAATCGCGCTAACGATGCTGTTGGTGTTCCATGCGCATTCGGCGTTCGCGGCGTTGCGAACGACCGTGGAAATACGCTCGGCGCCGAACGGTTTGATCGCGATGATCACCTTGCCCATGCGCTTGGCGATCTCGATTTCCTTGTTGATCCACTTGCTGTAAGTCGAGTACATGCCAGCCATGATCAGCACTGCCGAGCAAGGACGGATCTTGTTCTCGATGGCTTCTTCGAGCTGCCTGTCGGTCTGCGCGCCCATGATCGGGTTATGTGGCGGCACGGAAAAATTCTTGAAACTGAAATCCGGTTTCGCGCCGAGCAGACGGACCAGATTGTCGTGGGCGTGGGAGTAGTTCCACGAGTGGCTGATGAACAGGTGATAGGTCTGCATGGGGTTCCTCGAGGGTCGCGAAGGTGCGAAGGAGGACCCCAATCTAGGCATCTGGAGCTTGCCTACAAGGGTTGGGCGGTGAAAGAGAAATGTCCTGCAAGCAGGCGTGTGCGGGTCTGTCAGAAAAGTCTGATGTTTGGCAGAGTCGGGGGTTTGTCAGGCGCGGTCCGACATCCGGCAGCCCTCGGGCGAGGTGCTGCCGGTGCAGATGTTTAGTAGCCGTTTTCCGGCAGGCTGGCGATGATCGAGCGGTAGCTGTTCATGCGCTGCTGCTGCACGCGGCCATCTTCCAGCGCCTTGAGCAACGCACAGCCCGGCTCACGGTCGTGCTTGCAGTCGCGGAAGCGGCAGGTGCCGAGCAGGTCATCGAACTCGATGAAACCGGCTTCAACGTCGGCGCGGCTGACGTGGCCCAGGCCGAATTCACGGATACCCGGGGAGTCGATCAACTCGCCACCGCCGGGGAAGTGGAACAGGCGCGCAGTAGTCGTCGTGTGCGTGCCCTGGCCCGACAGCTCGGACAACGGCCCGACGCGGGTTTCAACCTCAGGCAGCAGGCTGTTGACCAGCGACGACTTACCGACGCCGGACTGGCCGACGAATACGCTGATGCGGCCGTCGAGCTGCTGTTGCAGTTGTTCCATGCCGTTGCCGTGGTGCGCCGACACTTCCAGTACCGGATAGCCGAGGGTGCGATAAACCGCCAGCAGGGCATTGAGCGCCGGGGCGTTCTGCTCGTCGATCAGGTCGAACTTGTTCAGCAGCAGCAGCGGACGGATGCCGGCGTGTTCGGCAGCAACCAGATAACGGTCGATCAGGTTGGCGTGAGGCTCGGGCAGCGGTGCGAAGACGATGACGATCATGTCGACGTTGGCGGCTACCGGTTTGAGCTGGCCACGGCTGTCCGGGCGGCACAGTTCGGTGGTACGCGGCAGTTGCGCGACGATCACACCAATGCCCTGATTGCCGGCACGCCAGA
Source organism: Pseudomonas sp. SCA2728.1_7 (assembly GCF_018138145.1). Lineage (NCBI taxonomy): Bacteria > Pseudomonadati > Pseudomonadota > Gammaproteobacteria > Pseudomonadales > Pseudomonadaceae > Pseudomonas > Pseudomonas sp. SCA2728.1_7. The sequence continues at coordinate 3,560,021 of NZ_CP073104.1, read as the reverse complement.
CGACGGTGTCGCCGGTTACCAGCGCGGGCAGGTTGGCGCGCAAGTGGCAGCGGAAGACCTGGCCGGCCTGATCACCGTCAACAGCTTCGACCTCGACCTGTACACCGAAGTGGGCGATCACCAGACCTGTTTGTTCCGGGCCCAGATCGCCGCCCTCAAGGGCTTCGACAGCCGAGGACTCGCGTTTGGCGGCGCGTGCGGCGCGCTCGCCCTGAATCTTTTCGATGCGCCAGTTTTGACGACGATTGAGTTGGCGTTTGGCCATGGGTGTTCCGTCTGAAGAATGCAGCGATTAGGTAAAACGGCCGCGAGTTTAGCACGCCCGGCCACCGGCCTAGGCTAAACTGCGCAGCATTGCCTAGGAGCCGACATATGCAAAACCCGCAGAACCTGATCTGGATCGACCTGGAAATGACCGGTCTGGATCCGGAAAACGACGTCATTATCGAGATGGCCACTATCGTCACCGACAGTGATCTCAACACGTTGGCCGAAGGCCCGGTGATTGCCATTCACCACAGCGACGAAGTGCTCGCCCGCATGGACGAGTGGAACACTCGCACCCACGGCAACTCCGGCCTGACCCAGCGCGTGCGAGACAGCCGCATCAGCATGGCCGAGGCAGAAGCCGAAACCATCGCCTTCCTGGAAAAATGGGTACCGAAGGGCAAATCGCCGATCTGCGGCAACAGCATCTGCCAGGATCGCCGCTTCCTTTATACGCACATGAAGTCGCTGGAAAGCTATTTCCACTACCGCAACCTCGACGTCTCCACGCTCAAGGAACTGGCCGCGCGCTGGGCGCCGGACGTGCGAGACAGCTTCAAGAAGGGCAGCACGCACCTGGCGCTGGACGATATCCGCGAATCGATCGCCGAGTTGCAGCACTACCGCAAGCATTTCATCAAGTTTTAAGGTGTTTGTGCAGGAGTTGCCGCCGACCGGGATTTTTTTTGCGCTTGTTGTGCATTCGCAAATATTCAAGATCGCAGTCCGTGGCAGCTCCTCAATTGAAACGTGCGGCACACGCTCTGTCGTGCCAGTGCGAAATGGTGTAGCGGTATTTGCGCTGACCGCTGCATCTCGTGCGACATCTGTGCAATGACCTCCCGCTGACCTTTCGAAACGAAGTTATACAAACTCTATCGTTGCACCCCTCTCATTTATATATTGTGCCTTTGGCTAATATTTCGAGCGGCCACGCCAGGCTGTGTTTGATCTTGCTTATTTATTGTCATGCCCGGTAAAACAATGCGTTGGGGAGTTTGATTTTAGGGGGATTTTTCTTCAGAACTAAAGTTGTGAATAATTATTTTATTTACACTTTTGCGTGAGAGGTTTTTCTGGGCGCATGTTTTACTGTCACTCCATACTTCGAATCTTGGAGTGTTCGGGTTTATGTCTATCAAGGAAGAAGTTCATGAGTGAAGAACATATTGCGTCACAGGATCAATCCCATGAAGCAGGCGCGGCGGAAAGTATCGGTAGTATTGCCGTAAAGTTTGACGCGGGTGCATCCAGTCGAAATAAAGTGCTATACGCCAATGGGCGCATGCAGGTTAAGGTCCAGGTTGTCGTGACGGGTCTGGATCGCGATGGTAACGTCGTTGCTGTTTCCGACGAAGTCATGGAGAGTATTCGTCTTATTCACTACGATAGCGGCAAAACCTTGCGCAATGGTTGGCGAGCCAGCACGGAACAGGGCCGTTTCACCCTGGCGGTAGCGCACTCCACCACGGTTGTGGAGGATGATGGAGACGAGGATCTTTCCGGCCAGCGCCGGGTACGAGCGTTCTGGGTATCCAGCGAAAATGTTGAAACCGTCCAGATCGGTGCTTCTATAAAATTCGATAACACGGTCATCCGCAGTAATGGAACAACTCTGTCGAGCAGGCACGACAGCAGTATCAGTCTTGAAGCCATCCTGCCGGTAACCTATGCGATTGAGCAGTTTCGTTGGGAAAACGTCTGGTATGAGGGCGGGTTTAAAAATCAGCGTATTTACAAATACTATCTCGGCTTATATCCCAATGCACAACAAGTAAAGTTGGTGGAGTGGATTGCTGAGGGTTCTGATGACAGCGTTGTATTCGCCTTCGGTAATAAAGTCGATGGATGGAAAGCAGCGTTTCAGGCAGGCGTTCTGATCCATCCGGACCTGCACACGTTTAACCTGTCGTTACCGTTTATCGAGGCTTCCGGTGTGGTGCCAGAGGCCATTAGGTATATTTATCATGAAAAGGACTATAAGGTTGAAGTCAACGATCGCATCGGAGAACTGACGGTTGTCCAGGCACTGTCCCCAGGCGTACGAAATCAACCGCCCGTCGACAGATCGGAAATTTTCCGTTTCACCGCTCTGGATCAATTTGGCACTAAACATGAGCTGGCTATCCGCACTAACTTTAAAGAGCGAAGCTTTAGGCTGGAGCGAGGCTGATATTTCATTTTTTCTACAATACAAAGAGACAAATTGCCTTTAAGCATTTGTACAAGAAACCTCGGAGTTGCAGATTGTAGTGGTTACTCTGGATGCAGTTTACCGATTCGACGTGACGCTGGTGGTGACTCCGGCTATCCATTCCTTGATCAATGACGGCGGTTTCAAATTGACGCGATGTTAGCGTCTTCTCTGTTGGTGCCGGCGCGTAGTGGCTAAACTGCGCGCCTCACTGCCAGGATCGCCACCATGTTGCTGATGCTCTATCTGATCGCCATTACCGCCGAAGCCATGACTGGCGCCCTCTCTGCCGGGCGGCGCGGCATGGACTGGTTTGGCGTAGTGCTGATCGCCTGCGTGACAGCTTTGGGCGGTGGTTCGGTGCGCGACGTGCTGCTCGGCCATTATCCGCTGACCTGGGTTAAACATCCGGAATACCTGGTGCTGACCTCGGCCGCAGCAATGTTCACGGTGTTCACCGCGCGTTGGATGCGCCACTTGCGCTCGCTGTTTCTGGTGCTCGACGCCGTCGGCCTGGTGGCGTTCACCCTGATTGGCTGCATGACCGCCCTGGAAATGGGCCACGGCATGCTGGTGGCGTCGGTCAGCGGTGTGATCACCGGGGTATTCGGCGGCATCTTGCGTGATATTTTCTGCAACGACATTCCGCTTATTTTTCGGCGCGAACTTTATGCGAGTGTCTCGTTCGCTGCGGCGTGGTGCTACATGCTGTGTCTTTATCTGAATGTGCCAAGCGAGCAAGCCATTCTGATCACTCTGTTCGGTGGATTTTTGTTACGTCTGCTGGCTATCCGTTTTCATTGGGAAATGCCCAAGTTCGTTTATAACGACGAGCATTGATACTTGATGCAGGAAGATAGTGGTTTGCCGGGTAAGCCTGTAAGCCGCTAAAGATATTGCAAGTGTATGTTTTTTACATTTTTCGCTTTGCTGTTTATTTGAAAGTTCTGTAGTTTTTTTGTTGGCACATTTTTGATGTCAATATTTAAATATAACTCTTCAAAGGAATAGATCATGAGCGAAAGCATGGATGCTACACCCGATCAGCAAACCAGTCTGCCCACTCTTGCAGGCCTTTCCAGTATGAAGGTCAAGTTTGATGCCAGCGACAGTACTCGTAGCAAATCGCTGTTCGGTAACGGCCGGATGCAGCTGAAAGTGCAGGTTCTGGTGTCCGGGGTAGACGCCAATGGCAACGCCATTCACGTACCTGCAGATGTAATGGAAAGTATCGAACTGATTCATTACAACACTGGCAGGACGTTACGCGATGGCTGGGCCGCGAGCACCGTGCAAGGGCGTTTTACCATTGAGGCACGACCTTCACAGACTGCCGGCGAGGTTCACGACGATGATCTGGAAAATGACAACGTCCACCCTCAAGTACGCACGTTCTGGGTATCTTCATCGAGCGCCGGGACGACCCAGATCGGTGCGCGCCTGACGCTGAACGGTGAGAGGATTCTCAGCAACGGAACCACACTTTCCAGTGTTCAGGACAGCAGCATAACCATCGAAGCACAACCTCCTTCGGCGTATTCCATGGAAGAATTTCGCTGGTATCAAACCAGGCGCGGCGATGAATTGCCGGGCAATCGTATCTTCAACCATCGTCTGGGGCTGTATCCGCGAGGGCAGCAGATCAAGCTGGTCGATTGGGTTGTAGACGGTATAGAAGAAGGCGTTGACCATGATTTTGCGGGAGGCAACAGACTTAATGAAATAAAAACCAACTATATGAAGGTCATTCTTGTTCGCCCCGAAACCCATAAAGTGACTGTGTCATTGCCGGCCAATGGCGATCCGTTTGTATTCGCTTTTTTTCCTGATGCCCATACATGGAGTGAGCAGAATTATTCTGTAAGGATCCAGAGCGACGGAGAGCTGACCGTCGTGCAAGCCCTGTCCGAATACTCGAAGATGGGTAAAAAAATCAAATATGGAAACAAACTTCACTTTCTCGCCATTGATGAACACGGTACAGAACATAAACTGGCAATTCGTGTGAATTTCTATGAGCGTAATTTGTATCTGGAACGAGGCTAAGTATCACTTTCGCTGATGCAGTTTCGGTGGATGTAGTAGATATCTATGCTTTTTACTATGGCAACTAGCTATAAGCTGTGGTGTTCATTTATCAGGTAATCGCACCCGAAGTGCTTTTACTTATATCAAGTGTTGGCCCTTCAGTTACGCAGGGCCAACACAACCACATCTCAAGGATGAGTCGTCATGACTGGCAAACCGCCAAAGGTCAAACCTGTAGCTGCTCGAACCAAAACTCCCGATTTCAGCGTCGAGGGAACTCATCGCCTACCTTCCGCTGCTTCAGTAATGCTCCAACCGCCTAAACCGCATCGCCTGGAATCCTTGCATCCTTCCTTCGGGCCTGACTCGGTAGCAGTGACACCAACGATCAGGGTGAGCGTGAACCCGAGGGCCTCCGCAATCGGCGAGTTCGCGAAGCATGCCGCGAAGTCCTCACTGGCAGATTACTGGATACCCACACCCAAAAGCTTCGGCGAGATCAATGCGCAAGGCATTCGGGTAGTGCAGCAGCGTCAGTATGTCGCCGTAGCCGATGGCCATGTCGTGCAAGTGGTGCTGGACGCCAAGAGTGGCCTGTTTCGCGCGACGCTGGCCAGTGAACTCAACCCCTCCGGCCCGCTATTGAAACCGGACAGCGAGGGCCGACTCTGGGTCCCGCTGGACAGCGATGTCGCCACCTTCACTGATTCAATATCCGTACAAACCGCACAGCTTTTTCGCCGGATGGGCCGTTCCGTAACGCAGTTTTCCGACTCCATGGTGGACCACATGCTGGCAGTGAGCGGGGTCAATGAATCAGTGCTGCGCGATGTACTTATTAATGATCGCCCTGTGCCTTTTTTACTGGAGGACACCATCAGGCGATTCGAACTTGATCAGAAGATTCAGGCGCAGGGACTCGGGGGCGCACCTGATCGGTTTACGCGGTTCAGGGATCTGGAAGATGCATTCGAATCCGATTGCGATGAAAACACTTTGCGGATGCGCCAGGTATTTCCAGGTCTACCGAAAACGGCTGCGCTGGCGATATGGCGCAATACGAGCGCTGCCGAGCGATTGCATATGCACAACCAACCGGGCATGCCGCAGCGAGTGGCGAAAGAGGCACTGGTGGCGCTGCGAGACATTCGCCTGGCAAGGGCCGTGGAAGGCATTTATTTAGAGGCGATAGCCAACCCGGACAGTGATCGGTTAGTGCTGCGTATGCTCGGAAATCTCGCGAATTGGCCGCGGCAGACTCGTATCGAGATTCGCCAAGGGGCGGTGGACGGGGATGTCCTGAGTGCTATCGGCGATGCCCGGTCGCCGATTTTTCAAGTGTTGATTCGTCAGGATGATGGCTATGTCATCCAGAGCAGTGACGCCCAATTACTTCAAGGATCGAAGGATCTGTATTCAACCCTCTGGCTTCTGTTGTCGCCCAGGCATCGTCAGTTACTGGGTGTGACAGAAGGTGGTGGTGCGGCACTGCAACAGTTGATCCGTGCACAGCCGTTGCCGCCCCGCCAAACCGTGAGCGAGTTGCTGGGGCTGGCGCCGCTTCCGGTTACCGTTGATCCTGCCACTGCGCAATTCAGGCAAGCGGGACACTTGCGAGGGGGGGAGCGACAACAACCCGGTATCGCCAAAATCCGTGATAGAGCGTGTACGTGATCTTTATCCGCATCTTCGAGATGAGGACGTGACGGCATTTATCAACGAGCGCTTGAAGAGTGATCCATCAGACGTTTTGTTTCGTCTGGAAACGGAGCTTGCGACGTTACGTGATGAACTGGCGATATGGACTGCCGATGGGGAGTCACCTCATGCGCAGACGTCGGAACCAGAACGCGTGCCGACATCCGTCGAACGACGCCAGACTCGCGAGCAGTTCAGCGCTAAGTTGCAGGATATCTGGCAGCGCAAGTCGGTTTCGAAGTGGGAGGAAGGAGACTATCAGTTTTCTCACTATGTAGATTTTTCGGGTGAGCTACCAAGGTTGTCCGCCCGATTTGAATATGTAACAGAGTTGTTACTGACCGCAAATGAACCGGGCGCACGGATAGGCGCGTTTCTTGACAGTTTTCCCAATATTCAATGTTTAGGGATCTTTGGCATAAAAATGGAAGAATTCCCGTCAGGAATATTTCAAATGCGCCAGTTAAGCGAGCTTACGTTGGACGGGTGTTCACTAAAACTGTCCGACGTAACAGTTGAAGGATTGTCCAGAATCGAAATGCTTACCCGGTTGAATTTGGCAAACAATCCGCTGACAGTTGCTCCGCATGTAGGCTACATGGCAGGTTTAACCGGATTGATGCTGAGCAACGCCAATCTATCCAGCGTTCCCTCAGGCATAGATACGCTCAGTAAACTGGGTGTCGTGGCATTGCATGATAATAATATTTCCGACGTGGGATATGAACTGTTCGATATTCCGGATACACAGGAGTTGTTTGTTGGCTTGACGAATAACCCGCTGAGTGATGCGTCAAGGAAACGGATCAGTCAGTATCTTGAAAATTCCAGTATGGATCGGAAGGTGGAAATCCAGACGGAGGATGTAGTTTCAGAATCTGACTCCGATAGTGAGTCCTCAGAGAGCGGATTCTCGACAGGTTCAGAAAGTGACTGAATGTTGATGGAAGTAACAGTCTCTTTGTTTTTCTCACATGACCTGACATGAATATACTGCTCGGCGGCTCCCCTTTTGATTCTCTGAAACGTAGGTCAAAAGGGGAGAGCGATAGTTGAGTGCTGGAATCAATGGGGCGAGAAGAGTGTTGTTGGTTTGCGTATCATGAAGTTGGCGATTTTTGAATATATTAATATTTGTGTGAGATGCTGGAGGGGGTGTTGAAATATTACACCCTCACAATTTGTCTAATGTCGCTGCTGTTTTTATTTAAATCGATCTTCAATACTTTGCTGAGTCCTAAAAGGGCGAAATCTATTAATCAGCAAGGTGCTTTTAAATGTTTGATGATCAAATTGGTATTTCCCGCATCGAGGTGAAACTCGATGCCACAAGGTCTGGCCAGCATAAAGTACTTTATGCCAACGGGCGTATGCAGGTGCGTGTTTTAGTGCTCCTGCACGGGATCGATAACAATGGCGACGGTGCATCACTGCATGGACATCCTGCGTTGCAGTCACTGCGTTTGATCGCCTATAACGGCGCGCGGCCTCTGGAGGGAGACTGGAGTGTATCGCTTCAGGAGAATCGTTATGCTCACGAAATGTCGGGTGGGGCAACGCGGCTGTCAGAAGTCCCGCGTACCACGCATAACCGGATAAGCGAGGATTCTGATCCGGTACAGATTTTTCAATTCTGGGTTGCGGCTTCCAGGCCTGGAATCATGGAAGTTGCCGCTGAGATTTCCATGGACGGCGTCATATTGCGAAGCAACGGAATTGGTTTCGACAGCAGTGTTACGCTGGAGGCGATTCCGCCGAAAAAATATAATCAGAACAGTTTTTCTCTTCATAAGTACGGTGCGCTCACCGAAAGAGTATACGAAGAGCGAATTCAATACTTTCATCTTGGTCTGCACGCTGATGGTCGTCAGATTCACCTGCTTGACTGGTACAGCAAGGATATAAAGCTTAACCCCTATGATGCTGAAGATGCGGTAATGGTGTACTCGTCAGGCACGATAAACCTCTACAGTGGCGGTGGCAGAAGTTTTTATGGCTATCTGGCGCCGATCTATGGGCGATCGGCCTCGGTCAAAACGAATCTCGGTTATATCACTTTCCCGATTAACGATGTGCCGGGGGTGTTGACACTATTGCAACGCATTACTATCCAAACAGAGGAAAAGCCGGCAAACGAAGGTGCGTTCGAACTCGCTGTTATTGATGAGTTCGGTACGGAGCACTGGCTTGGTATTGATGGTGATAAAGAGACGCGAACTTTTATTCTGGGTGAGTCGAAACGGGCTACAAAACAATTTGCCTGATTGTATTTCTGTGGCCGGCGAATTTTCGCAGGCCGACTTGACCTGCTCTTGTCTATATCTGGAATAAAGGAGATTTTTTTCTATGGAAAGTAATTCGTCTTCCGCTGTTCAATCAAACGCTTTTAACTTCGGTGAGTTTGTTTCCGGAGGTGTTGATCCGCGTACGGGGATATATACGTGTTCATTTTCCTTGGGAAAGTTGCATTCGGCGGATCTTAACGGCCCTGAGTTTGCACTTTCACTGGGTTTTAATCCGCTTAGTCAGACAGATGTCGGGTTCGGCATTGGCTGGTCTTTGACCCTGACAAATTACGACTTGCGCAGCAAAGTCATGACATTGTCCAACGGTGAGCGCTACAAGGCTGTCGAGACGTCTACCGGTCTGAAGTTCAAGGAAATGAAGCTGCAGACGGCCAAGGTGTTGGTGACCGGGGCCGGGCGTTATGAAGTTCGATACAAGGATGGTCGGCGTGAACTGCTAAAAGTCCTGGCTGGCACTCAGGTCGCCGTAGCGGAAAAAATAATCGCGGCGAACGGTGTGAGCATCGCTTTGAAGCACGAGTTGTTCAACCAGTTTCCCAGGTTGAGCGAAGTCCGTGACAGCAAACGATGCTTGCTGAGAATTACACGCAATGCGGGTCAGGTTACATTGACCCGGTGTCCCGATACCTTGTCCAGCGTCGACTACAAGTTAATCTTGAAAAACGCTCGGGTGACGGCAATCGAGCTTCCGGTCGGTAAAGGATGGGAACTGGAATATGAAGTCATTGATGAGGCCAGCTATCTGCACCGCGTCGTCAATCCATTGCGCGGCGTGGAAATCATTCGCTACAAGCGTCAAGGTCATAGCTTCGTAAATGGCGTGGAACAGACACTGCCGTTTGTTATCGCTCACGATATCTATCCTGGGCGCGGTCAACCCAGACTCTGCAAGACCTACACGTACTCCGACCATAACTTCCTTGGGCAGGGCCTGCTCCCGGCCAGGGATAATGACCTGGATCCGCTCTATCTGGCACCCGGCAACTACGTCTACACCTCGGACGAGCAGTTGTTATTGAGCGGCAAAGTGCATACGCGCATTAAACGCACTTACAACAAATTCCATCTGTTGGTGGCTGAGGTTACAACCTGTGGTGACGCCCAGATCGCCACCGCCACGGAGTATCACTGTTCCGTCACCAAGCCTTTCAATGAGCAGGTGGCTCAGTTCCGTATGCCGAAAGTCCATAGGGTGACTCACCTTGATCGGCGCACCCAACAGCAGCGTGTGGAAACCACCGTCACCGAGTTTGATGGCGAAGGAAACTTGCTCAAGCATATTGAGCCAAGTGGGGTGACGACTTCGACGGAATTTTATCCGGCAAGTGGTGGCGATAGTTGCCCGGAGGATCCGCTGGGTTTTTCCAGGTTTCCGAAAAAGAGGACGGTCACCGCTGCCGCGGCGGGTGGTGCTTCGACTGTCACGTATTACGACTATGCGCTACATACCGCATTGGAAGGTACGGAACTGGCATCTGTGTTACCGGTTGAGGAGCGTTTTTACGAAGTTGTGGAAGGTGTTGAGGTTTTGCGCTCGAGAACCGAACGCAGTTACCTGAATACGCCCAAGGACCCACTCAAGCACGGGGCCACGAAACAGCAAAGTATCATTCTCAATGATAAAAAAACCTCTACCGAGTTTTCCTATGAACTTGAGGGTGACAGGTTGCGGGTCAAATCCAGTACACGCGGATTTGACGGCGCGCTGCAGACCACTGAGAAAGTGCTTTCGACGCTAACCGGATTACCGGTGTCAGAGGTCGGTGTCGATGGCGAGCACATCGAGCATGAGTACGATGCGATCGGCCGGCCAGTGCGCAAAACGGTCGCTTCCGGCACCCCTTATGCGGCCGCTACCCGGTGGGCTTATCTGGCCGCCAGCAAACAGCGGCCGGCAACAATGGTGACCATGGATCCCTCCGGCGGTGAGCAGAAAGTGAGCTATGACGGCCTGGAGCGGGTAATCACCGTTCAGGAAAAGGACTGCGACCATCCAGCCGAGGACGGGCTCATCCCGACTCGTACGCTTTATTCTGCCCTGCATGATTCGGTCGGTCACACGGTGGAAGTGACGCTGACCGATTGGCGTGATGGCAAGCCTTATCCGGTCAGCACCCGCTACGAATTCGATTCCTGGGGCCAAGTCAGCAAGACGTTGCATGCCGATGGGCGTATCGAATACAGCGAGACGGATCCGGTCCTTCGCCAGCAAACCCATTGGTTCCAGGGGATGGGCAAGACACTCACTCTCGTCAATGATTTCGGTAAACCGCTCAGTGTCGAGAGCTTCAATCTGAACAACAAGAGTCTCGGCAAAAGCGTTTACACCTATGACGGGTACGGGCGCACAACCAGCGCGACAGATCCTGTCGGCAATATCACTCGATATGAATACGACGTTTTCGACCGGATGATCCGCACTGTCCTGCCCGACACCAGTGTGGTCGTGACCGACTACGCCGAGCATAGCGATGAAGGTCTACCGATCGGCATCAAGGTCGGTGACAAAGTGTTGGGGCAGCAAACTTATGATGGTTTGGGGCGTTTGATACAAAGTACCGTGGGCGGACGAAAGTCCGAGGCGGGTTATGAAGCGGGGTTCACTCAGCCGCAGTGGTACAAGAGTGCTGATGGCAAAAAAACCGAATTCACTTATTTGCGCGAGCTGGGCGGGTTACTGACGGAGCGCAAGGCCGGTGCATTGCTCACGACCATGACTTACAACCCCGTCAGTGGCAATCCCCTGACCTGTACCGAAAACGGCAGGGAGCGCAATTTCACCTACTACCCCTCCGGGCGCCTCAAATCCGAAAGGACGACCTTCGGCGCTATCACGAAAGCAACATTCAGTACCTGGTCCCTGCAGGGGCGACCGGTCACCCATGTCGATGTGCTCGGAGCCGAAAGCAGATCCGAATACGATCAGCATGGCCGCCTGCTATCCACCTCACAGGGCACGCTGAAAACCGAGTTCCACTACAACATCCAGACGGGGATGCTGGACTGGACGAAAACCGCAGAAACGTCGATCAAGCGGCAGATGATCACCCGGTTTGCCTATGACGATATCGGTCGTGAAACCCGTCGTACATTCGAGATTCAGGGGCAGCCTGACCAGACGCTGGAATCGACTTACACCCTCGCTGGCAAACTGGCGCAGAAAGTCTCCAGGCGGGGCACGCAACTGTTGCGCGATGAACAATTCACCTACGATGTGCGTGGGCGTCTGATCCAGTACGACTGTGCCGGCATCCAAAAGCCCCGCGATCCGTATGGCAAGGAAATTGTCCAGCAGACGTTCACCTTCGATGCGCTGGACAACATTCTGACCGTGCAGACCAAGTTCCCGCTGGGCGTGAATCTGACCACCTTCAGTTATGACAATCCCGATCCTGCCCAGCTCAGCGCTGTCAAACATTCCCATGTCGACTATCCACCGGCAGTGACGCTGGAGTACGACGCCAACGGCAGGATGATCAAGGACGATCAGGCGCGAACTCTGGCCTATGACGCGTTCGGACGTCTTGAGCAATTATCCGGCGCAGGCGGATCCGTCATTCGTGGCTACCATTACGACGGCTTCGACGATCTGGTTGAACTGTCGCAACCCGGAAAGGTGACTGCGCAGCGTTACTACTATGCAGGCCGGGTCGCCAATGAGGTGAGTGGTGAGAATTCATCCAGTGTCGTGCGTCACGGTGGCGCGCTTGTGGGGCAACAGCAACTCGGTTTGAACGCCGGCGCGCAGTTGTTTGGTACCGATCAGCAGCAAAGCGTGCTGGCAACGCTGGGCAAGGAACAGCTCACCGATTGCGCCTACAGCCCTTACGGGCATCGTCCTGCCGAAGGTGGCCTGTTCAGCCTCGCGGGATTCAACGGCGAGCAGTTGGATCCGGTGACCGGGTTGTATCTGCTGGGTAACGGTTACAGAGCCTATAGCCCGACATTGATGCGATTCCTCGCCCCCGACAGCATGAGTCCGTTTGGCGCGGGTGGATTGAATGCCTACAGTTATTGCCTGGGCGACCCTGTCAATCGTGTCGACCCGACCGGGCATATCTCTTGGCAATCGATCCTGGGCATCGGGCTCAGTATCCTCGGGGTTGTCGCCAGCGTGCTGACGATGGGCGCGGCGACGCCATGGGCAGCGGCTGCGTTGGGACTGGCAGTGACTTCAGGCTTGGCAGGTATTGCCAGCGAAGTGGTCGACGGGCTTGCACCGGGTTCTCAAGCAGGCGAGATATTGGGCTGGATCAGCTTCGGTCTTGGGCTGGCGTCACTCGGTGCAGGTTTGGCGGCGGGTGCAAAAGCTGCTGTGAATGCTGGCAGGAAGATGGCTTCAGCCTTTAGCAAAGGTCTTAGTCCCGACGGCAAGGACACAGCCAAAGCGGCAAAACATTTCAAGAAGCCTGGAAAAGGTGCCAAGGCTGCGGCCAAAAAAACCAATGCGCCCGTGGAGGATGTGGCACAAGAGCCTTGGCAATTGCAGTGGGTCGAGCCAGACAACTTCTTGCATGTAGGAAATGCGAATAAGGCTGAAGGCTTCTACGGCCTTGTGAACAGCAATAAGTCCCCCCGCCAGGCAGCCTTGGACTCCAGGTTGATGTACGAGGAATTCGGACCAGCCGGCGATGGAAGAAAACTAACGCATGTTTTGACTGCGTTCAAGAAAGGACGAGGTGAACGTATTTACCTTCTAGAGGACAGTAATACGAGAGTTTGCAAAGTCATCCAGGCGGGCGGCCATTGGGACGAAGGAGAAACCAGCAAAATAATGAAAAATGCTAAAAGCATGAAAACAACACGCGTGTAAGCGGCTTGAGTACTTTGCTTGCCGCTTATGGGTTTGAAGGTCTGGAGTGCCGCTCCAGCGCCCACTCCACATGCTCTCTAACCAACTCTGACGGATAATCCCGTCGCGCCTTCAACGCTTCCAGTACCGGAATCGTTGAAGGCGCATTGCCCAGCCCCACCGCCAGATTCCTCAACCAGCGCTCATACCCCGCACGCCGCAACGGCGAACCTTCGGTGCTGCTCAAGAACTTCTCTTCATCCCACAAAAACAGCTCAGCCAATTCGGCATTGTCGAGATTGTGCCGTGGCTTGAAATCGCTTTCCCCGGAAGGCTTGGCGAAACGGTTCCACGGACAGCAAATCTGACAGTCATCACAGCCGAACACGCGATTGCCGATCAGCGGTCGCAAATCCTCGGGAATGGCGCTTTTCAGTTCAATGGTCAGATAGGAAATGCAGCGCCGCGCGTCCAGCACATACGGGCCGACGAAGGCGTTAGTCGGGCAAATGTCCAGGCACGCGGTGCAGCGGCCGCAATGTTCAGTGCTGTGCGGCTCATCCACCGGCAACGGCAGGTCGACGAACAGTTCGCTGAGAAAGAAATAACTGCCAGCCTTGCGATTCAGTACCAGAGTGTTTTTACCGATCCAGCCCAGCCCGGCCTGTTCGGCGATGGCTTTTTCCAGCACCGGGGCGCTGTCGACAAACGCACGGAAACCGAACGGTCCGATCTGCGCCTGAATCTTGTCAGCCAATTGCTGCACACGTTTACGGATCAATTTGTGGTAATCGCGGCCCAAGGCATAACGCGACACGTAGGCTTTTTCCGGTTGCGCGAGCATTTGCGCCATTTGTGTGTCGCCGGGCAGGTAGTCCATGCGCAGCGAAACCACGCGCAACGTGCCCGGCACCAGCTCTTCGGGGTGCGAGCGTTTGCTGCCATGGGCGCCCATGTAGTCCATTTCGCCGTGGTAGCCGGCCTCGAGCCAGCGCTCCAGGTGCTGCTCATGCTCGGCCAGATCCAGGCCACTGATGCCGACTTGCTGGAAGCCCAGCTCGCGGCCCCAATCCTTGATCGATTGGGCGAGGGCGGGCAGGTCTGTGGTGATGGCGGACATGAGGCGAGAGAAACCGGAGCTGAGGTGCGTATAATTCTGCCAGACATCGGAGCCCGAAGACGCATGCCGCACACGAAAGATCAATTACCCGACGCGCTGTATGGCGCCGCACAGGTGCGCGAACTCGATGCACGGCTGATTGCCGCCGGTACGCCGGGCTTCGAATTGATGCAGCGCGCCGCGCATGCGACGTGGCGCGCGCTGGTTCGGCAATGGCCTTCGGCGACTGAACTGACGGTGCTGGCCGGGCATGGCAACAACGCCGGTGACGGTTATCTGGTCGCAACCATGGCGCAGCGAGCCGGTTGGCGGGTGCGGGTGTTGGCGGTCGGCGATCCGCAGCGTTTGCAAGGCGATGCCGCGCTGGCCCATGCCGAGGCATTGGCTGAAGGTGTTGCGGTGCAGGGCTGGCAGGCTGAACGCGAATTGCGCGGGGTCATTCTCGATGCATTGCTCGGCACGGGTCTGAGCGGGGATGTGCGCGAGCCTTACGTGTCGGCGATCAAAGCAATCAACGCCAGCGGTTTGCCGGTGATAGCCGTTGATATCCCTTCAGGTCTGAGCGCCGACTCCGGGCATGTTCTGGGCGCCGCTGTGCAGGCTGATCTTACGGTGACCTTTATCGGGCTGAAAATCGGCCTGTTCACCGGCGACGCGGCGGATCATGTCGGCCAATTGGTATTTAACGATTTGCACGCCAGCGCCGACATCTATCGTGACATTCCTGTCATCGCCCAACGGCTCAACACGGCTAATCTTCCGAGGCTGGCGGCGCGCGCACCGACTTCGCACAAGGGCCGTTTCGGCCATGTGTTGCTGATCGGCGGCGATCACGGGTTTGGCGGAGCGATTTTGCTCAGCACGGAAACGGCCCTGCGCACTGGCTCGGGCATGGTGTCGCTGGCGACCCGTCCTGAACATATCCCCGCAGCGCTGAGTCGAGTGCCGGAAGCCATGGCGCTCGGCGTGTCTTCTGCCAATCAGTTGATGGGTTTGCTGGAGAAGGTTTCTGTGCTGGTGGTCGGCCCGGGACTGGGGCAGGCCAGTTGGGGCCGCGCACTGTTGTCGGCGGCCGCCAACGCAGCATTGCCGCAAGTGTGGGACGCCGATGCGCTGAACCTGCTGGCCAGCGGTTTCGTTGAGTTGCCCAAGGATTGCGTGATCACCCCGCATCCGGGCGAAGCCGCGCGTTTGCTGGGAATCAGCACCGCACAAGTGCAGGCGGATCGTCCGGCGGCGGCGCTGGCATTGAGCAAAAAATATACAGCGGTTGTGGTATTGAAAGGCGCCGGCAGCCTGATCGCGCATACCGATGGACGCCTGGCGCTGTGTCATCAAGGTCATCCCGCCATGGCCACAGCCGGGTTGGGTGATGTGCTGGCCGGTTTGATCGGTGCGCTGCTGGCGCAAGGCATGGACGCCTTCGATGCCGCCTGCCTGGCCGTCTGGCTGCACGCCAATGCCGGTAGGCAACAAGGAAAATTCGGCCGTGGGCTGGCGGCCAGTGATCTGATTCCAGCCATTCGTCAGTTGTTGGAGGAGCAAGCACCGTGTCTGAAGTAACCCTGTACCTGGCCGATGAACAGGCCATGAGCGACTTTGGCGCACGGATCGCCCGCGTGACCCAGGGTCATGGCCTGATTTTTCTCGAAGGCAACCTGGGCATGGGCAAAACCACCCTGTCGCGGGGCATCATTCGAGGCTTGGGCCACGTTGGTTCGGTAAAAAGTCCGACCTTCACTTTGGTCGAACCTTACGAAATCGGTGACATCCGCGCCTTCCACTTCGACCTGTATCGCCTGGTCGATCCGGAAGAGCTGGAGTTTCTCGGCATCCGCGACTACTTCGAAGACGACGCGATGTGCCTGATCGAATGGCCCGATAAAGGTGCAGGCTTTTTGCCAAAGCCTGACCTGACCATTACCATTAGCCCGCAAGACAGCGGGCGTTCGCTGAAAATTTTATCCCAGGGCTCGCGTGGCGAGGCCTGGTGTGCCGCTTTGGCATTGGAATCCAATTAAATGATGGGGTTAGGTATGCGCTTTCGCGCGTTGGTGGCTGCCGCTGGACTGTTGTTGATGGCAGTAACCGTCAACGCTGTGGCCGATTCGAAGGTCAACAGCGTGCGCCTGTGGCGGGCGCCGGACAACACGCGACTGGTCTTCGACCTGAGTGGCCCGGTGCAGCACAGCGTCTTCACCCTGACCTCGCCGGACCGGCTGGTGATTGACATCAACGGCGCCACCCTCGGCGCACCGCTGAATGTGCAGACCGCGAACACGCCAATCACCGCAATGCGTTCGGCCCAGCGTACGCCGACCGACCTGCGCGTGGTCATCGACCTGAAGAAGGCCGTCACGCCGAAAAGCTTCTCGCTGGCGCCGAACGCGCAGTATGGCAACCGTCTGGTGGTCGATCTGTTCGACAACCCGGCCGACGCCGCACCGCCGCCTGCGCCAACGCCGCAGGTGGCGACCGTGCCAGCGGTGCCGGTAACCCCGACCGAACCTGCGATCAAGCTGCCGCCAGCTCCGGCCGGCAAGCGCGACATTATTGTCGTGATCGACGCCGGCCACGGTGGCGAAGACCCGGGTGCGTCCGGCTCGCGCGGTCAGCGTGAAAAAGACGTGGTACTGCAGATCGCCCGCGAGTTGCAGCGTCAGGTCAACGGCATGAAAGGCTTCCGCGCCGAACTGACCCGTACCGGCGACTACTTCATCCCGTTGCGCGGCCGTACCGAGATCGCTCGCAAGAAGGGCGCCGACCTGTTCGTCTCGATTCACGCCGACGCCGCGCCGTCTGCTGCCGCCTTCGGCGCTTCGGTGTTTGCCCTGTCTGATCGCGGCGCAACTTCCGAGACCGCGCGTTGGCTGGCTGACAGCGAAAACCGTTCCGACTTGATCGGTGGTGCCGGCAACGTCAGCCTCGACGACAAGGACCGCATGCTCGCGGGCGTGTTGCTCGACCTGTCGATGACTGCCTCGCTGACTTCCAGCCTCAACGTCGGCCAGAAAGTTCTGACCAACATCGGTCGCGTCACGCCACTGCACAAACAGCGTGTGGAGCAGGCCGGGTTCATGGTGCTGAAGTCGCCGGACATCCCGTCGATCCTGGTCGAAACCGGCTTCATCTCCAACGCTAACGAAGCGAACAAGCTCTCGGCATCGAGCCACCAGCAAGCGCTGGCGCGTTCGATCAGCAGCGGCGTGCGCCAGTTCTTCCAGCAAAATCCGCCACCGGGCACGTACATCGCATGGCTGCGTGATTCCGGCAAGATCGCCCAAGGCCCGCGCGACCACCGCGTTGGCCCGGGTGAAACGCTGGCAATGATCGGCGTGCGCTATCAGGTGTCGCCGGCCACGTTGCGCGCGGCCAACAACCTGAAAAGCGATGAGTTGAAAGTCGGTCAGCACCTGACCATTCCAGGCACCGAACTGGCGTCCAAAGAATGAACGAAGTGCTGAACGCCGCTGCCCGCATCGAACTGCTCAGCCCACGGCTGGCGAACCAGATCGCCGCGGGTGAAGTGGTTGAACGCCCGGCCTCGGTAATCAAGGAATTGCTGGAAAACAGCCTCGACTCCGGCGCCAAGCGCATTGATGTCGACGTCGAGCAGGGTGGCGTCAAGCTGCTGCGTGTGCGCGACGATGGCAGCGGAATTTCCGCCGACGACCTGCCGCTGGCCCTGGCCCGTCACGCCACCAGCAAGATTCGCAATCTGGAAGACCTTGAGCAGGTGATGAGCCTCGGTTTCCGTGGTGAAGCACTGGCTTCGATCAGCTCCGTGGCGCGCCTGACCCTGACCTCGCGCACGCGCGATGCAGACCAAGCGTGGCAGGTGGAAACCGAAGGCCGCGACATGGCGCCTCGGGTGCAACCGGCAGCGCATCCGGTCGGCACTTCGGTGGAAGTTCGTGACCTGTTCTTCAACACCCCGGCGCGGCGCAAATTCCTCAAGACCGAAAAAACCGAATTCGATCACCTGCAAGAAGTGATCAAACGTCTGGCGCTGGCGCGTTTCGATGTGGCATTCCATCTGCGCCACAACGGCAAGACCATCCTCAGCCTGCACGAGGCCCACGATGATGCGGCCCGCGCCCGGCGTGTGGCGGCGATTTGCGGCTCGGGTTTCCTCGAGCAGGCGCTGCCGATCGAGATCGAGCGCAACGGCTTGCACTTGTGGGGTTGGGTCGGTTTGCCGACGTTCAACCGTAGCCAGGCGGATTTGCAGTATTTCTTTGTGAACGGCCGGGCGGTGCGCGACAAACTGGTCGCCCACGCGGTGCGTCAGGCTTATCGCGATGTGCTGTTCAATGGTCGCCACCCGACCTTCGCACTGTTTTTCGAGGTTGATCCGGCGGCGGTCGACGTCAACGTCCACCCGACCAAACACGAAGTGCGCTTCCGCGACGGGCGCATGGTGCATGACTTCCTTTACGGCACCTTGCACCGCGCGTTGGGCGATGTGCGTCCGGAAGATCAGCTTGCCGGTTCCGTGACCACAGCCGTCGTGCGGCCGACAGGACTTGATGCCGGTGAGTTCGGCCCGCAGGGTGAAATGCGTCTGGCGGCCAATGCGCTGCTGGAGCAACCGCAGGCGCAACCGGCGTTCAATACCTCGTCCGGTGCCAGCGCTGGCGGCGCCTATCAGTATCAATACACGCCGCGTCCGCAATCGGCCGTGCCGCCGGCGGCTGAGGCTCAAGCAGCGTATCGCGAGTTTTTCGCGCCGCTGCCTGAGGCCAATGCCAACGCATTGCCGGCCGGTCAGGAAGATATTCCGCCACTCGGTTACGCACTGGCGCAACTCAAGGGCATCTACATTCTTTCCGAAAACGCCCAAGGGCTGGTGCTGGTGGACATGCACGCCGCTCACGAGCGGATCATGTACGAACGACTGAAAATCGCCATGGCCAGCGAAGGCCTCAGTGGTCAGCCATTGCTGGTGCCGGAGTCGCTGGCGGTCAGTCAGCGCGAAGCCGATTGCGCTGAAGAACACGCCGCATGGTTCCAGCGCCTTGGCTTTGAATTGCAGCGTCTGGGCCCGGAAACCCTGGCGATCCGGCAGATTCCAGCCTTGTTGAAGCAGGCCGAAGCCAACCGCCTGGTCGGCGACGTGCTCTCGGACCTGATGGAATACGGCACCAGCGACCGGATTCAGGCGCACCTCAACGAACTGCTCGGCACCATGGCCTGTCACGGCGCGATTCGCGCCAACCGGCGCCTGGCCCTGCCGGAAATGAACGGCCTGCTGCGTGACATGGAAAACACCGAGCGCAGCGGTCAATGCAACCATGGCCGACCGACCTGGACCCAATTGGGCCTGGACGATCTGGACAAACTGTTCTTGCGCGGTCGTTGATGAGCCAGCTCCCTCCAGCGATTTTCCTGATGGGCCCGACCGCTGCGGGCAAGACCGATCTGGCCATCGAGCTGACCAAGGTGTTGCCGTGCGAGTTGATCAGTGTCGATTCGGCGCTGGTTTATCGCGGCATGGACATTGGCACGGCCAAGCCTTCGAAAGAACTGCTTGCCGAATATCCGCACCGTTTGATCGATATTCTCGACCCGGCTGAGGCTTATTCGGCTGCGGATTTCCGTCGCGATGCCCTGCAAGCCATGGCCGAGATCACCGCGCGCGGAAAAATTCCGCTGCTGGTCGGCGGCACAATGCTCTATTACAAGGCTTTGGTCGAAGGCCTGGCAGACATGCCGGCCGCCGATCCTGACGTCCGCGCGCAGATCGAAGAAGAGGCTGCACGCCTTGGCTGGCAAGCCCTGCACGACCAATTGGCGATCATTGACCCGGTGTCAGCGGCGCGGATTCACCCGAACGATCCGCAGCGCCTGAGTCGCGCGCTGGAAGTTTATCGAGTCAGCGGTCAGAGCATGACAGAGCTGCGCCAGCAACAATCTGCGCAAAGTACTGAAGCAGCCGCTTCGGGACTGCAACAATTGCCCTATACTGTCGCGAACTTGGCCATTGCCCCGGCGAATCGTCAGGTACTGCACGAGCGCATTAAACAAAGATTCACAAATATGTTGGAACAGGGGTTCATCGACGAGGTCGTAGCCCTGCGTAAAAGAAGTGACCTGCATTCAGGGTTGCCGTCTATACGTGCGGTAGGCTACCGCCAAGTCTGGGACTACCTGGATGGCAAGCTGACGTTAGCCGAAATGCAGGAGCGCGGCATCATCGCCACGCGCCAGTTGGCCAAACGCCAGTTCACCTGGCTGCGCAGCTGGGAAGATCTACACTGGCTGGACAGTCTTGATTGCGACAATCTGCCACGCGCCTTGAAATACCTTGGGACCATCTCCATATTGAGCTGAGTCCTTGCAATTGCCGTCTATCCTTGGGGGTGTGACGGCCAAAGCCATCTGAATTACCTATTTTTATTATTGAATCCTTAAAGGAGTGCGGCACATGTCAAAAGGGCATTCGCTACAAGACCCTTACTTGAATACTTTACGTAAAGAGAAAGTTGGGGTTTCCATCTATCTGGTCAACGGTATCAAACTGCAAGGCACGATCGAGTCGTTCGACCAGTTCGTGATCCTGCTGAAAAACACCGTAAGCCAGATGGTTTACAAACACGCTATCTCGACAGTAGTGCCGGTTCGTCCAATTCGTCTGCCTAGCGCAACCGAATCCGAAGCAGGTGACGCTGAGCCAGGTAACGCCTGATAGGAGTCTCCTTTGTTCTTTGAGCGCCACGGTGGTGGTGAGCGAGTGATCCTCGTTCACTTGGATGGACAGGACCCTGAGGCGCGCGAAGATCCGCAGGAGTTTCAGGAATTGGCTAATTCGGCCGGCGCCGAGACCGTTGCGTTTTTTAACGTGCCGCGTCATCGGCCAACCGCCAAATATCTGATCGGCAGCGGCAAGGTCGAGGAACTGCGCGACCTGGTCAAGGCTGAAGAAGCCGATCTGGTGATTTTCAATCACATCCTCACGCCCAGTCAGGAACGTAACCTCGAACGTGTTTTCGAGTGTCGCGTGATCGACCGTACGGGTCTGATTCTCGATATTTTTGCCCAGCGCGCCCGCACCCATGAAGGCAAGCTCCAGGTTGAACTGGCCCAGCTTGACCACATGAGCACGCGGCTGGTTCGCGGCTGGACTCACCTTGAGCGTCAGGGTGGCGGTATCGGCATGCGCGGTCCGGGTGAAACCCAGCTGGAAACCGACCGCCGTTTGCTGCGGGTCCGCCTGCGCCAGATCAAGGGCCGGCTGGAGAAGGTGCGCAGCCAGCGCGAGCAATCGCGCCGCGGCCGTTCCCGTGCCGATATTCCGACCGTGTCTCTGGTGGGATATACCAACGCCGGTAAGTCCACACTCTTCAACAACGTGACGAAATCCGACGTCTACGCGGCCGACCAATTGTTCGCCACGCTGGACCCGACCTTGCGCCGTCTCGACATTGACGACCTGGGGCCGATCGTTCTGGCGGACACGGTGGGCTTCATTCGTCACTTGCCGCACAAGCTGGTCGAAGCATTTCGGTCTACCCTCGAAGAGTCGAGCAATTCCGATCTGCTGTTGCACGTGATCGATGCGGCCGAACCGGATCGCATGTTGCAGATCGAGCAGGTGATGGTAGTGCTGGGCGAGATTGGTGCCCAGGACTTGCCGATCCTCGAGGTCTATAACAAACTCGATTTGCTTGAAGGCGTTGAGCCGCAAATCCAGCGCGACGAAAACGGCAAGCCCCAGCGGGTCTGGCTGTCGGCGCGTGATGGCAGTGGTCTGGAATTGCTTGAGCAAGCCATCGCTGAATTACTTGGCAGTGATTTGTTTATCGGTACCTTGCGCTTGCCGCAACGATTCGCCCGACTGCGTGCGCAGTTTTTCGAACTCGGTGCGGTGCAGAAAGAAGAGCATGACGAAGAAGGCATCAGTCTGCTGGCCGTTCGTTTGCCCCGTGTCGAGTTGAATCGACTGGTAAGCCGCGAAGGATTGCAGCCGATGGAGTTCATCGAGCAACACACTTTGCAATAAAAGCCTGACAAAGCGGTTGTGCCGCAACGGCAGGCATTCTGTAGCATTGGTCGGCGCGCCGTGGGTGCGTCTTTGCTTTATCAGATGGAGAGCGCTATGGCTTGGAATGAGCCGGGTGGCAACTCGAATAATCAGGATCCTTGGGGTGGCAAACGCCGCAATAACGGCGACCGCAAGGGGCCACCGGATCTCGACGAGGCCTTCCGAAAGCTGCAGGAAAGCCTGAACGGGTTGTTCGGTGGTGGTAAGAAACGTGGTGATGACGGCGGTGGTTCGGGCAAGAGCAGCGGCGGCTTCGGCGGTCTGCTCGGCATCGGCCTCGTCGTGCTGGCGGCTGTCTGGCTGTACAGCGCGGTCTACGTGGTGGACGAGCAGGAGCAGGCCGTGGTGCTGCGCTTCGGCAAGTATTACGAGACTGTCGGCCCGGGCCTGAACATCTACTTCCCGCCGATCGACAAGAAGTACATGGAAAACGTCACGCGTGAGCGTGCCTACACCAAGCAGGGCCAGATGCTGACCGAAGACGAGAACATCGTCGAAGTGCCGCTGACCGTGCAGTACAAGATCAGCAACCTGCAGGACTTCGTGCTGAACGTCGATCAGCCGGAAATCAGCCTGCAGCATGCGACCGACAGCGCCCTGCGCCACGTGGTGGGTTCCACCGCCATGGACCAGGTGCTGACTGAAGGTCGTGAATTGATGGCCAGCGAAATCAAGGAGCGTCTGCAACGTTTCCTCGATACCTATCGCACCGGTATCACCGTCACTCAGGTCAACGTACAGAGCGCAGCGGCACCGCGTGAAGTGCAGGAAGCCTTCGACGACGTGATCCGCGCCCGTGAAGACGAGCAGCGCTCGCGCAACCAGGCTGAAACCTACGCCAACGGTGTCGTGCCGGAAGCGCGTGGCCAGGCCCAGCGCCTCCTTGAGGATGCCAACGGTTATCGTGACGAAACGGTTTCGCGCGCCAAGGGTGAGGCTGATCGCTTTACCAAACTGGTTGCCGAGTACCGCAAGGCACCTGAAGTTACCCGCCAGCGTCTGTACCTGGACACCATGCAGGAAGTCTTCAGCAACACCAGCAAGGTACTCGTGACCGGCAACAAAAACGGCCAGAGCAACCTGCTTTACCTGCCGTTGGACAAAATGATTCAGAACAGCTCGGGCAGCAATGCACCGGTTACCGGTTCGGCTGCCGCCAGCAACAACACGGACGCCACGCCGCATGTCACTGACCTGCCGCAGTCGCGCACAAGGGAGACCCGCTGATGAGCAATAAATCGCTGATCGCCCTTATTGTTGGCGTCGTTGTCGTGCTGGTGGGCTGGAACTGCTTCTACATCGTCGCTCAGACCGAGCGTGCGGTACTGCTGCAATTCGGTCGTGTAGTTCAGGCGGATGTTCAGCCAGGTCTGCATGTGAAAGTGCCTTACGTTAACCAGGTGCGTAAATTCGACGCGCGTCTGATGACGCTGGATGCACCGACACAGCGTTTCCTGACCCTGGAAAAGAAAGCCGTGATGGTCGACGCTTATGCCAAGTGGCGCGTGAAAGATGCCGAGCGCTTCTACACCGCAACTTCCGGCCTCAAGCAAATCGCCGACGAGCGTCTGTCCCGTCGTCTGGAATCCGGTCTGCGTGACCAGTTCGGCAAGCGCACCCTGCACGAAGTGGTGTCGGGTGAGCGTGACGCACTGATGGCTGACATCACTGCTTCGCTGAACAAAATGGCGGAAAAAGAGCTGGGTATCGAAGTGGTCGATGTCCGGGTCAAGACCATCGATCTGCCGAAAGAAGTAAACCGCAGCGTGTTCGAACGTATGAGCACCGAGCGTGAGCGTGAAGCACGCGAGCACCGCGCCAAGGGTAACGAGCTGGCTGAAGGCATCCGTGCCGACGCCGATCGTCAGCGTCGCGTGTTGCTGGCTGAAGCCTATCGTGAATCCGAAGAGATTCGCGGTGACGGCGACGCCCAGGCCGCTGCGATCTATTCCAAGGCCTACGGTCAGGATCAGGAGTTCTACAGTTTCTACCGTAGCCTGCGCGCCTACCGTGAAAGCTTCGCGAACAAATCCGACGTATTGGTCCTCGACCCAAGCAGCGACTTTTTCCATTACCTGGAAAAAGCCAAGCCTTGATACGCCGTTGACCTGAATCATTCCGCCCGGCGGCTAAAACCTCGGGCGGGGTGATCCTTTGGGAAAACGTGTGTATGATGCGGCAGCCGGGAAATTCCCGGCTTTTTTGCGTCTGCACGTTTGATTGCTGTTTTTTGTTGCAGGCATCGGGTTGAATGGCCCGAGAGTATTTCGAGGAAAGTGATGGGCGAAGCCGGTAACAGGCCTTTCGCCGCGTCGTTCATGCGCGTGCGTTTTGAACGGTTCAGTCATTTTCTGCTTCACTCAAGGCTCGCCCGCAGGCTGGCCGCCCGGATCAAAGGGGAATGGCGTAATGGCAACGGTAGACCGCTGGCTGCTGCCAGATGGCATCGAAGAAGTACTGCCACCGGAAGCGGCGCGCATTGAAGTCGCGCGTCGTCAGGTGTTGGATCTGTTCCAGAGCTGGGGTTACGAGTTTGTCGTGACTCCCCATATCGAGTACCTGGAATCCCTGCTGACCGGCGCGGGCCAGGACCTGGATCTGCGTACCTTCAAGGTCATCGACCCGCAATCGGGTCGGCAGATGGGTTTCCGTGCCGACATCACGCCGCAAGTGGCGCGCATCGATGCGCATACCCTGCGTCGCGAGGGCCCGAGCCGTCTGTGCTACGCCGGCAGCGTGCTGCATGCCCAGCCGCGAGCACTGTCGTCCTCGCGCAGCCCGATCCAGTTGGGTGCCGAGTTGTACGGCGACGCCAGCCCGAGCAGCGACGTTGAAGTGATCAGTCTGATGTTGGCCATGCTGCAACTGGCCGACGTGCCGGATGTGCACATGGACCTTGGTCATGTCGGTATCTATCGTGGTCTGGCGCGTGCCGCCGGTCTGTCCGGTGAAGTCGAGCAGCAGTTGTTTGATGCATTGCAACGCAAGGCCATCGACGAGGTCATTACCTTAACCGAAGGCTTGCCGGCCGACCTGTCCGGCATGCTGCGCGCGCTGGTTGATCTGTGCGGCGGCCGTGAAGTGTTGAGCGCTGCCCGCGAGCGTCTGGCCAATGCGCCGGCGCCAGTTCTGGCGGCACTGGAAGATTTGCTGGCGATCGCCGAGCGTCTGTCGGCGCGCTTCCCGGAGCTGCCTTTGTACTTCGATCTGGGCGAGCTGCGTGGCTACCACTACCACACCGGTGTGGTGTTCGCGGTGTTCGTGCCGGGCGTTGGCCAGTCCATCGCTCAGGGCGGTCGTTACGACGACATTGGTGCCGACTTCGGTCGCGCCCGTCCAGCGACAGGCTTTTCCACCGATTTGAAAACCCTGGTGACCCTGGGGCGTGCTGAGATCGAGCTACCGTCTGGCGGTATCTGGATGCCTGACAGTACGGATGCGGCACTCTGGCAGCAGGTTTGCCAGTTGCGCAGTGAGGGTCAGCGTGTCGTTCAGGCGTTGCCTGGGCAACCTTTGGCCGCCGCCCGTGATGCGGACTGCGACCGGCAATTGATTCAGCAGAACGGGCTTTGGCAAGTATCGCCACTGGCTTCTTGAGTTTTCCTGCCGGCCATCGCCGGCACCAAGTTTGCGCGAATGAGGACAAGTGTTATGGGTAAGAATGTCGTAGTCCTGGGCACCCAATGGGGTGATGAGGGCAAAGGCAAGATCGTTGATCTGCTGACCGAACATGCTGCAGCCGTAGTGCGCTACCAAGGTGGCCACAACGCTGGCCACACACTGGTGATCGACGGCGAGAAAACCGTCCTGCACCTGATCCCGTCGGGCGTGCTGCGCGAAGGCGTGCAGTGCCTGATCGGCAACGGCGTGGTGGTTGCACCTGACGCCCTGCTGCGCGAGATCACCAAGCTGGAAGAGAAAGGCGTACCGGTGCGCGAGCGTCTGCGTATCAGCCCGTCCTGCCCGCTGATCCTGTCCTTCCACGTGGCGCTGGACCAGGCCCGTGAAAAGGCCCGTGGCGAGCTGAAGATCGGTACCACCGGTCGCGGCATCGGCCCGGCGTACGAAGACAAGGTTGCGCGTCGTGGCCTGCGTGTTGGCGACCTGCTGAACATGCCGCGCTTCGAAGACAAGCTGCGTGAACTGGTGGATTACCACAACTTCATGCTGGTTGGTTACTACAAAGAGCCGGCCATCGAGTTCGAAAAGACCCTGGCCGAGTGCAAGGAATACGCTGAGCTGCTGAAGCCGCTGATGCTCGACGTGACGGCTGAGCTGCACGACCTGCGTCGTGCCGGCAAAGACATCATGTTCGAAGGCGCCCAGGGTTCGTTGCTCGACATCGACCACGGTACCTACCCGTACGTGACCAGCTCCAACACCACCGCGGGTGGCGTGGCGACCGGTTCGGGCGTTGGCCCGATGTTCCTGGATTACATCCTGGGCATCACCAAGGCTTACACCACTCGCGTTGGTTCGGGCCCGTTCCCGACTGAGCTGTTCGACGACGTCGGTGCGCACCTGGCCAAGCAAGGTCACGAGTTCGGTGCGACCACCGGCCGTGCCCGTCGTTGCGGCTGGTTCGACGCCGTTATCCTGCGTCGCGCGATCGATGTGAACAGCATCTCGGGTATCTGCCTGACCAAGCTGGACGTGCTCGACGGTCTGGAAACCATCAACATCTGCGTCGGCTACAAAGACGCCGAAGGCAATGCCGTTGCGCCGACCGACGCCGACAGCTACGTAGGCCTGCAGCCTGTGTACGAAGAAGTGCCGGGCTGGACCGAATCGACCGTGGGTGCCAAAACCCTGGAAGAGCTGCCAGCTAACGCTCGTGCCTACATCAAGCGCGTTGAAGAGTTGATCGGCGCGCCGATCGACATTATTTCGACGGGCCCGGACCGCAACGAAACCATCGTTCTGCGTCATCCGTTTGCTTGATAAGTCGTTGATGTAAAAACACAAAGGCCCCTTCATCGGGGCCTTTGTCGTTTATGCCTGTTGGACGGCATGACCTTTGCTGTGAATCTGTCTACAAGAGTGCCATCAAATTAATGGCGTCAGAAGTAGAGGTATTCACAGTGTCGGCCGTTCTCTCACTGTTACAAAGCCGTTTGTTGCGGCCCGTGTTCGTTACCCTTGGTATCGCCCTTTTGGTGCAAGTGTTGGTGGCGGTCGCCCTGACGCGGAGCACCGTCACGGCGCTGGAAGCAGATTTGGCGGTGCGCCTCGGCGCCGACAGCCAGAAACTCTCCGGCGAGCTGGAGCAAGCCGGGCGTGAAGTCACCTCGAGCCTCGATGCTTTGTCTGCCAGTACCCGTCAGCGGCTGACTGCCGGCCTGTCTTCGCGACTGAAAGACGAGCAGGCGCAATTGCGTGCGACGCTGGAAAAGGATCTAAAGGATTCGGCCAATGACATGGCGCAGTTGCTCGCCTCGGTGGCGCCGCGTGCCATGTGGGACAGCGACGTGCCGACCCTGTCCGAGTTCGCCCGGCGGGCCCAGCGCAATCCCAACGTGCTGTTTGTGGTGTACGACGATGCCACCGGTCAGCACCTGACCCGTTATCTCAACCGCGAAAACCCGATCAACAAGGCCCTGTTGGAAAAAGGCCAGGGCGAGCGTGCGCTGGATAAAGTGCTGGATGCGGCGAAAAACGATCCATCGGTTTACTACCTTGAGGCATCGATCAATCCCAATGGCGTGGAAATCGGCAAAGTGCTGATGGGTGTGTCCACGGCCTCGGTGGAAACCGATCTGGCGGCACTGGACAAGCGCTTCTCGGCGTTGATCGCCAGCAGTGATCAGTTGGTCGGCGACAGCCTCAAGGGCGCCGCAGCGGACAGCGCCAAAGCCATGCAGGCGCGCCTGCAATCGGCGCAGTCCACCGCGACCGAGATGAAATCCAATACTGCCAATACCGTTCAGGAAGCAGCAGCAACCTTGCGCTGGCGTATTGGCCTGGGCCTGGCGCTGGTCGGTTGCGGCGTGCTGCTGTTGCTCGCGGTCGTGCTCGGCCATCGCGTGGTCAATCGGCTGAAGATGCTCAACGCCGCGATGGATGATCTGGCGGCGGGCGAGGGCGACCTGACCAAGCGAGTACAGATCAACAGCAAGGATGAAATCGGCGACATGGCTTCGGCGGTCAATCGCTTTGTGGATAAGTTGCAGCCGATCGTGCGCGAGGCGGGCGATGTTGCGCAGCGCACCGGCGTGGAAATCGGCGCGATGACGCTGCGCAATGCCGGTGCGGATGCAGCGGCAGGTATGCAGCGTGATGAAGTAGCGGAGAGCCTGCGCGCGCTATCGCAGATGGCCGATGAGGCGCAATCGGAAAGCCACGCGATGCAGGCGGCGTTGAAGCAAGTGGTGGATATTCGTCAGGCTACTGATGAAAACACCCGCACCTCCGCCAAGGTCGGTGGCTTGATCGAGGCGCTGGCCGGGCAGGTCGATACCGGGGCGAAAGTCATCGAACGACTGGCGCAGCAGAGCGAGCAGATTGAAGTGGTGCTGACGGTGATTCACGGGATCGCCGAGCAGACCAACTTGCTCGCATTGAACGCCGCTATCGAGGCGGCACGTGCCGGCGAAACCGGGCGCGGCTTTGCGGTTGTGGCCGACGAGGTGCGGGCGCTGGCGAGCAAGACGCAAAGCTCCACCGGCGATATTCAGGCGCACATCGTCGCGTTGCAGCAGGGCGCGCGTGAGGCGGTCGAGGCAATCGGTCAGGCCGGGCGCCAGGCCAGCGAAGGTTTGCTGGTGTTGCGCGACAGTGCGCGGTTGCAGCAATCGGTGCAGGCGTCGGTCGAGCAGGTGCATGCGGCGATTGGTCTGGCGACGCAGGCGGCTGCGCATCAGGCGCAAGGTGCGCAGGCAGTGCGTGGGCGAGTCGAAACGATTCATGCACAGGCCGAGAAAGCGGCGCAGGCGGTGGTGGAAACCACGGCGAGTGGCAAGGTGCTGGATGGTTTGGCGGCGCAGCTCAAGGCCAGCCTGGGGCAGTTCCGGGCTTGATGTTGTCTGGGCGGGCCTCTTCGCGAGCAGGCTCGCTCTTACAGGGGAAACGCATTCCAATGTAGGAGTGAGCCTGCTCGCGATAGCTGTTTCAGCGGCTCAGATACATCCGCGTCGTCAGTAAATAAACCGGCAATCCCGATACCAAAATCAACAACGCCGCATAAGGCGCCGCCGCCGCAAACTCGACATTCGCGGTATGCGCCCAAACCTCAGTCGCCAGCGTATTAAGCCCGGTCGGACTCAGCAACAACGTCGCCGTCAATTCCTTCATCGCATCCAGAAACACCAGGGCAAACGCCGCGCCCAATGCCGGGAAGATGATCGGCAGCGTCACCCGACAAAACGCCGTAAACGATGAAGCGCCCAGCGTACGCGCAGCCTCTTCCAGCTGCGGCGCAGCCTTGTTCAGCGCCGTACGAATCGGCGCCTGCGCCAGCGGTAAAAACAGCAGCGCATAAGCAATCAGCAACAACCCGGAAGTCTGGTACAGCGCCGGCACGTAATGCAGGGCGAAATACACCAGCGTCAACGCGATCACCAATCCTGGCAGTGCATGCAGCAGATACGGCAAGCGCTCGGCCCAGATTGCCAATTGGCCTTTGTAACGCACCACCAGCAAGCCGACCGGCACGGCCAGCACCAGGCACAATGCCGCACCGCCAAGAGAAAGCGCCAAAGACGAGAGCAGGGCTTCAGTAATCGCGGCCACCGGAAAAGCCGCCGACGAACCGACCGCCAGCCAGTACGCCAGCATCCCCAGCGGAATCCCGCTGCCAACCACCGCCAGCATCAGGCAGTACAACTGGCCGACCGCTGCCCATGGTCCGAGTCGAACCTGTTCAGCCTGCCGCGCTGCACCTTGCCCGGTACGTACATGTCGACCTTTGCCGCGTACCCGCAACTCCAGCCACAGCAGCACCAGACACAGCGCCAAAAGCACGGCCGACAGCATCGCCGCGTTGGCGTTGCTGAATTCCAGTTCGAATTGCTGATAGATCGCGGTGGTGAAGGTTTGCAGGCCGATGATCGACAGCGCGCCGAACTCCACCAGCATGTGCAAGGCAATCAGCAACGAACCAGCCAATAGCGATGGCCAGAGCAAAGGTAAGGTGACACGGAAAAACACGCCCCAGCGATTTTGCCCGAGGGTGCGGGCCGATTCTTCAAGGGACGGATCGAGATTGCGCAGCGTCGCCGCCACCGGCAGGAAGATCAGCGGGTACTTCGACAGGCTCATCACCAGAATCGCCCCGCCGAGCCCTTCGAACTGCGCGCTCAAAGAGACCCAGGTGAAACTGCTGACAAATGCTGGTACTGCGAACGGCAGGCACAGAATCACGCCCCACAAGCGTCGCCCCGGCAAGTTGCTGCGCTCCAGCAGCCAAGCCAGCGACAGGCCGATCACGCCGCACGTGAGGGTTACGCCAACCATCAAGGCCAAGGTGTTGCGCAGCAGGCCGAATACATACGGGCGCCACAGCAAATGCAGCGCCTCGGCCCAGCCGGCCTGCCAGGCTTTGAGCCCGACATAGGCCAGCGGCAACAGGCTCAGTACCACCAGCAACAACACCGGCAGCACCAGCCAGATCGATGGCCGCTTGCGCTTTGGTACGTAACCCCCGCGCGCGGCGGGGGCGGATAACGATGCGGTCATCAGTTCAAGCCAACTTCACGTTCCAGCTCCAGTGCTTCTTCGGCATTGCCCAGATCGGCTGGCGTGACGTTCGGCGCTTCCAGTTCGCTGAACGGCTTGAGCCCGCGATCCGATTCCATGCCTTTGTGCAGAGGGTACTCGGCGGTGGTCTGAGTGATCACGCGCTGGCCTTCTTCGCTGGCCATGTAGGCGAGGAATTGCTGGGCTTCTTTTGGATGTTTGCTGGATTTCAGCACGGCAGCGCTGGATACAGTGATCAAGCCGCCGACGTCGCCGCCGGTGAAGTAATGCAGTTTCGAATCCAGTTTGCCTTTTTCGCGCTGCAGGGCGAACCAGTAGTAGTTGTTCACCAGCACGGTAGCGACTTCGCCGTTTTCCACGGCTTTGAGGGCGACCATGTTGTTGCTGTAGGTCTTGCCGAACGCGCGCAGGCCGGTCAGCCATTCTTCGGCGGCATCGCGACCGTGCATCTTGATAATGGCCACGGCTTGTTCCTGGAAGGCGCCGCTGGTCGGTACGAAGCCGACTTTGCCTTGCCATTGCGGATCGGAGAATTCCATCACCGATTTCGGCAGGTCTTTTTCATCGACCAGTTTCGGGTTGTAAGCGACCACGCGAACGCGGGCAGTCACGCCGATCCAGGTGCCGTTACCGGCCACATATTTTTCCGGAAGCACGGCGAGCGTGGCGTCATCGGTCTTGGCCAGCAGGCCCAGTTCGCCGAGATTGTTCAGCGGCGGCGACTCTTCGGTGTAGATCACGTCGGCAGGGGAGCGGTCGCCTTCTTCGATGATCTGGCTGGCGAGCTGATTGCTGCTGCCTTTGCGCACATTGACGTGAATGCCGGTCTTGGCTTCGAAGGCTTTGGCGATCGCGTCGCCGACTTCCTTGTGCTGGCCGTTGTAGAGAGTCAGGGAAACCGCGTCGGCAGCCTGGGTGAGGGGAGTGGCGAGCGCCAGGCCGAGGAGGGTGAAGGTCAAGCCTCGGCGCAGGGTATTTCGAAACGTCATTCGCAGGGTTCCTCACTGTCGCATTGCAAAAACTTGCAACAATGATAAACGATATTGTTTCTCAAGTGCGCCTTGCGAGAGGCTCTGCGTTCCTGTAGGGGGGATTCAGGAGGCCAGAAACGCAAAAACCCGCTTTCGCGGGTTTCTGTGAAATCCAAGGTCGTAACCTTGAATTTGAATTGGTGCCCAGAAGAAGACTCGAACTTCCACGACCGTAAGGTCACCAGCACCTGAAGCTGGCGTGTCTACCAATTTCACCATCTGGGCAATCATCGCGAGCGTTGCCGCTGTTGATGTGGCGCACTATACGGAGCGCCTTTTGATCTGTAAACCCCTGATTTAATTTTAATAAATCAGTTTTAAGAAAACCCGGGCTTAGAATGCAAAAAACCCGCTTTCGCGGGTTTTGTGTGAGCCTTGAAACTGATCTAGTCTCAAACTCGAAATTGGTGCCCAGAAGAAGACTCGAACTTCCACGACCGTAAGGTCACCAGCACCTGAAGCTGGCGTGTCTACCAATTTCACCATCTGGGCAGTATCGGCAACGCTGTGCGTCGTCGATGGCGCGCACTATACGGAGCGTCTTTTTAACTGTAAACCCCTGTCAGCAAAAAATATGATTTTTTTTACCAGCGGTGGTCAAAACGGCGTTCAGGGGTCGATACAAGGCCTCAGTTGGGCCTTATATAGTCGGAAATTTCCCGTTTCATGGCGCCTATGCCAAACTAACCCGCATATAGACAAGGTGAAAACTCTCTAATGGCCGATTGGCAGTCCCTCGATCCCGAGGCCGCTCGTGAAGCGGAAAAATACGAAAACCCTATTCCTAGCCGCGAACTGATCCTGGCGCACCTCGCCGATCGTGGTTCGCCTGCTGCCCGCGAGCAACTGGTCGAAGAGTTTGGTCTGACCACAGAAGACCAGATCGAAGCCCTGCGCCGCCGTCTGCGCGCCATGGAGCGCGACGCTCAATTGATCTACACCCGCCGTGGCACTTACGCGCCGGTCGACAAGCTCGACCTGATCCTCGGCCGTATCAGCGGTCACCGTGACGGTTTCGGCTTCCTGGTGCCGGACGATGGCAGCGATGACCTGTTCATGAGCCCGGCGCAAATGCGTCTGGTGTTCGATGGCGACCGTGCACTGGCGCGTGTTTCCGGTCTCGACCGTCGCGGTCGCCGCGAAGGCGTGATCGTCGAAGTGGTCTCCCGTGCCCACGAAACCATCGTCGGCCGCTACTTTGAAGAAGGCGGTATCGGCTTCGTCGTCGCCGACAACCCGAAGATTCAGCAAGAAGTGCTGGTGACGCCGGGCCGCAACGCCAACGCGCAGATCGGTCAGTTCGTCGAGGTGAAAATCACCCACTGGCCGACGCCGCGCTTCCAGCCGCAAGGCGATGTGGTCGAAGTGGTCGGCAACTACATGGCGCCGGGCATGGAAATCGATGTCGCCCTGCGCACCTACGACATTCCGCACGTCTGGCCTGAAGCCGTTCTGAAAGAAGCCGCCAAGCTGAAGCCGGAAGTCGAAGAAAAAGACAAAGAGAAGCGCGTCGACCTGCGCCATCTGCCGTTCGTCACCATCGACGGCGAAGATGCCCGCGACTTCGACGATGCGGTTTATTGCGAAGCCAAACCGGGCAAGCTGCGCCTGTTCTCCGGCGGCTGGAAGTTGTACGTGGCGATTGCCGACGTTTCCAGCTACGTGAAGATCGGTTCGGCGCTGGATAACGAAGCGCAAGTGCGCGGCAACTCCGTGTACTTCCCGGAACGTGTCGTACCAATGCTGCCTGAGCAACTGTCCAACGGCCTGTGCTCGCTGAACCCGCACGTCGATCGTCTGGCCATGGTTTGCGAGATGACCATCTCCAAATCCGGCGAGATGACCGACTACTGCTTCT
The DNA here is from genome assembly GCF_018138145.1 of Pseudomonas sp. SCA2728.1_7. Taxonomy (NCBI): domain Bacteria; kingdom Pseudomonadati; phylum Pseudomonadota; class Gammaproteobacteria; order Pseudomonadales; family Pseudomonadaceae; genus Pseudomonas; species Pseudomonas sp. SCA2728.1_7. The sequence continues at coordinate 3,525,989 of NZ_CP073104.1, read as the reverse complement.
ATGAGGCGGTGATCCACTCCCACGCTCGTCTGACTTACAACAAAGTCAGCGCGATGCTGGAAACGCCGAAAATCACCGAGGCGCGTCAGCTGCGCGGTGAGTACAACGACGTTCTGCCGCACCTTAAACAGCTGTATGCGCTGTACAAGGTGCTGCTGGCCGCCCGTCACGTCCGTGGCGCGATCGATTTCGAAACGCAGGAAACCCGGATCATCTTCGGTACCGAGCGCAAGATTGCCGAGATTCGTCCGACCACCCGCAACGACGCGCACAAGCTGATCGAGGAGTGCATGCTGGCGGCCAACGTGGCCACTGCCGAATTCCTCAAGAAGCACGAAATTCCTGCGCTGTACCGCGTCCACGACGGTCCGCCACCGGAGCGTCTGGAAAAGTTGCGTGCATTCCTTGGCGAGCTCGGTCTGTCCCTGCACAAAGGCAAGGACGGCCCGTCGCCGAAGGACTACCAGGCCTTGCTGGCGAGCATCAAGGATCGTCCGGATTTCCACCTGATCCAGACCGTGATGCTGCGTTCGCTGAGTCAAGCGGTGTACAGCGCTGACAATCAGGGTCACTTCGGCCTGAATTACGAAGCCTATACCCACTTCACCTCGCCGATCCGTCGTTATCCGGACCTGCTGACGCACCGCGCGATCCGCAGCGTGATCCATTCGAAACAGGACACCCCGCACGTTCGCCGTGCCGGTGCGATGACCATTCCGAAGGCGCGCATTTACCCGTACGACGAAGCGGCATTGGAGCAACTCGGCGAGCAATGCTCGATGAGCGAGCGCCGTGCTGACGAAGCGACCCGCGACGTGGTGAACTGGCTCAAGTGCGAGTTCATGAAGGACCGCGTAGGCGAATCGTTCCCGGGCGTGATCACCGCGGTGACCGGTTTTGGCCTGTTCGTCGAGCTGACCGATATCTACGTCGAAGGCCTGGTGCACGTCACCGCGCTGCCGGGCGATTACTACCACTTCGATCCTGTGCATCACCGCCTGGCGGGCGAGCGCACCGGTCGCAGCTTCCGTCTCGGCGATACCGTTGAAGTGCGCGTGATGCGCGTTGACCTCGACGAGCGCAAGATCGATTTCGAGATGGCCGAAAAAACCATCAGCGCGCCGATCGGTCGGAAAAAACGTGGCGCCGAAACCGCTGCGCCTGCTGCCAAGGCTTCGGAAGAAAAGGCTCCGGCAAAAACCGCCAGCCGTCGTCCGGCCAAGGAAAAGGCTGCCGAAGCCTATCGCCCTAGCGATGCCGTGGCGAAAAACGCCGAGCTGCGCAAAAGCCGTGAAATGAAGAAAGCGCTGCTTTCCGACGCGAAAAACGGTGGTAAAGCGGCGTCCGGGGGAAAGACCGGACGGTCGGCGCCTGAAAAGGCCTCCGGCGGCAAGCCAGCCAAACCGAGCAAACACCGTAAAGGCCCGCCAAAAGCGGGTTCTGCTCCAGCCAAAAGTGGCGGGGCACGTAAACCGAAGGCGAAGTCATGAGTCAGTTGGAAAAAATCTACGGCGTTCACGCGGTAGAAGCGTTGCTGCGTCACCACCCGAAACGCGTCAAGCAGATCTGGCTGGCGGAAAGCCGCAACGATCCGCGTGTGCAGACCCTGGTTGAATTGGCCAACGAGAATCGTGTTCAGGTCGGTCAGGCCGAGCGTCGCGAAATGGACGCTTGGGTTGAAGGCGTGCATCAGGGCGTGGTCGCGGAAGTCAGCCCGAGCCAGGTCTGGGGCGAAGCCATGCTCGACGAACTGCTCGATCGCACTGAAGGTGCGCCGCTGTTGCTGGTGCTCGACGGCGTGACCGATCCGCACAACCTCGGCGCCTGCCTGCGTTCGGCCGATGCGGCCGGTGCGCTGGCGGTGATCGTGCCGAAAGACAAGTCGGCAACCTTGACGCCGGTCGTGCGTAAAGTCGCTTGCGGCGCGGCGGAAGTGATTCCGCTGGTGGCGGTAACCAACCTCGCGCGTACGCTGGAAAAGCTTCAGCAGCGCGGTCTGTGGATTGTCGGCACGGCAGGTGAGGCTGAAGTCAGCATTTACGACCAGGATCTGACTGGGCCGACCATTCTGATCATGGGCGCTGAAGGCAAAGGCATGCGTCGCTTGACTCGCGAACACTGCGACTATCTGGTGAAACTGCCAATGGCCGGTAGCGTCAGCAGTCTGAACGTTTCCGTAGCCACTGGCGTGTGCCTGTTTGAAGCGCAGCGTCAGCGCGGCGCCAAAGCCAAGGCTGCCGCGAAGAAATCCTGATCTGCTGCAAATCCCCTGTAGGAGTGAGCCTGCTCGCGATAGCGGTGCAACATTCAGCATCAAAGTTGAATGTTACCCCCTCATCGCGAGCAGGCTCACTCCTACATTGTTTTGTGGGAAGGCGAAGATCGGTGATTGTTCAAATAATCACCAATTGCCTTGCACGTCCTCTATCCCTTCTCTACAATTGCGCCCCTTGCTGTGACGGCAGGCACGCATGTGCCCCGCGCCAGCAAGTCCATAAGTGTCATTCACTCCTTGTCTGACCGTTTTTGAGCGGCAGGCTACAACCCGTAAGGAGCATTCATGCGTCATTACGAAATCATCTTTTTGGTCCACCCGGATCAAAGCGAGCAAGTCGGCGGCATGGTTGAGCGTTACACCAAGCTGATCGAAGAAGACGGCGGCAAAATCCACCGTCTGGAAGATTGGGGCCGTCGTCAACTGGCCTACGCAATCAACAATGTTCACAAGGCTCACTACGTGATGCTGAACGTTGAGTGCACTGGCAAGGCCCTGGCCGAGCTGGAAGACAACTTCCGCTACAACGATGCAGTGATCCGTAACCTGGTCATCCGTCGCGACGAAGCCGTTACTGGCCAGTCCGAGATGCTCAAGGCTGAAGAAAACCGCAGTGAGCGCCGTGAGCGTCGCGATCGTCCTGAGCACGAAGGCGCTGAAAGCGCTGAAGGCGAAGAGAACGACAGCGATAACGCTGACGAGTAATCCACGGACCTTATTAAGGAGCCTATCAAATGGCACGTTTCTTCCGTCGTCGTAAATTCTGCCGTTTCACCGCTGAAGACGTGAAAGAGATCGATTACAAAGATCTCAACACTCTGAAAGCTTACGTATCCGAGACCGGCAAAATCGTTCCAAGCCGCATCACCGGTACCAAAGCTCGTTATCAGCGTCAGCTGGCCACCGCTATCAAGCGCGCCCGCTTCCTGGCCCTGCTGGCCTACACCGACAGCCACGGCCGCTGAGACCGGGCAGTCGACAAGTAGCAAAGGATTGAATGCATGCGTGCCTTAGCTGAGTTCATCATGCGAGGCCGTATGCAGGCCACTCTCGTGGTGGCCGGATGTGCAACATTGCCGTTGTTGTATTGGTTGGGCGCTGCCGCGGGGAGCCTTGTGCTGCTGCGGCGCGGACTGACGGACGCCCTGGGTGTTCTGTCTCTGGGGCTGCTGCCGGCATTGATCTGGTGGCTGTACGCCGATGACCCACGGGCACTTCTGGTGCTGCTGGGGTCTTCGGGACTTGCGTTGGTTTTGCGCGCAAGTGAGTCCTGGGTTCGCACGCTGCTGGTCAGCGTAGTGATTGGAGTGGTGTTTTCGGTGGTGCTCGGGGCTGCGTTTGCGGCCCAGATCGAGATGCTCGCGCAGGCCTTGATAAAGGTCATGCCAGCGCTTCTCGGTGAGACCTACAAGCAATTGTCGGTCGATGAGCAAGCGCGTTTCGCGTCCCTGATTGCACCGGTCCTGACCGGACTGATTGCGGCTTTGTTGCAAATCGTCAGCGTGCTGAGCCTGATTGTCGGGCGGCATTGGCAGGCGTTGTTGTACAACCCGGGTGGTTTTGGTCGCGAGTTTCGCGCCATCCGGATCCCGCTGGGGCCGGCGATGTTACTGCTGGCGTTGATGCTTCTGGGCCCGAATCTCGGTGCACAGATGGCCATGTTGACGCCGTTGTGCAGTGTACCGCTGGTGTTCGCCGGACTTGCCCTGATTCACGGGCTGGTCGGGCAGAAGCGACTGGCCGGTTTCTGGCTGGTGGGGTTGTACGTCACGCTGCTGTTGTTCATGCAGCTGATCTATCCGTTGCTCGTGGTCCTGGCCATTGTCGACAGCCTGATTGATTTTCGCGGTCGTCACGTGTCGAAAGACACCGATAACGCGAACGGTGAAGGTTAAAAGTTAAGAGGATTTCCACATGCAACTGATCCTTCTGGAAAAAATCGCCAACCTGGGCAACCTGGGCGACAAAGTAAACGTTAAGGCCGGTTACGGCCGTAACTACCTGCTGCCTTTCGGCAAAGCTACCGCTGCGACCGCTGCCAACCTGGCTGCGTTCGAAGAGCGTCGTGCTGAGCTGGAAAAAGCTGCCGCAGACCGTAAAGCATCGGCTGAAAGCCGTGCTGCCCAACTGGCCGAGCTGGAAGTGACCATCACTGCCACCGCTGGCGACGAAGGCAAGCTGTTCGGTTCGATCGGTACTCACGACATCGCTGACGCACTGACCGCCTCCGGCGTTGAAGTTGCGAAAAGCGAAGTTCGTCTGCCGAACGGCACCATCCGCAACGTGGGTGAATTCGACGTGGCTGTGCACCTGCACGCCGAAGTTGAAGCCACCGTACGCGTTGTCGTGGTAGCAGCTTAAGTAACACCTGATCGGCTGGCGGCTTGTCCGTCAGACGGTTAACATCGGGCACGATCCTGTTTACAGGTCGTGCCCTTTGTCTTTCTGAACTCCCTGTTTTTCCAAACAACACAAGTGGCCATGAACGATATCTCCGCTCCCGAGCAATACGATCTGCAAACCGCTGCCCTGAAGGTGCCGCCGCATTCCATCGAGGCCGAACAGGCTGTACTCGGTGGTCTGATGCTGGACAACAACGCCTGGGAACGCGTGCTCGATCAAGTCTCCGACGGCGATTTCTATCGACATGACCACCGTCTGATCTTCCGTGCGATCGCCAAACTGGCCGATCAGAACTCCCCAATCGACGTCGTGACCCTTGCCGAGCAATTGGACAAGGAAGGTCAGACCTCGCAAGTCGGTGGCCTCGGTTACCTCGGCGAACTGGCGAAAAACACGCCATCCGTCGCCAACATCAAGGCCTATGCGCAGATCGTCCGCCAGCGTGCGACGTTGCGCCAACTGATCGGCATCAGCACCGAGATCGCCGACAGCGCCTTCAACCCGGAAGGCCGCACCGCCGAGGAAATTCTCGACGAAGCGGAGCGGCAGATCTTCGCGATTGCCGAGGCCCGCCCGAAAACCGGCGGCCCGGTGGGCGTGAATGACTTGCTGACCAAGGCCATCGACCGCATCGACACCTTGTTCAACACCGACAACGCCATCACCGGCCTGTCTACCGGTTACACCGACCTCGACGAGAAAACCAGCGGCCTGCAACCGGCCGACCTGATCATCGTCGCCGGTCGTCCGTCGATGGGTAAAACCACCTTTGCGATGAACCTGGTGGAAAACGCCGTACTGCGCAGCGATAAAGCGGTTCTGGTGTATTCGCTCGAGATGCCAGGTGAATCGCTGGTCATGCGTATGCTCTCCTCGCTAGGCCGCATCGACCAGACCAAGGTGCGTTCCGGTCAGTTGGAGGATGACGACTGGCCGCGCCTGACCTCGGCAGTCAACCTGCTCAATGACCGCAAGCTGTTCATCGACGACACCGCCGGTATCAGCCCTTCGGAAATGCGTGCGCGTACCCGGCGTCTGGCGCGTGAACACGGTGAGATCGGCCTGATCATGATCGACTACCTGCAACTGATGCAGATTCCGGGTTCCGGCGGCGACAACCGAACCAACGAAATTTCTGAAATCTCGCGTTCCCTGAAAGCCCTGGCCAAGGAATTCAATTGCCCGGTGGTGGCGCTGTCTCAGCTCAACCGTTCCCTCGAGCAACGGCCGAACAAACGTCCAATCAACTCCGACCTCCGGGAATCCGGAGCGATCGAGCAGGACGCCGACGTGATCATGTTCGTCTACCGCGACGAGGTGTATCACCCGGAAACCGAACACAAGGGCATCGCCGAAATCATCATCGGCAAGCAGCGTAACGGCCCGATCGGTTTTATCCGTCTGGCGTTTATCGGCAAGTACACCCGCTTCGAAAACCTTGCGCCGGGCAGTTACAACTTCGACGACGACGAGTGATAGCAGGCCGAAATCATTCGGCCTGCTGTCACGCTGTATCGATTACACCGTTGCGTCGCTCGGTCGCGGAGTTTCATCTGCAGGCGTGACGTTGGCAGGAGACGCCTCGATGGTTGTTCGAGGCTGCAGTTCCTGACGCGTCAGCGTCTGAATCAAAGTCGCTTCGACAATCGCCAGTTGCGCGGTCACATCATCGGTTTGTGAATTGTATTGAGCCTCGCTCAGCAGGCGTTGCGCCGACTGACCGTCCAGAACCGCTTGACGGTCTTGAAACGGCTGACGACCCGCATCGAATTGCGCCTGGTACTTGTGAATGATGAAGTCTTGCCAGAAATCCATCGATACCAGCGCCTGAAACTCTTCGGGCGAATCATTCAATGCGATGACTTTTCGATAGGCCACATCCAGCATGGCTGGAGTCACGCCGGCCATACCGATAAACGAGAGTGTCTGCGGCTGAAACGGCAGTTGCAGCCGATCCTTGAGGCCAAAGCGGTAGGCCATGGTCATTTCATGGGGGTCGCGTATGCGCAGGCCAAGGCTGTTTCGCAGCTCCAGGGATGTCGCCGGATCGTCGATGATTGCCCTGCTTGAGGCGATCTCTGCCGCCGCAAAGTCGTCAACCTGCTTCAGACGAAACAAGCCTTTGGACAATTCCACCAATGGCGCGCCATTCATATCCTGACCGGCCTGCACGCGAGCCTTGTGAGTCATGGCCAGTACTTGCAGGTCGGTGAAAGTCGCTGCGGCGAGATCAGTGCAGCCGGCTTCGCACGCACGATCGAACAGCTCCCTGCGCAAGGTGCGCGTCTGCGCAGTGTCCCCGGTGATGACATCGATTACGTCCCAGGCCTGGCGCCGGAAATCGGCATGGTGAACGCGGCTCGCCAGAATGTTGAAGAAACCGTCCGAACCTTCCTGCTCGCGCAACGCGCGCCATTGAGCTTTTCTGGCGGTTACCTGATCGACGGTTAATCCCGCCGTCCATCGCGGATCCGGCTCCATGGCGTCTCTTGCAATGGGGCGTCGTGCAACGGTGGCAGACGTCGAGATCAGGTTGGGTGTTCGGTTCAGTGGCGTGCCGACTAACCTCAGTCGCTCGCCATAGGTTCGCAACTGCAGGCGGCTGGCGTCCGACAACGGATTGTTGCTCACCAGAGTGCCACTGTTGACCTGAACCGAATGCGCCAGGCGCTCCAGGGTCAGTGGAATGACAAAGTCAGGAATCGTGGTGATCTGATTGTGACTCAGATCGATTCCGGTCAGTAATGGCTGATCAAACAGACCGGTCGGCCATTGGCTGATACCCGTTCTCGCCAGATTGACCTCGCGCATATCGGTGATCTGGCTGAAATCCGGTATCACGCCGAGTTGCGGGTTGTTGTCTATCCAGAGTGCCCTGAGCGTTGTGCGCCCGGCCAGTATCCGCGCTGTTTCTGCATTGAGCTCCAGTTGATTGTGTTGCAAAAACAGGCGCGTCATCCCATGCATTTCGCCCACGGCCGGGGGCAAGTCCCTGAGCCGGTTGTTCGACATGTCCAGCCAGCGCACATGGCGAAAACGGGTGAGAAAACCTTCCGGAGATGCGGTCAGGTTCATGCCGCTCAACCGCAGTGAGCCAACATGGCTGAAGTCTATGCTCAGGTCTGGCAGGGTCGGCAATGTCAGGCCGCTCAAGTCGAGTTCCAGACCGATTGGCGTGCCGTCGAAAGCGTGCTTCTGCTCTGTTTCACGCCGCCAGCAACTGATGATCCGATCCCGCGCTGAGTTGCGTTCATTGCGGGTTGTAGCGTTGATTTGCAACTGATTGGCACGCACGTAACGCAGGCGATTGCCGCCTCCGGAAAAGACCCAATCGTCGAGCTGACTTTTCAGCAACTCGAACTCTTGTTCCAGCGCGAGCAAGCGTGGTGCAACGGTGCCGCTGGCTTGATTCCAGATAAATTCCCTGCACTCTTTGATGCTCTTGGTCGGGTACAGGCTTCGATAACGCTGCGCCCTCGAGTTCTCGCTATCGAATACGGCGGGATTGGCTGGCTCCAGCAGTTCAGGATGAGACTCTTTCAAGCGTCGCCAGTAGGTGTCGAATTTTCTCCAGTAAGCGGAGGGAAAGTCGTTGCCCTCAAGCAGCGTGACATTGTTGATTCGCGCGACGGTGGACAGAGTCTCGGGTGTCGGGTTGAGGTTCGGCTGGGGGACCTCGCTCAAGCGATTGTCGCGCAGGTCCAGGCTGGTCAAACCGGCTTTGTCCAGTAGTCCGGCCGGCCACTGACGGATGCCGGTGTTTTTCAGATTCAAGACCTGCAACCCGGACATGGCGCTGAAGTCGGGCACTGTGCGCAACTGATTGCTGGACAGATCGATCTGTTTCAACTGGTGTAATCCGCTCAGCGCCAAAGCGCTTTGATCATCCAGTTTTATCAGGTTCGAACTCAGGTTCAGATGGGTGAGTTTGTCCATCTCGGCTATTTTGTTCGGCAATTTATCAATGCCGGACCGGATGATGGTCAGGCTTTCCAGGTTCGGGCAGTTGGACAGAAGCGTATTAGCGGTGTCGGACCAGATAACCGAATCGAGAGTGAGCGATTTGACGTGACTGAAATCCACGGTCAGCAAGGGCAGCGGGCCGTATATCGGTGGCAGTTTCAGGATGCCCTCCGATTCGCCCAGCCAGCAGCCTCTGATGATTCTTGCCAGGCGGGTTGCGTTGATTCTTTCCGGGCCTTTGATTCTGGCAGGGCCGGGCTGACTGTCGGCTATGTAGGCTTGCAGTTGCGTTTCCAACAAATCGAAACCGGCAATGCGTTGAGCTATCTGACTTTCGGCGCCATCGCCCAGGCCGATCAGATACTCCCTGGCGGCTTGCAGATCTTTGTCCGGGTACATGCGCCGCACCATCGCAACTTCAGGAATGTCTCCATCCAGTCTGAATGCGTCGGCCCGAGAGCCGGTGCGCATTGCCGGATAATCGGCCACCACACGCCGCCAATACACTTCGAGCGATCGCCAATAACCGTTAGGGAAGGGGTTGCCTTCTATCAGCGTAACCGCGTTGATACGGGCGATGGCCAAGAGCTGATCGCTTGGCGGGTTGAGGATCGTCTGCGGAATTTCGCGCAGTTGGTTGTTGCGCAAGTCGACCAGCTCCAGCGCCACCTGCTCGTGTAAACCGCTGGGCCAGTGATCCAGTCGGGTGTTGTTCAGGTTTAATGACCGAAGTTGCGACATGCCACTGAAGTCAGGTGTTTTACCAAGCGGGTTGCTCGATAGATCGAGGTTCTCGAGCTGGTTGAGCGCACCCGGTTTCACCGCTGCATGTTCATTCAGCTCAATGCGATTGGAGTTCAGATCCAGAGTCTTGAGAGCGGACATCTGTGCGATACCCGGCGGCAGCTTGTCCAGGGTGGAGTGGGTCACCGCCAGTTTTTCCAGGTTGGGGAAACTGCCAAGGAAGGTGTCGGCGGTGTCCGACCAGGCAACCGCGGTCAGCTCCAGCGTGCGTACATGGCTGAAATCAGCCGTCAGGGGCGCAAGGATCGCATCCCCCAGATCCAGTTTCAGCGTCGTCCCGGTCTGCCGTTTCCAGCAGCGCTTTATTTCTTCGACGGCACGCTCCACGGAGGGGTGTGCAGGTTCGGTGGGCGACTCTGAGGACGTCTTCTTGATCCAGGCTGCAAGGTCTGCCTTGAGCGACTTGTATTTGGCTTCTCGCTGGTCCAGATAATTGCGCACGTCATCCCCCTGTGAGCGCAAAAGCTGAGTGATCTCCTCTTTCTTGAGGTCCGGAAACAGTCTCCCCGCGCGGGACTCGGGTGTGCGCAAGCGATTGATCGCCGTCGCAAAACGTTGCAGCAGATTTGGCTGGGCGGGGCTGCCTGACTCGCTGCGGAACATCCCGCCGGCACCACCGACCTCGGTTCCCAGCCAGCCTTCGTGAGCATCGAAAATTATCGGTTCCGACCGTCCCGGACGCGTTGCGATATAAGTATTGGTGCTGTCGCCGGCAACCGGATCTTGCGCACGGACAATACGCATCACCGGAGTCGATGGGGTCGAGGCATCGATGTCGTGCAGTACCTGATAGGTGTGGTTGTCGATCACCGCATAGAGTTTGCCGTTGAAGCGGTGGAGTCCATCGTTGCCGCGTTGCACGCCGCTGAAGTCCAGTTGCGTACGGAAGGCCTCCAGGCGGGTGGGCGACAACGGCACGCCGATCGGCTCGAACTGCTCCAGTTCATGCCAGATACCTGAGCTGGATTCACGCAGCAGTACCGGGCCCGAGGGCCTGGACTCACTGGGCAGTCTGGCTCGATACAGTCCGGTTTGCGGATCATTGCCAACCAGTACGATGCCACCGGGCACATCAGCGTATTGGCGGCCCTTGTGCGTTCTCAAGCCGTCTGCGTTGCGATCCGACAAACCGGTGGCGGATGGAACCCAGTAATGCTCCAGGGAATCACTCACGGAGCGCGGAGTTTCAATCGACCCCGTGGGTGGATGAACCGTGATGGTCGGTGCCGGCTCTATCGCATCGAGGTCAGCTTGCGTCCCCGATCTGCCGGGTCGTGGCGAATGGCCTCCCGGCGTCGGGATCTCGACATCTGCGCGCAGTGGCAGGTCGAGGCGCGGAGTGTCGATGTCTGGCAAAGGGGTTTGTCGAACGGAGGTATTTGCGGAATGGTTGCCTTTGGGAGGCGATTTAACGGGCATGTCTTTCTATCCTTGTAGAGTTTGCACATCGGCTCGCATAGACAGGAACTGATGGCAGGGGCGGCGTCATTGCCTGGTTGATCGTGTAAGCCCAATACCCTTCACTCGGGTTTGGGGGGCACGGCAGCGGGGCTGGCCAGTGCAAATATTTTTGTCGCGGTCTTGCCGTCGAAGGTCTGCCGCCAGATGGCCACGTGCGGTAGGCCGGCCTGTTCATCGCGGCGCTGAGACTCGATGCCGCGTCTACTCTGTGCGAGCGTTTTGAGGTGACCCCCTCTTGTCTTGAAATTCAGGGGCAGAGCGTCGTGTTGGTCATAGTGGAAATGGGCTTCCCACAAGGGTGTGTCGTCGGCACGGTCACGGAGCGAATAAACGTCGAGAAACGACTTGCTTTCGCCTTTGCCCAACTGCTTGCGGTCAACGGTCTTGATCACATTGAGCTCGTCGGCGTCCATCAAATAGTTCACGCGCATGATGTCGAGCTCGTGCTTGTTTTTGTACATGCGCACCAGAACGCTTTGGCCTTGAGTGGTCAGTAAATCAGCCGCGGTTCGCAGGCGTGCAGTCAGGTCGAGGATTTCGCCTTCATCGGGGGCGGCTTCGAGGCTTTGCAGGCGTCTTGCCTGCTCGGCCAGGCTTTCCGAGGCTTTATCCAGGTCGTCCAGTATCTCGCTCGGATTGGTGTTTTTTGTCTCATCCATCCTGGCCTTGGCAACGTGTTGTTCGACTTCTGCCAGCAACTGTCTGGCCTCGGCGATAAGTTGTGGCCGGGGTGTTCGAGTAATGGGCGAGCGCACACGCAACCATTCGCCTTGTCTTTTTTCGTAGCGCGCAGAGGGAGAGTCGGGGCGCAGTGGATCGGGTACCTTGACGATGACGTTGCCGTCCTGAGTCGTTTCCATGTCCCCGACCAGTACCCGGTAAGTGCCATGCTGACGGACACGGAAAACTTTCCTCGGCGGTACCGGGCGAGCATTTTCGGAAGGGTCGGGCTGCGGTGGAACAAAATCGAAATCGATGTCGTGGTTGACGCTTGGCAGCGCGGTGTTGCGATCAAACGAGTCAAGAATTTCGCTTAGCCTGTTTTCGATGCGCTTCTCGAATGGACCGATCAGGTTGAGAATTTCCCTGATGTAGTCGGTCCTGGAAGCATCGGTGGCCGCCAGTTGCATTTCAAAGCGGGACTTGTCTGTCCTTATCTGATCAAGGGTTAACAACAACGCCATCGGGTGATCGCGCTGCGGAACGTTTTTCAAATCGCCGGTGATCAAGTCGATGGACGCAAGCGAGGGCATGGTTGTATTGGGCGCATGGTCGGGCGTACCCGCAAACAAGTGAACGAAGAGCGTCAACTTGTTGAAGTTGATGCGCTCGGCCGATGGCACTTGCTGCCTGATTTCTTCGAGTGTCGGGACCGCTCCGGGATCGGCTTTTCTGATTTCAGCCATGACCACTTCCCGCTCCTCGATAAACCGGAGTTTCTTGTTCAAGTGGGGGATGATCTTCTTGCAGCTGTCGGCGTCGAGTCTTGAGACCGTGGGCTTGACCCTCAGGTCCATGGCCGCCATGAGCCGGTTCAGAAACTCCGCACGTTCTATTCGGAAGGTGTGCAGTTCCTGCTTGAACAGCCCGCTTGCTTTCGCGTGGATCAGCCAGTTCTTGTTGAGAAGAAGCGACTCCACGAAGTCCGCTTGCTTGTGAATGTGCTTGAGCAGATTCACTTCAACGTTGAGCAGCCTCGCGTTTCTCTGCGCACTGCCCTCAGGCAATTCTCTGGCCCCAGCCCACAGGTAGTTATGACGGTCAGACGAATGTTTCAGCTCCGCATGGGCCTGCTGAAAAGGCTCATACATCTGCAACAGAACCTCTTTGCTTAACCGGGCAATCTCCGCGTCCTGGATGCCACCCTTCAGGGGTGGCAAATGATAGACCCAACGGTTTGTCTCATCGCGCCGGACAGTTCGCGTTTCGCCGATGCGGCTGGCCCGGTAGATGTTCGCGCTGTCGATTGCCACGGGGTCTTTCGGGTTGACGATACGCCACACTTTTTGTGTCGAGGTGGAGGCGCTCACGTCGTGCATGACCTGATAAACATGATTGTCGATGGTCAGGTACAACCGGCCTTCGTGGCGAAATACGCCTTCGCCGACGGCCCTGGTGCCTGTGAAGTCCGGATTCGTGCGAAGCGTCTGCAGGTGAGTATCGAACCCGGCAACGGCGTCACCGTCATTGAGCGAATGCCAGAGACCGCTGTCGGCGTCGCGCAGCAATAGCGGCCCTGATGCAATCCGTTCGACGGCGAGTCGGGCGCGGTAGAGGCCCGTCTGCGGGTCTACGCCGACCATAACGATGCCGTCGTAGGCCACGTCGACATATGCGCGTCCCTTGAGCATCCTCAAGCCTTCAGGATTGGCCGGCGGCATACGATCAGGTACCGCGAGCCAGTAATGCTCCAGCGGTTGAGGCCCTGGTGTGCCGGTTTTTTCTAATGTCGAATGCGCGATGACGACGGTTGACGGTCTGATCGCGTCGAGGCTGGCCATGCTGTGGGGGGGGACCGGTCGCGTCTGGGAACCAAGAGCAAACGACGATTTCAGTGTCGTACGCGGTGCTTGCCCCGTGTGACCGTGCAGCGGTGCATCCGGACGAGAAGGACCGTCGGCATGGGTGGTGCCCTTGACGGTTTTTTTGGGAGCCATGTTTTTCATCCTTGAAAAAAATCCCTCAGCCCCTGGTTCGGGGAGAGGCTGCTTTATGAAGCCAACTGGAATATTTGCTGCGCTGTCGACAGGTCGATGTCTTCACGCCAGATCCGCACGTGTGCTCGACCGGCCTGTTCATCCCGGCGCTGGGATGACGTGCCGAGCCTGCTTTGCTGCAGGGTCTTCAGGTGGCCACCCTTGGCAGTGAAGTTCAGCGCCGGGCTGTCTTTGTCTGCGTAGTGAAAATGGGCGTGCCACAACGGCGTATCGGTTTGCCTGTCGTTCAGGGTGTAAACATCGAGAAAGTCTTTTTTGTTGCCTTTCCCCAGCTGCACCCGGACGTGGGTTCTGGTAGCGCTGAGATGCCCGTGGTTGATCAGGTACGCCACTCGATCAATGCTCAGATAGGCCGGGTCTTTGTACAGCCGCAGGCGAATCTCTTCGCTTTCATTGAGCAGGCGCTGGCTGTCGTATTCCAGACGCTGGAGCAACGTGGCCGTATCAACGGCACCGGGATTCGGGGCTTGTTCTATTTGCCGGGTGACGTCAGTGAGGTCGTCGGCCCGGTCACTGAGGAATTCGACGATGCTGGTGGCGTTGCGTTTCGCGCGCTCATCGCGCCAGGCCGTGTGCAAGTGAGAATCGGTTTTTTCCAGAAGCTGTTCGGCCTGGGTGGTCAATGTCGCCAGATTTTTTTCTTGCCGGGCAATCTGGCGGCGCCATTCGCCTTCCCTGCGTTCGTAGGTCTGCAAGACTTCCGTCGGATCATGTGGGTTGATGACATCTATCAACTCTTCGCCGGCAGCTGTACGGCGTGGCCGACCGACACGAATCCTGTAGACACCGTGGTGTTTGCTGCGAAACATCTTGCGCGGTGCGGCGCTCGGCTGGTTCCGGTTTTGCACAGGGATAAAGTCGAAATCAATCGGTTGCTCGTGGGGCGGCAGCGCTGACGTCGTGTCCTGCTCTTGGTGGAAACGGTTCAGGTGCTCTTCCAGCGTACCCTCGAAGGTGCGGATGGCCGCGACGATTTCTTCTCGTGACCGGCTATGGTGCGCGCCGTTCGGCAGTTGCAGTTCCTCGTAAGAGACTCTGATTGCCGACGTCTGATCCAGCAGATCGCTGAGCAATGCAATGCGCGCTTGCTCAGGGATGCTGCCGAACGCACGGAAGGCAAACGTGACTTCGCCAAAACAGAACCCGAGGTATCGGGCGTGGGCGTTGTTGACGTCGACTGTAGCCTCCGTATCGACGAACATCCGGCTTTTGGCGTAAACCCAGAAGGCCACGGTATCGTGCAGATCCATCGGCTCGAACGCTGCATCATTCAACTCGCTTTGCGACAAGCGCCACTTGTTCAGCAGTTCATCGGCAATGGCCTGACGTTGTCTGAGAAGCTCCAGCTTGCTCGACAGGTGGGCTGCGACCTTGGCGTGGTCTGAAACCGGACCGCCGAAGATCGGTCCGTCGAGGAGTTGCCGCGAATCATTGGCGATCATCAGTTGGTTGAGCGTCAGCAGTCGGCCTTTTTGCAGCATGATGACTTTCTTGCGGTAGGTCGTGCCGCCTCTGGCCGCGACGATCTGCTCCCTTTGTTCAGTGTGCACGCCGAGGGTTTTTTCGAGTATCGACAGCTCCCGTTGATGGTGTCCTTCGAGTTGCTCCAGTACGTTGCGCTCGCCATCGGTGCCTTTCAGCGCCCGCCAACGGTTTTGTAACTGCTCGCCCTTGGCCATCGCCTGGTCGAACTCCAGATCCAGTGCCTGCAGTTCGAATATCAGGTCGGCCACGCGCGCGGCTTCCGTTGGCTTTGCACTGCGACGCATGCCCCCCGCACCACCCACCAGCGTGCCCACCCATCCGCGCCGAACATCAAAGGCAATCGGCTCCGATCTTCCCGGACGAGTAGCGACGTAAACATTGCCGGGATCGGCAGCCACGGGATCGGCAGGACGGACGATCCGCATTACGGTCAATGCCGGCGAAGACGCATCGAGATCGTGCAGGACTTGATAGGCGCGGTTTTCGATGACGACATAGAGCTTGTTGGCGTATCGATGCACGTGGTCCTGGCCGGCTCGCGCAGTGCTGAAATCCAGCTCGGTGGCGAAGGCTTGCAGGCGCGTTGCGGACAAGGCAAAGGTGACAGGTTCGAGCACCTCCAGTGGATGCCAGAGCAAGTCCTGGGGATCACGCAGAAGCGTCGGCCCGGAAGGCATTCGCTCACTGGGGAGTCTGGCCCTGTACAAGCCGGTTTGCGGATCTGCCACGACAGGCACGACGCCGCCGGGCACATCAACGTAGCGACGGCCCTTGAATATCCGCAAGCCCTCTGCGTCGGCAGCAGGCAGCTGGACCTGTTCATCGATCCGGTAATGCTCCAGCGGCAGGCTCCGCGCCGATGCCTGGCTGACGGCCGGGGGCGCATGGCTGATCATGACCGAAGGTGCCGGGGTAATTGCGTCCAGGTCAGCTCCCGCCAGGGTGCTTTGGTGCGAGTGCACGGCGCGGGTGGGCGTTGCGTTGGGTGGCACAAACCGGTGCGGCAAAGGCACGCCTGGCGGTTCGCTGGGACGTGGATGGACATCGACGGTGACGATGCCCCTGATGGGCGATTTCGGTGACATTTTCTTCATCCTTGAAGAAGCGGTGGAACAGCTGTTCAGCCAGGGTTTCACGACGCCAGGTCGAAGATTTTCTGCGCTGTCTTGCGATCGAGGGTCAGTCTCCAGATGGCGACATGCGGACGCCCGGCCTGTTCATCCCGGCGTTGGGACGAGACACCTGCGCGGGCTTGATCAAGCGTTTTCAGATGACCGCCGCGGTCTTTGAACTCCAGTGCCGAAGAGCCAGTTTTCGGATAGTGAAAATGGGCCTCCCATAATCCCTCACCCGTATGCTTGTCGCTGAGCAGGTAGGTGTCCAGAAACTCTTTGTTCGCGCCCTTGCCCAGCGGCTGCCGGCTTTTGTTGCGTTTGACGCGCAGCTCGTCGAGGCTGATCAGGTGCACCACCCGGTCGGCGCTCAGGTAGCTTTTGTCCTTGAACAGCCGGATGCGGATTGCTTCGGCTTCGTTGCGCAATCGCTGGCTGTCTTGCCTGAGTCGCTGCACGACAGGTTCAACATTGATGTCAGAAGGGTTTGGCGCTTTTTCTATCTGTGGAATGAGGTCATCGAGCACGATGGCTTTGCTGACCAATTCATCCACAATGCCTGATGCATTGTGTTTTGCCGCCTCTTGTTGCCAGGCCGCGCGCAAGTACTGATCGGACATTGCCAAGTGCTGCTCGGCTCCGGTGGTCAGCTTCGACAGGCTTTCTTCCAGGGGCGCTACACGGCGGTGCCACTCTCCCTCGCGCCGTTCATACGTCTGCAGGATCTCGTCGGGTTGGTGTGGGTGCATGACATCCATCAGTTCCTCGTCAGCGGCACCTCGTCGCGGTTGGCCGAGGCGGATCTTGTGAACGCCGTTCTGTTTGCTGCGGAACATCCTTGTCGGCATGGATGCCGGTTGGTTTGCACGTTGAGCCGGTATGAAGTCGAAGTCGATGGACTGATCGGACGAGGGTAGTAATGGAAGGCTTTCCAGATCACGGTGATAGAGGGCCAGCCGATCTTCCAGCGTACTCTCGAATGACCTGATGGCGTCGATGATCTCTTGCCGGGACGTGATGTGGGCGGAAGGGAACTCAAGGTACTCAAATGAATTCCTGATCGAGGTGCATTGTTCCAGCAGATCGCTCAATACAGGAATGCGGGCCTCCTGCGGGATAGCGTCGACATCGAGAAAGGCGCGCGTCAGTTCTGAAAACGGCAATGAAAGGAATACCGGCATGCGACTACCCTGTTCGGCGGCCAGCACCTGACACTTTGAATGCAGCCAGTCGGCAGTGTCTTTGTGTATTTCCATAGGGTCGTAACCCCACTCGGAAAAATCGTTTTGGTTGTATTGCGATTTCTGCAGTAGTTCCTCGGCAATGATTTGGCGCTTGCGTAAAAGCGCCAGTTTGCTCTTCAAGTAACCGGCGTTCGAACGATGTTGTTCGAGAGTGACCGCCGTCCCGGGCTGCGTTTCGATCAGTTTGCGCCGATCACTGGCCTGCATGATTCGGCAAAGAACTTCGAATCGCTTTAGTTGAATCTTGAACAGTTCTGCCTCGTAAACGCTGATGCCTTTGTAGATCAGCAGTGAGACCTGTTCCTTGAGGTAGAAATCGAAGCATTTGTCCACAGCGGCCAGATGTCTGTGGTACTGAAGCTCATATTTGACGATTGCAGTTCGTTCGCCCTCTTGACCCTTCGATTCGAACCAGACGCTGTGCAGTTCTCTGGCGAGAGCGGCAGACTCATCCATCATTTTCTTATGGCCATCCAGCCCTCCGTTCAGGTCAGTGATAGAGCGAATCGACGGCATGCCCTCCAGCGGCCTCCAGAGTTTGCTCTGCGGGTCAAGCTGCAGCAGCGGGCCGGAAGGATTTCGCTCACTCGCCCGCGTGGCTCGATAGAGGCCCATTTTCGGATCGATCGCCACCAGGACGCAGTGACCGTCCGGCACATCGACGTAACGGCGTCCCTTGAGGATGCGAAAACCCTGCGTGTCGGCAGCAGGCAGGCGGATGTCGGCGGGAATCCAGTAATCCTCCAGCGGTCGTCGCGCAGGTGACGACACCATGGCCGCCCCGGACGCTGACCGGCTGACTGTTACGCGAGGCTGCAAATCGGGTCTGACCGGGTTGCCCGATGTTTCTCCAGAGCTGCTGGTAGATGAACTGGCGAGCACGGGTTGCTGGTTGTGGGGCGCCCGCGGATTAGGGGGGGGCGACTGCGTGGCTCGTGTGGTGGTGTTGCTGGTAAGCGGGCCTTTGGCAGGCAATTTTGGTGACATTTCTTCATCCTTGAAGGGTTGTCACATCAGCCAGCTTCAGCACTGGCCGATGAGTATGTGATTTGAATGGTGATTTTCGTGTCCGGTTATCGGGTAAGTCACGTACCGCGACGGCTGTGAGAGAAACCGACCATTGCCGTCGGAATTGGTCAAAATTTGTGCTATATTCCGCGCCCGCGATTTTTCACTTCAACACCGGTCGTCGACATGCAAGCAGCCAAGCCGTTATTTGACTATCCAAAATATTGGGCCGAATGTTTCGGGCCAGCGCCATTCCTGCCGATGAGCAGGGAGGAGATGGATCAGCTTGGCTGGGATTCCTGCGACATCATCATTGTTACCGGTGATGCCTACGTCGATCACCCGTCGTTCGGCATGGCGATCATCGGCCGGCTGCTGGAGTCGCAAGGCTTCCGCGTCGGGATCATCGCGCAGCCGAACTGGCAGTCCAAAGACGACTTCATGAAGCTCGGCGAGCCGAACCTGTTCTTCGGCGTTGCAGCGGGCAACATGGACTCGATGATCAACCGCTACACCGCGGACAAGAAAATCCGTTCCGATGACGCTTACACGCCAGGCGGTATGGCCGGCAAGCGTCCGGACCGCGCAAGTCTGGTCTACAGCCAGCGCTGCAAGGAAGCCTACAAGCACGTGCCGATCGTCCTCGGCGGCATCGAAGCTTCCCTGCGCCGCATCGCCCACTACGACTATTGGCAGGATCGCGTGCGTAACTCGATCCTGATCGACGCCAGCGCCGACATTTTGCTGTACGGCAACGCCGAGCGCGCGATTGTCGAAGTTGCTCAGCGTCTGTCCTACGGGCACAAGATCGAAGACATCACCGACGTGCGCGGCACCGCGTTCATTCGTCGCGATACGCCGAAAGACTGGTACGAAGTCGACTCGACGCGTATCGACCGTCCGGGCAAGGTCGACAAGATCATCAACCCGTACGTGAACACTCAGGACACCCAGGCCTGCGCCATCGAGCAGGAAAAGGGTCCGGTCGAGGATCCGCAGGAAGCCAAGGTCGTGCAGATCCTGGCCAGCCCGCGCATGACCCGCGACAAGACCGTGATTCGTCTGCCGTCGGTTGAAAAGGTCCGTGGCGATGCGGTTCTGTATGCCCACGCCAACCGCGTGCTGCACCTGGAAACCAACCCGGGCAACGCCCGCGCGCTGGTGCAGAAGCACGGCGAAGTCGACGTCTGGTTCAACCCGCCGCCGATTCCGATGACCACCGAAGAAATGGACTACGTGTTCGGCATGCCGTACGCGCGTGTTCCGCACCCGGCGTACGGCAAGGAGAAGATCCCGGCCTACGACATGATCCGTTTCTCGGTGAACATCATGCGTGGCTGCTTCGGTGGCTGCACCTTCTGCTCGATCACCGAGCACGAAGGCCGGATCATCCAGAACCGTTCCGAAGAGTCGATCATTCGCGAAATCGAAGAGATCCGCGACAAGGTTCCTGGTTTCACCGGCGTCATTTCCGACCTCGGCGGCCCGACCGCGAACATGTACCGCATCGCCTGCAAAACCCCGGAAATCGAATCCGCGTGCCGCAAGCCGTCCTGCGTGTTCCCGGGCATCTGCCCGAACCTGAATACCGACCACTCGTCGCTGATTCAGCTGTACCGCAGCGCTCGTGCCTTGCCGGGTGTGAAGAAAATCCTGATCGCCTCCGGCCTGCGTTATGACCTCGCAGTCGAGTCGCCGGAGTACGTCAAAGAGCTGGTGACCCACCACGTCGGTGGTTACCTGAAGATCGCCCCGGAACACACCGAGGAAGGTCCGCTCAACCAGATGATGAAGCCGGGCATTGGCAGCTATGACAAGTTCAAGCGCATGTTCGAGAAGTACACCAAGGAAGCGGGCAAAGAGCAGTACCTGATTCCGTACTTCATCGCCGCCCACCCGGGCACCACCGACGAAGACATGATGAACCTCGCTCTGTGGCTCAAGGGTAACGGCTTCCGCGCCGACCAGGTGCAGGCGTTCTACCCGTCGCCGATGGCCACCGCCACCGCGATGTACCACTCGGGCAAGAACCCGCTGCGCAAGGTCACTTACAAGAGCGACGGCGTGACCATCGTCAAGAGCGAAGAGCAGCGTCGTCTGCACAAGGCGTTCTTGCGTTATCACGACCCGAAAGGCTGGCCGATGCTGCGTGAAGCGCTGATCCGCATGGGCCGTGGCGATTTGATTGGCCCGGGTAAGGATCAACTGATCCCGACCCATCAACCGGCGACCGACAGCTATCAGAGCGCCCGTCGCAAGAACTCGACGCCAGCCGGCAGCCATAAAGTGGCGAAGGAAGGCAAAGAGAAGACCACCAAGATTCTCACTCAGCACACCGGTCTGCCGCCGCGTGCCAGTGATGGTGGTAATCCTTGGGACAAGCGTGAACAGGCCAAGGCAGCGGCGTTTGCCCGCAACCAGCAGGCGGCCAAGGAGCGCAAGGACGCCGCGAAAGGCAAAGGGCCGAAGCCGACGCGCAAGCCGGTCGTGCCGCGCTAAAGAAAAACGCCAACCTTCGGGTTGGCGTTTTGCATTTTCGGGGGATGGATTTTTGTCGTCTGCAAGATCCATCCCCCTCACCCCAGCCCTCTCCCCCAATGGGGGCGAGGGGGAAGGGAGCAGATCTCCATGCTTTTCAAAACTTGAGTTCGACTCGAGACTTTCAAGTCGGCGTATCTCCAACATCCAACGCGGCCAGTCCCCTCTCCCTCCGGGAGAGGGCTAGGGTTGATCTGGTCAAACGATACTGGACACGGTTATAGGGTTTTACCCTTTTTCATGCCGCCAGGGCCTCCATGTCCACCGGAGTTCGGTAGCCATTGTGACTGTGCAGCCTGATCCGATTGTAATAATGGGTCAGGTAGCGCAATACATCGGTACTGGCCTCATCTTCGTTTCGGTAGCCAGCCTTGGGTATCCATTCAGATTTCAAACTGCCAAAGAAACGCTCCATCGGGGCGTTGTCCCAGCAGTTTCCTCGTCGACTCATGCTTTGTTTTATGCGCATGTCCGCCAGCGTTTCACGAAACACTTTACTGCTGTAATGACAGCCCTGATCCGAATGGAACATTAGGTTTTCAGGGCGTCCTCGCGACTCGAAAGCCATCTTTAACGCTCGACAGGTCAGAGCTGAATCCGGACTTCTGGACATCGCCCAGCCGACGATGCGGCGGGCATGCAGATCAAGTACAGCAGCCAGATAAACCCAGTAAGTAACGGCCCAAATGTAAGTCACGTCGCCACACCACACTCGATTGGGGGCCTCGACTTTGAATTTACGCTCCAAATGATTGGGGGCGTATTGCGCCTCCGCACCGCTGGGTTTGTACCGATGCCTGCGCCGTTGCTGGCTCTTCAAACCGAGCTCGCGCATCAGGCTACGAGCCATGTAACGACCTACCGACTCTTTTTCGTTACACAGCGCTTTTGACAGGCTGCGCGCGCCCATTGAGCCGCGACTTTGCTCATGTAATTCGGCAGCCTTGATCTTTAGGCGATCGCGCCCGACATGCACTTTCGCCCGCTGTTTCAGACGCTCGTAATAACTGCTGCGGTTGATACCAAACACGCCACACAACTCGGATCCTGGATATTGCTCGCTTAACTCCTCGACCAGCCTTACCGATCGAGGGAATCCGACATCAAGAGAGCTGTAGCCTTTTTTAAAATTTCCTTCTCGCGCTCAATCCGTCGAATTGTTGCTTCCAGTTCCTGGATGCGTTGTTGGTCAACGGTCATGGCCTTGGACTTCTCAGGCGTCTTGCCACTGCGCTCCGCACGCAGTTGCTCAACCCAGCGACGCAGAGCTGTAGGGCCCACGCCCATTGCTTCGCAGGCTTCACTCACCGAATAGTCTTTATCCAAAACCAGGCAAGCCGCATCCCGTTTGAAATCTGTGGAAAAATATCGTCTGGTCAAATCACACCTCTTCGTTGGGCGTAGATTAACGCCCTTTAGGAGTGTCCAGAATCATTAAGCCAGATCAGGTGAGGGGCTCTTCGCTACAGATCTCCTTGCTTTCCAAAATCCGGGTTCGACTCAAGACTTTCAAGTCGGCATATCTCGAACATCCAACGCGGTCAGTCCCCTCTCCCTCCGGGAGAGGGTTAGGGTGAGGGGCTCTTCGCTACAGACCTCCTTGCTTTTCAAAATCCGGGTTCGACTCAATACTTTCAAGTCGGCATATCTCTAACATTCACCTCGGTCAGTCCCCTCTCCCTCGGGGAGAGGGTTGGGGTGAGGGGCTCTTCGCAACATTTACGTGCAATCAGCCCAAACCATTTCCCCGCATCGCCCGATTTTGGTGCTGTACTGCCCTAAGCATTCCGGGAAAGCGCCCAAGCCTCTGCATGGCATAAGTCTTGCGCGCTTTCGAATACGCTTAGGCTCGCAGGAGGCACGCCGTGTCGATTCATGTCGCATTGCATCACGTCACGCACTACCGCTACGACCGCGCTGTCGAACTCGGCCCGCAGATCGTTCGCCTGCGCCCGGCTGCCCACAGCCGCACGCGGATTCTGTCGTATGCGCTGAAAGTCTCGCCCGAGCAGCATTTCATCAACTGGCAGCAAGACCCGCAGGGCAACTACCTCGCCCGATTGGTGTTCCCCGAGAAAACCAAAGAATTGCGCATCGAAGTCGATCTGCTCGCCGAGATGGCGGTGTTCAATCCGTTCGACTTCTTCCTCGAACCCTATGCCGAGAAAATCCCTTTCTCCTACGCCGCCGATGAGCGCAAGGAGCTGGCGCCGTACCTCGAAACCCTGCCACTGACGCCGAAATTCAAAGCCTATCTGGACGGAATTGACCGCACGCCGCTGCCGGCGGTGGACTTCCTCGTGGCGCTCAACCAGCGCTTGAGCGAAGACATCGGTTACCTGATCCGCATGGAACCGGGCGTGCAGACGCCGGAACACACCCTTGAGCATGCCTCGGGTTCCTGCCGCGACTCGGCGTGGCTACTGGTGCAGTTGCTGCGTAACCTCGGCTTGGCTGCACGATTTGTCTCCGGCTACCTGATTCAACTCACGGCAGACGTGAAGAGCCTCGACGGCCCGTCCGGCACTGAAGTCGATTTCACCGACCTGCACGCCTGGTGCGAGGTGTATCTGCCGGGCGCGGGCTGGATCGGCCTCGATGCGACTTCCGGGCTGTTTGCCGGTGAAGGGCATATCCCGTTGGCCTGTAGTCCCGATCCGTCCTCGGCGGCGCCGATCAGTGGCTTGGTCGAGCCCTGCGAATGTGAGTTCAGCCACGAAATGTCGGTGGAACGGATCTGGGAGGCGCCGCGCGTCACCAAGCCCTACACCGATGAGCAGTGGCTGGCGATTCAGGCGCTCGGCCGGCAGATCGATGCCGACCTGCTGGCGGATGACGTACGCCTGACCATGGGCGGCGAGCCGACCTTCGTCTCCATCGATGACCCGGATGGCGCCGAGTGGAATACCGCTGCGTTGGGCGCGGATAAACGTAGGCTTTCCGCCGAACTGTTCCAGCGCATGCGCAAACACTACGCACCGAAAGGCCTGGTGCATTTTGGTCAGGGCAAATGGTATCCCGGCGAGCAACTGCCGCGCTGGTCGCTCAATTGCTACTGGCGTCGTGACGGCGTGCCGATCTGGCACAACGATGCCTTGATCGCCGACGAGCAACAGGATTACGGCGCCACTGGCGAATTGGCCGGGCGCTTCCTCGCCAGTGTCGCTGAGCGCCTGAAGTTGCCTACACGTTTTGTGTTCCCGGCCTACGAAGACAATTTCTATTACCTCTGGCGCGAGGGAACATTGCCGAGCAACGTCAGCGCCGAAGATTCGCGTCTTGAAGAGCCGCTTGAGCGCGCACGCCTGCGCAAAGTCTTCAGTCAGGGCCTGAATAAAGTCATTGGTCAGGTGCTGCCGCTGGCGCGCACGGCCAAGGGCGATCAGTGGCAGAGCGGGCGCTGGTATCTGCGTGATGAGCACTGCCGGCTGGTGCCGGGAGATTCGCCGCTGGGCTATCGCTTGCCGCTGGGTTCGCAGCCGTGGGTGAAAGCCGCCGAGTATCCGTTTATTCATCCACAGGACCCGAATCAGGATTTCCCCGAGTTGCCGCAAACTGCGCTGCTCAATAGTCCAGGCGAACCGGCAGCGGCTGACGAACGCGTGCCGAAGACCGACGAATCTGCCGACTGGCTGACCCGCACCGCATTCTGCGCTGAGGCACGCGAAGGGCGTTTGTACTTGTTCATGCCGCCGCTGGAGCGGGTCGAGGATTATCTGGAGCTGGTGGCCGCCATCGAGGCCACCGCCGAAGAACTGCATTGCCCGGTGTTGCTGGAAGGCTACGAGCCACCGAGCGATCCGCGTCTGAGCAATTTCCGTATCACCCCGGATCCGGGCGTGATCGAAGTCAACGTGCAGCCGTCGGCAACATGGGACGAGTTGGTCGAGCGCACCGAATTTCTATATGAACAGGCGCGCCAGACGCGGCTGACCACCGAGAAATTCATGATCGATGGTCGCCACACGGGTACCGGTGGCGGTAACCACTTTGTTCTCGGCGGTGCGACGCCGGCCGACTCACCGTTCCTGCGTCGCCCCGATCTGCTGCGCAGCCTGATCAGTTACTGGCATAACCATCCGTCACTGTCGTATCTGTTTTCCGGCTTGTTCATCGGCCCGACGTCTCAGGCGCCGCGTGTCGATGAGGCGCGCAATGACGCCCTGTACGAACTGGAAATCGCCTTCGCGCAGATGCCCGAGCCAGGCGAGGAATGCGCACCGTGGCTAGTCGATCGACTGCTGCGCAATTTGCTGATCGACGTCACCGGCAATACGCACCGTGCCGAGTTCTGCATCGACAAACTGTACTCGCCGGACGGCGCCACCGGACGTCTTGGCTTGCTGGAATTGCGCGCGTTTGAAATGCCGCCCCATGCGCGGATGAGTCTGGCCCAGCAGTTATTGCTGCGGGCGCTGGTCGCACGTTTCTGGCGTGAGCCTTATGCACCGCCGAAACTGGCGCGCTGGGGCACCGAGCTGCACGACCGTTTCTTGCTGCCACACTTTATCGAACAGGACTTTGCCGACGTCATCGTCGAACTCAACAGCGCTGGCTATCCACTGCGCGCGGAATGGTTTGCCGCGCATCAGGAATTTCGTTTTCCCAAGGTCGGCGATTACGCCGTTAACGGTATCGAGCTCGAATTGCGTCAGGCGCTGGAGCCATGGCATGTCCTGGGTGAGGAGGGCGCGGCAGGTGGCACAGTGCGTTACGTCGATTCATCGCTGGAGCGCCTGCAGGTCAAGCTCAAAGGCTTGCCGCCGCAGCGTTATCTGCTGACCTGTAATGGCATCGCCGTGCCATTGCATCCGACCGGACGCGTGGGAGAGTTCGTCGCCGGGGTGCGTTATCGCGCGTGGCAACCGGCTAACTGCTTGCAGCCGACCATCCCGGTGCACGCGCCGCTGGTGTTCGACCTGCTCGACACCTGGATGGGGCGGTCGCTGGGCGGTTGTCAGTACCATGTCGCCCATCCGGGCGGGCGCAATTACGAGACATTGCCAGTCAACGCCAACGAAGCGGAGAGCCGGCGGATGGCGCGATTCTTCCGCATCGGACACACGCCGGGGAAACTTCCTGTACCGAATGTAGAAATCAGTGACGAGCTACCGATGACAATCGATTTGCGACGTTTCTAAGGCCTACGCGACACGCGGATTTTTCGTATATCCGCGCGTCATCTGCCTGCGTTAGTCTGACCGTTCCTTGCTGTCTGCCGAGTTTTCCATGCCTGACCTGCTAGACCGCTACCCGCTTACGGCGGGCACTTATCATGAACTGCTCGAAGGCAGTGGTGCGGTGCGCCCGCACTGGCGGCGGCTGTTCGATCAGTTACAGCGCAGCACCCCGGCGCAACTGGTGCAGCGTCAGGCATTGCTGGCACGGCAGATTCAGGAAAACGGTGTCACGTATAACGTCTATGCCGATCCCAAAGGCGCGGATCGGCCTTGGGAACTGGATCTGCTGCCGCATGTGATAGCCGCCGATGAATGGCAGCAATTGTCGGCAGGCATCGCTCAGCGTGCGCGCCTGCTTAATGCTGTGTTGGCGGACTTGTACGGCCCGCAACGGCTGATCAGCGAGGGTTTGTTGCCGGCAGAGCTGGTGTTTGGTCACAACAATTTTCTCTGGCCGTGTCAGCATATCGCGCCGCCGGAAGAGATATTTCTGCACCTGTACGCCGTGGATCTGGCACGTACGCCGGACGGGCGCTGGTGGGTGACTGCCGATCGCACACAAGCGCCATCGGGCGCCGGGTATGCCCTGGAAAACCGCACCATCGTGTCCCGTGCCTTTCCCGAGTTGTACCGCGATCTGAAGGTGCAGCATCTGGCGGGTTTCTTCCGCGCATTGCAGGAAATCCTCGCGCGTCAGGCGCCAAGTGACGATGAGGCGCCGCTGGTGGTGCTGCTCACACCGGGGCGCTTCAACGAAAGTTATTTCGAACATTTGTATCTGGCTCGTCAGCTTGGTTACCCGCTGGTCGAGGGCGGTGACCTGACGGTGCGCGATGCCACGGTCTATCTGAAAACCCTCAGTGGTCTGCGTCGGGTGCACGCGATCATGCGCCGGCTCGATGATGATTTCTGCGATCCGCTGGAGCTGCGCACGGACTCGGCGCTTGGCGTACCCGGGTTGCTTGAGGCGGTGCGTCAGGGCCGCGTGCTGGTGGCCAACGCATTGGGCAGTGGCGTGCTGGAGTCGCCGGGATTGCTTGGGTTTCTGCCCAAGATCAATCAATACCTGTTTGGCGAAGAACTGATCCTGCCGTCGATTGCGACGTGGTGGTGCGGTGAGGCGCCGGTATTGGCGCAAGCCCTGGAAAAACTGCCCGAACTGCTGATCAAACCGGCGTTCCCCTCGCAAAGCTTCGCACCTGTGTTCGGCCGTGATCTGAGTGAAAAACAGCGTCAGGTGCTTGCCGAGCGCATGCAGGCACGCCCTTATGCTTATGTGGCGCAAGAATTGGCTCAGTTGTCCCACGCGCCGATCTGGCAGGCAGAAAATGGACAACTGCAACCACGGGCGATCGGCATGCGTATGTACGCCGTGGCCAGTGGTGAGGGTTATCGCGTGCTTCCCGGTGGTTTGACCCGGGTGGCCGCCGAGGCCGATGCCGAAGTGGTATCAATGCAGCGCGGCGGCGCCAGCAAGGACACTTGGGTGCTCGGTGATCGCCCGCCCAGTGGCGAGCAATGGAAGAGTCAGCGAAGCGTCGGCGTGCACGATCTGGTGCGACGCGACCCTTATCTCCCGTCGCGAGTCGTTGAGAACCTGTTCTGGTTCGGCCGTTACTGTGAGCGCTGTGACGACAGTGCGCGGCTGCTGCGCATCATGCTTGCGCGGTATGTCGATGGTGATGACCCGCAAGCGTTGCAGGCGGCGGTCGACCTCGGTGAGCGGCTGACGTTGCTGCCGGACGAAGGTGAACTTCCTGAGCGCCTGTTGGCAGCGCTGCTGGGTGAGGATTGGTCGTTCAGTCTGCGTTCCAACCTGCAGCGTTTGCAGTGGGCGGCCTCGCAGGTGCGTGGCAAGCTCTCGCGCGAGAACTGGCAGGCGTTGGTGGAGTTGCAGCGCGAAGCGATGGACCTGGACACCGACGAACCCGACTTCGGCGAGCTGCTGGATTTCCTGAATCGGCTGGTGATGTCGCTGGCGGCGTTGTCCGGGTTTGCCCTCGACGACATGACTCGCGACGAAGGCTGGCGGTTTCTGATGATTGGCCGGCGCATCGAGCGACTGCAGTTTCTCAGCAGCAGCCTCGCGGCATTTCTGCGTGGTGCCGGCGCATTCGATCAGGCTGGGCTGGAGTGGCTGCTGGAGTTGGGCAACAGCAGCATCACCTACCGCTCACGTTATCTGGCCGTGGCGCAATTGATTCCAGTGCTCGACCTGTTGCTGCTCGACGAGCAGAACCCGCACGCGGTGTTGTTCCAGTTGAAACTGGTGACCCGCACGTTAAAGCGCTTGAATGATGATTTCGGTGTTCCACGGGAAGCGGGGTTGCCGCAGTTGGTCGAGCGTCTTGCGCGTTTTGATCTGGGTTGCCTGGAGAACCCATTGTTCGGTGAGTCCAGCGTACGAGCGGCTCTGAATGGTCTGGCGGATCTGCTGCAAGAGATTGCAGATGCCAGCGGTCAGGTCTCGGATCGTCTGGCCCTGCGCCATTTCGCCCATGTCGATGACGTCAGCCAACGCACGGTGTCTGTCTGATGAATGCTCGATACCAGATCTTCCACGACACCTGTTACCACTACGACAGCCCGGTGTCCCTGGCGCAGCAACTGGCGCACTTGTGGCCGCGAAAATGCGAATGGCAGCGCTGCACCGATCAGCAATTGCTGATCAGTCCGGACCCGACAGCACGCCGTGATGAGCTGGATGTGTTTGGTAATCCGTTGACCCGGCTGGCCTTTGAGCGGCCGCATGACGAATTGCAGGTCAATGCACAACTCACCGTTGAAGTGCTGGCGCGGCCGGCGCTGGACTTCAAGCAGTCACCCGCGTGGGAGCTGACCCGCGATGCGCTGAGTTACAGCAGTCAGCCGTTGTCCGCTGAATTACTCGAAGCCTGTCGCTACCGGTTTCAGTCACCGTACGTGCATCTGAAGCGCAGTTTCGTCGAATTCTCGCAATGTTGTTTTCCGCCGGACACGCCGTTGCTGCTGGGCGTGCAGGACTTGATGCAGAAGATCTTCAGCGAATTCACTTTCGATGCCGAGGCGACTCAGGTGGCGACACCGCTGGTGGAGGTGCTGGAGCGACGACGCGGGGTTTGTCAGGACTTTGCGCATTTGATGCTGGCGTGCGTGCGCTCGCGAGGCTTGGCGGCGCGCTACATCAGTGGTTATTTGCTGACGCAGCCGCCACCGGGGCAGCCACGCTTGATCGGCGCCGATGCGTCGCACGCCTGGGTGTCGGTGTTTTGTCCGGTGCTGGGCTGGGTGGATTTCGATCCGACCAACAATGTGCAGCCGGCGCTGGAGCACATCACGCTGGCGTGGGGGCGGGATTTTTCCGACGTGTCACCGTTGCGCGGGGTGATCCTTGGCGGCGGCAATCACGACCCGGAAGTGCGCGTTACCGTAATGCCCCTGGATTAACGCCGATCAAACTGTAGGAGTGAGCCTGCTCGCGATAGCGGTGTGTCAGCGGCAAATATTTCAACTGACACACCGCTATCGCGAGCAGGCTCACTCCTACAAGGAAATTGGGGTGTTTCTGAGAGGGCTGTGAGGGCCGGCAGTGAAACCGCCAGCCCCGTCACAAATCCGCAGGGTCTGATTCGATCATCAAACCCGGTGGGGTTCAGGCGTCGGGCGCCTGATCTTTCGGTGTTTCAGTTGCATCAACATCATCTTCCGGTGCCACTTCACCCTCAGGGTTCAGTGCTGCTTCTTCAGCGGTTTGTTTCTTGCGCTGAAGCTTTTCCTCTTTCTTCTGTTCCTTTGCCAGGTCTCGTTGACGTTTGGCGAAGGAGTAATTGGGTTTGGCCATGGGCGTTCCTCTTGGTCGAAGGTGAGGTTGAGCGGCGCGTATTCTGCCCTGTATCGGTGCCCGGTGGTTAGCCGGGTTTTTGGTCGACCCATTTGGGCGTGACGGTCGGCTTCCAGTTATCCAGGGCATCGAGCAGTGTTTGCGGCGATTCGCTCACTTGCAGCATGTCACGGTGTGGCGCCCGAACGAAGCCTTCGCCGACGATACGGTCAAGAAAAGCGGTGAGTTTGCTGTAGAAACCATTCACTTCCAGCAGGCCCAGCGGCTTGCCGTGGTAACCGAGCTGGCCCCAGGTCCAGACTTCGAACAGCTCTTCCAGTGTGCCGAGACCACCGGGCAGGGCGATGAACGCGTCACTCAGTTCAGCCATGCGCGCCTTGCGCGCGTGCATGCCATCGACCACTTCCAGACGCGTCAGGCTCTTGTGGCCGATTTCCTTGTCCATCAGGCTCTGCGGGATGATGCCGATCACTTCACCGCCAGCGGCCAGCGCGGCATCGGCGACAATGCCCATCAAGCCCACAGCACCACCGCCATAGACCAGGGTCAGTTTACGTTCAGCCAAGGCCCGGCCAAGGGCAATGGCGGCTTCGGTGTAAGCCGGATCAGTGCCCGCATTGGCACCGCAAAATACACATACGGATTTCAGAGACATGCCTTCCTCCTGGGTCAATCCGTCACAGGGTAATGGCTGGCACGCCGTGATCCAAGGCCTAAACTTCGCGTTCCGGTGATTCAAAGGTACCGCTGGCGCCACAGGCGTAGGCGGCAAGCAAACTGCACAACAGACCGTTAAAGAACATGACAGGCACTCCGTCTCAGTAGATGCGCCGATCATAGGGCCGGCCGGAGAATCTGGCCGTTAGATTGTGTCGATGAGTGTCATAGCCTGAAAGTTGTATACAATTTTTGACTCAAGTCATAGGAACTTGCGAAGATTTCAGGCAGTCTTTCCACCATTCGTGTTTTTGTTAACCCTGCCTTGGAGATTCACCATGTTTTCCAAAGTTGTTGCGGTATCCCTGCTGGCGCTGGCCAGCAGCCAATTGATGGCTGCCGAGTGCAAAACCACCGTTGACTCCACCGATCAGATGTCCTTCAGCACCAAAGCCATCGAAATCGACAAGAGCTGCAAGACTTTCACTATCGAACTGACTCACTCCGGCAACCTGCCGAAGAACGTCATGGGCCATAACCTGGTGATCAGCAAAGAAGCTGACATGCAGCCAATCGCTACCGCTGGCCTGGCCGCCGGTATCGACAAGAACTACCTGCCCGAAGGTGACGCGCGCATCATCGCTCACACCAAGATCATCGGCGCCAAGGAAACCGATTCGGTGACCTTTGACGTATCGAAGCTGGACGCCGCTGAAAAATACGGCTTCTTCTGCTCGTTCCCTGGCCACATCTCGATGATGAAAGGCACTGTCACCCTCAAGTAAATCCGGGTTCAAGTATTGCAGGAAACGCCGCTGCGCGATGATCGCCAGCGGCGTTTTTGCGTCCGGCGCTAAACTACCGTTCGTCCGAATTAGGCGCCTACCTGTTATTTCTGACAGTAGACCACTGCTTCAAAGTCGGGCTTACATGAGTCTTCTTTCCAGACGATTGCAAAGAGGATTTCCACATGAATGCCAAGAGCAAAAACTCGACCTTAGCCGACCTGAAAATCGTTAACGTGTTTTCAGGTGGGCAGGACGTTCCCGACGGCGGCGCGATTTTTTCCGCAAGAGCCAACTTCACCGTCACCGGGCCTGGCGACGCCATTCTGCAGCTCCTTATCGATGATGTGCCGAAATACCGCGGCCAGACAAACAATGCGGGCGACCTGTCTTTTTTGATAGATGATCTTCCGGATGGACCGCACAAATATCGGCTGGCCCATGAGGAGGAGCGCACCGATCCATTTACCTTGAATGCGGTTGCGACCAAACCCTTCATCAGAGCGTTGATAGATTCCACAGGGGATGTTGAGAACGGCGGTTCGACCGAAGAAACCGCCCTGAAGATCAATGGTTTGTGGAAGCAAGGTCAGATATGGATCTTGAACGGTGCTGCTGAACCGATTGCTATGTTTCTTGTGGGCAGTGACCGTAGTTGGGGCGGCGATCTCACGCTTGCCGCGGGAAAAATCCATACGCTGAAAGCCAGAGCGGATGATCGATCGGAGTCCAATCTCTATATCGTGACCGTCGGCGAGGTCTCCGAAGGCGAGGTGAAGATCACTTCGCTGAAGGACTCGAAAGGTGAAGTAGCAAGCGGTGGGACGACCACCGACACCCAATTGACGATCGGCGGCTCGGCGAAGGACGGCGAGGTCAAATTGCTGGAGGGTGATAACACGACGCCGATTGAAACGTTTACGGCAGCGGATGGCACTTGGGGTGGCGAAATCGAGCTCACGGCGGGTAAAACCTATGTGCTGAAAGCCGAGGACGTAGACGGCGAAAAATCCGAGACCCACACCGTGATTGTCAGCGATGAACCCGAAGTCGAGTTAGAGATCACTTCGCTGCAGGATTCGAAAGGCGACGTAGCAGACGGTGGGGCTACCGACGACACCACTCTGACGATCGGCGGCACGGCAAAAGACGGCGAGATCGAGTTGCTGGAGGGTGATAACACGACGCCGATTGAAACGTTTACGGCGGCGAATGGCATCTGGGGTGGCGAGTTCGTCCTCGCAGCTGACGCAACCTATGTGCTGAAAGCCAAGGATGCAACTGCAGAGTCTGAGACCTACACCGTGACTGTCAACGCGGCGCCCGCTGAAACTCGCGTGAAGCACTGATTGCAAGTCTGCGGATACCGCGGCGAAGCTGGCGCAGGCAGCGATCTTCGATTGTCATCCTCGAAACCGGGATCGCCGTCTGCGACAGTTTTTGCCGTTTTGTACCCGCTCAGGGTGCGAACGGCATCACGCGTTTGTGATGGGTCTTGTTGTAGGTCGCGACGATGATGTCGAACGCTTCCTGACGCACCGGCTCACCGTGCAGGAACGCATCGATTTCGGCATAGGTCACACCATGGGACGCTTCGTCCGGTTTGCCCGGCGACAGATCCTCAAGGTCCGCAGTTGGCACTTTCTCGACCAGTGACTCTGGCGCACCAAAGCTGCGCGCAATCGCCCGCACCTGATTCTTCACCAGACCACTGAGCGGTGCCAGATCACAAGCGCCGTCGCCGAACTTGGTGAAGAAACCCATCACCGCTTCCGCCGCATGATCGGTACCGATCACCAAGCCGTGCGCCGCGCCGGCGATGGTGTATTGGGCGACCATGCGCATGCGTGCCTTGGTGTTGCCGAGCACAAAGTCCACCGACACCGCGTGCTTGCCTTCAAACGCCGCGACTTCACTGGCCAGCGATTTCACCGCCGGGCCGATGTTGACGGTGTGTCGCTCGTCCGGAGCGATGAAATCCACCGAAGCCTGAGCGTCGTGTTCATCGAACTGGGTTTCGTACGGCAGGCGCACGGCGATGAATTTGTAGCTGTTGTCGCCGGTCTGGTCGCGCAGCTCACGCATCGCGCGCTGGGCCAGCAGGCCGGCGGTCAGCGAATCGACACCGCCGCTGATACCCAGCACCAGCGTTTTGAGCCCGGAATTGACCAGGCAATCCTGAATAAAGGTAATGCGCCGGGCGACTTCGGCCTGCAGAGCCTTGTAGTCGGCGAACGGCGGTTGCACCTTGAGCTGTTCAGCAATCTCACGCTGTACGGCTTGCATGAATTCACTCCTTGCTAGATAGAGGATCGGCAGGAACCTGGAACACGTGTCGCAAGTAGGCGACGAAATTCGGGTCTTTGCAGTGGGACTTGCCTGGCTCGTCGGAGATCTTCGCCACCGGTTGGCCGTTGCAGGCGGTCATTTTAAGCACGATGCTCATCGGTTCGACACCCGGAATGTCACAGGTGAGGTTGGTACCGATGCCGAAGCTGACGTTGATCCGCCCGTGCAGCGCGCGGAAGATCTCCAGCGACTTGGGCAGGGTCAGGCTGTCGGAGAACACCAGGGTCTTGCTCATCGGGTCGATGCCGAGCCTGTGATAGTGGGCGATGCATTTTTCGCCCCACACCACAGGATCGCCGGAGTCGTGGCGCAGGCCGTCGAACAGCTTGGCGAAGAACAGATCGAAATCGCCGAGGAAGGCATCGGTGGTAATGCAGTCGGTGAGGGCAATCCCCAGCAGGCCACGGTATTCGCGGACCCAGCAATCGAGCGCGGCGATCTGGCTGTCGATCAGCCGTGGGCCGAGTTGCTGGTGGGCCATGATCCACTCGTGAGCCATGGTGCCCAGCGGTTTCATGTCCAGTTCACGGGACAGGTGCACGTTGCTGGTGCCGACGAAGCGTCCGGGGAAGTCGTGCTTGAGCACATTCACCACTTCTGCCTGCACGCCATACGAAAAACGTCGGCGGGTGCCGAAATCGGCGACTTGCAGTTGCGACAACTCATCGGCCGAGGCATTGGCGGTCAGCCAGTCGAATTTGCGATAGAGCTGCTCGCGCGCCTGTTCCAGCACGGTTTCGCGGTAGCGATAGCGGTTGCGCACTTCGCTGACGATCGCCAGCAACGGCACTTCATAGAGAATCACATGCAGCCACGGCCCGCGCAGACGGATGAACAGCTCGCCGTTTTCGATGCCGGTGTGCACGTAGCGCAGGTTGAAGCGGAACAATCCGAGAAAACGCAGGAAATCCGGTTTGAGGAAGCTGATCCGTTCAAGAAAACTCAGTTGATCGGCGCTCAGGCTCAGTTCGGCCAGGCGCTCGATCTGAAAACGGATCTCGGCCAGATACGGGCGCAAATCTTCGCTATTACGGCAACGAAACTCCCATTCGACTTCGACGTTGGGGTAGTTGTGCAGCACCGCCTGCATCATCGTCAGTTTGTAGAAGTCGGTGTCGAGCAGGTTCTGCACGATGCGATCGGCAAACACACTCTCGCTCATAACGGGGTCTCCAGGTGCGCCGCGCCTGTGCGCGGTCTCAAACAATGGCGCTAGTGGCGCATATCAACGGTGCGGATTGCCAGCATTTTTTGACAACGGATCAGATCCATTGTGGGAGCGAGCCTGCTCGCGAAGGCGTCATTTCAGTCAACATTGATACTGAATGTGCCGGCCTCTTCGCGAGCAGGCTCGCTCCCACAATTTTCAATCGAGTCAAATCTCCGGGCTGTCGATCTGCTCCAGCATCCACTTCACAAAATCCCGCACCTTCGGCACTTCCGCCGCATGCTCCGGGTACGCCAGGTAATAGGCATCAGTGCTGGGCATGGCATGCTCAAAGGGAATGACCAGTTTGCCGTCGGTCAATTCCTCTTCCACCAGAAACCTCGGCAACAACGCCACACCGCAGCCAACCTGCGCGGCACGGATGCACATATAAAAGGTTTCGAAACGCGGGCCGTGGTAGCTGTGTTCGGTCTGATAACCCTGACTGTCGAACCAGTCGTGCCATGCCTGTGGGCGCGAGGCATTTTGCAGCAGGACCAGATCGGTGAGTTGCGTCGGGTCAGTAAACGGTGTGTCCGGCAGGCTGCCCGGCGCGCAGACCGGTACCAGCTCTTCGCCGAACAACTTCAGGCATTCGGTGCCGGGCCGTGAACCCTGGCCGAAGTAGAACGCCAGATCGCTGCGCCCTTGCAGCAGATCATCGGCTTCCTGCTCGTTGCACAAGTCCAAATGAATGGAAGGATGGCGCAGCCGCCAGCCTTTCAGGCGCGGCACCAGCCAGCGCGCGCCGAAGGTCGAAGGCGTAGAGACGCGCAGGACTTCAGTTTCGCCGCCGTAGGAGCGCAGGTAATGCGTCGACATCTCCACTTGCGAGAGAATTTTTCTTACTTCGACCAAGTACAAATCCCCGGCCGGGGTCATCTGCAAGCGCCGACGCACGCGGCGGAACAACAAGTGCTGCAACAGCTCTTCCAGCTGCGCGACCTGTTTACTCACCGCGCTCTGGGTAAGGTTCAACTCCTCGGCGGCGCGGGTAAAGCTCAAGTGCCGGGTCACGGCCTCGAAGCACTGCAACGCGGTGATCGAGGGCAAGTGGCGTTTGTTCAGCATGGCCGATCCTTTTCTTGTCTTTCTGTGCGCAGCATGAATAAACGGAATGATATCTCGCGTAAAGGTCGTTTGTTGCCTTGCCATTGTGACGCTACAACTAAAGGCCTGCCCGGTCGCGAAACAGTGGCCGCACACATTCAGTTTTTTGCTTGAGGAGTGACCCATGGTTGCCGCATTGCTTGATCGTCTTGGTGTGAACCCGGCCCTTTATCAGAACGGCAAAGTGCCGGTGCATTCGCCGATCGACGGCAGCCGCATCGCCGCCGTCAACTGGGAAGGCCCGGCCGAAGTCGAGCAGCACATCAGTCGCGCAGATCATGCGTTCGAGCAGTGGCGCAAGGTGCCGGCCCCGCGTCGCGGCGAACTGGTGCGTCAATTCGGTGAAGTGCTGCGCGAATACAAGGCTGATCTTGGCGAGCTGGTTTCTTGGGAGGCTGGCAAGATTACTCAGGAAGGCCTGGGTGAAGTGCAGGAGATGATCGACATCTGCGATTTCGCCGTCGGCCTGTCTCGCCAGCTGTACGGTTTGACCATTGCCTCCGAGCGTCCGGGCCACCATATGCGCGAAACCTGGCATCCACTGGGCGTGGTCGGGGTGATCAGCGCGTTCAACTTCCCGGTCGCGGTGTGGGCGTGGAACACCACGCTGGCGCTGGTCTGCGGCAACCCGGTGGTGTGGAAACCGTCGGAGAAAACCCCGCTGACCGCGTTGGCCTGTCAGGCGCTGTTCGACCGCGTGGTGAAGAACTTCACCGATGCGCCGGCGAATCTTTGCCAGGTGATTATTGGTGGTCGCGATGCTGGCGAAGCCTTGGTCGATGACCCGCGTGTTGCGTTGATCAGCGCCACCGGCAGCACGCGCATGGGCCGTGAAGTGGCGCCGAAAGTCGCCGCGCGTTTTGCCCGCAGCATTCTGGAACTGGGCGGTAACAACGCGATGATCCTCGGCCCAAGCGCCGATCTCGACATGGCGGTGCGCGCGATTCTGTTCAGCGCCGTCGGCACTGCTGGGCAGCGTTGCACTACGCTGCGTCGTTTGATCGCCCATGAGTCGGTCAAAGAAGAAATCGTCACTCGCCTCAAGGCTGCCTACTCGAAAGTGCGCATCGGCAATCCGCTGGAAGGCAATCTGGTCGGCCCGTTGATCGACAAACACAGCTTCGAAAACATGCAGGACGCACTGGAGCAGGCGTTGAGCGAGGGTGGTCGGGTGTTTGGCGGCAAGCGCCAACTGGAAGATCAATTCCCTAACGCCTATTACGTGTCGCCGGCCATCGTTGAAATGCCGGAGCAAAGTGATGTGGTCTGCAGCGAAACCTTCGCTCCGATTCTCTACGTGGTCGGTTATAACGATTTCCAAGAAGCGCTGCGCCTGAACAACGCTGTACCTCAAGGCCTGTCGTCGTGCATTTTCACCACGGATGTGCGTGAAGCCGAGCAGTTCATGTCGGCGGTTGGCAGCGACTGCGGCATCGCCAACGTCAACATCGGCCCGAGCGGTGCCGAAATTGGCGGCGCGTTTGGTGGCGAGAAAGAGACCGGTGGTGGTCGTGAGTCGGGCTCCGACGCATGGCGCGCGTACATGCGCCGCCAGACCAACACCGTGAACTACTCGCTGGAGCTGCCGCTGGCGCAGGGCATCACTTTCGACTGAGTGCTCCCGTCAAATGGAGATCCCCTGTGGGAGCGAGCCTGCTCGCGAATACGGTGGGTCAGTCGACATTGATGTTGGCTGATACGCCCCTTTCGCGAGCAGGCTCGCTCCCACAGGATCAGCACTGTGTTTGGCAGGTTTCTGTTGGAGTCTGGCAATGCCGTTACGCGAAGAATGTCTGTGGGAAAAGCTCACGCCGCAAAGGCCGGATAACACCGCGCTGCGGGGCGAAGTGAAGGTCGATGTCTGCGTGATCGGCGCCGGGTTCACCGGTTTGTCGGCGGCGCTGCATCTGTTGGAAAAAGGCAAAAGCGTCTGTGTGCTGGAGGCTCATCGCGCCGGTCACGGCGGTTCGGGGCGCAACGTCGGGCTGGTCAATGCCGGCATGTGGATCCCGCCGGACGAGATCGAGGCCGGTTTCGGCGAGGCGGTTGGCAGCCAGCTCAACCGCATGCTCGGGGCCGCACCAGCGCTGGTCTTCAGCCTTGTGGATAAATACAACATCGATTGCCAGCTACGCCGCGAAGGCACGCTGCACATGGCGCACAACGCCAAGGGCGAGGCGGATTTGCGCAGCCGCGAGCAACAATGGAAACGTCGCGGCGCACCGGTTGAACTGCTGACCGGCAAGGCCTGCGAGCAAGCTACCGGCACGCAAAAAATTGCCGCCGCATTGCTCGATCGTCGCGCCGGCACGCTCAACCCGATGGCTTATGTCACCGGGCTGGCCAACGCGGTGAGTGGTCTCGGCGGGCAAATGTTCGATCATTCGCCGGTCACTCGCCTTGAGCGTCAGGGCGCGAACTGGTCAGTGCAGACCGAACGCGGTTCAGTGCTGGCCGAGCAAGTGGTCATCGCCTCCAACGCCTACACCGAAGGCGACTGGACCGAACTCAAGCGCAACTTCTTCCCCGGTTACTACTATCAGGTCGCTTCGGTGCCGCTGACCGAGGACGCCGCGCAGGAAATTCTCCCGGGCGGGCAGGGCTCGTGGGATACCCGCCAAGTCTTGAGCAGCATCCGCCGTGACAAAGAAGGGCGGTTATTGCTCGGCAGCCTCGGCAATGGCAACCAGAAACCGACCTGGTTTCTCAAGGCCTGGGCCGACCGCGTGCAGCAGCATTACTTCCCCAATCTGAAACCGGTCGAGTGGGAATGCACCTGGACCGGGCGCATCGCGTTCACGCCTGATCACCTCATGCGCCTGTTCGAGCCTGCGCCGGGACTGGTGGCCGTCACCGGTTATAACGGCCGGGGCGTCACCACTGGCACCGTGGTTGGCAAAGCCTTCGCCGACTATCTGTGTAACGGCGACCCTCAAGCTTTGCCGATTCCCTTTGCACCGATGCAGCCCTTGGCGGGTGTGGGCTTGCGCAGTTGCCTGTACGAGGCCGGGTTCTCGCTGTATCACGCGGGCCAGTGCCTGCGCATCGTCATTTGAGTGTTGAAATATGTTGCCGGAAGCGGCGCTTTTCGATGCAGCGACTAGCCTGTAATGGTGCGGGTTGTAGCAGTCCCGCACCAGCAGTGTGCAGTTCGGTGACGCGGGCTGTTACAGGCTGGTTGCACGTCGTTTGGCGCCGCGGTTGCAATGATGGCGCGTGCGGGTTGCGCCTGAAAAAATAAATGGTTTCACCTTCCGCGGTTTAGACGGTTGCACGCCCAATGAAAATGGGAACGAAACAGTCGAAATAACAAGAAAGCAGCGACTTTTTGAAGAATAAAAAACCGATGGCACGGCCCTTGCTCAGAGCATTCAGTGAAGTGAAGTCGCAGTGCCAACTAAAAAAAACCTTGGAGCACCACCTCATGTCCCAGACGTTTTACAAGAAAGGCTTTCTGGCCCTCGCAGTGGCTACTGCGTTGGGTGTTTCTGCGTTTGCTCAAGCTGATGTGAAAATCGGTGTAGCGGGTCCAATGACTGGCGCCAACGCGGCATTTGGCGAGCAGTACATGAAGGGTGCACAGGCAGCGGCTGACGCAGTCAACGCGGCGGGTGGCGTCAACGGGGAGAAAATCGTTCTGGTCAAAGGCGATGACGCCTGCGAGCCGAAGCAGGCCGTGACGGTCGCCAAGGACCTCACCAACCAGAAAGTCGCCGGCGTGGTCGGTCACTTCTGCTCCTCTTCGACCATTCCAGCGTCGGAAATCTATGACGAAGCCGGGATCATCGCGATCACTCCGGGTTCGACCAACCCGCAAGTCACCGAACGTGGCCTCAGCGCCATGTTCCGTATGTGCGGGCGTGACGACCAGCAAGGCATCGTGGCCGGCGACTACATCGTCGACGTGCTCAAGGGCAAGAAAGTCGTCGTGCTGCACGACAAGGATACCTACGGCCAAGGCCTGGCGGATGCCACCAAGGCGCAACTGGTCAAGCGCGGCGTAACGCCCGTGTTGTACGAAGGCCTGACCCGTGGCGAAAAAGACTTCAGCACCATCGTCACCAAGATCCGTGGCGCCGGCGCCGACGTCGTCTACTTCGGCGGCCTGCACCCGGAGGCCGGCCCGCTGGTTCGCCAACTGCGTGAACAAGGCCTGAAAGACGTCAAGTTCATGTCCGATGACGGCATCGTGACTGACGAACTGGTGACCACCGCCGGTGGCCCGCAATTCACCGATGGCGTGCTGATGACCTTCGGCGCCGACCCGCGTCTGTTGCCTGAGAGCAAGACCGTAGTGGACGCATTCCGCAAGGCCGGTACCGAGCCTGAGGGCTACACCCTGTACGCCTACGCTTCGGTGCAGACCCTGGCTGCCGCGTTCAATGGCGCGAAGTCCAACAAGGGCGAAGAGGCCGCGGCCTGGCTGAAGAAAAATCCGGTGAAAACCGTCATGGGCGAAAAAACCTGGGATTCCAAGGGCGACCTGAAAGTCTCCGACTACGTGGTTTACCAGTGGGACAAGGATGGCAAATATCACCAGTTGGAAAAACAGAAGTAAGGGCTGACGCGATCAGCTGATCCGCACCAATCCCTTGTAGGAGTGAGCTTGCTCGCGATGACGGAATGACTGCCAACACATGTGTTGAATGATCGACCGCATTCGCGAGCAGGCTCACTCCTACAGGGACGATGTGGGATGTGCTGATCGTGGCTGACATTGCTCCGACGTAAATCTGTATTTTTCCTAGAAGAACCGCACACCTCGGGTGTGCAGGTTCTCACTGCGTGAGATTGCGTTATGGATGGTATTTTCCTGCAGCAACTGGTCAACGGCCTGACCCTCGGGTCGGTCTATGGCCTGATCGCCATCGGCTACACAATGGTCTACGGCATCATCGGCATGATCAACTTCGCCCACGGCGAGGTTTACATGATTTCTGCTTACCTGGCGGCAATCAGTCTGGCTCTGCTGGCTTACTTCGGTATCGAATCTTTCCCGCTGCTGATGCTCGGCACACTGATCTTCACCATCGTCGTCACGGCGGTGTATGGCTGGGTCATTGAACGAGTCGCCTACAAACCCCTGCGCAACTCCACCCGACTGGCTCCGTTGATCAGCGCCATCGGCATCTCCCTGATCCTGCAAAACTACGCACAGATCGCACAAGGCGCCAAACAACAGGGCGTGCCAACCCTGCTGAGCGGGGCGTGGCGTGTCGACATCGGTACCGGTTTCGTGCAACTGACCTACACCAAAGTCTTCATTCTGGTGGCCGCATTCGTCGGCATGGGCCTGCTGACCTACGTCATCAAGTACACCAAGCTCGGACGCATGTGCCGTGCGACCCAGCAAGACCGCAAGATGGCTTCGATCCTCGGCATCAATACCGATCGGGTCATTTCCTATGTGTTCATCATCGGTGCAGCCATGGCGGCGCTGGCCGGCGTGCTGATCACCATGAACTACGGCACATTCGACTTCTACGCCGGCTTCATTATCGGCATCAAGGCGTTCACCGCGGCGGTGCTTGGCGGGATCGGTTCACTGCCTGGGGCAATGCTCGGCGGGATCATCCTCGGCATTTCCGAGTCGCTGTTCTCCGGTCTGGTCAACTCCGACTACAAAGACGTGTTCAGCTTCTCGCTGCTCGTACTTGTTCTGGTCTTCCGGCCGCAGGGCCTGTTGGGCCGTCCTCTTGTGTCGAAGGTGTAAGCGATGTCTTCAACCACTCAAAAATCCATCGATATCAAAAAAAGCCTGGTTGAGGCGATTCTTGCCGGCCTGATTGCCTTGATCGTTTTCGGCCCGATTGTCGGCGTTGTGCTCGAGGGTTACAGCTTCAATCTTGAGCCGACCCGCGTGGCCTGGATCATCGGCATTGTCATGGTCGGTCGCTTTGCCCTCAGCCTGTTCCTGCAAACGCCCAAGGGCCTGAAAATTCTCGACGGATTCGAGAGCACCGGTTCCGGTGTGCATGTGCTGCCTG
This sequence comes from Pseudomonas sp. SCA2728.1_7, assembly GCF_018138145.1. Classification (NCBI taxonomy): domain Bacteria; kingdom Pseudomonadati; phylum Pseudomonadota; class Gammaproteobacteria; order Pseudomonadales; family Pseudomonadaceae; genus Pseudomonas; species Pseudomonas sp. SCA2728.1_7. Next base: position 3,483,884 of record NZ_CP073104.1, on the reverse strand, counting down.
CCGATCACAAATCCTCGCTGCGCTGGATTATCCCGCTGCTGATTGTGCTGGCGGTCATTGTGCCGTTTGTCTCCAACTCCTATCTGCTGGGCGTGGTCATCCTCGGTTTGATCTACGTGCTGCTGGGGCTGGGGCTGAACATTGTGGTCGGTTTGGCCGGTCTGCTCGACCTGGGTTACGTGGCGTTCTACGCCATCGGCGCCTACGGTCTGGCGCTCGGTTATCAGTACCTCGGCCTGGGTTTCTGGACGGTATTGCCGCTGGCGGCGATCACGGCGGGGCTGGCCGGTTGCATCCTCGGTTTTCCGGTGCTGCGCCTGCATGGCGACTATCTGGCGATCGTGACGCTGGGCTTCGGTGAAATCATTCGCCTGATCCTCAACAACTGGTTGTCGCTGACGGGCGGCCCGAACGGTATGCCGGCACCGCTGCCGACGTTCTTCGGTCTGGAGTTCGGCAAACGGGCGAAGGATGGCGGGGTGCCGTTCCACGAGTTCTTCGGCATCGCCTACAACCCGGACGTGAAGTATTACTTCATCTACGCGGTGTTGTTCCTCGTGGTGCTGGCCGTGCTGTACATCAAGCATCGTCTGGTGAAGATGCCGGTCGGCCGCGCCTGGGAAGCTCTGCGTGAAGATGAAATCGCCTGCCGCTCGATGGGCCTCAACCACGTACTGGTGAAACTCTCGGCGTTCACCATCGGTGCATCGACAGCCGGTCTCGCCGGGGTGTTCTTCGCCACCTACCAAGGCTTCGTCAACCCGACCTCGTTCACCTTTTTCGAATCGGCGCTGATCCTCGCCATCGTCGTGCTCGGCGGCATGGGCTCGACCATTGGCGTGGTGATCGCTGCATTCGTGCTCACCGTCGCCCCGGAATTGCTGCGCGGCTTCGCCGAATATCGCGTGCTGCTGTTCGGCATCCTGATGGTCTTGATGATGATCTGGCGACCACGCGGGCTGATTCGCATCAGCCGAACCGGGGTCACTCCACGCAAAGGTGCCATTCACTATGAGAGGACTGCGCCATGAGTGAAGTCGTACTCTCTGTTGAAAAACTGATGATGCATTTTGGTGGCATCAAGGCCTTGAGCGATGTCAGCCTGAAGGTCAAACGCAACTCGATCTTCGCCCTGATCGGCCCCAACGGCGCCGGCAAGACCACGGTGTTCAACTGCCTGACCGGGTTCTACAAGGCCTCGGGTGGCAAGATCGAACTCAACGTGCGCGGCCAGCAGACCAATGTCATCCAGTTGTTGGGCGAGTCGTTCAAACCGACTGACTTCGTCTCGCCGAAGTCATTCCTCAGTCGTCTGTACTACAAGATGTTCGGCGGTACGCACCTGGTGAACCGTGCAGGCCTGGCGCGGACATTCCAGAACATTCGCCTGTTCAAGGAAATGTCGGTGCTGGAAAACCTGTTGGTGGCCCAGCACATGTGGGTCAACCGCAACATGCTCGCCGGTATTCTCAACACCAAGGGCTACCGCAAGGCGGAGAGCGACGCACTGGACGTCGCGTTCTACTGGCTGGAAGTGGTTGATCTGGTCGACTGCGCCAACCGTCTCGCCGGTGAGCTCTCGTACGGCCAACAACGCCGTCTGGAGATCGCCCGGGCCATGTGCACGCGGCCGCAGATCATCTGCCTTGACGAACCGGCCGCCGGCCTCAACCCTCAGGAAACCGAAGCGCTGAGCGCGATGATCCGGCTGCTGCGCGACGAGCACGATCTGACCGTGGTGCTGATCGAACACGACATGGGCATGGTTATGAGCATTTCCGACCACATTGTGGTGCTGGACCACGGCATCGTCATCGCTGAGGGCGGGCCTGAAGCCATCCGTAATGACCCGAAAGTGATCGCCGCCTACTTGGGCGCCGATGAAGAGGAACTGGTATGACCCAACCGATCCTCGAACTCAAAGACCTCGACGTGTTCTACGGACCGATCCAGGCGCTCAAAGGTGTTTCGCTGCAGATCAATGAAGGGGAAACCGTCAGCCTGATCGGCTCCAACGGCGCCGGCAAATCGACGTTGCTGATGTCGATCTTCGGTCAGCCACGGGCGGCGGGCGGGCAGATCCTCTATCAAGGCGTCGACATTACCCACAAGTCCTCGCATTACATCGCTTCCAACGGCATTGCGCAGTCGCCGGAAGGACGGCGGGTGTTCCCCGACATGACCGTCGAGGAAAACCTGCTGATGGGCACCATCCCGATTGGTGACAAGTACGCCAAAGAGGACATGCAGCGCATGTTCGAGCTGTTCCCACGGCTTGAAGAGCGGCGCACGCAGCGAGCGATGACCATGTCTGGCGGTGAGCAGCAAATGCTTGCCATTGCCCGGGCCTTGATGAGTCGGCCGAAGTTGTTGCTGCTCGATGAGCCTAGCCTTGGGTTGGCGCCGATTGTGGTGAAGCAGATCTTTGCGACCCTGCGCGAGTTGGCGAAAACCGGCATGACCATTTTCCTTGTCGAGCAGAACGCCAACCATGCGCTGAAGCTGTCGGACCGGGCGTATGTGATGGTCAACGGCGAGATCCGCCTGACGGGCACGGGTAAAGAGTTGTTGGTGAACGAGGAGGTGCGTAACGCTTATCTGGGCGGGCACTGATTCCTCGACGTTATGCACAGCCCCGGCGACGCGAGTTCCGGGGCTTTTTTATATCCCAAATTCACCGCAAACCCCTGTAGGAGTGAGCCTGCTCGCGATCGCGGTTTCCCATTCGCCATCACCGGTGACTGATATACCGCTATCGCGAGCAGGCTCACTCCTACAGTTGATCTGCGCCGGATTTCAGAATTGTGGAAAACAAATTCCCATAGCTGCCAAAGCGCGACATATAGACGCTGCAAATGGCTGTTTTTCCACAGTTTTGACTTGTCCCCGTTTGCTGTGGAGCTGGCTGTGAATAACGTGGGTGTATCTGGCTGCGCGCCATGTAAACCGTGGCCTGCAAGTGTGTGGTTGTTTTTTGATCAAGCGTTTTTGCGGGTCTTGAAGTCGTTGTTGTCAACCTTTTTATGGCGTCGCGGATAGCAGCGATTCCGTGTGAACAAGCCTGTGGATAAGTCTGTGATTAAACTCTGGAAAGACTGCGCTGAGGGCCGTAATTACTGGCCTCGCGCAATCACTGCGTTGACGCGTCAGTCGTGCAAAATGCCATCTCCGGCACATCCGCGGCTTCAGGGTCAAGCAAAAAACTTTCTATTTCGCCCGCAAAGCCTTGTGTGGCGCGGCTTTGCGCGTTTGCACTTGCCCCCGGAAACTGTGGAAGGGACTGTGGATAACATGCGTGCACATGGCTACAGGCCACGGTGGCTATGGCGTTGGTGCGGTTGGTCGTTTTTTGTACAGCTTGTGGGTGTTGCCCGTGAATGCGCGGGCGGGCATGCTGCCTGCTGATTTTCTATTCCAAGGGCTGCCCCGGCGGCCGAAGCAAGGAGAACACGATGTCCAACACCCTGTTTATCACCGGCGCGACGTCCGGATTTGGTGAAGCCTGTGCCCGCCGTTTTGCCGAGGCTGGCTGGAAACTGGTGCTGACCGGTCGTCGTGAAGAACGCCTGAATACGCTGTGTGCTGAATTGTCGAAGCAGACTGAAGTGCACGGTCTGGTGCTTGATGTGCGTGACCGCAAGGCGATGGAGGAGGCGATTGCCAATCTGCCGCCGTCGTTCGCAAAGCTTCGCGGGCTGATCAACAACGCAGGTTTAGCGCTGGGCGTGGACCCGGCGCCGAAGTGCGATCTGGACGATTGGGACACCATGGTCGACACCAACGTCAAAGGCCTGATGTACGCCACGCGCCTGCTGCTGCCGCGCCTGATCGCCCATGGCCGTGGCGCTGGCATCGTCAACCTTGGCTCCATTGCCGGCAACTATCCGTATCCGGGCAGCCATGTGTATGGCGCGACCAAAGCGTTCGTTAAACAGTTCTCGCTGAATCTGCGTTGCGACTTGCAGGGCACCGGTGTGCGGGTCAGCAACATCGAGCCTGGGCTGTGCGAAAGCGAGTTCTCGCTGGTGCGCTTCGCCGGTGATCAGGAACGTTACAACGCGACCTACGCCGGTGCCGAGCCGATCCAGCCACAGGACATCGCCGAGACGATTTTCTGGGTGATGAATGCGCCGGCGCACATCAATATCAACAGCCTCGAGTTGATGCCGGTGAGCCAGACCTGGGCTGGTTTTGCCATTGAGCGGAATAAGGCTTAAGACCGCGCTGAAGCCATTCGCGAGCAGGCTCGCTCCCACATTGGAATGCATTTCAAAGTGGGAGCGAGCCTGCTCGCGAAGAGGCCAAAAAGGCCAAAACAGGGCGATAAGGTAAACTCCCCTCGCAACAACCCAACCGCACCCCGCGGTTTTCAAGGTTTTTCGAGGAGTCAAAGTGAGTAACCGAGGTGAGCAGGCACTGCTCAAACAATCGACCATTCTGATGTTGGCGGTGGCGATTGCCGGGATCGTCACCGGTTTTGTTTCAGGTTCGCAATCCATCCTGTTCGATGGTTTTTTCTCGCTGATCGCAACGTTCATCAAAGTCCTGATGCTGATCACTGCCAAGCTGATCGCCAAGCAAAGCAATCACCGTTTCCAGTTCGGGTTCTGGCATCTGGAGCCGATGGTGCTGCTGATCGAAGGCAGCTTCCTGATGTTGATCGCGATCTACGCGTTTCTCAACGGCGTGTTCGGCATCATCAACGGTGGCCGCGACATCGAGTTGGGCCTGGTGATCATTTATGCCGCTGTGTTTACCGTGGTCGAGTTCGCCTACTTCTTCTACGTACGGCAGCGTAACCGCAAGCTCAAATCCAGCCTGATCCAGTTCGACAACATCAGCTGGCTGGTGGACGCGATGCTGTCCGTAGGCCTGTTGATAAGCTTCCTTGCGGCGCTGCTGCTCAAGTCTCAGGGCTATGGCCAGTGGGCGGTGTATGTCGACCCGTTGATCCTGATCGTGCTGGCCCTGACCATGTTGCCGCCGGCGTTCAAGATCCTTGGCCCGGCCTTACGCGATGTGCTGGGGATCGCCCCGGACACGCTGGATGATCAGGTCCGGCAGGTGATGGACGCGGCGAAAACCGAACACGGCTTCGACGATTACGTGTCGTACGTGCAGAAGCACGGGCGGGCACGGTTTATCGAGATTCATGTGGTGTTGCCGGCGGATTATGCGCTGAGCAATGTCGGGCAGCTGGATGCGTTGCGCGAGAATATTTCGGCGAAGCTGGGCAAGCCGGATGCGGCGCGCTGGTTGACCATCAGCTTTACCGGGGACAAGAAGTGGATCGCCTAGCGACCGCATAACGGCCATTCGTCGGATCGCCGCCCGGAGCAGGCTCGCTCCCACATTGAATTGCGCTGAACACACTATTTGTGAGCGGCGCAAATCAACTGTGGGAGCGAGCCTGCTCGCGAAAGCGATCTATAAATCAGCGAAGATATTCAGCCAGACCGTGGTAGCAAGTCGCCAAGTGATAAGGCGTAGTCGAAGGCATGTCCTTGCGACTGACTTCCCCCAACTCATCCCGACACTCATGCCAGCCACCCGCATGCAGAAACCGCTGCTGCAACGCCTGCAACTGACGCAGCACCACCGCCTCACTGCCCTGACGCAAGGTCAGCGCGCGCAGATATTCCGCCTGAGCCCAGATCCGTTGAGTCGAGTCTCGCGGGCGTCCATCCGTTTCCAGATCGAGCATCGCCCGCACCGCGCCGGATGGCTGCACCACACCGTATTGCTCGGTGAAGGCAAACGCCCGGTCAAGCGCCGCGTGCAATTTCGAACCGCGCAACAACGGCGACGACTCGAGCAGGAAATACCATTCGAACTGATGCCCCGGCTCATACCAGTTATCCACAGCGCCGAGCGGCTTTTCCATCAACACGCCATATTGCGGATCGACGAACTGCTTGTGCATGGCTGTGCATAACTCCAGCAATGCCTTTTGCGTCTGGGCATCTTTGCGAACCGCCAGGGTGGCCAGAAACGCTTCGGCCAGATGCATCAACGGATTCTGCAGCGGACCGGTTTGCAGGGTGATCCAGTCGCGTTCCAGGCAGGCTTCGTACAAGCCATCGCCGGTGGCAAAGCGCCGGCCAATGATTTCCAGCGCCGCGTTGAGCGTCGACTCGGCCAACGGATCGCCGGACTTTGCCCAGTAATGCGCGCAGGCAAACAGGATGAAGGCGTGGGTGTAGAGGTCTTTGCGCTGATCCAGCGGCTTGCCTTGTGCGTCGATGCTGTAGAACCAGCCGCCGTGTTCGGCATCATGGAAGTGCCGTTGCAGCGAGCGGAACAGCGCCGCGGCGCGGACTTCAGCGTTATCCACAACCCCGATCAGGCTGGAAAACAGATACAGCTGCCGTGCACAGGCCATCGCTCGATAGCGTTGCGGTGGCAGCGGTTGATGCGCGGCGTCCAGCGCCTCGTAGGGCAACGCCATGTCGGCGTTCCAGCCCGGGCCTTGCCAGAGGGGCACGATCACTTTGACGAAGTGCTGCTGCACAGCGCCGAACAGGGCGGTCAATTCGGGCAGGGAGGTGGGGCGGGAAGCGTGGGGCATGGGCGGACGTCGTCACGGGCTGGGGCGATTGCGCGACATGGTAGCAGAGAGACCGGCCTGAGCGATGTGGTGTCTGTCAGACCGCCTTCGCGAGCAGGCTCGCTCCCACAGTGGATTTGCAGCGTACACAAAACCTGTGGGAGCGAGCCTGCTCGCGAAGAGGCCAGTGCAGGCGCTAAAAGATCAGCCGGCCAGCAACCAGGCCCCAGTCACTGCCGAAGCCGCTCCGGCCAAGCGCACCAACGGCGCAGCCGCCCGAGGCAGGAAACGCACCACGGCATAACCCGCCGCATGCAGCGCAGCCGTCGCGGCGACAAAACCCGACGCATACGCCCAAGGATTGCTCATGTCCGGCAACTCCAGCCCATGCGCCACACCATGGAACAACGCAAACAGCGCCGTCGCCGCCACCGCCATGACCAACGGCGGACGCACCGCCAGCGCTACCGCCAGACCCAACGCCAGCACCGACGCAGCAATCCCGCTTTCCAGCGCCGGCAATTCCAGCCCTTCAAAACCGAGCAGGCCGCCGATCAGCATGGTGCCGACAAACGTGCACGGCAGCGCCCAGCGCGCCGCGCCCTGCTGCTGCGCCGCCCACAAACCGACTGCCACCATCGCCAGCAAATGGTCGAGGCCGCCGATCGGGTGGCTGATGCCGGCGATCAAGCCACTGTCGCCATGTCCCGGGTGTGCGAAGGCCAGCGCCGGCGTCAGCAGCAGCGCCACGGCGCCAAGAATACGTTTGAGTGTCATGGATAAGCTTCCTTGTTGATCAGTGAATCAGGCTGCGGTCAGCAGGCCCTGGCGTTCGATGAAGGCGATGATTTGCTCAAGGCCCTGACCGGTTTTCTGGTTGCTGAAGACGAACGGCTTGCCGTTGCGCATGCGTTGGGTGTCGCTGTCCATCATCTCCAGCGAAGCACCGACCAGCGGCGCGAGGTCGATCTTGTTGATCACCAGCAGATCGGATTTGCAGATGCCCGGCCCGCCCTTGCGCGGCAGCTTGTCGCCGGCCGAGACATCGATCACGTAGATGGTCAGGTCGGACAGTTCCGGGCTGAACGTCGCCGAAAGGTTGTCACCGCCGGACTCCACCAGAATCAGGTCCAGTCCCGGAAAGCGCCGGTTCAGTTGATCGACCGCTTCCAGGTTGATCGAGGCGTCTTCGCGGATCGCCGTGTGCGGGCAGCCACCGGTTTCCACGCCGATGATCCGCTCGGGCGCGAGGGCTTCATTGCGCACGAGAAAATCGGCGTCTTCGCGGGTGTAGATATCGTTGGTGACCACGGCGAGGTTGTAGCGCTCGCGCAGGGCCAGGCACAGGGCCAGGGTCAACGCGGTTTTGCCGGAACCGACCGGGCCGCCGATGCCGACGCGCAGAGGTTGTGTGTTCATCGAGTGTTTCTCCTAAGAACGGAAGAGGCGGCTGTACTGGCGCTCGTGGGCCATGCACGCCAGGGACAGACCGAACGCGGCACTGCCCATGTGTTCGGGATTGATTCGGCTGGCGTCCTGCTGCGCCTGTTGCAGCAGCGGCAGCAGTTGGCTGGTCAGGCGCTGGGCGGCTTGCTGGCCCAGTGGCAGGGTTTTCATCAATACGGCGAGCTGGTTTTCCAGCCAGCTCCACAACCACGCGGCGAGCGCGTCCTGCGGGTTGATGCTCCAGGCACGCGCGGCCAGCGCCCAGCACAGGGCCAGATGCGGTTCAGTGCATTGATCAAGAAAGCTGCGGGCGGATGCGTCGAGTTCTGGCAAGCCATTGAGCAGTTGCTGCAACGAATAGCCCATCTGCCGGCTCTCCAGATGCAACTCGCGGGTCTCGCGGCTGGCGCGATGGCTTTCGCAGAGGATCAGCAACTCGCTCCAGTTTTCATCCGCCGCCGCCTGACAATGCGCGAGCAACAGCGGCGCTTCAAAACGCGACAGATTGAGCAGCAACTGATCGCTGATCCAGCGGCGGGCGTCGTCCGGGTTTTTCACCCGGCCGTTATCCACCGCCATTTCCAGGCCTTGCGAATAGCTGTAGCCGCCAATCGGCAATTGCGGACTGGCCAGGCGCAGCAGCGCCCAGGCCGGATTCACAGGCGTACGCCGAACTGATGAAGTTTCGGCGCGTAGTTGAAGTCTTCGTCGCCGTGGCGTGAATGGTGATGGCCGCCGCCATAAGCGCCGTGCTCTGGCTGGAATGGCGCTTCGATCGCTTCGACCTGTGCGCCGAGTTGTTCAAGCATTGCTTTGAGCACGTAGTCGTCGAGCAGGCGCAGCCAGCCATCGCCGATTTGCAGGGCGACATGGCGATTGCCCAAGTGATAAGCGGCGCGAGTCAGTTCGAAGGCATTGGCGCAGGTGACGTGCAGCAATTGCTCGGGGCGGGCGCAGATGCGGACAATGCGGCCGTCTTCGGCTTGTAGGCATTCGCCGTCATACAGCGGCGGCTGACCGCGCTCCAAAAACAACCCGACGTCTTCGCCCTCGGCACTGAAACAGCGCAAACGGCTTTTGCTCCGCGCTTCGAAGGTCAGGTGCAACTCGGCGGCCCAGACGGGTTGAGGGTCGATTCTGCGGTGAATCACCAGCATCGGAAAGCTTCCAGCTATGGACAATACTCTGGCTAGAGCAAGGGCCTTGCCAATCGGACGAGATGTAGGAAATCCCTGTCGGAGCGTAGTGGATGTTTCAAGATGTTGCGGGAATATGGAAGGTTTTGGTGCGTGAAGAATTTTTAATGCACCAAATGGAGGCTGATGCGCCGCACCTTTGTAGGAGTGAGTCTGCTCGCGATGGCAGTGTGTCAGTCAGCAACTATTTGACTGATAGACCGCTATCGCGAGCAGGCTCACTCCTACAGGGGACCGGATGTATCAGTAAGGAAGAGGTTGTTACTCGGTACTGCCTAGGCCTTGCCAGTGCTTGAGGCCAATAAAGATAAAGCGCAGTTGCTGGGTGATCTTCGCCTGTGGCGTCAGATGCTCCGGCAGGGCTTCGGCGGGCGGGTCGATGATGTCGGGGAGGGTGGCGAATACCGATTTGACGATCAGATCGGCCATCACGCTCAGGCCCTCGGCGTCCAGATGCTGAAGCTTGGGCATCATCGTCAGGTCGGCAGCCAGGTCGGAACTGATGTTCTCGCGCAACCGGCCGATTGCCTGACGCACCGGCAGCGAGCCGCCGTACTGCTCACGGGCGAGAAACAGGAATTGCGAGCGATTGGCGCTGACCACGTCGAGGAAGATCCGCACCGAGGCATCGATAATGCCGCCCATGACGAATTCGTTGTGCCGCACCAAGCGGATGGTTTCGCGGAAGGTCTGGCCGACTTCACTGACCAGCACCAGGCCCAGCTCATCCATATCGGCAAAATGCCGGTAGAAACCGGTGGGCACGATCCCGGCGGTTTTGGTCACTTCGCGCAGGCTCAGGCTGCCGAATCCTCGGCCGCTTTCCATAAGGTGGCGGGCAGCGTCCATCAGGGCGTTGCGGGTCTGTTGTTTCTGTTCGGCGCGGGGCAGCATCGCAGGATGTGTTCTTTGGCAGGACAAGCGCCGCACTCTAGCAAATCGGCTTTGTCGGCGTCGAACGGGAGGGCATGCAGCGAAAGATTTTATCGGGCCGGAAAAGTCAAAAGCCCAATCCGGTGATTGGGCTTTTTTTCGAGGCCGCCATGGGCTTAGCTCAAGGCGCTGTTGCGTTCGATTACAAGGTCACCACCACCTTCGGCAAGGGTTTGGCCTTGTGGAGTGCGGTCGCCGCCATCAGAAGCCAGGGTTTGGCCTTGTGGGGTGCGGTCGCCGCCGTCAGATGCCAGGGTTTGGCCTTGTGGAGTGCGGTCGCCGCCATCGGAAGCCAAGGTCTGGCCTTGTGGAGTGCGATCGCTACCGTCGGAAGCCAGGGTCTGACCTTGTGGAGTCTTGTCGTAACCGTCTTGAACCAGACCTTTCTCTTCCAGACGTTCACGGCCGCCTTCAGCCAGGGTCTGACCTTGTGGAGTGCGGTCGCCACCATCAGCGGCTACGGTTTGGCTGAATACCGAGTGGCTGGATTTCACTTGCGGGGTAGCTTGGTCGGCAGCGGGCAGGGCAAAAGCAGTGCTGGCTAGCATCGACAGGGTAAGGCTGAGCAGTAATTGGCGTTTCATGATGGGTTGCTCCTTGGGAGGGCGATAAAGTGGGTACGAGGGCAATGCTACTCTCGATAAGTCGATATAAAAGTTCATAAACGCAATGGTAATAATCAACAGAATTGATTGTTCTGCCGGGAGGCTCTAGATCGCGCCTTTGCGGGCGACGGTTTTGCACCGGGGTGGGTATTTCCGACTCACTCGCGCCTCGCAAAAGTGAGGGTCGCGGTAACACTGTTCGACTGATTGGTCAGATTTCGCGCGGCTTTTTGCGTATTAATCGGCCTTCGATTAAACCTGCGGCTGGTTTGCCAGTCGTAGATTTCATGAGGGCCGCTTTGGCCCGCCGTTTCAGCCGTGCGCCGCAGTCTTTGCGTGCGGTCGTGATCAGGAGCTTTGTGCATGACGCGCACTGGAAAAATCTTCAGCTGGACCTTCGCCATCCTCGTGCTGCTACTGGCCGTGCTGGTGTTGATCATCGTGTTCTTCGACTGGAACCGGATCAAACCGCCGCTCAACGCCAAAGTCTCGGAAGAACTGCATCGACCGTTTGCCATCAATGGCAACCTCGCGGTGATCTGGCAGCGCGAGCCGGACGAGGGCGGCTGGCGTGCGTGGGTGCCTTGGCCGCACGTGGTTGCCGAGGATTTGAGCCTGGGCAACCCTGACTGGTCGAAGAAGCCGCAGATGGTCACGCTCAAGCGCGTTGAGCTACGTATCTCGCCATTGGCGCTGTTGGCGCAACGGGTGGTGATTCCGCGCATCGACCTGACCGAACCCAATGCCGAGTTGCAGCGCTTGGCCGATGGCCGCGCCAACTGGACGTTCAACTTCGACCCGAAAGATCCGAACGCCGAGCCGTCGAATTGGGTGGTCGACATCGGCGCCATCGGTTTCGACAAGGGCCACGTCACCCTTGACGATCAGACGCTCAAAACCAATCTCGACGTGCTGATTGATCCGCTGGGCAAACCCATCCCCTACAGCGACATCGTCGGTGCCAAAGCGGCGAAAACCGCGCAGGACAAGGGCGGCTCACCGCAGGATTATGCGTTTGCCTTGAAGGTCAAAGGCCAATACCACGGCCAGAGCCTCACAGGCCAAGGCAAGATCGGCGGGCTGCTCGCCTTGCAGGACGCGAGCAAGCCATTCCCGCTGCAGGCTCAGGCGAAGATCGGCGACACCCGCATCGAACTGGCCGGCACGCTGACTGATCCGCTGAATCTTGGCGCCCTCGATCTGCGCCTGAAACTGGCCGGCGCCAGCCTCGGCAATCTCTATCCGTTGACCGGTGTGACCCTACCGGACACGCCGCCGTATGCCACCGACGGCCATTTGATCGCCAAGTTGCATGACGAGGCCGGGGCGAAATTCACTTATGAGCAGTTCAACGGCAAGATCGGCAGCAGTGATATCCATGGCGACCTGACCTATGTCGCCAGCCAGCCACGGCCGAAACTCAGCGGCGCGTTGCTCTCCAATCAACTGTTGTTCGCTGACCTCGCACCGCTGATCGGCGCCGACTCCAATGACAAGCAAAAGGCCCGCGGCGGTGAGAGCAAACAACCGGCGGACAAGGTGCTGCCGGTCGAAGAGTTCAAGACTGATCGCTGGCGCGCGATGGACGCCGACGTCGAGTTCACCGGCAAGCGCATCGTCCACAGCGAGAAGCTGCCGTTCAACGACCTCTATACCCACCTGAAACTCAACGATGGTGAACTGAGCCTGGAGCCGCTGCGCTTCGGCGTCGCTGGCGGCAATCTCGATGCACAGATTCGCCTCAACGGCCGCACCGAGCCGTTGGAAGGCCGGGCCAAACTGACCGCGCGCCGCTTCAAGCTGAAAGAGCTGTTCCCGACGTTTGAGCCGATGAAGACCAGTTTCGGTGAACTCAATGGCGACGCCGATATCAGCGGTCGCGGCAACTCGGTGGCCAAGCTGCTGGGCGGTGCCAACGGCAAATTGAAGATGCTGATCAACGACGGCGCGATCAGTCGTGAGCTGATGGAACTGGCCGGGCTCAACGTCGGTAACTATGTGGTCGGCAAGATCTTTGGTGACAAGGAAGTGAAGATCAACTGCGCAGCAGCGGACTTCGACATCAAAAGCGGTCTGGCGACCACCCAGCTGTTTGTCTTCGATACCGAGAACGCGATCATCTATATCGACGGCACGGCGAACATGGCCACCGAGCAGTTGGATCTGACGGTGACCCCGGAATCCAAGGGCTGGCGGTTGATTTCCCTGCGTTCACCGCTGTATGTGCGGGGCAAATTCATCAAACCGGATGCCGGCGTGAAGGCTGTGCCGCTGATGCTGCGCGGAGCGGGGATGGTGGCGTTGGGCGTGATCGCAGCGCCGGCGGCGGGGCTGTTGGCGCTGGTGGCGCCGAGTGGTGGTGAGCCGAATCAGTGTGCGCCGTTGCTGGAGCAGATGAAGGCGGGCAAGGCGCCGGTGACCGTAAAACCTACCAAGTAATCTTCAGCGTTAATAAAGACGCCATCGCGAGCAGGCTCACTCCTACATGGGAACGCATTCCAAATGTAGGAGTGAGCCTGCTCGCGATAGGGGTTAAAGGTCGTTCAGGATGTCAGCCATGTCATCGGCATGCTCTTCTTCCTGCGCCAGGATATCTTCGAAGATACGCCGCGTAGTCGGGTCTTTCTCGCCGATGTACTGGATGATCTCGCGATAGCTGTCGATGGCGATGCGCTCGGCAACGAGGTCTTCGTAGACCATCTCTTTGAGGGTGTTGCCGGCCACGTATTGCGCGTGGGACATCTTCGACAGCAGGTCGGGGTTGAACTCAGGCTCGCCGCCCAATTGCACAATGCGCTCGGCCAGGCGGTCGGCGTGCTGGGCTTCCTGGGTGGCGTGCTCGAGAAACTCTTCGGCGGCCACATGGGCTTTGACGCCATTGGCCATGAAGTAGTGGCGCTTGTAGCGCAACACGCAGACCAGTTCAGTGGCCAGCGATTCATTGAGCAAGCGCAGCACCTCTTCACGGTCGGCGCTGTAGCCCTCGGTGACGGCGCCGTTTTCGACGTGTTGGCGTGCACGGTCGCGCAAGGTTTGAACATCTGACAGATGCAGGTCGTCGCTCATTTCGATCTCCTGGAGGCTAATCCGATGGGCGCCACGTTCTGCGGACGCGGTCGCTACCTAAGCTGTGAGTCATGAGCGTTGCAAAAAGTTTTATTGGTTTACGCAACCCCTGCAGGAGCTGCCGAAGGCTGCGATCTTGGCGCCAGCCCGGACAAAACTGCTTCCTCGCGCAACCAGGCAAAAAACGCCCGCACCGGCGGATGCCGCTCGCGCCCCGGCACGCACAACGCGCTGTAGCCGGCGCCATCGACTTGAACCTGGCCCATGAACGGCACCAGCAAACCGCTGGCGACACTCTCCGACACCAGAATATTGCTCGCCAGCACCAGCCCTTGCCCGGCGATTGCCGCTTGCAGGGCGTAATGCTCTTCATCGTATTCGCGGATCGCCGGCTGCGGGTTCAACCAGTTTTCGCCAGCCTTGGCGCACCACGCTTCCCAGCCATGGGCATACAGTTTCGAGTTATGCCAACGCACGCTGATCAACGTCGGTGTGCGTCTCGCGGCCAGCGCCACTTGCTCGGGCGAGCCGTAAACGCCGAACGATTCATCGAACAGGCACAGACCATAGAGGTTCGGGTAATCGTCGAGGCTATAACGCAAAACCAGATCGACACTGGCGTCCTGATGCAAATCGATGACTTCACAGTGAGTATCGAGGCGCACGTTGATGTTCGGATGCTGTGCATAAAACCGCCCGAGGCGCGGCACCAGCCACAGCGCGGCGAAGGCGGCGGTGGTCGATAGCGTCAGCGTGCTGGCGTTGCGCTGCGGGCGCAGGGTGTCGACGCTTTGCGCCACTTCCAGCAAGGCACCGTGCAGGCTGCGAAACAGGCGCTCGCCGCCTTCGGTCAGGCGCACCTGACGCGGCAGGCGTTCGAACAGAGCGATGCCGAGCCAGTCTTCCAGCGAGCGAATCTGGTGCGAAATCGCCGTGGGCGTGACCGACAGCTCTTCGGCGGCAGCCTTGAAACTGAGCAGGCGTGACGCCGATTCAAAAGCGCGCAGAGCGGTGAGGGGCAACGAGGCAAACATTGAAAGCTCCACGGATGAAACCAATTCATCCAGACTGACTTTTGCTCATTTGAGGCTTAGGCGTGACGCCTGCAATCTGCAGCGACACAGCAATCAAAGTCTAGCCTCAAGGAGTTTCAGATGAGCAAAATTCTTGCGATCCATGCCAGCCCCCGTGGTGACCGTTCCCACTCGCGGCGTCTGGCGGAACATTTTCTCAGTGCCTGGCAGGTGCGTCATCCGCAGGCGCAAGTCACTCGCCGCGAGGTCGGACGGGCGCTGATTCCGGCGGTCAACGAAGCCTTTGTCGCTGCCGCGTTTCATCCACAGCCTGAAGCACGTCCACTGTCGATGCAGGCCGATCTGGCCCTGAGTGATCAACTGGTCGGTGAATTGTTCGATCACGACCTGCTGCTGATTTCCACGCCGATGTACAACTTCAGTGTGCCCAGCGGCCTCAAGGCCTGGGTCGATCAGATCGTGCGGCTGGGCCTGACCTTCGATCACACGCTGGACAATGGCGTCGCCCAATACACGCCGCTGTTGCAGGGCAAGAAGGCGCTGATCGTCACCAGTCGCGGCGGTTTCGGCTTCGGACCTGGAGGCGAACTGGAAGCCTTGAACCACGCCGATCCATGGCTGCGCACGGCGCTGGGTTTCATCGGCATCAACGACGTCAGCGTGGTCGCGGCTGAGGGCGAAGAATCCGCCGAACGCACCTTCGCGGTGTCGGTGGCCGAGGCCGAGCAGCGTTTGCTCGACCTCGCCCGGGTGTTCTAAATGGCCTGGTTGTGTTTGCTGATCGCCGCCGGGTTTGAAGTGACCTTCGCCATGGGCATGAAGTACGCCGAAGGTTTCACCCGGCTCTGGCCCTCACTGATCACCGTGGTCGCGGCAATCGGCGGGATCTACTTCCTGACACTGGCGATGCGCGAACTGCCGGTGAGCATCGCCTACCCGATCTGGACGGCGATTGGCTCACTGGGCACGGTGTTCCTCGGCTTTGCCCTGCTCGGCGAGAGCCTGACCCTGGTCAAACTGGTTTCGGTAGGGCTGATTGTGGCGGGGGTGGTGGGCCTGAAGTAGGCTGGTCGATGAGTTGTCATCATCACGGAGGATGCTTGGCGGGCGTTTTGCACGTCTTGCATCCACTCACCGACCACAAGGATGTTTGCCCATGTCGACGCGTTATCCATTGGTGCTGGTGCCCGGAATGCTCGGGTTTATCCGGCTGGTGCTCTATCCGTACTGGTACGGCATCATCAAGGCATTGCGCCGTGGTGGTGCGACGGTGATTGCGGTGCAGGTATCGCCGCTCAACTCCACAGAGGTACGCGGTGAGCAATTGCTCGTGCAGATCGATGAGATCTTGCGTGAGACCGGGGCGCAAAAGGTCAACCTGTTCGGCCACAGTCAGGGCTCGCTGACGGCGCGCTATGCGGCGGCGAAACGACCGGATCTGGTGGCCTCGGTGACATCGGTGGCCGGACCGAATCATGGTTCCGAGCTGGCCGATTATCTGGAAAAAAATTATCCGGCGGACAGCGCCAAGGGCCGACTGCTTGAGGTGTTGCTACGGTTTGTCGGCTGGCTGATGGCGCTACTGGAAACCGGTTACCACGGGCCGAAATTGCCAGTGGATATCCACGCCTCGCATCAATCGCTGACCACTGAGGGCGTGGCGCTGTTCAACCAGCGTTATCCACAGGGTTTGCCTGAAACCTGGGGTGGGCACGGGCCGGAGGAGGTTAACGGCGTGCGTTATTACTCATGGTCAGGGACGTTGCAGCCGGGCAAGACCGATCGTGGCGGGAATTTGTTTGACGGTACCAATCGCAGCTGTCGCTTGTTTGCGAAAACGTTTGTGCGTGAACCGGGGCAGTGCGATGGGATGGTCGGGCGGTATAGCTCGCATCTTGGGACGGTGATTGGCGATGACTATCCGTTGGATCACTTCGACATTGTTAACCAGTCGCTGGGGCTGGTCGGCAAGGGCGCGGATCCGGTGCGGCTGTTTGTCGAGCATGCGGCGCGGCTTGAGGCTGCCGGCGTTTAGCCCTGAGACCGCGTCATCGTTCTTCGCGAGCAGGCTCGCTCCCACAAATGACCGCATTCCTTCAGTTGAAATGCAATCCAATGTGGGAGCGAGCCTGCTCGCGAAGAGGCCGGATCAGGCGACGCTTAATTTGCGGCCCAACACGGTGGTCCAGCGCTCGGAAAGGATCACCCCGCCCAAGGTCAACAACCCGCCCACCAGGTGATACATCGCCAACTGCTCCTTCAACACCACCGCCGCAATCAGCGCGGTAATCAACGGCAGCAAGTTAAAGAACAATGTTGTGCGGCTCGGACCCAGACGCTGCACCGCCTGCATCCACGCCAGCGGCGCGAGCATCGACGCCAACAGACACGCATACAACACCAGCGGAATGTTCTGCAGGGTCAAACCGGTCTTCGGCGAAGCGGCATACAGTGGAAACAGCACGACAATCGCCACCAGCACCTGCAAATACAGCAGCACCAGCGGCGGCAGGCGCAACTGCCATTTTTTCAGCAGCGTGCTGTAGATCGCATAGGCCAGGGTCGCGATCAGCATCATCGCATCACCCATGTTCACGCCGTGTTGCAGTAACGCGCCGAGGCTGCCGGACGACACCACGACCAATACGCCGGCAAACGACAGAACCGCACCGACCAGCGCACCGGCGGTCAGGCGTTGCCCGAGGCTGATGATCGCCATGGCCAGCGACATCAACGGCATCAGGGACAGGATGATGCCCATGTTGGTCGCGGTAGTCAGGGTCGCGGCGAAGTAGGCGAGGCTTTGATAGACCGCCATGCCGAGTACGCCGAGGATGAAAATCTTGCCCAGGTTCGGGCGGATCTGCGGCCAGTGCGCGATCACCGCTTTGAGCATGAACGGGGTGAACAGCAAACCGGCGAGCAGCCAGCGGTAGAAACCGATCTCGGCGGGGAAAATCGCCCCGACCGCCAGTTTGTTGATCACGGTATTGCCGGCCCAGATAAAAATCGCCAGCAGCGGAAACGCGTATTGCATGAGTCGAAACCAGTACGTTGATGAAGGGCAATTATCCCTTGTCTGGATGCAGGCCTATACTGCGAACCGGACAACCTGCCTCTGAAACCGGACAGCATGAACAGTAAACACATTGATCTGCTGGATTTCAGCGAACTGCCATCGGCAGTGTACTTCCGCTATGCCGATTTCAACGCCCATGAATACGCCGCGCCGCACCGCCATGCATGGGGCACGCTGGAGTACGCCGCCCACGGCGTGCTGCACATGGATGTCGACGGCAGCCGATTCATGTCGCCGCCGCAATACGCGGTGTGGGTGCCGCCGCAGGTCGAGCACAGTTTTTACAGCCATCAACCGGTCAACTACCGCGCGGTGTGCCTCGACCCCAAGGTCTGCGCCGAACTGCCAATGCGCGCCTGTACCCTGGCGATCAGCGACATCCTCAAGGCGATTCTCAAGGACTTCGCCGCCCGCGACGTGAAGATTCCCGAACTCGATGCCGACCAGCGTCTGGCGCAAGTGTTGGTCGATCAATTGCAGCAGGCACCGGTGCATGAGTGTTATCTGCCCTACGCGAGCAGCCCGGGTTTGCTGGCAATCCTCGAAACCTTGCAGGCCGAACCGGGCAACAATCAGCCGCTGGCGCATTGGGCGCTGCAAGTGCATGTCAGCGAACGCACGCTGGCCCGGCAATTCGTTCGTGAGCTGGGAATGAGTTTCGGCGAGTGGCGTCAGCGCTTGCGCTATCTCGCCGCGATCGAGGCGCTGGAAACTTCGCGTAGCGTGCAGGAAATCGCCTTCGATCTCGGCTACAGCAGTGGCTCGGCATTCATTGCCATGTTCGCGCGGCAGGCCGGGTGTACGCCGGAGCAGTATCGCCGCAGCCATCTGGAAGGCAGGAAGGTGTAACAGGATTTGGCTACACTCCAGCAGAGGCCGCCCCCCCTCGGTGCGGCGCCAAGGAGAAAACTCCATGAAGATGTTGCGTGTGCCGTTGTTGATGATTGGTTTGCTCCTGTGTTCCCAGGGTTTCGCCGCCACGGCGCAACAGAACAAGATGACCACCTGCAATGCCGATGCGACCGCCAAGAGTCTGAAAGGCGATGAGCGCAAAACCTTCATGAGCACCTGCCTCAAGGCAGCGCCAGCGGCCAACGATGCCAAGGCCCTGACCCCGCAGCAGCAGAAAATGAAGACCTGCAACGCCGATGCCGCCACCAAAGCCCTGACCGGCGATGCGCGCAAGACGTTCATGAGTGATTGCCTGAAGAAAAAATAACCTGGTTCTGTGGGGTGACTGGTTTAGGCGTTCGCTTGAGATTTGCCCTCACCCTAACCCTCTCCCGGAGGGAGAGGGGACTGACCGCGGTGTTTTCAGATATCCATCGACCTGAACTATCCGGCCGATTCTGAATTCACTACAGCACTGGCAGGTCACCGGATTTCTTCGCCATTCCTTGATCGGTCCCCTCTCCCGGAGGGCGAGGGGACTGACCGCGGTGTTTCAAGATATTCGTCGATCTGAAAAAAACGGGCGATTATGGATTCCATGGCGCTGTCTCCGGTCACTGGATATCCAGAGCATCCCCAATCGGTTCCCTCTCCCTCTGGGAGAGGGCTAGGGTGAGGGCTGGATCTCAAGCCGTGCACTAAAAGTTGAAGCACCGCTTATACCTAGTGCTCACCCCGGAACGCTGGCAGACTGCCAATCCTTTTACGCCGTTCGTTTTGAGGCTGTATGCCAACGTTTTCTGAGCGTCATGTAGTGTTCTGGGTCAGTTGCATCATCATTTTCGGCGGTTTGCTGCTGGTGCTGCCGCTGCGCTTGTTGCCCAGTCTGTTGGCCGGTTTGCTGGTGTATGAACTGGTCAACATGCTCACTCCGCAACTGCAACGGCTGATCGAAGGCCGCCGCGCGCGCTGGCTGGCGGTGGCGTTGCTGGGGACGTTGGTCGTCAGCGTTCTGGCGCTGATCTTCGCCGGCGCGATCAGTTTTCTCCTGCACGAAGCAGAAAACCCCGGCGCTTCCCTGGACAAATTCATGGGCGTGGTCGATCGCGCACGCGGGCAATTGCCACCGTTCATCGACGCCTACCTGCCGGCCAGTGCTGCGGAATTTCGCGTGGCGATCGGCGAGTGGATGAGCAAGCACTTGTCGGACCTGCAACTGGTCGGCAAGGACGCGGCGCACATGTTCGTGACGTTGCTGATCGGCATGGTCCTCGGCGCGATCATCGCCTTGCAGCGCATCCCCGACGTCACCAAACGCAAACCGCTGGCCGCGGCGCTGTTCGACCGTTTGCACCTGTTGGTGCAGGCGTTCCGCAACATCGTCTTTGCGCAGATCAAGATTTCCCTGCTCAACACCGTCTTCACCGGGATTTTCCTCGCAGTCATCCTGCCGATGTTCGGCATCAAACTGCCGCTGACCAAAACCCTGATCGTGCTGACCTTCCTGCTCGGCCTGTTGCCGGTGATCGGCAATCTGATGTCGAACACCCTGATCACCATCGTCGGCCTGTCACTGTCGATCTGGGTAGCGGTGGCGGCGCTGGGTTATCTGATCTTTATCCACAAGCTCGAGTACTTCCTCAACGCGCGGATTGTCGGCGGGCAGATCAGTGCCAAGTCGTGGGAGTTGCTGCTGGCGATGCTGGTGTTCGAGGCCGCGTTCGGTTTGCCGGGGGTGGTGGCGGGGCCGATTTATTATGCGTATCTGAAGAGTGAGTTGAAGCTGGGCGGGATGGTTTGATCCAAGCCTTGTAGCGCTTGAACGGGCCTCTTCGCGAGCAGGCTCGCTCCCACATTTTGAGCGCATTCCTTCAGTTGAAATGCGACCCACTGTGGGAGCGAGCCTGCTCGCGAATGGCGCGCCGCCGATTCTGGATCAGGCCATCGAACCGTAGCGTTTCATCGCTTCAATCGCCAAACCGCTGCCAATGCTGCCGAAGATATTCCCTTCGACATGTCGCGCATTTGGCAGCATCGCCGAGACGCTGTTGCGCAGCGCCGGAATCCCGCTCGAACCGCCAGTGAAGAACACCGTGTCGACCTGATCCACCGCCACACCGGCATCGTTCAACAGCTGCGTAACACTGCCGCGCACCCGCTCCAGCAGCGCATCGATCGCCGATTCAAACAGCGCACGGGTCAGCTCCACACTCAACCCGGCTTCGATCCGATCCAACGGCACATGGCGGCTGTCGGTGTGGGTCAGTTGAATCTTGGTTTCTTCGACTTCCATCGCCAGCCAGTGCCCGGCGCGCTGTTCGATCAATTTGAACAGGCGATCGATGCCACCGGTGTCTTCGATGTCGTAGCGCATGCTGCCCAGCGCCAGGCTGGATTTCTGCGAGTACACCGAGTTGATGGTGTGCCAGGTCGCCAGGTTCATGTGGTGGCTGGTCGGCATGTAGGCGCCGCTCTTCATGCGGCTGCCGTAGCCGAACAGCGGCATCAGGCCTTGCAGGCTCAGCTGTTTGTCGAAGTCAGTCCCGCCGATGTGCACGCCGCCGGTGGCGAGGATATCGTCGTGACGGTTGTCGTAACCACGCCGCTCCGGCGACAGGCGCACCAGCGAGAAGTCGGAGGTACCACCGCCGATGTCGACGATCAGCACCAGCTCTTCTTTCTCGATGGTCGACTCGTAGTCGAAGGCCGCAGCGATCGGTTCGTACTGGAACGAGACCTCTTTGAAGCCGATCTTTTTCGCCACATCGACCAAGGTGTCTTCAGCTTCCTGATCCGCCAGCGGATCGTCATCGACGAAGAACACCGGACGACCGAGCACAACCTGCTCGAATTCCCGACCGGCGGCGGTCTCGGCGCGGCTTTTCAGTTGACCGATGAACAGGCCGAGCAAGTCCTTGAACGGCATCGCGGTGCCGAGCACGCTGGTGTCGTGCTTGATCAGCTTGGAACCGAGCAGGCTTTTCAGCGAGCGCATCAGCCGGCCTTCGTAGCCTTCCAGGTACTCGTGCAGCGCCAGACGACCGTAAACCGGGCGGCGCTCCTCGATGTTGAAGAAGACCACCGACGGCAGGGTGATCTTGTCGTCTTCCAGCGCGATCATCGTTTCCATGCCGGGGCGCAGCCAGCCGACGGTGGAGTTGGACGTGCCGAAGTCGATGCCGCAGGCACGGGCTGGAGAGGCGTCTTTCATGTCTTTCGGTTCCGGTCAAAAAAACGGCCGCGCAGTGTATGTCAGTGCGCGCCAGATTCGAAGGCCGGTCATCTGCTATTTCACGACTAAACTGCTTGAAACTCGCAGCTTTGCCCCAAACTTGCTGGCATGGGCCGGCAGAACCACCGGCGGTCGCAAGAACCGCCGTCCACTGCCGATAAACTTCTGCAGCGCCACCCGGTCACAACCTTGAGATCGGTCAACCCGGCACGCGCGAATCGGCGCATGCTGGCATCGGCGCGAAATCGATAACGGATGGTGATTCCTTCAATGGACTTCAAAGACTATTACAAGATACTCGGCGTGGAGCCGACAGCAGACGACAAGGCAATCAAGGCTGCCTATCGCAAGCTGGCGCGCAAATACCACCCCGATGTCAGCAAGGAAAAGGACGCCGAGGCGAAATTCAAAGACGCCTCGGAAGCCTATGAAGCGCTGAAAAGCGCCGACAAACGCGCCGAATACGACGAGCTGCGCCGTTATGGTCAGCACGGTCAGCCGTTCCAGGGCCCGCCGGGCTGGCAGAGCCGTGGCGGCTTTGGCGGCGGTGGTGGCGACACCGGCGACTTCTCGGACTTCTTCAGTTCGATCTTCGGCAATCGCGGCCCCGGTTTCGGTGGCGGCGAAGGTCGGCAACAACGCAGTGCAGGGCGCCGAGGGCAAGACGTGGAAATGGAACTGCCGATCTTCCTCGAGGAGACGCTCGCTAACGAGTCGAAGAAAGTCACCTTTCAGGTGCCGCAATACAACGCCAACGGCCAGCACGTCAGCAACACCAGCAAAAGCCTGAACGTGAAGATCCCGGCGGGCGTGACCGACGGCGAGCGCATCCGCCTCAAAGGCCAGGGTGCACCGGGCGTCGGTGGCGGGGCCAATGGCGACCTGTACCTGACCATTCGTTTTGCGCCGCACCCGAAATTCGATGTCGAAGGTGAAAACCTGATTATCACTTTGCCACTGGCGCCGTGGGAACTGGCGCTGGGTGCCGAAGTGGCGGTGCCGACCCTGACCGGCAAGATCAACCTCAAGGTGCCCGCCGGTAGCCAGAACGGCCAGCGCATGCGTGCCAAGGGACATGGTCTGAAAAACAAGGCCGGCGAGCGCGGTTATCTGTTCGTGCAGCTCAAAGCGGTGATGCCGAAAGCGGCCGACGACGAGGTCAAGGCGCTGTGGCAGGAACTGGCGAAGAAAGCCGCCTTCAACCCACGCGAGAACTTCTGAATTCGACGACGGAGTAGCCCATCATGAGCAGCCCCCTGATCGTTCAACTGGACCTGGCAGAATTCTGTGAGGCGGCCGATTTGTCGGACGTCTACGTGATCGAAATCGTCGAACACGGCATCCTCGAACCTCAGGGCGCGCAGCCCCGGGAATGGCGTTTCACCGATTACGAATTGGCCTTGGCCAAACGTGCGGCGAAGTTGCGCCGTGATCTGGAGCTGGAGTGGGAAGGGGTTGCGCTGGCGCTGGATCTGCTGGAAGAGGTGCGTAAATTGCGTGCCGAGAACCGCATGTTGCGCCAGCGGTTGGGGCGGCTGGTGGTGGAGTAGTCGGTCAGAGGTTTCCGGTTGGCTGATCGGGCCTCTTCGCGAGCGGGCTCGCTCCCACATTGGGCCTGTGCATACCGATCAAATGTGGGAGCGAGCCTGCTCGCGAAGAACGATGACGCGGTAGTTCTGACTCAAAATTGAAAAGGCCCCGAAGGGCCTTTTTTGTGTTCAGAACAGGAAGTACCGCTGCGCCATCGGCAGTGTTTCCGCCGGCTCACACCACAGCAGCACACCATCAGCCTTGACCTGATACGTCTGCGGATCGACATCGATGTTCGGCAGATAGTCGTTGTGGATCAGGTCGGTTTTCTGCACATCTCGGCACCCCTTCACCACGGCGATTTTCTTTTTCAGCCCCAACGCTTCCGGCAACCCTGCCTCCTGCGCGGCCTGGCTGATAAAGGTCAGGCTGGTGGCATGCAGCGAGCCGCCGTAACTGGCGAACATCGGGCGGTAGTGCACCGGTTGTGGCGTCGGGATCGAGGCGTTGGCATCGCCCATCAGGCTGGCGGCAATCGCGCCGCCCTTGAGGATCAGCGTCGGCTTCACGCCAAAGAAAGCCGGGCGCCACAGCACCAGATCCGCCCATTTCCCCACTTCCACCGAACCGACTTCATGGCTGATGCCATGGGTGATTGCCGGGTTGATGGTGTACTTGGCGATGTAGCGTTTGGCGCGGAAGTTGTCGTTGCCTGCGCCGTCCTGCGGCAGTGGCCCGCGTTGTTTTTTCATCTTGTCGGCGGTTTGCCAGGTGCGCGTGATGACTTCGCCGACGCGGCCCATGGCTTGGCTGTCGGAGCTGATCATCGAGAACGCGCCGAGGTCATGAAGGATGTCTTCGGCGGCAATCGTTTCGCGGCGGATACGGCTTTCGGCGAACGCGACGTCTTCGGCGATGCTCGGGTCGAGGTGATGGCAGACCATCAGCATGTCGAGGTGTTCGTCGATGGTGTTGCGCGTGAACGGCCGGGTCGGGTTGGTCGAGCTCGGCAATACGTTCGGGAAACCGCAGGCCTTGATAATGTCCGGCGCATGACCGCCACCGGCACCTTCGGTGTGATAGGTGTGGATGGTGCGACCCTTGAAGGCGCCGAGGGTGGTTTCGACGAAACCGGACTCGTTGAGGGTGTCAGTGTGGATCGCCACCTGCACGTCGAACTGGTCGGCAACGCTCAGGCAGTTGTCGATGCTCGCCGGCGTGGTGCCCCAGTCCTCGTGCAATTTGAGGCCGATGGCGCCGGCCTTGACCTGTTCGATCAGCGGCTCCGGCAGGCTGGCGTTGCCCTTGCCGGTGAGGCCAATGTTCATCGGGAACGCATCGGCGGCCTGGAGCATGCGCGCCAGATGCCATGGCCCGGAGGTGCAAGTGGTGGCGTTGGTGCCAGTGGCTGGGCCGGTGCCGCCGCCGATCATGGTGGTGACGCCGCTCATCAGCGCTTCTTCGATCTGCTGCGGGCAGATGAAGTGGATGTGCGTGTCGATGCCACCGGCGGTGAGGATCATGCCTTCGCCGGCGATCACTTCGGTACCGGCGCCGATGGCGATGGTCACGTTGGGCTGCACGTCGGGGTTGCCGGCTTTGCCGATGGCGGCGATGCGGCCGTCCTTGAGGCCGACGTCGGCTTTGACGATGCCCCAGTGGTCGATGATCAGTGCGTTAGTGATCAGTGTGTCGACCACTTCGGCGGCCAGCAGTTGGCTCTGGCCCTGGCCGTCGCGGATGACTTTGCCGCCACCGAATTTCACTTCTTCGCCGTAGGTGGTGAAGTCTTGTTCGACTTCGATCCACAGCTCGGTGTCGGCCAGGCGCACCTTGTCGCCGACGGTGGGGCCGAACATGTCGGCGTAGGCTTGTCTGGAGATTTTCATGCAGCGTCCTTCAGGAAAATAGTGGTGAGCCATCGACCCTCACCCTAGCCCTCTCCCAGAGGGAGAGGGGACTGTACACGGTGGGCCGGCAATCGGTGATCGGCTCCGCAGAGGGGGACTGGTCGCGGTGGGGCGGTTATCGGTGATCGGCTCCCTCTCCCTCGGGAGAGGGCTGGGGTGAGGGGCAGCGGTGCACGCAGATATCAGAGATCACCCATGATCCGTCCGGCAAACCCGAACACCCGCCGATGCCCGGCATAATCCACAAGCTCAACCTCACGACTCTGCCCAGGCTCAAAGCGCACCGCGGTGCCCGCCGGAATATTCAGGCGCATGCCACGGCTCGCGGCGCGATCGAAGGTCAGCGCGTCGTTGGTTTCAAAAAAGTGATAGTGCGAACCGACCTGGATCGGCCGGTCGCCGCTGTTGGCGACTTTCAGGCTGAGGGTGCGGCGGCCGACGTTGAGTTCGATGTCGCCGGGCTGGATCTGGTACTCGCCAGGAATCATCACTGGGCTCCTTGCAGAATCTTGTAATAGAGGGCGGTCGGCCGATAAGTGCCGGTCGGGTCGCAGGCGTAATCAGGAATCTGGCCCGCGCGGGTGTAACCCAGCGCCTTGTAGAAATCCTCGGCGGGCGAACCGGCCTCGGTGTCGAGGTAGAGCATGCCGCGCTTGTGTTTTGGCGCTTCGAGTTCCAGCGCACTCATCAATTGCTGACCGAGACCGCGACGCCGTGCGTGTTCGCGCACCAGCAGTTTCTGCACCTCGGCGCGGTTGAGACCGTTAGCCTTCTGGCACAGACCCAACTGCACACTGGCCAGCACCTGCTCATCCTTGACCACCACCCAGAGCAGCACGCTGCCCTTGTTGACGTTGTCCTGCACCTCATCGAAATACGTGCGCGCCTGCGCAGCATCGAGGTCGGCCATGAAGCCGACGCTGGCGCCGTACCCCACGGCATCGAGCAGCAGGTCGATCAGGCCCTGACGATAATGCGCAAAACTTTCAGCATTGACGCGGCGCAGCTGGGCGGCGTTCATCGGTGTCACTCCTTGTTGGCGTCAGGCGGCTCCGCGCCGGGGTTGAGGGTCAGTTGCATGAAGGTCAGATCGAGCCAGCGGCCGAACTTGGTGCCGACTTGCGGCATCTGCCCGGTAATGCTGAAACCGGCGCGCTCGTGCAGGCGAATCGAGGCGGCATTGCCGCTTTCAATGGCGGCGACCATCACATGCTTGTCGCAGGTCTTCGCCCGTTCGATCAGCACAGTCATCAGTTGCGGGCCGAGGCCGTTGCCGCGCTGATCGCTGCGCACGTAGACCGAGTGTTCGACGGTGTGACGGAAGCCGTCGAACGGCCGCCAGTCACCGAATGAAGCGTAGCCGAGCACACTGTTGTCGGCGTCGACGATCACCAGAATCGGATAGGCCTGAGCCTGACGCGCGCTGAACCATGCCTGACGGTTGCCGAGGTCGACGGCTTGTTCATTCCAGATCGCCGTGGTGTTGAGTACGGCGTCGTTGTAGATGTCGCGGATCGCCGGCAGATCGGCGTGGACGGCATCACGAATGGAGTAGGTCATGGCGCGGCCTCAGACGATCGGTTGGTGGACGGTGACCAGTTTGGTGCCGTCGGGGAACGTCGCTTCGACCTGAATCTCCGGGATCATCTCCGGGATGCCTTCCATCACTTGTTCGCGGTTGAGCAGGGTGGTGCCGAAGTGCATCAGCTCGGCCACGGTCTGACCGTCACGCGCGCCTTCGAGCAGCGCTGCGGAGATGTAGGCCATGGCTTCCGGGTAATTGAGTTTCACGCCGCGCGCCAAACGCCGCTCGGCGACGAGGCCGGCGGTGAAAATCAGCAGCTTGTCTTTTTCGCGTGGGGTCAGGTCCATTGTGGGATTCCGTCAGGGCAGTTTTGTGAGGTTCTTGCGGGCGCGGGGGTGTCAGTTGGAGCAACCCCTCACCCTAGCCCTCTCCCGAGGGAGAGGGGACTGATCTCGGTTGTTTTCAATGGCCGGTTCAGTCAGCAGTATTCGTTCAGGCAGTTAAATTCATTTCAAACGACTCGGTCGGGCTCTCTTTTTCGAAAGAGAGGGGACTGATCTCGGTTGTTTTCAATGGCCGGTTCAGTCAGCAGTATTCGTTCAGGCAGTTAAATTCATTTCAAACGACTCGGTCGGGCTCTCTTTTTCGAAAGAGAGGGGACTGATCTCGGTTGTTTTCAATGGCCGGTTCAGTCAGCAGTACTCGTTCAGGCAGTTAAATTCATTTCAAGCGACTCGGTCGGGCTCTCTTTTTCGAAAGAGAGGGGACTGATCTCGGTTGTTTTCAATGGCCGGTTCAGTCAGCGGTATTCGTTCAGGCAGTTAAATTCATTTCAAACCACTCGGTCAGGCTCCCTCTCCCTCCGGGAGAGGGCGGGGGGTGAGGGGCTTTTTCAGGTACTCCATATTCTGGGAGAAATCGCGTCACGCCCGAGCAGGGCCGGTCTGAGCAAGCGCCATAAATCGATGAGCCACGCACGGGCGAGCAGTGCTTCAGACGCCAGACAGCGAGCCACCAAAAGCCCAGGCAACTGGCTCAAATCCCCACGCACTTCATGCCCCAGCGAACGACAACGCTCCAGCAACTCAGCATCAATTTCACCGGTGACCAACAACGTCGCAAACACCGGATTGCCATCCAGCCCGATCGGCGAATCAAGCAAACCGTCGCCACCGACAATGCGCTGGCGCTCATGCCAGAGCAATCGGCCATCGCGGCGAATATCCAGGTGCGCCTGAAAATGCCCGCGGTCAAAACGCTCGCCACTGGCCGGACGACCCAGCGCCACCACGTCCCAGTAAAACAGCCGCGCATCACCTTCAAGATCAATCGAAGTGCTCAGTTCAGCCTGCGCGGCGCTGTAGACGATGGTCTCCTGCGGCAGCCATTCCAGCGTCGCCCCGGCCGCTACTTTCAAATCGAGCTTCTGATAAGCCGGCCCACCGGCGCGATACCACTTGGCCGCGCCGGGGCTGGTGATCTGCGCCCAGGCGTCATGCTCGACGCGGGCGCTGATGTCCAGTCGATCACCGCCGGCAATCCCGCCCGGCGGGTGGACGATGATGTGCTGGCAGACCTCGGGGCCTTCGGCGTACAGGTGCTTTTGCACCCGCAGCGGGCCGAGGTGTCGGCGCATGACCGGGCGCGTGCAGTCGCCGAAACGGGCGTAAGCCAGTTCCAGCTCGGCGTGCCAGCTCGGGGTAAACAGGGCAGGTGCAACAGTCGAATTCATGGTGTGTAATTATCGTTAGGAAGCTACAGATTAGTTCGTTGTACTAGATCGTTACCAGCCCGCGTACACCCTCGGCCTCCATATTTTCACCGCGACCCTGCTGCACGATCTCGCCTCGGGACATCACCAGGTATTGATCGGCCAGTTCCGCGGCGAAATCGTAGAACTGCTCGACCAGCAGAATCGCCATGTCACCGCGCGCCGCGAGTTGCTTGATCACCGCGCCGATCTCCTTGATCACCGAGGGTTGAATGCCTTCGGTGGGCTCATCGAGGATCAGCAAGCGCGGACGGCTGGCCAGTGCGCGGCCAATCGCCAACTGCTGTTGCTGACCGCCGGAGAGGTCACCGCCGCGACGCTGCTTCATTTGTAGCAGCACCGGGAACAGTTCGTAGATGAAACTTGGTACCTCTTTGGCTTCGCTGCCGGGGAAGCGTGACAGGCCCATCAGCAGATTTTCTTCCACGGTCAGGCGTCCGAAGATTTCCCGGCCCTGTGGCACGTAAGCGATCCCGGCGTGTACGCGCTGGTGTGGCTTGAACGTGGTGATCGGTTTGCCTTCCCAATTCACCGCGCCTTCTTTGGCCGGCAGCAAGCCCATCAGGCATTTGAGCAGGGTGGTTTTGCCGACGCCGTTACGGCCGAGCAGGCAGGTAACTTCGCCGACCTTAACGTCGAAGCTTAAGCCGCGCAGGATGTGGCTACCGCCGTAGTACTGGTGCAGCTTGTCGACTTGCAGCATGTCAAAAGTCTCCTCAAATCCCTTTGTAGGAGTGAGCCTGCTCGCGATAGCGGTGTGTCAGTCAACATCTGTTTGTCTGATACACCGCTATCGCGAGCAGGCTCACTCCTACAGTTTTGATCGGTGTTTGCAGCTTTAGCGGCCGAGGTAGACCTCGATCACGCGCTCGTTTTCCTGCACCTGTTCAAGCGAGCCTTCCGCCAGCACGCTGCCCTGGTGCAACACCGTCACATGGTCGGCAATCGAGCCGACAAACCCCATGTCATGCTCCACCACCATCAGCGAATGCTTGCCCGCCAGGCTCTTGAACAGTTCAGCGGTGAACTCGGTTTCCGCATCGGTCATCCCCGCCACCGGCTCATCGAGCAGCAACAATTGCGGGTCCTGCATCAACAGCATGCCGATCTCGAGAAACTGCTTCTGTCCATGAGAGAGCAACCCGGCCTGACGATTGACTGACGTGGTCAGACGAATCGTTTCCAGCACTTCGCTGATCCGGTCCTTCTGCTCGCCACTCAGCCGCGCACGCAAACTGGCCCACACCGACTTGTCGGTTTTCTGTGCCAGCTCCAGGTTTTCAAACACGCTCAGCGCTTCGAACACCGTCGGCTTCTGGAACTTGCGACCGATGCCAGCCTGGGCGATCTGCACTTCGCTCATCTGCGTCAGGTCGAGGGTTTCGCCGAACCAGGCTTTGCCGTGACTCGGCCGGGTCTTGCCGGTGATCACGTCCATCAGCGTGGTTTTGCCCGCGCCGTTGGGGCCGATGATGCAGCGCAATTCGCCGACGCCGATGTACAGGTTGAGATTATTCAGCGCGCGGAAGCCGTCGAAGCTGACGCTGATGTCTTCCAGGGTGAGGATCGTGCCGTGACGGGTATCAAGGCCCGGCCCGACGCGCTGACCGAGGCCGATCGAGTCGCGGCTGGTGCCGGCGTCCTTGTTCGGTTCGACGGGAAAGAAGGCCGGTTCCAGCATGAATTCCGCGCTCGCTGTGACTCTCATTGTTCACCTCGTTTCTTCAGCAGGCCGATCACGCCTTTGGGCAGGTACAGCGTCACGACGATGAACAGCGCGCCGAGGAAGAACAGCCAATACTCGGGGAACGCCACGGTGAACCAGCTCTTCATGCCGTTGACCACACCGGCGCCGAGCAGTGGGCCGATCAGCGTGCCGCGACCGCCGAGGGCCACCCACACCGCCGCTTCAATCGAGTTGGTCGGCGACATTTCGCTCGGGTTGATGATGCCCACTTGCGGCACGTACAACGCCCCGGCCAGACCACACAACACCGCACTCAAGACCCACACGAACAGCTTGAACCCGCGTGGGTCGTAGCCGCAGAACATCAAGCGGTTTTCCGCATCGCGCAGCGCCGTCAACACACGACCAAATTTGCTTTGCGCCAGGCGCCAGCCGATGAACAGACTCGCCACCAGCAGCAACACCGTGGCCAGAAACAGCACCGCGCGGGTGCCCGGTTCAGTGATGCCGAAACCGAGAATCGTGCGGAAATTGGTAAAGCCGTTGTTGCCGCCAAACCCGGTTTCGTTGCGGAAGAACAGGAGCATGCCGGCAAAGGTCAGGGCCTGGGTCATGATCGAGAAATACACGCCTTTGATCCGCGAGCGGAAGGCGAAGAAACCGAACACCAGCGCCAGCAAGCCCGGCGCCAATACCACCAGACACATCGCCCAGAGGAAGCTGCTGGTGCCGGTCCAGTACCACGGCAATTCGCTCCACGACAGGAAAGTCATGAACGCCGGCAAGCCATCACCGGCAGCCTGACGCATCAGGTACATGCCCATCGCATAACCGCCGAGCGCGAAGAACAGGCCGTGGCCCAGCGACAGCAATCCGGCGTAACCCCAGACCAGATCCAGCGCCAAAGCGACGATGGCGTAGCAGAGGATTTTGCCAACCAGCGTCAGCGTGTACGCCGACACCGACAGGGCATTTTCCGCCGGCAACAACGACAGCAGTGGCAGGGCGATCAGCAGCGCAAGAATCACCGCGCCGACCGCGATCGTGACTTTCGGCCCGGCCTTTTGTGTGGCCGTGACTAACAGAGGCTGGTTCATCAGTCGATCACCCGTCCTTTCAGTGCGAAGAGGCCTTGCGGACGTTTCTGGATAAACAGAATGATCAGCGCGAGGATCAGGATCTTGCCGAGCACCGCACCGATCTGCGGTTCAAGAATCTTGTTGGCGATACCGAGGCCGAACGCGGCGAGCACGCTGCCGGCCAGTTGGCCGACGCCGCCGAGTACCACCACCAGAAATGAATCGATGATGTAGCTTTGGCCGAGGTCCGGGCCGACGTTGCCGATCTGGCTCAGCGCCACACCGCCGAGGCCGGCGATGCCCGAACCGAGGCCGAAGGCGAGCATGTCGACGCGACCGGTCGGCACACCGCAGCAAGCCGCCATGTTGCGGTTCTGGGTGACGGCGCGGACGTTGAGACCAAGGCGGGTTTTGTTCAGCAGCAGCCAGGTCAGCACCACCACAAACAGGGCGAAAGCGATGATGACGATGCGGTTGTACGGCAGCACCAGATTCGGCAGCACTTGAATACCGCCGGACAGCCACGCCGGGTTTGCCACTTCAACGTTCTGCGCACCGAACAACAAACGCACAAGCTGAATCAGCATAAGGCTGATGCCCCAGGTGGCGAGCAAGGTTTCCAGTGGGCGGCCGTAGAGATGGCGAATCACCGTGCGCTCCAGCGCCATGCCGATCGCCGCCGTGACAAAGAACGCCACCGGCAGTGCGATCAACGGATAAAACTCGATGGCTTGGGGGGCGTAGCGCTGGAACATCAACTGCACCACGTAGGTCGAGTAGGCACCGAGCATCAGCATCTCACCGTGGGCCATGTTGATCACGCCGAGCAGGCCGAAGGTGATCGCCAGACCGAGTGCGGCGAGCAGCAGAATCGACCCGAGCGACATGCCGCTGAACGCCTGACCGAGCACTTCGCCGATCAGCAGTTTGCGTTTGACCTGAGCGAGGCTGGTTTCAGCGGCGGTGCGCACGCCGGCATCGCTCTCGATGCCGGGTTCGAGCAGGCCTTCGAGGCGCGTGCGTGCCAGCGGATCACCGGTTTCGCCGAGCAGGCGTACTGCGGCGAGGCGCACGGCCGGGTCAGTGTCGACCAACTGCAGATTGGCCAGCGCCAGGCTCAGGGCGGCATGCACGCCTTCATCTTTTTCGCCAGCGAGTTGCTGGTCGAGGAATTTCAGCTGCGCGGGTTTCGCGCTTTTCTGCAATTGCTGCGCGGCAGTCAGACGGATTTTGGCGTCGGCGGCGAGCAACTGGTGGCTGGCCATGGCGGTATCGATCAGACCCCGCAGGCGATTGTTCAGGCGCAGGGTTTTCGCTTGGCCGTCGATGGTCAACTCGCCTTGTTGCAGGGCGTTGATCAATTCGATACGGGCCGGATCGGGCTGCGCGGCCCAGGTTTCCAGGAGTTTCGCCTGTTGCACGGGATTGGCCGCGACGAAGTCTTCGGCGTCGCCGGCGTGGGCCAGCATTGGCAGCAAGAGTGCGATGGCTATGAGAAAGCGGTGTATGGCAGTGGGCATTAGTGGTGTCCTGTTCAACCGCCCCCTCACCCTAACCCTCTCCCGGAGGGAGAGGGGACTGACCGAGGTGTCTGGACGATGTGCTGCGACCTGCGAATTCGAGCCGAACTCAGGCTTCGAAAAGCATGAAGATCGGCTCCCTTTCCCCCTCACCCTCTTGAAATTGAGGGGACTGACCGAGGTGTTTGGACGATGTGCTGCGACCTGCGAATTCGAGCCGAACTCAGGCTTTGAAAAGCATGAAGATCGGCTCCCTTTCCCCGTCTCCCTGAGGGAGAGGGCTGGGGTGAGGGGGGAAATCTAAAGCCCACCTCAAAAACTGAATCCGCCTCAGTTGCTCTTCACCGCATAATCCGGCTTCTTGTCGTTGCCCTGAATGAACGGGCTCCACGGTTGCGCGCGGATCGGTCCTTCGGTCTGCCACACGACGTTGAACTGACCATCGGCCTGAATCTCGCCGATCATCACCGGTTTGTGCAGGTGGTGATTGGTCTTGTCCATGGTCAGGGTGTAACCCGACGGCGCGGCAAAGGTCTGCCCGGCAAGGGCTTCGCGGACTTTGTCGACGTCGGTGGATTTGGCTTTTTCAACTGCCTGCGCCCACATGTGGATGCCGACGTAAGTGGCTTCCATCGGGTCGTTGGTCACGGCTTTGTCGGCGCCCGGCAGGTTGTGTTTCTTCGCGTAGGCTTTCCAGTCAGCGACGAATTTCTTGTTCTGCGGGTTCTCGACGGATTCGAAGTAGTTCCACGCCGCGAGGTTGCCCACCAGCGGTTTGGTGTCGATACCGCGCAGTTCTTCTTCGCCGACCGAGAACGCCACAACCGGTACGTCGGTGGCCTTCAGGCCCTGATTGGCCAGCTCTTTGTAGAACGGCACGTTGGAGTCGCCGTTGACCGTCGAGATCACCGCAGTTTTGCCACCAGCGGAGAATTTTTTGATGTTGGCGACGATGGTCTGATAGTCGCTGTGACCGAACGGCGTATAGACCTCTTCGATGTCCTTGTCGGCCACGCCTTTGGAGTGCAGGAACGAACGCAGGATCTTGTTGGTGGTGCGCGGGTAGACGTAGTCGGTGCCGAGCAGGAAGTAGCGCTTGGCGCTGCCACCTTCTTCGCTCATCAGGTATTCAACCGCCGGAATCGCTTGCTGGTTTGGCGCGGCGCCGGTGTAGAAGACGTTCGGCGACATCTCTTCGCCTTCGTATTGCA
This sequence comes from Pseudomonas sp. SCA2728.1_7, assembly GCF_018138145.1. NCBI lineage: Bacteria > Pseudomonadati > Pseudomonadota > Gammaproteobacteria > Pseudomonadales > Pseudomonadaceae > Pseudomonas > Pseudomonas sp. SCA2728.1_7. The sequence goes on along the minus strand of NZ_CP073104.1, from coordinate 3,449,622 downwards.
CCGGGTAGAACAGCAGACCGTTGAGTTCTTCGAACACCGGCAACACCGATTTACGCGACACCGACGTCCAGCAACCGAACACCACGGCGACCTTGTCCTGAGTCAGCAACTGCCGGCCTTTTTCGGCGAACAGCGGCCAGTTCGATGCCGGGTCAACCACCACCGGCTCAAGCATCTTGCCGTTGACGCCGCCCTTGGCGTTGATCTCGTCGATGGTCATCAGCGCCATGTCTTTGAGCGACGTTTCGGAGATCGCCATGGTGCCGGACAACGAATGCAGAATCCCGACCTTGATGGTCTCGGCGGCCTGGACAGTCCAGGTCATGCCCATCGCGGCAATGGATGCCGTGAGTGTGAAAGCCTTGATCAAACTGCGACGCTTCATTGTGCGATCTCCATGAACATTTGAAGTTTTTCTGGTTGGCAGATGCGGACGACTGAAGGGTGTTTTGCAAGGGCTGTGCCCGGTCGGGTTTTGGCAAGAAAATGTCGTGTTAGAGCGGTTGGCTGCGCAGCGCATGCACCACGAAGGAACGCCCATGGCGCATTGGTGCAGGCCGCCGCGCCAGATTGGGGCGCAAAAAAAATCCCGTGCAGGGGAGCCCGCACGGGATTGGCGTTGAAGAAGTTCGAGTGCGGTTTCAGGATGAAGTCGACGCAGACTCGGTTTGCCGGTTCATCCGCGACAGCAGCACTCGGTCCAGCAACCACACCACCACCAACGAAGCCCCCACCAATGGGAACACCACCGCCAGTGCGAGCATGATCACCACGCCGGTTTTCCACTTCGGCAAGTCATGGCGCAGCGGCGGTACGCCGAATTTGCCCTGTGGCCGACGCTTCCACCAGATCACCACACCGCTGACGGCGCTGAGCAGAATCATCAGGCAGATCAGCAGCACGACGATCTGATTGAAGGTGCCGAACATCTTGCCTTCGTGAAGCATCACGCCGATTTCCGTGGCGCGGGCGACGCTGCCGTATTGCTCGAAACGCACTTCGGCGAGGACCTTGCCGGTGTACTGATCGACATGCAGGGTGGCGTCGTTGCGTGGGTCATCGGCGAACACGGCAATGGTGAACACGCCGGTGGCGGTGGTCGGCAGGGTGATGCTGTAACCCGGCTCGACCTTGCGCTGGGAGGCGATGTTCTGCACGTCTTGCAGGCTGATGGCGGGTGCTGCGGGGCCAGCATTGGTGGCGCCGTGGTTGATGTGTTCGGCGTGGTCGCCGGACATCGGCATCGGCGTGTTTTCCATCGCCCATGGCACGGTCTGGCGCGAGGCGGTGTTCAGGCTGCGCGCCTCGACGTCGGAGGTCGGCACGTTGTCCCACATCGCCGCCGGGAACACGTTCCACACCTGGGCGTATTGCTTGCCCCAGAAACCGGTCCAGGTCATGCCGCTGAGCAACATCACCAGCAATAGTGTCGCGCCCCAGAACCCGGTGACCGCGTGCAGATCACGCCACAGCACGCGGCCGCGACTGTTCAGCCGTGGCCACAAAATGCCCGCTGCCTGACCGCGCGGCCACCACAGGAACAGGCCGGACACCACCAGCACCACGCCCCAACCGGCAGCCATTTCGATAAGGCGGTCACCGACGGTGCCGATCATCAATTCGCCGTGGATGGCGCGGGCGATGGCTTGCAGGTTCTGTTTGGCATCCTGTTCGCCGAGGATGTCGCCGTGGTACGGATCGACGAAGATGTTGAGTTCGTGACCGGCGTTTTTCACCACAAACTGTGCGCTGCGTTCGGCGTTGACCGGTGGCAGGTATTGGGTGATCTGGCCTTGTGGATAAGCGCTTTTCACTCGTTGCAGCAGGTCATCGGCCGGCACCGTGTGATGGCCGGCCGGGACATTGAGCAGGCTGCTGTACATCAGCGAATCGAGCTGCGGTTTGAACAGATAAATGATGCCGGTCAGGGCCAGCATCACCATGAACGGGGCGACGAAGAGGCCGGCGTAAAAATGCCAACGCCAGGCCAGGTTGTAGAAATTCGGTTTGGGCTGTTTCATCACGTGTGCTCCGCTTGGCTTGGATCTTCTAGTTGTTTTGCAACCCTGTGGGAGCGAGCCTGCTCGCGAAGGCGTCGTGCCAGACGACATCAACGTTGGATGTGCCGTCCCCTTCGCGAGCAGGTCGAATCGTCGCACCGTCGCTCCCACATGGGTGGGTGATTGTTAGAAACTCATGTCGACCTTGGTCCAGAGCGTGCGCCCCGGTTCATTGATCGCTTGCGGGTCGTTGGCCGGGTAGCCGAACCCGGCGTTGCCCGCCAGGTTCAGGTGTTCGGCGTAAGCCTTGCCGAACAGGTTGTCGACGCCGCTGCTGACCTTCCAGTTCTTGTTGATCCGGTAGGCACCGTTGAGTGAGAACACGCCGAAGCCCGAACTCTTGTCGTAATCCTTGCCGACCACGTTGCCCTTGTTCTGGTCGATACGGTTTTGCGCGGCGACTACTCTCCACAGTGCCCCGGCGCTCCAGTTGTCTTGGCTATAGGTCAGACCGAAACGTGTATCCAGTGGCGGCATCTGCGGCAGTGCCGAACCGTCGCTGCTGTTCTTGCCCCAGGCGTAGGCCAGGGTCGCATCGGCTTTCCAGTGGTCGGTGAGTCTGTACGCGGCACCGAGTTCACCGCCCATGATTCGCGCGTCGATGTTCTCGGCGCGCGAGGTGCTCATGCCCATCATTCCGGGCGTGTAGTCGAAGAGGATGTAGTCGCGGACCACGCCGATATAACCCGAGGCCCAGGCTTCGAGGTCGGCGCTCTTGTAGTTCACGCCGAAGTCGAACTGAGTGGTCTTTTCCGGTTTGATCGAATCGAACGCGTTGACCGATCCTGCCGGGCCGGACTTGGGCGAAAACAGCTCCCAGTAATCCGGGAAACGCTGCGCATGACCGAGGCCTGCATAGAGCGTGGTCGGGCTGTCAGCGAGGTCATGCTCGTAGCGGATGAAACCGCTCGGCAGGGTGTCGGCGCGGGTGTCGTCGGCGGTCGGGTTCGGGCGAGTCATCATTCCCGAGCCGGTGGTTTGCCGGTAATCCTTGGCCGAAGCGCGGTCGACGCGGGCGCCAGTGATCAGGCGATCACGGTCGGCGGCGTACCAGGTCATTTCGCTGAACACGCCGTAGTTATGGAAGTCGGCGTCCTTGCTGTAGGGCTGATCCTTGTAGGTGTCGATGCCCATGCCGCTGCGTTGGCGGTGTTCGTTGGTCTGCGCGTCGAGGCCGGTGATCAACTGAATATCAGCCCAACGCCAAGTGGCTTTGATCCGTGCTCCGAGGGTGCGGCGGTCGACATTGGACGCCATCGGCCCCGCCATCATGCCGGTGCCGGACGGTGTGCGCAGGGTGTAGTTGTCCATCACGTGGTCGGCGTAGTTGTAGTAGACCTGCGCTTCGAGTTTCTCCAGCACGTTGGTGATGTTGGATTTTTCGAAACGCAGGCCGAGGCTTTCGCGCAGGAACTGCGAGCCGTCCATGCCGCGCCCGGCGTAGCGTGCTTCACCATCGCCCTTGCCGGCGGTGAGTTCGATCAGGGTGTCGGCGTCCGGGGTCCAACCCACCGCGATGTCACCGTTCCACTTGTCGTAGCGCGAGGCGACGATGTCGTTGTTGCCGTCGCGGTAATCGTCGGAATGCGCAGTGTTGCCGATTACTCGCACGTAGCCTAACGGCCCGCCGGCAGCGGCATCGACGACTTTGTCGAAGCGTCCGTGGGAGCCAGCCAGAATGCTCGCGTTCACGCGGGTGCCGAGTTCGCCGAAGCTTTCCGGCTCGCGATCAAACAGCACCGTGCCCGCGGATGCGCCCGGTCCCCAAAGCACGGTTTGCGGGCCTTTGATCACGGTCAGTTTGTCGTAGGTCTCCGGTGAGATATACGAGGTTGGTGCGTCCATCCGGCCGGGGCAGGCGCCGAGCATCATGCTGCCGTTGGTGAGGATGTTCAGGCGTGAACCGAACATGCCGCGTAGCACCGGATCGCCGTTGGTGCCGCCATTGCGTACCAGTGCGAAGCCGAGAATGGTCTTCAGATAATCGCCGCCGTCACTGGCCGGCACCGGTTGGCGCGGATCCTTGGGGTTGGTGACGATGGTCAGTGGTGAGCTCGGCGCAATCGCGGTGATCACCGTCGGGCTCAGTTCTTCGTTGTGGCCGGCGTGATCATCGGCCAGCACCAGCGGGGACAGCAGGACGCCGCAAAGGACGGCGGTAGCGTGCCTGAAACGAATCCGCGATTCGTTCAAAGCGAAGGACGCCGGGGCAGTGCCCGAGCGTGAAACAGCAGCAAACCTGGACATGACAATTTCCATCAAACAGTCGTAAACGACACGGCCGGCAGCCTGAAGCTGTCTTCTCAACCGTGTGCAATCAAAGGTGCGTGTTTACGCTGCGACGGGCGGGGCGCGGCTGCGGGCGCCGGGGAAGAAGGTCTGCCGGGCGTGGCCCAGGCGTGGGGCGGGTGGGGTGAAGGTGTTCAGCGGCGGGATATTGAAAGCGACGAAATCGCCGCCACCGGTCAGTGCCGGGCAATTGAACAGCAGGCTGCAATAACCGCACTTTTCCCAGAGCACGTGGTGCGAGGATTGCGGCGGGCAGTGTTCTGCCGTCGGTTGTGCATCATGGCCGCTGTGATCCATGCCCGGCATGTCCATCGACATGTCCATGCGCATTGGCATCGATGTCGAGGCGTGTTGATCCATCGGCATCGACTGAGAAATCAGTGGGCCGATGGAGATCATCAACATGGCGAACAGGGCGATCCAGCTGCCGCGAGTCAGGTGTTCAGTCTGACGGCGTTGCCGGGAGGGCCTGGCGCTCAGCGGGCGCATGGGCGGAGTCTGCCGGAAGGCTTACTGGGCGTGCGCGTGGGCCTGCGTGGTTTCCGGCGGCTTCTTCTGCACCGAGACGTCGACGGTGACGTCACCAGCCTTCTCGAAATGCAGTGTCAGCGGGAAGTGCTTGCCGTCGCTGAGCAGGCTGCGATCGCTCGGGTTGAGCAGCATCACGTGATAGGCCATCGGCGCAAACGTCACGTTGCCGCCGGCGGGAATGGCCACGCTCGGCACTTGCTGCATCTTCATCAGATCGCCCTGCATGACGTGTTCGTGCAGTTGCGCTTCGGGGGCGATGGGCGAATCGACGCTGAGCAGGCGGTCGTCCGTCTTGCCTCCGTTGTGAATGACGAAGTAGGCGGCAACCGTTGGCGCATTCGGCGGCAGCTCTTGCGACCACGGATGAGCGATTTCCAGCTCGCCGGCCTTGTATTCGTGGGCATGGGCAAAGCACGCCGGCAACAGCAGCGCAGCGACGACTATGAGTTTGTTCAACATGGCAGTTCTCCAGAACGATTTGAAACGCAGGTCAATTGCGCGAACAAATCAAACCAGAGGGGAAGCGCGGGGATTGAGACTCGGCCATTGCTGACGCGGCGTCGGTGTTTGCAGCAAGGCGGGCGCCACACTGCGATTGCTTTCATAGCGAGCGAAATACAACTGCGGCGAATGTCCCGGCAACGCGACCAATGGCGCCGAGCCTGAGCAGCACCAGCAGTGCTGCATGTTCGAATGGCTGTCGTTGGTCGGGGCCTTTTGCTCGGTGGTGCCGATGTTGATCGCCACCATCTTGGTCCCGCTGCCGGTGCAGAAACTGCTCCAGAGCAATTGCTCGGCCGGTGAATTGGCCGCCTGCGCCATCGCCCCGGTCATCGGCATGGCGAGCATGTTGAACAGCACTGCAAAGCAGGCGATCCAGGCAATTGCTAGCCGGTGTCGGTTCATGGGACAGATCCATTGGGTGGGCGATCAGGCGCGGCTATTTAGCCTGATCAGGGCCGATAAGTAAAAAAGCGTCGTGCGGTTTGGTGTCGCAGCGCGTTCACAGTGTTACGGCATGCAATCGCAAACCCAGAGCCTTCATGACTTTCATGATAGTTGCGAATTCGGGATTGCCAGTGCTACTCAGCGCTTTATAAAGACTTTCGCGGCCCAAACCTGCATCCCGCGCCACTTGTGTCATGCCTTGAGCCCGGGCGATGTCATTGAGCGCTGCACGGATAAGGACGCCGTCGCCTTCATCGTCGTCAAAACAGGCATCCAGATACGCCGCCATGTCCTCGGGAGTTTTGAGGTACTCAGCGGCGTCAAAACGGGCGAATTCTTCGGTCATGATTTACTCCTCATTTCCGATGTTATGAGCCATCTGCACGGCGCGTTTGATATCTCTTTTTTGTGTCGATTTGTCGCCCCCGATCAGCAGCAGATAAATCACTTCGCCTTTGCGTGTGAAGTACATCCTGTAACCGGGGCCGTAATGAACACGCATTTCATAAACAGTGTCACCGACGAACCCGCAATCACCGAAGTTGCCATTTTCGGCTGTTTTAATTCTGGAGATGATTCGGCCTTTCCCTTTGATGTCTTTCAAGGAGTCGAGCCATTCGGAAAATATGCGGGATCGTTCAAAAGCGATCATGTCGGGATCGTATTCCTTGGGATACAAGCTGGCAAGCCGCTTTTCTTGGCTGTCTGCTTGTCGGGATTAAAGGAACCGAAGTATTGGGGTGAGGATGTAGTGAAAAACAGTCGGCTGCGTCCTCAAAAATTGCAGGTAAATTCGCTAATAAACTCGAAGTCAGGAAAAGTCTGACGTCGTCAGGGCTTCAAGGACTTCAGACGCTGATCGAAATTTCCGATCAACCCCCGGCAACCCCGGTCGCTTCAACACAACCACCGGCACCCCACGCTCACGCGCCACTTCCAGCTTCGGCTCGGTGGCGGTGCTGCCGCTGTTCTTGCTGATCAACACATCGATCTGCCGCCGCTCGAACAGTGCGCGCTCATCCCCAAGCAGAAACGGCCCACGCGCACCGATCACTTCGCAGCGTTCGTTGCCGGGGTAGACGTCGAGGGCGCGCAGGGTCCAGAACTGGTCGGCGGGGATTTCATCAAGGTGCTGCAGCGGTTCGCGGCCGAGGGTGAACAGCGGTCGGCGAAACGGCTTGAGGGCAGTGATCAGCTCGGCCCAGTCGCTGACTTCACGCCAATCATCACCGGGCTGCGGCTGCCAGGCCGGACGGCGCAGGGCCCAGCAGGGGATGCCGGTCAGCCGCGCGGCGGTCGCGGCATTCTGGCTGATTTGCGCGGCATACGGATGCGTGGCGTCGAGCAGCAGATCGATGCCTGCGTCGCGGATGAATTGCGCCAGACCTTCAGCGCCACCGTAACCACCGACACGCACCTGACAGATCAGATCCGTCGGCACCCGGCCAACACCGGCGAGGCTGTAGATATGTTCTGGCCCGAGTGTGCGGGCAATCGCCAGCGCTTCCGTGACGCCGCCGAGCAGCAAAATTCTTTTCATGCAAAACCTCCGGCATGCCCGACAACTCCGCCCTGACGATCAATCGCAAACACCTCGACCTGCACCTGCGCGGGCACCACGCTGCGGGCGAAATTCAACGCATGGCGACAGACTTCATCACCGAGGGCGATCCCTGCTGCACTGGACATGGCCAGCGCCTGTTGACTGGTATTGGCTTCACGAATGCCTTGCTGCAAAGCCTCATCGGCGCCAATCGCCGCGGCCCACTCCGCCAGTTGCGGCAAGTCGATACTCGAATGCCGCGAATGCAGATCCATGTGCCCGGCGGCCAGTTTGCTGATCTTGCCGAAGCCGCCGCACAGGCTGAGTTTATCCACAGGCACTTTGCGCAGATGCTTGAGCACCGCACCGACGAAGTCGCCCATTTCGATCAGGGCGATCTCCGGCAGGTTGTAGACCCGGCGCATGGTGTCTTCACTGGCGTTGCCGGTGCAGGCGGCGATGTGCAGATAGCCGTTGGTCTTGGCGACGTCGATACCCTGATGAATCGAAGCGATGTAAGCCGCGCAGGAAAACGGCCGGACAATGCCGCTGGTGCCGAGGATCGACAGCCCGCCAAGAATGCCCAGTCGCGGATTCATGGTTTTCAGCGCCAGCGCTTCGCCGCCCTCGACGTTGACGGTGACGTCGAAGCCGCCGCCGTAACCGGTCTCGGCGGCGAGCAGCGTCAGGTGATCGCTGATCATTTTGCGTGGCACCGGGTTGATCGCCGGTTCGCCGACACCCAGCACCAGTCCCGGCCGAGTCACGGTGCCCACGCCCGTACCGGCATTGAAACGAATGCCCGGCTCACTCAAAAGCCGTACCCGCGAATAGAGCAGCGCACCGTGGGTCACGTCCGGGTCGTCGCCGGCATCCTTGATCGTTCCGGCCTCGGCGCCGTCATCGGTCAAACGACAGAACTCCAGACGCATCTGCACCTGTTTGCCTTTGGGCAACACGATCTGCACCGCATCCGCCGACAGCCCGCCGAGCAACAGACGCGCGGCGGCGAGGCTGGTGGCGGTGGCGCAACTGCCGGTGGTCAGGCCGCTGCGCAAGGGCGCGGGTTGTTCGGCGGTTTCGTCACGCATCGAGGGGTTTGACCAGATCGAGCAGGGTGATCGGCAACGCCTGACGCCAGGTGTCGAACTCGCCAAGTGGCTGCGCTTGGGCGACATGGATGCGCGTCAGTTCGCCGCCGAAGCGCTCGCGCCAGTTCATCAGCGCCACTTCACTTTGCAGCGTCACTGCGTTGGCGACCAGACGGCCACCGGGCTTCAGGTGTTCCCAACAGGTTTCGAAGACGCCCTCACGGGTCACGCCGCCGCCGATGAAAATCGCGTCCGGGCGCTCCAGCCCGGCCAGTGCCAGCGGTGCTTTGCCGCGAATCAATTGCAGGCCAGGCACACCCAGCGCATCGCGGTTGTGTTCGATCAATTGCTGACGGCCGTCATCGGCCTCGATGGCCAAGGCGCGGCAGCTCGGGTGCGCGCGCATCCACTCGATACCGATCGAACCGCTGCCGGCGCCGACATCCCAGAGCAGTTCGCCGGGGGTCGGGGCAAGGCGGGCGAGGGTGATGGCGCGTACGTCGCGCTTGGTCAACTGGCCGTCATGCTGGAATGCCGAATCCGGCAATCCGGCGAGACGTGAAAGACGCGGAGCCTGTGCGTCGGCCAGACATTCGACGGCGATGACATTGAGGTCGGCTATCGGCGCGTTGTCCCAAGCGTTGGCGGTGCTGTCGATGCGCCGCTCGGCGTCACCGCCGAGATGCTCGAGAACGGTAAAACGACTCGAGCCGAAGCCGCGCTCGCGGAGCAATTGCGCAACCGCCGCCGGGCTCTGACCGTCGTTGCTCAGCAACAACAACCGCACGCCGCTGAATAATTGGGCATTGAGCGCCGCCAGCGGTCGGGCCACCAGCGACAGCGTCACCACCTCCTGCAGCGGCCAACCGAGGCGGGCGGCGGCCAGTGAACAGGACGACGGCGCTGGCAGGATCAGCATCTCGTCGCTCGGCACCTGGCGGGCGAGGCTGGCACCGACGCCGTAGAACATCGGGTCACCACTGGCCAATACGCAGACCGCTTCGCCACGCTGTTCGAGCACAGGCGCGAGGGAAAACGGACTCGGCCACAACTGCCGTTCACCGCGAATGCACACCGGCAACAAATCCAGTTGACGCTGGCCACCGATGATCCGCGAAGCGCCCAGCAGGGCACGCCGGGCGTTTTTGCCCAGGCCCTTGAAGCCGTCTTCACCGATTCCCACTACCGTCAGCCAGGGTGACATCTATATTCCTCTAAACACGCCGTTCCGACGGGCAGTCTTTTCATGCCAGCGGACAAAGCAGGCATAATACCGCGCCTTCGCCCGCGAAGCGCCTTTCCCACGCAGCCGGTCAGCCCCTTGAACGAACGCCCGATGTCCAACGCTCTACGCCCCTCGGCCTGCCCGGGGTTGCTGCGTATCGTCCAGGCACTGGACGGCGGTATCTGCCGGATCAAGCTCAATGGCGGCTCGATCAGTGCCGATCAGGCCGACGCGGTGGCCGATGCCGCCGAACAGTTCGGCGCGGCGATCGAGGCGACCAACCGCGCCAATCTGCAGATTCGCGGGATCGGTGAGCAATCCGCAGCGCTGATCGAGCGTCTGCTCGCCGCCGGTCTCGGCCCGCGTACGGCGGCCGCTGACGATGTGCGCAACCTGATGCTCAGCCCCGCTGCCGGGATCGATCGGCAGATGCAGTTCGACACGCGCGGCCTTGCAGGGCAGATCATCGACACGCTGCAAAGCCATCCACGCTTCCACGAGTTGAGCGCCAAGTTCGCCGTGCAACTCGATGGCGGTGAAGCGCTGGCGATGCTCGAACACTCTCATGACCTGTGGTTGTCGGCGTTCGAGCGTGACGGTGAAACTTTGCTGGCGTTCGGTCTGGCCGGATGCCCGACGGATCGCGCGATCGGCGCGGTGGCGCTGGAACATGGCCATGCGCTGGTGGTGGCAGTGCTGGAGCTGTTCCTGGCGTGGGCGCGTCCCGAGCAGACGCGCATGCGCCATTTGCTCGAGGAATGGCCGATGTTGGCAATTCTCGAACAACTGAGAACGTGTCTGCCGATCAAGGCAGTCAGCCATTGGCAGCGCACGGCCGTGGCGGACGATCTGCACATCGGCGTTCATCCACAGAATACGGCGGGTCAGGTGTACATCGGTGCGGTGCCGGCGCTCGGCCGTCTCGATCCGGCAATGCTGCGCGGGGCTGCGCAACTGGCCCGCCAGTTCGGCAATGGCAGCTTGCGTTTCACACCTTGGCAAAGCCTGCTGCTGCCGGATGTCAAAGCAAGCGATGCGGCTCAAGTGCTGGAGGGACTTGAGCAACTGAGCCTGCTGACTTGCGCTGCCGAACCCCTTGCACGCCTGATCGCCTGCACCGGCTCCAATGGCTGCGGCAAAGGCCTGGCCGACACCAAGCAGGACGCCCGCCATCTGGCGACGTTGCTGCCCTCGGCCCTCAACGTACACCTCAGCGGCTGCACGCGCTCTTGCGCCGCCGCCCACTGTGCCCCGGTGACGTTGCTGGCCGTCAGTCCCGGTCATTACGACCTCTATTTTCGCGATGCAACGCTGCCGGGTTTCGGCGCGCTGCACGCTCGCAACCTTACTATTGAAGCGGCCGCGACCCTGCTCGACGCCCGCTCTCGGAGCCCCATTGATGCTTGATTACATCCGCGATGGTCAGGAGATTTATCGCAACTCCTTCGCGATCATTCGCAGCGAGGCCAATCTGGCGCGCATCCCGGCCGATCTGGAAAAACTCGCGGTGCGGGTGATTCACGCCTGCGGCATGGTCGAGGCGATCGACGGTCTGCAATTCTCCGAAGGCGCGGGCAAGGCCGGGCGCGACGCGCTGGCCGCCGGTGCGCCGATCCTCTGCGATGCGCGAATGGTCTCCGAAGGCGTGACCCGTGCGCGCCTGCCAGCCAACAACGAAGTGATCTGCACCTTGCGTGATGAGAGCGTGCCGGATCTGGCGCGTGAACTGGGCAACACCCGTTCCGCCGCCGCACTGGAGCTGTGGCGTCCGCATCTGCAAGGCAGCGTGGTGGTGATCGGCAACGCGCCGACCGCACTGTTTTATCTGCTGGAAATGCTCGACGCCGGCGCACCGAAACCGGCGCTGATCCTCGGCTTCCCTGTCGGCTTCGTCGGCGCCGCCGAATCGAAAGCCGCCCTGGCCGCTGACAGCCGAGGCGTGCCGTTCGTGATCATGCAAGGCCGCCTCGGTGGCAGCGCCATGGCCGCCGCCGCCGTTAACGCCCTCGCCACGGAGATCGAATGATGCAGGCCAAAGGACGTTTGATTGGCCTGGGCGTCGGCCCGGGTGATCCGGAACTGATTACTGTCAAAGCCCTGCGCCTGCTACGTGAGTCGCCGGTGGTGGCGTACTTCGTCGCCAAGGGCAAAAAGGGCAACGCCTTCGGCATCATCGAGGCGCACCTGCAAGAAGCGCAGAACCTGCTGCCGCTGGTCTACCCGGTGACCACCGAAGTGCTGCCGGCGCCGCTCTCCTATGAGCAAGTAATCAGCGATTTCTATGATGAAGCTGCCGAGACGGTCGCCGCGCATCTGGATGCCGGTCGCGATGTCGCGGTGATCTGTGAAGGTGATCCGTTCTTCTACGGTTCCTACATGTACCTGCACGACCGCCTCGCCACTCGCTACGAAGCACAAGTGGTGCCGGGCGTGTGCTCGATGCTCGGCGGCGCTTCGGTACTGGGCGCGCCGCTGGTGTATCGCAATCAGAGTCTGTCGGTGCTATCGGGCGTGTTGCCCCATGAAGAATTGAAACGCCGACTGGCCGATGCCGACGCGGCGGTGATCATGAAGCTGGGGCGCAATTTCCCGAAAGTGCGTCAGGTGCTGGAAGAACTCGGCCTGGCCGAGCGCGCGCTGTACGTCGAGCGTGCAACCATGGCCAATCAGAAGATTGTGCCGATGGATCAGGTCGAGCCGATGTCGTCGCCGTACTTCTCGCTGATCATCGTGCCGGGCGAACGGTGGCAAGGCTGATGACTCAATCCATCCCCGCCATCGTCATTCTCGGTCAGGGCAGCCTGGCCACCGCGCGGCGTATTCAGCAGGTCTATCCGGCGGCGCAGATCCACGGCCTCGCCGGGCGCGTCGAAGGCGCCGATTGCACGTATCGGGAATTCGGCGAGACCCTGCGCGCGCTGTATCAGCAGGACACGCCGATCATCGCACTGTGCGCCGCTGGCATCGTCATCCGCACGCTGGCGCCGCTGTTGCTGGAGAAGGGCGCCGAACCTGCGGTACTCGCCGTGGCCGAAGACGGCAGCGCCGTGGTGCCGTTGTTGGGCGGCCTCGGCGGGGTCAATGTCATGGCGCGAGACATCGCTGCCGGGCTGCAAGTCGCAGCGGCGATTACCACCAGCGGCGAGTTGCGCTTCGGCACGTGCCTACTCAACCCACCGAGCGGTTACGCACTGGGTGATCTGGAACTGGGCAAGCGTTTCGTCTCCGATCTGTTGGCTGGCCACAGCGTGCGCATCGAAGGCGCGGCGCCGTGGCTGGATCAGGCGCAATTGCTGGAAGATCCGCAGGCGCAGCGCTCGATTCATGTCGGCAGTGCCGCGCGTGAGGCGAGTGCCAGTGAATTAATGATCTATCCACGCAGCGTGGCGGTGGCGGTGAGTGCTGAAACGGCGGACCTGGCGAATGCCGTTCGCAGCGCGTTGCAGCAGGCGAAGATCGCCGTGCAGTCGCTGGCCTGTCTGCTGGCCAGCGAGACGCAAATGGCTTCGCCACTTTTGCGTGAAGCGGCGCTTGAGCTGGGTGTGCCGCTGCGCTTTGTCGCGGCACAAAGCAACCTCGAAACCCTGGCGCGTTTCGCAGTGCCAGCGGCAACGGTCCTGACTGGCCACGGCATGGCAATCGCAGTCGCCGAGCAGCCTTTGGAGGTTTCCAGCATTGGCCGGCCACGCGGTCGTCTCGCCGTGATCGGCCTCGGCCCCGGCGCTGCCGAGCTGATGGTGCCGGCGGTAAAAGCCGAACTGGCTCGCGCGACCGATGTGCTCGGTTACGAAACCTACGTGCGCATGGCCGGGCCGTTTCGCGCCGATCAAGTGCAGCACTGCACCGACAACCGTGAAGAAATGCAACGCGCCCGTCACGCCTTCAGACTGGCCGCCGAGGGACGCTCGGTGATCGTTGTGTCCTCGGGCGATCCGGGTGTGTTCGCCATGGCTGCCGCAGTGCTCGAAGCGTTGCACGAGTCGGCCGATCCGGCGTGGCACAGCGTCGATCTGGAAATCCTTCCGGGCGTTTCCGCTTCGCTGGCCACCGCCGCGCAAGCCGGCGCACCGCTGGGTCATGACTTCTGCGTGATGTCGCTGTCGGACAACCTGAAGCCCTGGTCGATCATCGAAAAGCGTCTGGATCTGGCCGCTGAAGCGGATCTGGCCTTGGCGTTCTACAACCCGATCTCCCGCGCGCGGCCATGGCAACTGGGCCGGGCGCTGGAGATTGTCGCGCAGCATCGCACGCCGCAAACACCGGTGGTGTTGGGCCGCGACATCGGTCGTCCCGGCCAGACTCTACGCACCACGACACTGGGCGCGTTGACCCCGGAACAAGTGGACATGCGCACCATGGTGCTGATTGGTTCTTCGACCACCTGCACGTTTGCGCGTGCCAGCGGTGGTGATTGGGTTTACACGCCGCGCTGGTACGGCGAAAAGCCGCTTTCCTGAGTGCCGAGCCGAGGCAAGTTGTAAATAAGTTGCCTCGGTGTGACATCAAGTCGAACTTCATTACCGGACGATTAAGTTTAAAACACGGCGGCGCATCCGTTGCGCGCGCCGCTTCGTTTGTTTATCGAACGACTTGTCATGCACCTGTTTATTACCGAATTATGCGCGGAATCAACTTGTCTGTTGTTTGATGTTTCTTGGGAAACTATTTGAATTTTGTGCTTTTTGAAGTTGCCCCACGAGCAGACTAACTTCGTTGAGGATTCTCTCAACGAATAAAGGATGAAGTCTGATGGGTGTCATGGAGCAATATGTTGACGAATTTAATTTTATTTCCGCTGATGAATACTCCGGGTTAAAGCGCGCATTCAAGGCGTTTTCCGCTTCTGCCGAATATACAACGTTGCTGGCGCTTTACGAGAATGCCGGCCAAGCCACGAGCCTTGCTCAAAAGCTGCAGGTTGTAACACTCTTTCTGGAAAATTTTGAACGCTTGGCAAAGCGTAACTCCGCGCCCGCGATAGCGTTGATCGATACCGTCAAAGAAAAATTACGCGATTACGCCGCCCGTTTGGCGGGCACTGTAAACATGCTCAGTGAGGTGCCCAGTCCGATACCCAAAATCATGCATTTTGTCTGGGTGGGCGGCAGTGAGGTTGGCAATATCCAGCGCGATTACATGAATATCTGGCGTCAGGTGCTGGCTGCCGAGAGTTACCAGTTCAATCTCTGGTACGACAGCGATGCGTTACTAGCTTTCGAAATGAATCGGGTTATATCCGATAGCGCCAGAGTTGCTGCGATGGAGTCTGGCGGGGACACCGTGACCAACCCCGATGAACTTGCAAAGATGATCGAAGATCGTGCGCGTGTATTGAAGCGCGAGATGTTCGAGTACCTGCAACAACCGCAGTGGCGCGGGAAAGCTGATCAGGCCCGGATCGACCTGATGGTGCGTGCTTACGGCAAGGACCGCACGACGCTGGAAGCCTTTCGTCATCGCTGCTTGCAAAGCCATCTGCAAATGGCCGGCGGCGACTTGCAGTTGCGTGATGTTCGGCGGGATTTCGCCGGGCACTTTCTAGAGGATGTCTATCAACGCGAAGTGGTAATGCGCGGTAACTTTGCGGCGGCAAGTGACGTTGTTCGCTTGCAGGCCGAATATGCCGAAGGCGGGCGTTACAGTGACATGGATTACTTGCCGCCGCTGGCTGACAGACTGGGCGGTGTCGACATCAGTGGGTTCAGTGACGAGCAACGGCTAGGGGTTTTGCAGCTTTTGCTCAATCATGATGAAACGTTGATGCCCGGTCGCGATCGTCTGCGCTACACCGATCACACGGATGCATTGCCTGCCGCACATCGCGAGGCACTGCTGGTCTTTGCCCGCAGCAAGCCCGGCGTCGAGCCTATATTTGTCGCACCGCGTGAAGTCCACAGTCCGCAGCATGGCCTGCGTATGGGCGCGCAATTCAGTAGAGAGATGAACGCTTATCTGCTGGCACAACCGCAAAGCGAGATGACGCTCGCGGTCATGCAATTGATCCGGTTCAACTATGACTGCCTGCAGGCCGTTGAACAGTCGGCCATCGCGTCGTCCGTAGACTGGTCACAGACTGAACGATTGCTCGACGTCATAGAAAACGTCATGAACGAGAAAATCGAGCAGGGGCAACTGACGCGCACGCTGCAGGATTTTCTGGGTAAGTTGAGCGAGGCGATTTTAAGTTACTACCGTGACGGCATTCGCGTCGGATCGCGCGGCACCATTGCGCTTACCGGGCCGGGTGCGGCGGTTACCGGGTTGAAAAACTATGTCGAGACTCACCTCCTGCCGCACAACGAGGTTACGGTTCAGGAGCGCTTGCGACTGGCCGAGGGTTACAACGTGCAGACCGAGGAGGAAGCGATCTCCGGTTGGACCGTCAATGATGACGCCGAGCAATGGCTGGCCAAAGAGCAGGAAAAGTGGAAAACCGGCAAACTCAAATCACGCTACACCGGCCAACTGGCGGATCTGCTTCAGCCGCAACAGACGCTGACGTTCAAACAAGGCTGGCCCGTAGTCGGCGGTAAAGCAGTGCTGCTGACGTCGGTCCTGCAACAACTGATGGATGATCTGGGCGAACCCTTTGTGCGAGCCATGAGGGACAAGCTCAGCGGTGATATTACCTTCACCCAAGCCTTTTCCATCGGCTTCGATAATCGTCAGTTGATCCTTGCGCAACCTGTGCGCGAACTGCCCGTTTCCCATGGCGCCGAATCCTCAAGCAACCTCAACGAACTGCTCAGCCGCATTGCCCATGATTCCCTGCCGCTGGAACAACTCAGCCCGTTGGTACGCGTCATGCTCGGGGGGATTTTCGGCGCGACAAGTCTGGACGACGCGAGTTTTGCCAGCGTTTGGCAAACCGTGCGCGACCTCGCTGTCGAAACTGACGGCGACGGTACTTTCGCTCGTTATGATGCGGTTGAAAAAGCCCTGCGTCAGCGGCAGTCGCCCGCCTTCGAGGCCGCGCTGGCGCGTGGACAGGTGCATGGCCTCCTGACGGCCCGCGAACTCAAGGTTCAGGCACTGTTTGAAGCACTGACCTTGCGCCAATGGGGCGAACGTATCGGGCAGATCACGCGCACGGCGCAAGGTGAATACCGTTCGCGGATTCTTCAGCGCAGTGCGCTGGTGCGCGAAATGTTCGTCGAGGCCGGCGCGACCTCGGCCCGGCAACTGTCGCAGGATTTGCTGATGCACACGAGCAGTGATCCGGGACGTCGGTGTTATCCGCTGGCGTTGCTGATGGGCGCAGCGGTGGCTGCCGGCGAGTCGGCCGAACGGACATTGGTGGGGCATGTCGCCACGGCCAACGTCAACCATCAGGAACCGAGTTCACAGGCTTTGCTCAGTGCGTTGAGTGAACTGCGGGCCTTGCCCACCCGTGCTATTGGTGAATCCCGCGGCTTGCAGAGTCTGGACTCGGTCATGCAGACACTGGAGGCGAAAAGTGCGACCACCGTCCTGTTGCTCGACACCGGCGATCACGCCTTGCTGGTGGCCAAAGTGCAGGCTGGAGACCAATTCGTCTACCGCTTCTATGACCCGAACTTTGCCATTTACGCGTTCGCCAAAGGCGCGCAGGTGAAACTTGGCATTGAGCGTTATCTGAGTGCAGGCGACAGTGCCCTGGCCAGGCTCTACGGTCTGGGCGAGATGGCCGGGGCGCGATTCAACGTGATCGAGTTGAACACCGAGGCGATGGCAGCCCGCAAGCTATCGAGCGGTTTGCGTCTGGACAGTTTTTTGCACATTCCTTCAAGTGATTCACGCCGTGTCGCTGTCTGGGCAAAACAGGCCGTGGCGCGCCAGCGTTCGCTCGGTGAAAACGCGCGGATGGGGGCCAGCCTGGCACAGGTGGATGCGCGCTATTGGGCGCAGGCGTTTGATCAGGCCATGCAGCGGTTGCGCAGTGAACACTCGCTCGGGCGTGAATATTTGCCATTGCTGGAAACGCTCAAATCGCAGGCGGACGGCGGCTTCTCGCTGACGTTGGTCGATGCACAGAATCCGCATCAAGTGCGAACAGTGACCACGGCCGACCCGCGCTTCACTCAGCTCAAGCAGCATTTGCATCAGCGGGTGAAGGTAGGCAAACCGAGTGCTGCGGCCGAGGCGGATGGCGGCAGCCGCTTGAGTTTCGCCTTTGCGATCCAGACGCTGATCAGTGAAATGCGCCATCGTGAATACCAGGCCGGTGATCAGTTGCCAGCCTTGTCGATCGCGTTGCAGGTCCAGGTTTACGTCAGCTATGCGCAGTTGGGTTTTGGCGTACTCAGCGATACCGCGCAGATGATCAACCTGGTGCGGCAGGCGGTGGCCAGTGAACAGGCGCTGCTCTTGCGTCAGTCGTCGTTGTCCGGCCGTGTACTCGGTCGCGCGGCCACGGGTGTTGGTTTTGCGTTTTCGCTGGCCAACATTGGCTTCGACATTCATAACCTGGCATTGGCGCAAAATCACGAGCAGCGCTCGCGGTTCTCTACGTCTCTGGCGTTCAACACCGTGGCGTTAGGCCTGGATGTTGTGGCATTGGCGGCAGGCGGAACGGTTGGCGCTGCGGCGGCGTTTCTGTCTGTGCCGTTACTCGGTATCGGCATCGGTGCCACGGCCATCGCCAGCAATCTTGGGCAGATTGCCGACAAGGCAACAGCGGTCGGCAATCATTTGCGTGCCATCTACAACGCTTACAAACCGGGCGCTTTCACTGTCGCGGAGGGTGTATTGCAGTTCCCGCCAGAAGCCGTGATCACCCATCTGGATTTGCAGGACCGGCGGGTGCGCTTTGACAGTCAGCGCTTTTATCCGTGGGGCGGCGGCGCACTCGAGTTGCCGCAATACAACGATGATCCGCAGCAGATACACCGTTCCCTCAACATCCGGCAGGCTTTCGGTCTACCCGAGAGCACAGCGCTGAATATCCCCGGGACAGCTTCACTGCATACCGTGGTGTTGCCTTGCACACCACTCTGCTATTACGGCTACGAATATCAACTGGGAGGCGCGGGCTACGTCTACGAGCCTCTGCCGGGAGAGCAGGTCGAGCCTCGCAACGCCAGTGAAACACCTGTACCAGAGTGGTACTCGTTGTTCAATCCATTCACGGCACTGGGCGATACGCTGACGAGCCATCTGGATAAGCGCATCCACACACGCTATCCGCAATTGCGCAACAGTGCGGCGGACAAGCTGGAATACGACAAGCAGGGCAACCGGCGTTTTTATCTGCACAGCACACCCTCTTTCAAACACATCCTCTACAAACTGCATCCGGTCTATAAACCGACAACGATCAGTGTGGTGCTGGACGAGCAGGTGCGCCAGCTAGCGGTTCCGACTTTGCCGATGGAGTGCCAGCAAAAGCTGTCCTACGAAATCAGCGCCACGTCAGAGCGCTGCCAGCTTCGTCTGACGCCGGGATTGAAAGCGGTGAAATTCAATGGCAAGGCCCAATGGCTGGTGCATGCCCCTTGGGCCAGCATCGAGCAGATCAGCTTTGATGATGCACCCAAGATGGATGACGGCGCCCCGCAGACATACCTGGCGGGGCGTCAACTGACGGTCGACGGTATCGTGCTGTCGGCGTTCGAGGGGTTGATTGAACTGGCCGGGGGAGAGTTGTTTCAACTGGATTGGCAACGCCAGGCGCTGCGCCTGCTTTCCATCACCCTCAACGATGCTAAAGACAACCCGCGTGATGTCCTTGCCCATCTGCGCCAGCGAGACAATGAAGGGCGCCTGGGCACTGGTTACGTCACGCTTAACCGGTTCAGGGTACCGTTCAGTCCGGCCAGCCACGCTGTGCGCACAACGGCCTTTTACGACATCGCTCAAAAACGTTTGTTATTTGCGCGCGATCTGCCGCGCGAAGTCAACGACGGCCTGATGCTGGGCGCCGCCAACGCTGCTCATGCGTGGTTTTATCATCCCGACCATGCCACGGTCTGGCGCGTCGCTGTGATCAGCGGCCTGGTCGTGCATCGTTATCGGTTACTGAGTGTGGAACCCGGTACGAAAATCAGCGCTTTCGGGCAACTGGCGGACGGCACTCTGCGAGTTTCGCAGCAGTTGGTAGAACAAAAGTCCATGAGTGTGCGCACGACGCTGGAGTTTCATCTGACCGACCGCGAAGTGACCCTGACGGACATCCACATGTGGTCGCCCGGTCTGGAAAACTCTTTTCTCAAGCCCGAGGAGGGCACGAGAATCGGGTTTTTCCGCCATCGCCAGAAACAGCGTCGTCCCTACACGGACGAGACACCCGGCATGGCTTCGCCCATCAGCACCTGGACCTACGCGCCATACATTCACGCCCGTGCCTGGTCCTTCGATCAACTGCTTGAGCGGGCATGGATTGCCGCGCATCACGACAGGTACTTCCGGGCTGACGCCGACATTGAAGCAGACAGGGTGTTGCTGATGCCTCGATCCTCTGATCCCGCCGCTGCGCTGCTGTTTTACAGTCGGCAAAGTCAAATGCTCAGTCATGGCATCCAGCTGCGTGACGACGTGGTGTGGCACGAGGCGCTTGCGAAGGGTGTGATCGACGTTACGCGCGTTGGCGAAAGCTTCCTGGCCACCCAAGACGATGGGCGAATGTTCGAAATCGACCTCGGCGCCAAGGACGACAACTGGCTGTCCGAGCTGGATAGACCTGTGCTGAAGTTTGTCGGCCTCGGCCAGCGTTGGCTGCAACAAAACCCCGATTGGCTGGCGGCATTACCGGCGCTTGCCAGGGAATACAGCAGCGCCGCATTTGCCATCATCGGCCTGCGTGCCCAAGCGGGTCAGACGTTTCTGCCAGTGTGGTGTATCGACGAAAAGCTTGTGCTGATGGACGCCATGGGCAACCACGAGCTGACGTTGCTGGGGCTGACGCCCGACCGGCAAGGGGTTTGGCTGCTTGATGTTTCTTCCGGACAGCTGTGGCGCCAGACGCTGGTCTCCCTCGAGCAACTGCGCACGGCGTTCGGCAACGGCAGCGTGTTGCTGCATCGCCAAGTGTTGCCACAGGCCGAGCGAGTATGGGCGTCGTGGGCGTTTTGCGAAGTGCTGCCGCATGGCGACGGGCTGCTCGGGCGTACCCGCGAAGGTGTGACACTGCAACTGCAGGATCAGCAACCGGCGCGAATTGTCGGCATGGAAAACCGCTGGTCATACGTTCCCGGCCAGACGCCAGCGCAATTGCAGAAGCGTTTAAAACTGCGGCTGGACGGGCAAGACCATGCCGCGTTTCTCCCCGTTGAAAATACTGGCAATCGCTACCGATACTACGTTCCGAAGCTTGATCGACTATTCGAGGTGTCTGCTCGGGACGATGGAAAATGGCCGACGTTCCTCGGTACGCGTGATGCGGCCAATCCGCTGCTGTTCGACCCGATTGACCCATTGATCTTCAGCGCCGGGACGGTCGATGGCGTCTGGTTGCCGGATAGCTACGCGCACCGTGACGAGGAGGTCATGGTGCTGGAAGTGAGTGATGACCTTACCGAGGTGCAGCCATTGCTTGCTGACAATATCGAAAGGTTGATTCTGACCTTTGGTTCGCACACAGAGGGTTATCGGATATCGGCCGCAACCTGGCAGCGTCTGGATTGCATCGTTGTTGATGTACGGCGCCCATCCGGTGAGCAGGAGACGGAACCTGGCTTGTTGGTGCTGGATATGCCTGAGTGTGGGCATTGGCTGATGTCGCGGGTCGATGGCCACCTGGTACTCGCCGACCCGGACAATGGCCACAGTCTGATCGTTCGCGGGATTGAGGAGCAGGGGGCATGCGAACTGGTTGTCAAAATCGCTGGCCGTGAGTACGTGTTCGCACTCGAACAATGGTTGAAGGCCTTTGCGAGTGTGCAGGGCGATGACGCAACTGCCAGCCTGGCGGTGCTGGCTGAGCATTTGTCCTGACCGGTGAATTCGTCTGAAAAGCAAAACGCCGCGAACGTTGTCGTTCGCGGCGTTTTAATTTGGCCGGCGCGCTCGGGGGGCGGCCTCAGGGCACCAGATAGCCTTTAATCCCGGTAAAAATGATCTGCGCCGCCAGGGCGCAGACAAACAATCCCATCAAACGACTGACGATCTGCAATCCCTGATCCCCCAGAATCCGCTCGATACGATTCGACAGGTACAGCACCACGCCAACCGTGAAGCTGGCCAGCGCGATACTGATGATCGCGGTGAGCTTGTCGTCCCAATGCGGCTGGCTGACGCCCATCACCAGCAAGGCACCGATGGTGCCCGGGCCAACCGTCAGCGGGATGGTCAGCGGCACGATGGTGACGTCCTGCTGCACGTTGTCGGCCTGCACCGCCGGTTTTCCCTGCGCCATGCCCAGCGCCGAAATGAACAGCACACTGCCGGCACCAATGCGGAATGCATCCACGGTGATGCCGAACACATCGAAAATCACCCGCCCGAACAGATACAGCAAGACGCTGGAAACCAGCGTCGCCAACGCCACTTTCCAGGCCAGGCGCCGTTGCTCCTTGCGCGAGTAACCACGGGTCAGGCTGATAAAGCAGGACAACACGAAGAACGGGCTGTAGAGCACCAGCATCTTCAGGTAAACGCTGAACAACACGTGGAGCATGGTCATGTCTCGCAGGGAAGGAGAATGGGGATGGAGTCTATCAGCGCTTTACGGGGTTGGGGTATCGACTTTTAAAAGACTGGTTGTTGTCAGTTTAGTTGTTTGTTAGTTGTGGTATTTGTTGTTTTGGTAATTGGTGTTACATGTTTTGGTTTGTTGGGGGTTGGTATCTTTGGTTATGGTTGTTTTCGCAAGTTAATGATGGCTTGCTTGAATGATGATAAGGAATTCAAAGTGAATAACCCAGTAATGCAACAACTCTATGTCGCCAACTGCATTAGTGCTTTGCAGCAATATGAAATTGATGAAGTTCCAACTATTCAAGGTCGTGGTGTTGCCTTGACCCTTGACTCGGGTGACGCCGTGGAAGCGCCGACAAAGGCGGCAGTTGTTGGCGAGGGTCTTTTGGCATTTTCTGCCCATCTGACGGATGACAATCGGACCGACGCACAAAATGCCTTTCTTTTCGCGACACTGGTAGCCAACAAGAAATTCCCGCTCGAAAGCCAGGGCCTGGAGTGGTATCTGCTGTTTCGCGAGGTCATGACCAACTCAGGCT
Organism: Pseudomonas sp. SCA2728.1_7; assembly: GCF_018138145.1. NCBI lineage: Bacteria > Pseudomonadati > Pseudomonadota > Gammaproteobacteria > Pseudomonadales > Pseudomonadaceae > Pseudomonas > Pseudomonas sp. SCA2728.1_7. Next base: position 3,426,784 of record NZ_CP073104.1, on the reverse strand, counting down.
GGACGCCTGTCACCAAGTACTACAACGATCTGGAGGTTGCGGGCACCAGCGTACGGATGGATAAACTGGTCCTGGAAATTCTCGGCTCGGTGGTCGCGGGTCTTGCGGTGCCTGGTCCTGCAACTGCGCTGATGCTGAAGACGGCGGGCGACGCGATCGCCGCTCTGAAAAAACGCGACACCGCATTGACTCTGTATGAACGCAATCTGCTGAACCACGGCGTTGGCGGCATCACCGCTGGCGTCTGTACCGAAGTTAATGGCGAAGCCATCATGGCCGTCGGAGCTGTGCGTTTTCTGCGTCGCAATACTTCCACTAAAGTTATGTTTGTCGATGTGGATATTCGCAATGTGAAGTTGTACACCGGTGAAACGATCTTTGCCAAGAATACCGAGGTTGCTGATAAGGCGCGCCTGGCCATCAGGACCAAGCTAGGTCTGAACGTGGTATCGAAAATCGAAGAGTATGAAATCTGATTAAGAAGAAGGGCAGTCATGGCGACTGCCCTTTTTATTACGGAGGCCTAACATGGATGAAGAATGTTTAGTTCTGGTTGTCGGGGCTTGCGTGGTGATTATTCCCGATGGTGAGCGGCTGGAAGTTTATCGCGATCTGGTCAACTCGGTTTTGCTGGCGCAACTGGTTGCCAATAAGAAACGTGAAAAATCCCTGTCCCCGGATTGGTACGGCACGTACGTGAGTGTCCTTGATGATTTCTGGTTACGCCATCAGAAGTCGAAGCAGACATGGCCGGTCAGCAATCCCGGAAGTCAGTCGGCGCTGGAGTTTTTCAATACCGCGTTAAGCAATGATGCGATGCCTGAAACCCGAATAATGGGCGCAGTTCTGCAGCGAATGGCACACATACCGGGCGACGAACTCGCCATCCAGCGATTGCGCAGTTTCATGAAAATATCGGCTACGGCCAAGTCGGACAGCATGCCAGCGCCGTTGGCGAAGGTGCATCTACTGGTGATTGTCGCGAATGCTGCCGATTCGATCGCAAGCGCGTTTGTTGAGTTCGAGACGTCACTCGAGTTAAGCCAGAATCCATTTCAACAGTTGTATCAACGCGAAGAGGTTCAAGGCTTGGTCCATGTGCATCACGCCCGGGCAAGTCTGTCCGACATTCGCTACAGCGGCGCGCGTGAGGCGATTGCCAGGAAAGTCAGGGACAAACTTGCGGGCAGCGTGGCCGTGCTGAGTCTGACCAAGGAGATTACGGCATGAAGGACTTGATTACACCGCAGGCTGCGGTGGTGGGCGGCAGTGTCGTGGCGTTTGCCGGTGGCCTGCCTGCGAGCCATCGAGACGACATCTACATGAGCACCGCCTATGCGCAAAGAGCAACGCGTGCGGCGTTCGAGGACGGGCTATCGGGGGACTGGTTCGAGTACTACAGGAATGTCCTGAAATTTGTCGGATGGGACGTGCCGAAACCGCAAACCTTGACGCCGTCGCGCAACAATCTGATGGCCGGTCAGGCAACGCAGCGTATCGCGGCGGTATTGGGTGAGCAGTTCTGCGAACCCATGCGGCGTGCGCTGCAGGTGATGGAACGTAACACATTGGCACTCAGGCTGTTCGAGTCCACGAGCCTGCGTGCCAATGTCGGATATTTTCAAATGATCCCCTGCGTGATGAGTGGCCCGAACAAAGTGAAAATGGGCATCTATCACCGTCAATTCCAGATCGTTAGAGAAACCAGCGGTTTCTTGTTCAGCGAGGATGAAACACTTATCCACAACAGCGTTGAACAAATGGCTGCCATTACATTCAACACGCTGCATTACGCACAGTTTCGCGAAAAGGTGAAAAACTCCGTCATCACCGGCTCACTCAAATATATTGATGGCTTGGAGATCTGATCGAATAACCATACGATCCTGCTCAGAACGTCGACGCCGTCCGATTCTGCTGATCTCGCTGAGCAACCCAATGCTCGATCAGCTCGCGCAATTGCGACAACTCCACCGGCTTGGACATATGCCCATCCATTCCGGCCTGACGCGCGCGCTCCTTGTGCTCGGCGAGAATGTGCGCCGTCAACGCCACGATCGGCGTGCGGATGCGTTGATTGCTGACTTCCCAGGCGCGCAATTGCTGGGTCGCCGAGAAACCATCGAGGATCGGCATTTCGCAGTCCATCAGCACCAGGTCGTAACGCTGGGCTTTCATCGCTTGCAGCGCTTCTTCGCCGTTGGCGGCGGTGTCCGGTTGCAGGTTGAGCTTGCCGAGCATGCCGCGAATCACTTTGGTCGAAATCGTGTTGTCTTCGGCAACGAGGATGCGGAAGTCGCTTGGCACTTTGGCAGCTGTGGCCGGGGTGACCACTTGCGGCTGAAACACCACCTGGCCTTTATTGCGCTGATTGAGTTCGTCGGCCAGGGTGGTCTTGAGCGTGTAGCCGGCCACCGGTTTGGCGAGGATACGTTTGATCCCCGAGTTGCGCGCGATGATCTTGCTCGGCGCATTGCTGATGCCGGTGAGCATGATCAGCAGGATGTCGTGGTTGAGGCTTGGGTCTTCCTTGATCTTGGCCGCGAGCTGCATGCCGGTCATGCCCGGCATGTTCTGATCGAGCAGCACCACATCAAAGTAATCACGCAGGTGCGCTTTGGTTCGCAGCAAGGCCAACGCTTCCTTGCCGGAAGGCACCGCGCTGACATTCAACCCCCATGCACTGCATTGCTGGACCAGCACTTTGCGGCAGGTGTCGTTGTCGTCGACCACCAGCACCCGTGCGCCTTGCAGCGGACTGTCGAGATCGGAAGTCGGGTGTTCGAGGCGATCGGGGTCCAGTGGCAGGGTCAGCCACAGCGTGCTGCCCTGACTGGCGCCGCTCTTGATACCGAATTCGCCCTGCATCAAACGGATCAGTTGCCGCGCGATGACCAGCCCCAGATTGCCGCCCAGGCGGTTGGCCGAGAGGAAGTGTTTGCTGTGCAGTTCGGCGTGCATCAGTGCGTCGCGCTCTTCCTGCTCCATTGGCGCGCCACTGTCCTGCACGGCGATGCGCAGGCGTGGCTTGCTGCTGCGTTCGTCGAGCGCGACGACGATCAGCACTTCGCCTTCGTCGGTTTTCTTCAGGGCGTTTTCCAGCAGGCTCAGTAGGGTCTGGCGCAGGCGTGTCGGGTCGCCGCTGATTACGCGCGGCACTTGCGGCTGGATAAAGCTGATCAGCTCGACGTTCTGTTGTTCGGCCTTGGCGCGGTAGATGCTCAGGCAGTCATCGATCAAGGCGTTGAGGTCGAACTGCACGTCGTCCAGTTCGATCTGCCCGGATTCGAGCTTGGAGATGTCGAGGATCTCGTTGATCAGTGTCAGCAGTTCGTTGCCGGCGCTGTGGATGGTCTGCACGTAGTCGCGTTGCTTGACCGACAGCGGCGTACCCAGCAGCAGTTCGGTCATGCCCAGCACGCCGTTCATCGGCGTGCGGATTTCGTGACTGATCTTGGCGAGAAATTCGGCTTTGGCGTTGATCTCTGCATTGCTCGCGGCAAGGTCGCGGCTGACGCTGAAACGGCTTTCGGTGATGCTGCGCTGACGTTCACCCAGAGCGATGCTCATCAACAGACCGCTGATGCAGATGAATGCCATCAGGGTCATGATCAGGCCTTGCGGTGACACCAGCGTCAGCCCCAGCAAGGCAGGCAGAATGATCAATGTGCCGATGTTGAACACCACCATCGCCGCGACGAACAACCGCGCCGGACGGTAGCCCTTCTGCCAGTGATAGAACGCGACGAACAACATGCTCAGGCCGGCCAGCGCCACCAGTGCATAAGTGATGATGTTCAGCGGCAGGGTGTTGACGAACAACAGCAACAGGCTGCAGGTCACGATAAACAGGATGTCGCCAATCAACAGTTTGTTCAGCGGGTGCGGGCCAAGCGGAGCGAAGAAGCGATAGGCGAACATCAACCCGGCCGGAGCGGTCAGCAGCAACGCGAGATAGGCGCCCGGCGTCTGCACCGCATGCCAGTTCGGCAGCCAGGGACCGGCGAGGTTGAGCAGCAGCAACAGGCTCAGGCCCAACAAGCCTTCGCAGACCGCCAGCCACAAACTGCTGCGCGAGCGGGAATAGGCGTAGCGCACCAGGTTGTGCAACAGCAGCATGCCGAGGCAGCCGAACAGTAAACCGAAGACCAGCGTCTGGTTATGGTTGGCCGCGCTCATCACCGCTGATTGCAGAGTCACGTGCGGGCGCAACTGATGATCGGAGACCAGACGCAGATAGACGTCGAGAGGTTTGTCGCTCTGTGGCAGTGGCAGCATGAAGTCGCTGCTCGGCAACGGTCGTTCGGCCTGTGGCTGATCGGTGCCGGTGTTGCGTTGCTCGATCAGCTGGTCGCCGTCGAGCACGTAGAGACTGAGCTTTGACAGGTCAGGGGCGAAGATGCGCAGCACTTGTTCGTGCTTGCCCGGCGCCAGCCGGAAACGCAACCACAATGCGCCATCGGGCTCGGACGCAGTGAGGCGGTCAAGGTCGATGGGGCTGAATTGATTGGTGTAGCGAGCGGAGCGGATATCGCTCAGTTGCAGATTGCCCTGATCGTCGAGCAATACCGACCAGCCACTGCCTTGCGCGGCCTGGGCCGTGAGCATGCAGAGCAAGGTCAGCATCGTGACGGTGAAGCTTATGGCAATCCTGAGCCAGCGCACGGCGAAATCCCTTCGTAGGTTGATGCCAGAATATAACGATGCGCGGCGGCGGAACAGCCCGGCGAGGAACGGTATCCCTCGCCGGACTTGATCGACAGCTTATTCCTGGGTTTCGCCACGTTCACGGGCAATGGCGCGGTAGCCAATGTCCTTGCGGTAGAAGCAGCCTTCCCAGTCGATGGCGGCCGCCAGCTTGTAGGCTTGCTGCTGCGCTTCACCGACGCTGGCGCCCATTGCAGTGGCGCAGAGCACGCGACCACCGGCAGTGACAACCTGAGCGTCTTTCAGTGCGGTGCCGGCGTGGAAGACTTTGCCTTCCAGCTTCGCCGCAGCATCGAGACCGTTGATCGCGGCGCCCTTGGCGTAGTCGCCCGGGTAACCGCCAGCAGCCAGCACGATACCGACGCTCGGACGTGGATCCCACTGTGCTTCAATCTTGTCCAGCGCTTGCGCCAGAGCGGCTTCGACCAGCAGCACCAGGCTCGATTGCAGACGCAGCATCACCGGTTGGGTTTCCGGATCGCCGAAGCGGCAGTTGAACTCGATAACCTTCGGGTTACCGGCCTTGTCGATCATCAGACCGGCGTAAAGGAAACCGGTGTAGACATTGCCTTCATCGGCCATGCCGCGCACGGTCGGCCAGATAACCAGATCCATCACGCGCTGGTGCACGTCGGCGGTGACCACCGGGGCAGGGGAGTAGGCACCCATGCCGCCAGTGTTCGGACCGCTGTCGCCGTCGCCAACACGTTTGTGGTCCTGGCTGGTGGCCATCGGCAAAACGTTTTTGCCATCGACCATGACGATGAACGAAGCTTCTTCGCCGTCGAGGAATTCTTCGATGACCACACGCGAACCGGCGTCACCGAAAGCGTTGCCAGCGAGCATGTCACGCACGGCGTCTTCGGCTTCAGCCAGGGTCATGGCGACGATCACGCCTTTACCGGCGGCCAGGCCATCGGCCTTGATCACGATCGGTGCGCCTTTTTCACGCAGATAAGCCAGAGCCGGCTCGATCTCGGTGAAGTTCTGGTAGTCGGCGGTCGGGATCTTGTGGCGCGCGAGGAAATCCTTGGTGAAGGCTTTCGAACCTTCCAGCTGCGCAGCACCAGCGGTCGGGCCGAAGCAGTCCAGGCCACGGGAGCGGAACAGATCGACAACGCCAGCCACCAGTGGCACTTCCGGGCCGACGATGGTCAGGGAAACGTTTTTCTCGGCAAAGTCGGCCAGTTGCTCAAGGGCCAGCACGTCGATGGCGACGTTTTCGCACTTGGCTTCGATGGCGGTGCCAGCGTTGCCCGGTGCAACAAAAACCTTCTGCACACGCGGATCCTGAGCCACTTTCCAGGCCAGGGCGTGTTCACGGCCACCGCTGCCAATGATCAAAACATTCATTTCAAAAACCTCGGATGACGCTAATTCTGTTGAGCGCCGCAGGGACGCTTTTCTGTAGGAGTGAGCCTGCTCGCGATTGCGGTGTGTCAGTCACTGCAGCTTTGACTGATCAATGGCTATCGCGAGCAGGCTCACTCCTACATTGGAACGTGTTCTTAGTGACGGAAGTGGCGCATGCCGGTGAAGACCATCGCAATGCCAGCCTCATCGGCTGCAGCAATCACTTCCGCATCACGCATCGAGCCACCCGGCTGGATCACCGCAGTGATCCCAACCTTGGCCGCGTTATCCAGGCCGTCGCGGAACGGGAAGAACGCGTCGGAGGCCATCACCGAACCGGCGACTTGCAGACCGGCGTGCTCAGCCTTGATCGCGGCGATACGTGCCGAGTTTACGCGGCTCATCTGGCCAGCGCCGACACCGATGGTCTGACGGTTCTTGGCGTAGACGATGGCGTTGGACTTGACGTACTTGGCAACTTTCCAGGCGAAGATCAGGTCATGGATTTCCTGTTCGGTCGGCGCACGTTTGGTCACGACTTTCAGGTCATCGGCGCTGATCATGCCGATGTCGCGGCTCTGCACCAGCAGACCGCCGTTAACGCGCTTGTAGTCCCACGCAGCGGCGCGGTCAGCCGACCACTCGCCGCAGGCCAGCAGGCGCACGTTGGCTTTGGCTGCGACAATGGCGCGAGCTTCTTCGCTGACGCTCGGGGCGATGATCACTTCAACGAACTGACGCTCGACGATCGCTTTCGCGGTCTCGGCATCCAGTTCGCGGTTGAAGGCGATGATGCCGCCGAATGCCGATTCAGTGTCAGTCGCGTAAGCCAGTTCGTAGGCCTGACGGATACCGCCTTCAGCGTCCGGGCTGACTGCCACGCCGCACGGGTTGGCGTGCTTGACGATCACGCAGGCTGGCTTGACGAAGCTTTTCACGCATTCCAGTGCGGCGTCAGTGTCAGCCACGTTGTTGTACGAGAGTTCTTTGCCTTGCAGTTGGGTCGCGGTGGCGATGCCGACTTCGGCAGGTTTGGCTTCCACGTAGAACGCCGCGCTCTGGTGCGGGTTCTCGCCGTAGCGCATTTCCTGAGCCTTGATGAACTGGCTGTTGAAGGTGCGCGGGAATTCGCTGCGGCCTTCGGTGCTCAGGGTTTCAGCGGCCTTGTTCACGGTGCCCATGTAGTTGGCGATCATGCCGTCGTAGGCAGCAGTGTGTTCGAACGCCTTGAGCATCAGGTCGAAACGCTGGGCGTAGGTCAGGCCACCGGCCTTGAGGCCTTCGAGGACACCGGCGTAGTCGCTGGCATTCACCACGATCGCTACGTCTTTATGGTTTTTCGCTGCCGAACGGACCATGGTCGGGCCGCCGATGTCGATGTTCTCGATAGCGGTCGGCAGGTCGCAGCCTGGCTTGTTGATGGTGGCTTCGAACGGATAGAGGTTAACGGCGACCAGATCGATCGGCTTGATGCCGTGCTCGCTCATGATCGCGTCGTCGATACCGCGACGACCGAGGATGCCGCCGTGGATTTTCGGGTGCAGGGTTTTCACCCGACCGTCCATCATCTCGGCGAAACCGGTGTAATCCGCGACTTCCACTGCGGCAACACCGTTGTCGCGCAGCAGCTTGAACGTCCCGCCGGTGGAGAGGATCTCGACGCCCAGAGCTTCTAGCTCCTTGGCGAATTCGAGGATCCCGGTCTTGTCGGAAACGCTGATCAAGGCGCGGCGGATCGGCAGGCGGGTAGTCTGGTCGGTCATCTCAATTTCCATCAAAAGCAAAGGAAGTCAGCAAAAAAGGCGACCGTTTTTTACGCGGGCGCCTTTCTGGTTTGATTGAATGCTTACAGCAGATCGTACTGCTTGAGTTTCTTGCGCAGCGTGCCGCGGTTAAGTCCCAGCAGCTCACTGGCCTTGGTCTGGTTGCCCTTGACGTAGTTCATCACGCTTTCGAGCAGGGGAGCCTCGACTTCGGAGAGCACCAGGTTGTACACATCCGTGACGGACGCGCCCTCAAGGTGGGCGAAATAATTGTGCAGCGCCTTCTCGACACTCCCGCGAAGGGTCTGACCTTCTTCGCTCGGGGTATTGAGGTGCTGTTTCAAATTCACGTTGTCGCTCACGGGTGTTGTTCCACTCACTAAAGTCTCGGTCATCATCGTCATGCGGCCACCCCTTCTTCGTCCCCTGTCAGGCTCTTGTAACGCTCGGCGAAGAACTCCCGAACGTTGGCGCATTGTGTTTCCGTACCATCCAAACGATTGAAGTGGGCGCGAAACTCCCTGGCGCCCGGCAAGGTTGCGAGATACCAGCCCACATGCTTGCGCGCAATGCGCACACCCATCACATCCCCATAGAAAGCGTGAAGGGCGGCCAGATGCTCTAGCAGTATGCGTTCCACCTCGATCAGCTCCGGCGCCGGCAATTTCTCGCCGGTACGCAGGAAGTGTTCGATCTCGCGAAAAATCCATGGCCGCCCTTGGGCGGCGCGGCCTACCAACAGGCCATCGGCACCGGTTGCGTCAAGCACGTAACGGGCCTTTTCCGGCGAATCGATATCGCCATTGGCAAACACCGGGATCGACACCGCCTGCTTGATCGCGGCAATCGTGTCGTACTCGGCTTCACCCTTGTACAGATCGGCGCGCGTGCGGCCATGCACTGCCAGCGCGGAGATCCCGGCCTGCTCGGCGATCTTCGCCACGGTCAGACCGTTCTTGTTGTCGCGATCCCAACCGGTGCGGATCTTCAGGGTGACCGGCACATCAACCGCAGCCACAACGGCCTGCAGGATCTCGGTGACCAGTGCTTCATCTTTCAACAACGCGGAACCGGCGGCCTTGTTGCAGACCTTCTTTGCCGGGCAACCCATGTTGATATCAATAATCTGTGCGCCCAGTTCGACGTTGGCCCGGGCTGCATCCGCCAGCATCTGTGCATCACCACCGGCAATCTGTACCGAGCGTGGCTCGGGATCGCCTTCGTGGATCATGCGCATGCGCGACTTGCGGGTGTTCCACAGGCTCATGTCACTGGTGACCATTTCCGAGACTACAAGCCCTGCGCCCAAACGCTTGCACAGCTGACGAAAGGGCTGATCGGTGACGCCCGCCATCGGGGCGAGAATCAAGCCGTTCTGCAATGTGTATGGGCCGATGCGTACCGCCGACATAGGACTTCCCTGAGGTGGGGCCGGATCATGAGAGTTCGAAAAAGGGTTGGCATGATACCCGCTCTCGATGACTGGATAAAGGCTGAATTGAACAAAATCTGAACAGTTATTCTGTTATCGCCACCGGTTTGGTTGTGCGTGACAAAGTCAGAAAACCGCCGTCAATTCGAAAGCGATGAAGCGCGTCACTCGGGCGAGTGGAAACTCAGGCTGTAATTCACCGCTTTCGGGCCTGGATCGAGAATATCCAGCGCGATGTGGATCGGCGTCTGCGGCGGCATTTCCGCCAGGCCTTCGAGGTCTCCTCTCAGGTATTCGCCGGGTTTGAAGCGACGACTGGCGATCAGGTGGCCGTTGAGGTCGGCGAAGCGCAGCTCCAACAATGGAAATGGCTGGGAGAACGTCGCACGGTTGTAAATGATTGCATCGACCACCAGCGCACCGTTGAACTCCGGATGGCTGCGCACCACCAGATTGCTGCTCTTGATTCGGGCGATGTCCACTTTGGACGGCACCGTGCAGCCGATCTGCGGGCAGATTTGCTGGAACCACGGGCGGTATTGATCCTGTCGGGCCAGTTCATCGAAGTGATAAGAGATGTACTGCGCAGCCAGCCCACCTGCCGCCAGCAAGACCAGCACCAGCCAAAGCAAGCGACGACCCCACGGCGAGCGGCGTTTCTGCCAGTCCAGTTGCAGCGGGTCGTCGGTCAGGTCCTGCAGAACTTCGGCGCGTACGCCGGGTTCTGCGCGCTCGCGCTTTTTGCGCAGCGGCTCAATCGATGGCAAATCGTCGTCATCGGGTTTGTCATTGGCCGACAAGCGTTCGCGGCGGGCATTGGGGTCGATCGGGTCGTGCAGGCGCAGGTGCGGGATCGCTGGCTCGTCATCCAGATCCACCGGTTCCAGCGACAGCGAAGGCTCGGTGCGCTCGGATTTGACCGTTTCAATGTCGTCGATCGGCGGCTCGTCGTCCGGCTCAGGCAGCCGCTCGTCGGCAGGTTCGCTGAACAGACTGCCTGGCCATGCCGCGTCATCCGGCTCCGGGCTGTCGCGACGGGCACTCAGGGAGTCTTCGCGCGCGCGTCCGAGTTCGGTGGCGGGCTGGATTTCCCGTTGTTCGAGACGTGCGAGCTCTTCGTCCAGATCGAGGCTGTCGAGATCAAGCGCCGAGGCGCTCCACTGCTTTTGGCTGATGGCGCGCGGCTCGGGCTGCTCGATGGTGGGCGGTGGCTCGAAAGCCGACGGCGCTTCGTCCGGCAGCGCAACCATGGGCGGCGCAACCGGCGTCACCGCGTCCTTGCCGGCGTGTTGTTCCAGCAGCTGTTTGGCCGCGTTGAACACTTGCAGGCAGGAGCCGCAGCGAACCACCCCGCGGGCCACGCTCAATTGAGCATGGCTGACACGGAAACTGGTTTGGCAATGCGGGCACTGGGTGACGAAACTGTCGGTCATGCGGCGATCCGGTTTATGCAGGCGGACATATTAGCGCCGACGGCCGGTGATGCGCACCCAGCCATCGCGATTAGCGATCGGGTCGAGGTCGAAGTCCTGAGCGTAAGCAGCAGCCACTTCGTCACCCTGTTCGGCGAGGATGCCCGACAGCGCCAGACGGCCACCGGATTTCACCAGGCTGGAGAGTTGCGGCGCCAGCGAAACCAGCGGGCCGGCGAGAATATTGGCGACCAGCACATCGGCTTGAACCTGCGGCAGATCTTCCGGCAGGTACAGCGGGAACAGTGCTTCAGCGATGTTGTTGCGCCCGGCGTTGTCGCGCGAGGCTTCCAGCGCCTGCACGTCGATGTCGGTGCCGACCGCTTCTTTCGCACCGAGCAGCAGGGCTGCAATCGCCAGAATCCCCGAGCCGCAGCCGAAATCCAGCACGTTGCAGTCTTTCAGATCCTGACCGTCGAGCCATTCCAGGCACAGGGCGGTGGTCGGGTGGGTGCCGGTACCGAAGGCCAGGCCCGGATCCAGCAGCAAGTTGACCGCATCAGGTTCCGGCGCGGCGTGCCAGCTCGGCACGATCCACAGGCGCTGGCCGAAACGCATCGGCTCAAAACCGTCCATCCAGCTGCGTTCCCAGTCCTGATCTTCGATGACTTCGCTGTGATGCTCAGGCAGCGGGCTGCCGGTCAGCAGTTCCAGATGGGCCAGAACCGGTGCCGGTTCGGTGCCGCCTTCGAACAGCGCCAGCAGGTGCGTGTGTGGCCACAGCGGGGTGGTGTTGAGTTCCGGCTCGAAGATTGGCTGATCTTCAGCGTCCATGAAGGTCACCGACACGGCGCCCACTTCAAGGAAAGCGTCTTCGTAGGTTTCGGCTTGTTCCGGGCTGATGGCGAGACGTACTTGCAGCCAAGGCATGGCGGGCACCTTTGAAAAATATTGATTGCAGCCTAGCGGCCGGCGAGAAGCGCGCAAGTTTACGCGAGCGCAGGCGGTTTGTGGGAGCTGGATTTGTAGCGCCAATCCGTTGTAGGAGTGAGCCTGCTCGCGATGGCGATGTTGCCGTCAACATAAATGCTGAATGTGCCAGCCTCATCGCGAGCAGGCTCACTCCTACAGGGTTTTGTGAAATCTGCAGAAACAACAAAGCCGCCCGAAGGCGGCTTTGTCTGGTGCGGGCTGAAGCTTAGTGCTTCTCGCCAGCCAGCTTGTGCTCGAGGTAGTGAATGTTCACACCACCCTTGCAGAAGCCTTCGTCGCGAACCAGATCACGGTGCAGCGGGATGTTGGTCTTGATCCCGTCCACCACGATTTCGTCCAGGGCATTGCGCATGCGGGCCATGGCTTCGTCGCGGGTCGCGCCGTAAGTGATCAGCTTGCCGATCAGCGAGTCGTAGTTCGGTGGCACGGCATAGCCACTGTACAGGTGCGAGTCGACGCGAACGCCGTTGCCGCCTGGAGCGTGGAAATGCTTGACCGTACCCGGGCTCGGCATGAAGGTTTTCGGGTCTTCAGCGTTGATCCGGCATTCCAGCGAGTGACCACGGATCACCACATCATCCTGCGTGAACGACAGTTTGTTGCCAGCGGCGATGCTGAGCATCTCCTTGACGATGTCGATACCGGTGACCATTTCCGAAACCGGGTGCTCCACCTGAACACGGGTGTTCATTTCGATGAAGTAGAAACGACCGTTCTCGTACAGGAACTCGAAAGTGCCGGCGCCGCGGTAACCGATGTCGATGCACGCCTTGACGCAGCGAGCCAGTACTTCTTCGCGAGCCTTCTCGTCGATGCCCGGTGCCGGCGCTTCTTCGAGAACTTTCTGGTGACGACGTTGCAGCGAGCAATCGCGGTCGCCCAGATGGATCGCATGACCCTGGCCGTCGGACAGAACCTGCACTTCCACGTGACGTGGATTGGTCAGGAATTTTTCCAGATAGACCATCGGGTTGCCGAACGCCGCGCCAGCTTCGGTGCGGGTCAGTTTGGCGAAGGCGATCAGGTCTTCTTCCTTGTGCACCACGCGCATGCCGCGACCACCGCCGCCGCCAGCGGCTTTGATGATCACCGGGTAGCCGACTTCGCGACCGATGCGCAGCGCCGTTTCTTCGTCTTCCGGCAACGGGCCGTCAGAACCTGGAACGGTCGGTACGCCCGCTTCGATCATCGCGTGCTTGGCCGAGACCTTGTCGCCCATCAGGCGAATGGTGTCGGCTTTCGGGCCGATGAAGGCGAAGCCGGAGTTCTCGACCTGCTCGGCAAAATCGGCGTTTTCCGCGAGGAAACCGTAGCCTGGGTGAATGGCGGTAGCGCCAGTCACTTCAGCAGCCGCGATGATGGCCGGGATGTGCAGGTAAGAGTGCGCGGCAGAAGCCGGGCCGATGCAGACGGATTCGTCTGCCAGACCCAGGTGCATCAGCTCTTTGTCGGCCTTGGAGTAAACGGCGACGGTCTTGATGCCCATCTCTTTGCAGGCACGCAGAATCCGCAGGGCGATCTCACCGCGGTTAGCGATCAGAACTTTTTCCAACTTCGCAGTCATCAAAGGCTCTCCGCAGTTCAAACGATGGTGAACAGCGGTTGGTCGTACTCAACCGGCTGGCCGTCTTCGACGAGGATGGACTCGATCACACCGCTGGTTTCAGCTTCGATGTGGTTCATCATCTTCATGGCTTCGACGATGCACAGAGTGTCGCCTTTCTTCACGGTCTGGCCAACTTCAACGAAGGACGGCGAGGTTGGCGAAGATTTACGGTAGAAGGTGCCGACCATCGGCGAACGGGCAACAGTGCCGTTCAGCGCTGGGGCAGCAGCGGCAACCGGGGCTGCAGCAGCAACCGGAGCAGCAGCGGCAGGTGCAGCGACCGGTGCTTGCATCGGCGCCGGTGCGTAGTACTGCTGAGCCGGGGTCTTGCTGTGACGGCTGATGCGTACGGACTCTTCGCCTTCCTTGATCTCGAGCTCGTCGATGCCGGACTCTTCCAGCAATTCGATCAGTTTCTTAACTTTACGGATATCCATGAATCATCAACTCCCAAGGGTCGGTCAGGGGCGCTTAACGCTTGTAGTTCAAGTCGTTGCCTGTGTTTCAAGCTGTTCTAGTGCAGCCTCCAGGGCCAGTCGGTAACCGCTGGCGCCAAGGCCGCAGATCACTCCCACCGCTACGTCGGAGAAGTAAGAGTGATGGCGGAAAGGTTCGCGTTTGTGCACGTTGGACAAATGCACTTCGATGAATGGGATGCTCACTCCCAGCAACGCGTCACGTAATGCGACACTTGTGTGCGTAAAAGCTGCTGGATTGATCAGAATGAAATCGACGCCTTCGCCGCGCGCGGCGTGGATGCGGTCGATCAATTCGTACTCGGCATTGCTTTGCAGATACAGCAGATGATGGCCGGCTTCACGGGCGCGGCGCTCCAGATCCTGATTGATCTGCGCCAGGGTCGTTGAACCGTAAGTGCCGGGTTCGCGGGTGCCGAGCAGGTTCAGGTTGGGGCCGTGCAGCACCAGTAGGGTTGCCATCTGCGTAGTCCTTGTTATGAATGAGCAATCGTCAGAACCCGGCGACTATGCCGCAAAGACTTTGTGACTGTCCAGTTCTATGCAATAGCCAGCACGATGGCCGATGTTTGCGCGAAATATGTGACCAAGTGACTGGATCCGGTCATTTGCGGTGACGGGGCGGGCCTCTTCGCGAGCAGGCTCGCTCCCACATTGAAATATGTACCCCTGTGGGAGCGAGCCTGCTCGCGAAGGCGGTCTATCAGACGCGAAATGCCTGAACAGCTGTATGCAATTGCCCGCCCAATACCAGCAGATTCTCCCCCTGCTCACGCCCACGACCGATACGCACCAGATTATCCCCGCCCAACTGATGAATCCGCTCACTGTGATCGCGGATCTCGCTGACCGCGCCACTCTGTTGCGCAGTGACATCGGCGATGCGGATCGCCGTGTCGGAAATGGTCTGGATCGCGCCGACGATTTTATCCAGCGCACCGTCCGCCGCTTGCGCCTGATTGGCGGTGGCTTCGGCGTGTTCGACCTGCGCGCGCATGCCTTCGACCGATTGACGAGCAGCGGTTTGCAGGCCGGCGATCAGCGTCTGAATCTCGGCTGTCGCGCCTGCGGTGCGTTGTGCCAGTGAGCGCACTTCTTCGGCCACTACGGCGAAACCCCGACCCATTTCCCCGGCACGCGCCGCTTCGATCGCCGCGTTCAGCGCCAGCAGGTTGGTTTGATCGGCAATCGAGCGAATCACCGTCAATACGCCACCAATGGTCGCCGACTCCTCGGCCAGGTGTTCGATCATCTGCGCGTTGCCTTGTACTTCACCGACCAACGCGTGCAGGCCGGTGAGGCTTTGGCCAATGACCGTCTGCCCATGCTCGACGGCCAGTCCGGCATGGCGGCTGGCATCCGCTGCCTGCTGTGCGTCACCGGCCACTTGCTGGATTGTCGCTTCAAGTTCGCCGAGGGAATCACGGATCAGCGCGGTGTCGCCAGCCTGATGTTCGGCGCCGCTGTGCAAGTCGTTGCTCAGCTCGGCGAGGGTACGGCTGCTGCCCGCGACTTGTTCGGCATTGCCGCGAATGGTCCCGACCAGATCCACCAGATAGGCGCGCAAGCGATTCAAAGAGGCTTCGATGTCGTGCAGTTCACGGTTGGTTTTGCCCAGGTGAATATCGCGGCTGAAATCGCCTTCTGCCCAGGTCGACAGCGCAGGCGCGAGATTGGTCAGCGTACGGGCCAGTCGGCGTTGCAAGGTGTCGATCAATAGCGCGATCAGCAGAATCAAACCGATCATCACGCCCTGCATCAGTCGCACTTCGCCCTGAATCTGTCCGTGCTGGGCGCGCACCACCGGCTCAAGCCCGGCGATGGCTTGCTGTACGGCGGCGATTTTCTGGTGAGTGGCAGTGCTCAGGTCGGTGCGTTTCTGAATCTGATCGCGGGTGCGCTCAAGCTCCGCCGGATAACGTCCGAGCAAGCTGTTGAGTTCGCGCTTGAGGCCGACGCCAGCATCTTGCGCGACAGTTTTTTCCGTGTTTTCGATGCCCATCATCGCCGCGAAATCGTCGCTGCCCGATTCACTCTTGGCCACAACGCCGAGCAAGGGCAGGGCATCAATCACTTGAGCCTGCGAGCGGATATTGGTGACTTCGCGCTCAACATCGGCGGCTAGCTCACTGCGCCCGCTGCTGACCAGTTTGTCCCGCGCCAGCGACAGTTTGCCCAAGTGCTGCGCAGCGGCGAGCAGCGGTGCCAGATAAGCCGCGTTACCGTTGGCGTAAGTGCTGAGCTGATCGAGGCTGGCGCTCAATTCGCGCTCGGCCTGCAACAGCAAGGCCTGCGGATCACCGGCCAGTTTGCCGGCCGCGAGCAGGTCGGTTTTGCTGAATTCTTCCAGCCCCGTCAAGCTCGGGCGCAGGGTGTCGGCCAGCGCCGGGGGCAATTCACCGAGGTCTTCGCGCAAACCGTCGATGGCCTGGCCGGCGCTGCTCAGGCGCAGGGCATCGCCACTGCCGAGGTAGTCCTCGACGTTGCGCGCCACCTCGTTTTGAAATTGCTGCGACAACCCCAGATACCGCTCCATCAACAGATACGGGCGTTCGAGGGCTTTTTGTGACCACCACAGCGTGGCGCCGAGTGCGAGGCACACGGCGACCAGCAGCAGCGTATTGAGATTGGTGAGCAACTTCAGGCGCATGACGGCTACCAACGGCAGAAATGGTAAGTGCCTGAATTTATTTCGGTTCTGTTACAGGGTTATGACCGAATCAGTGGAATCCGATGAAAAAGTGGCACTTTGCTTTGACTCGCGCGCAGTCTGCACGCGATTGCGCCCGGCACCCTTGGCGCGGTACAGCGCCTCATCGGCCTGGCTGGCCATCATCAGGCTGTCGCAGTCGTCGTGCATTTCCACCACGCCGGCACTGAAGGTGCACCACAAATCCTGCGGCTGCGCCGGGTAATGGATTTCGGCGAAACGCTGGCGGATTTCGTCGAGCACTTTATGCGCGGCTTCTATATCGGTGTCGGGCATGACGATGGCGAACTCTTCACCGCCGTAGCGGCCGATGAAGTCGGTTTTGCGCAAACGCTGTTTGAGAAACAACGCCAGGCTTTTGATCACCCGGTCGCCCATTGGGTGGCCGTGGCTGTCGTTGACCCGTTTGAAGTGGTCGATGTCGAGCATGGCAAAGCTCAGCGGCTTGTTCTCGCGGCGGGCGCGGAACGAGCAGTCTTCGAGCAATTGCAGAATGTGCGTGTGGTTGTACAGACCGGTGAGGCTGTCGCGGACCATCCGTGCCTTGAGATTGCGTGCGCGGGCGGCGCGGTTGCGCACGGTGGTGATCAGGTGACGCGGCTTGATCGGTTTGGTCAGGAAGTCATCGCCGCCCTCGCTCATGGCGTCGAGCTGCTTGTCCAGATCGTCTTCGGCCGACAGGTAAATGATCGGCACGCTGACATAGCGGTCGTTGTGGCGGATCACCTTGGCCAGTTCGGTACCGGTGCAGGCCGGCATGTACATGTCGAGGATGATCAGGTCGGGCTGGAAATCCGCCAGTTCGGCCATCGCCTGAATCGGTTCGATCAAGGTGCGGGTGACGATGCCGGCGCTGTTGAGCAGGCGCTCGGTGTGCAATGCCTGCGCACGCGAGTCGTCGATGATCAACACTTTATAAGGCTCGTACTGCGCGACGCAGGTGAGGACTTCGATCTTTTCCAGCAGGCTCGACGCTTCGAGGGTGCCGGTGAGAAATTCCTGGCCACCGGCACGCACCGCCGCGAGACGGGTCGGCGTGTCGGTTTCATGCAGGCTGAAGAACAGCAGCGGCAGTGGCTCCTCGAGCCCGACCTGGGCTTCGGCGGCGAGTTTCAGGCCGATGCCGGCGCCGCTGAAATCCACGTCCATGACGATAGCTGCCGGCAGGCGCTCGACCATCGAGGAGCGAAAGGCCGAAACACTGTCCAGCGCCTGTGCGCTCAGACCGAAGAATTCAAGTTGTTTGGCCAGCCGTTCGGCGCGGTCGTGATCCTGCAGCATCACGTAGATCGGTTTGCGCAGTGGCGGCAGGAAGGTCTGGTCGAGCTGATCGCCATGGCGCAGGCCGGTGCGCGACAAGCGCTGCATCAAGCGATTGAGGTCAGTGATCAGGCCACTGCTGAGGCGGCCGCGGTTGGCGTCTACCGCTTCCAGCGACTGGCTGATGTGGCGCGCGAGTTGAGTGTGTTCCGGCTGTTCGAAGCGCTCGGCAAAACGCAGCAGGCGCAGGTTGGCCTCGCTCAGTTCGGCGAGGTCGACAGTGGACCACTCACTGCGTTGCAGGCGCTGCCATATCTCAAGAATCTGACGTGCCTGATGAATTACCCGCTGGGCAAAGTGGTGCTTGAGACGCTCACGGCTGGGGTCTTCTGGCTCGGTCATATCCTGACTACTAGTTAGGCTGCATGCTGAGATCGACTGGTGGCTCTATGCTAGCACCTCTTTTCCCTTACACGAGTGTCGTACGTCAATAATCTGCAATGCGTCACCATTCAGTTTCTGACCGAGCGGTTTTGTTTTCGACCTTGTCGTCGCTCAAACCCCCATGGTACGGGCAGTCCCTGATTGATCAGGGCGATATGGATGAGTTGTCAGGCGTAATTTCATGCGCGCGATGAATGAGCTTTGCAAGGGTTTTCAATAGCCTGCCATTCGAATCGCTGAGGCGCGGGCATCGGGGATTCCCTTAGTCAGCGTCGAAGCGTCATTCGCCCACATGATTTGCGGCTTATCGTTACGCGCGGGTGCCCGGCTCTGGCACGTTGTTGTATGGTTGTGGTCGAACCGTTGAACCCAAGTGATTGAAAGGATATCGCCATGCTGGACTGGAAAAACCGCGCGGGCAGCGCGCCTGAACGAGCCGCCGAGCCCAAGTCGGCCACCCGCAGCTATGTTGGCGGGCTGCTGTTCAGCCGTGCCCTGGCCACGCTGATCGGCATTTATCTGTTGGTGACCATTGGCCTGGGCTGGTACTGGAGCCAGGAGCCGGCGCTGTTTCCGGTCGCACAAAACGCCCAGGTGGCTGCCGAGAAAGAAGGCAAGCAGATGGTGATCGGCTACACCACGGTTGAAACCCTGAAGACCGTTGCCGGCACCTTGCTCAACAAGCCGGGCGGCTACATCTCCAATGACCGCTTCCCGCCAGGTCTGTGGATGGACAACACGCCGAGTTGGGAATACGGCGTACTGGTGCAGGTGCGTGACTTGACCCGCGCTCTGCGCAAAGATTTTGCCCGTTCGCAATCGCAGTCGGCGGAAGATGCCGATCTGGCCAAGGCCGAACCGCGCTTCAACTTCGACAACAAGAGCTGGATCCTGCCGTCGAGTGAGTCGGAGTACCAGGAAGGTATCAATTCGTTGAGCCGCTATCAGGCGCGCCTGTCTGATCCAACCCAGAAAAACGCGCTGTTCTATGCCCGCGCCGACAACCTGAACAACTGGCTCGGCGATGTCGGCACCCGTCTCGGCTCGCTGTCGCAACGCCTGTCGGCCAGTGTTGGCCGGGTCAAACTCAACACTGCACTGAAAACCGAAGTGCCGGCCATCGGCGAAGTGCCGCAGGTTGACGAGGAAGTTGTCGAGACTCCGTGGATGCAGATCGACAACGTGTTCTACGAAGCACGCGGTCAGGCCTGGGCACTCTCGCACCTGTTGCGCGCCATCGAAGTCGACTTCGCCGATGTCCTGGCGAAGAAGAACGCCACCGTCAGCGTGCGTCAGATCATCCGTGAACTGGAAGCCTCGCAGGAACCGGTCTGGAGTCCTATGATTCTTAACGGCAGTGGCTTCGGCGTGCTGGCCAACCACTCGCTGGTCATGGCCAACTATATTTCCCGTGCCAACGCTGCTGTGATCGATTTGCGTCAACTGCTCAATCAGGGCTGATACATGAGCCAGAACGCCAAAGAGGCGGCCCATCGCGCCGCCTCGGATGCTGAACAGATCGCCTGGGTCGACGAGCAGGACAACCTGCTCGGCGCTCTCGTGCGCGCCGATTTACGCGAGCGCGGGCTGATCGGCCGTGGCACGTACATCATGTTGTTCAATTCCGCCGGTGACCTTTGCGTGCACCGGCGCACGTTGAGCAAGGCAATTTACCCGGGTTACTGGGATGTCGCGGCAGGCGGCATGGTGCAGGCCGATGAGACTTACGCCGAGTCGGCGGCCCGAGAGCTGGAAGAAGAGTTGGGTGTCAGCGGCGTCGAGTTGACGGCCCATGACCATTTCTACTTCGAGGACACCGGCAATCGCCTGTGGTGTTCGGCGTTTTCCGCTGTATGGGACGGTCCGCTCAAACTGCAGCCGGAAGAAGTCCTCGAAGCACGCTTTATTCCGGTCGAGCAGGTCATGCAGGAAATCGAGCAAAAGCCTTATTGCCCGGACTCTCTGGCCGCGTTGAAGCGCTATCTGAAGGCGCAGCAAAGCGACGTCGCAAAGAACACATGAATTGGCGCCGATTGGCACTTAGCAAGTCGCATTTTTGCCGTTACACTGCGCGACCTTTTCAAGCTGCACCGTCCTGCTTTTATTGAAGCATCCGGTGCAGTAGCGCTGCCCCTGCCTGAGTGGGGCTTCGCGGTCGCTGACCTTGCCCAAGGTTGCGATCAGTCTTTGTCCTCCCAAGAGGATTGCCGGTGGCCAAAAAAGCCGCATCCTTCGCCGCCTTAGGTGGCCTGGTATTTTCCACCGACGCAGGTCGTCATTGCCCGGAATGCAGCAAGCCGGTGGACGCCTGTATCTGCAAACAAACCGTGATCCCGGCCGGCGACGGCATTGCCCGCGTGCGACGCGAGAGCAAGGGCCGTGGCGGCAAGACGGTGACCACCATCACCGGCGTGCCTCTGGCCGAAGACGCGCTCAAAGAGTTGGCGACAACGTTGAAGAAACGTTGCGGCACCGGCGGGGCGTTGAAAGACGGCATCATCGAAATCCAGGGCGATCATGTCGAGCTACTCTTGGCTGAGCTGATCAAGCACGGTTTCAAAGCGAAAAAGTCCGGCGGCTAGCAGCCTCTGTGAAACCCACCTGCGGCTTGATCCGGCGCTGAAGCAGTTCAGATCCGGCGTCGCCTCCATGGTTTTCACAGAGCCTGTTCATGACCGGTTTCTAAACTCCACGCAGTCAGTGCGGTCTACCGCCGCGCTGACGAACCGTCATTTTCATACTTTAGACTGCGCCGGCCTGCGATCAGGCGACGCACTATGACTTCTTTATAGGGGACTTCGATGTCCGTACGACGCACACGCAAAGACGATGGCAGCCAATGGACAGTTGCGGACAGCCGCAGTGTTTACGGGATTCGCCATTGGGGGGCCGGGTATTTCGCGATCAATGACGCCGGTCGCGTCGAAGTTCGTCCGAACGGCCCGAGCAGCTCGCCTATCGACCTGTTCGAGCAAGTCGACCAACTGCGCAAAAGCGGTTTGTCCTTGCCGTTGCTGGTTCGCTTCCCCGACATCCTGCAAGACCGTGTACGCCAGTTGACCGGCGCTTTCGATGCGAACATCGAGCGCCTGGAATACCAGAGCAAGTACACCGCGCTGTACCCGATCAAGGTTAACCAGCAAGAAGCGGTGATCGAGAACATCATCGCCACCCAGGACGTCTCCATCGGCCTGGAAGCCGGTTCCAAGCCTGAGCTGCTGGCCGTGCTGGCACTGGCGCCGAAGGGCGGCACCATCGTTTGCAACGGTTACAAGGACCGTGAGTTCATCCGTCTGGCGCTGATGGGCCAGAAGCTTGGCCATAACGTCTTCATCGTCATCGAGAAAGAATCCGAAGTCGGTCTGGTGATCGAAGAAGCCGCCTCGCTGAAGGTCAAGCCACAGGTCGGCCTGCGCGTGCGTCTGTCGTCGCTGGCGTCGTCGAAGTGGGCAGACACCGGTGGCGAGAAATCCAAGTTCGGTCTGTCGGCGGCGCAACTGCTGTCGGTGGTCGAGCGCTTCCGCGCCGCTGGCCTGGATCAAGGCATTCGTCTGCTGCACTTCCACATGGGTTCGCAGATTGCCAACCTCGCTGACTATCAGCACGGCTTCAAAGAAGCGATCCGTTACTACGGCGAGCTGCGCAACCTCGGTCTGCCGGTCGATCACATCGACGTCGGTGGCGGTCTGGGTGTCGACTACGACGGCACGCACTCGCGCAACGCCAGTTCGATCAACTACGACATGGACGATTACGCCGGTGTCGTGGTCGGCATGCTCAAGGAATTCTGCGACGCGCAGGCCCTGCCGCATCCGCACATCTTCTCCGAAAGCGGCCGTTCGCTGACCGCACACCACGCCATGCTGGTGGTGCAGGTGACCGACGTCGAGAAACACAACGACGAGATCCCGCAGATCGAAAACAAGGAGTCGCTGCCGGAAACCGTGCAATGGCTGGTTGACCTGCTCGGCCCGACCGACATTGAAATGGTCACCGAAACCTACTGGCGCGCCACCCACTACATGAGCGACGTGGCCGCGCAGTACGCCGACGGCAAACTGACCCTGGCCGAAAAAGCCTTGGCCGAGCAGTGCTACTTCGCTGTTTGCCGTCGCCTGCACAACTCGCTGAAAGCCCGTCAGCGTTCGCACCGTCAGGTGCTCGACGAGCTCAACGACAAGCTGGCCGACAAGTACATCTGCAACTTCTCGGTATTCCAGAGCCTGCCGGACACTTGGGCGATCGATCAGGTCCTGCCGATCATCCCGCTGCACCGTCTCGACGAAGAGCCGTTGCGCCGCGCGGTGCTGCAAGACCTGACCTGCGACTCCGACGGCAAGATCAACCAGTACGTCGACGAGCAGAGCATCGAAACCAGCCTGCCGGTACACGGTTTGAACGAAGGCGAAGACTACCTGCTGGGCGTGTTCCTGGTCGGCGCCTATCAGGAAATCCTTGGTGACATGCACAACCTGTTCGGTGACACCGACTCGGTGAACATCTACCAGAACGCCGATGGCAGCGTGTACCACGCTGGCATCGAGACCCACGACACCATCGAAGACATGCTGCGTTACGTGCACTTGTCGCCGGAAGAACTGATGACTCACTACCGCGACAAGTGCGCCAGTGCCCGCATCAGTGCCAGTGAGCGCACGCAATTTCTCGATGCCTTGCGTCTGGGCCTGACCCGCTCCTCCTACCTGTCTTCCTGAGGCCAGGTGGCGATCTCGCCGGGTTGTGTGAATTTTTCCTGTAGGTGGCGGAAAATTCGCATGACCCGGTGGGATATCTCCCAATATCTTTGCGAAAGGCTTGGCATTCCCGGCCAGAAAAGTCATCCGGTCTGCTTTTCGCGTAGGTCATTTCCTAAGTTGTACTTCAGCTCTCTACTCGGCCATGGCTCTCGGCGAGAATCCCCGGCCGCCCCTCCTGTAGAGATCCGCCCATGTTCGAACCAGTCAACGAGTCGTCGTTTCGTCTCGATGTAGCGGGCCTGTCCGACCCCTTCGAAGTCCTGGCCTTTACCGGTAGCGAAGCCCTCAGCGAATCCTTTGCGTTCGAGATCGATGTGTTGATCGACGATCCGCACCTGGATCTCGCCGGCCTGCTGTACCGTTCGGCGTTCCTCTGTTTCGGGCCGTCGGGGGAGGGCGTGCACGGGCAACTGCTGAGCCTTGTCCAGCATGAGCACGGACAAGGCTTGCAGTTGAGCCGGATTCGTCTGGGGCCGAAGCTGGGTTGCCTCGCGCTGCGCTTCAGTCAGCGCATCTTCAGTGGTCGTTCGGTGCCGCAGATCATCGAGCAAGTGCTCAGGGAGCACGGGATCGTCGGTGCTCAGCGCCGTTTCCAATTGCATGGCAACTACCCGGCCCGGACGTTCTGCACGCAATACCGCGAGTCCGATCTGCAACTGGTCCAGCGCTTGTGTGCGCAGGCGCGGATTCACTATTACTTTGAACATGACCGCGACCGGCATTGCCTGGTCTTTGCCGATGATCCGGCGCAGTTGCCATTGGCAGGTGCCGTGCGTTATCGGTGCGAAGACAACGCCGACGGTTCTGCGGCCTTGCACCAGTGGCAATTGCAAAGCACAACTGCGGCCAATGCATCAGCTGTGCATCGCGCGGAAGGTCGCAGTGATCTGGCAGCGTTGCGCAGCGGCCATTGGCTGCGGGTGACTGGGCACCCCTTCGCCGAATGCAATCGCCCATGGTTGCTGACACGCATTGAGCATCGCGCCGATCCATCCCACGAACCGCCGTACGCCAACCGACTGTTCGGCGCGGTGCAGGTACCGTGTGCCTCGGCCAAAGCGCTATCGCGCCTGCGCATGCACAGCCTGCAACGCGCCTGGGTGGTGGCGGTCGATGAACCACAACCCGACCGCTTGCGCCCGGTGGCGGTGCAATTCGACTGGCTGTATCAAGGCGAAGGGGCGGCGCCGAGTCACTGTTGGCTGCCGCTCGCGCCATCTCTGGCACAGGCGCCCATGGCCGCGCTGAGCGATGGGGTCGAGGTGGTGGTGAGCTTTTTCGAGGGCGATCCGGATCAACCGATGATCAGCGGTGTGCTGCAGCCGCCCATCGCCGCCGACAGCGACTGCAACGAGGTCCCGGCGTTGCCACTGCCCGACAGTCTGGTCAGTGACGGCCTGCAGCAACGGCTGATGTCGGGTGAGCCTTTGCTGCTGTTGTGCCTGATCCCTGGCGGCGGCAGTTTCAACCATTGCTCCCAGTCGGTGTGCAGTTGTCGACTGGTCACCGCGCTTGAACAGAGCGGCGCAACATGAGTGGCGCGATACTCGAGTCCATGGCGCAGTGGCTGTTGCTCGATGGCCCGGATGCACCGCAGGCCTTGCTGATCTTGCGCCGGGCGTTTGCCGACGTGCAGTGCTTCAATCTGTTCGATGGCACTGAGTTCGAACCGGTCAGCGAGCACGGCCCGGTGCTGATCGATTTGCGCGATTGCCCGGCATTGGCCGCGTTGTGTCACAGCGACCCGAACACCTGGCGCGGGTTGCTGCTGGGTAGTGAGGTCTGTGCTCAACGGTTGCTGAGCCACTTGCAACGCATGCTCACGGTGTCGTTCGGCTTGAGTCATCGGGCCTTGCTCAGCTATTACAACCGACAGACTGCGAGCTATTTTTTCGACGCCTGCGACGCCGCTGAGTTGAGCCGCTGGCTCGGGCCGATCCGTCAGATGCGCTGGTTCGGCGGGACCTGGGCCGACCGTGCAATTGGCAGTCAGGGCTGGCAGCAGTTGCGCAATCCGGGGCTTGCCGTCGAACCGCTGAGCATCGAAGAGAGCCTGACCCGACGCCAGCGCGAACGCTTGCAAACCTGCCTTCTGGAGCAACATGTCTGGCGCTGGTGCCAATCGCTGGGAACCGATTACGCGACGATGTCCTCCCATGTTCAACAAGGCCTGGCGTTGGGATTCAGCGACCGCACCGTGCTCGATGGCTGGTTATGGCTACGCTTGCTGCATCCGCGTGCCGTGCTGGTGCCACCGCCGGTGGGTCTGACCCAGCAACAGCGGCTTGACCATGTACGACGGCAGTGGCACGGCGATCAGTCCTGAAGCGAGGTTCGGCGCGTATGGCAGGTTTATTCCGGCATGGGTTGGGCATCGTGTTGCTGCTGGTGTTGAGCGGTTGCTCGCCTGTGCAGTTACTCAATGCGCTGACCCCGGACAGTACCTACGACAAAACCGTGGGCATCGCTTATGGCGACGACCCTCGGCAGAAGCTCGATGTGTATGTACCGCATCGGCCGATGCCCGGCGCGCCGGTGGTGGTGTTTTTCTATGGCGGTAGCTGGAACAGCGGTTCGCGCGTCGACTACCGCTTTGTCGGCGAAGCGCTGGCGTCGCGGGGAATTGTCACGGTGGTGGCGGATTATCGCTTGTATCCGCAGGTGCGCTATCCGCTGTTTTTGCAGGACGGCGCGCGGGCGGTGGCGTGGGCCAAAGCGCATATCCGCGAGTTTTCCGGCAACCCGCAGCGCTTGTATGTGATGGGGCACAGCTCTGGCGGATATAACGCGGCGATGCTTGCGCTGGATGGTGAGTGGCTCGCGGCGGTGGGCATGTCGCCACGGGACTTGCAGGGCTGGATCGGTCTGGCCGGGCCTTATGACTTTCTGCCAATCAAGAATCCCGAGGTGCGCCCGGTGTTTTTCTGGCCGGACTCGCCGCCGCAATCGCAGCCGATCAACCATGTCAGTCGCGGCGCACCGCCGGCTCTGCTGATTGCTGCAAGCAAAGATGATCTGGTCAACCCGACGCGCAACACCGGTGGTCTTGCGAGCAAACTCCGCGCGGCCGGGGTGCCGGTGCAGGATTTGTATTACTCGCGGCCCAATCACATTACGTTGGTGGCAACCTTGTCACGACCATTGCGGCAACTGGCGCCGGTGCTCGATCAAGTCGTCGGGTTTATCGCGCACACGCCGGCTCAGTGAACGCCGCCACTGAACCAGCCATCGTTGCGCTTCAGCCACCAGGCTTGCGCACCGAGGGTCAGGCTGCGCAGCACCATGAACAGCAGAAAAGATATCCACAGCCCGTGATTGCCGAAACCTTGCAGCGCCCAGGCGAACGGCAGCAGCAAAACCACGGTGATCAGCATGCCGTTGCGCATTTCCCGCGCGCGGGTGGCGCCGATGAACAGGCCGTCGAGCAGGTAGCTCCAGACCGCAATCAGCGGCAGTACAGCGAGGTAGGGCAGATAGACGAACGCGGTATCGCGCACGCTCTGGATGTCGGTCTGCATCTCGATGAACAGGTGCCCGGCCAGCAGAAACAGGCTGGCGAAACCGAGGCTGGCGATCAGCGACCAGCCGCCCGCCACCACCAGCGAGCGACGCAGGGCCAGACGATCACGGGCGCCGATGGCGTGTCCGCACAAGGCCTCGACGGCATGGGCCAGACCGTCCAGCGCATGTGCGGTCAGCAGCAAGCCATTGAGCAGCAGCGCGTTGGCGGCCACCGTCGAATCACCCAGCCGCGCGCCTTGCACGGTGATCAGGAAAAACACCGATTGCAGCGCCAGGCTGCGGATGAAGATATCGCGGTTGACGGCCAGCAACGGACGCCAGCTCTGCCAGATTTTCAACGCCGCCCAGACGATGTGCCCCGGGTACGCCCGCAACGCCTTGCGAGTCAGCAGCAGGCCGAGCAGGGCGCCGCTCCATTCGGCGATCACCGAGGCCCGCGCCGATCCGACCACGCCCCAGTCCAGGCTGATGACGAACCACAGATTGAGGACGATGTTGATCAGGTTGGTGCTCAGCAGAATCGCCAGCGGCGCCCGGGCGTTTTGTGTACCGAGGAACCAGCCGACCAGCGCATAACTGGCCAGCGCCGCTGGCAGGCCGAACAACCGCGTGTGGAAAAAATCACGAGTGAGCTGATCCAGCTCCGCCGACGGTTGCATGAAGTGCAGCGCAACCCCACTCAGCGGCACACCCAACGTGCCAAGCACCAGTGCCAGTCCCATCGCCAGCAGCAGGCCCTGCAACAGAATCTGCCGTAACGCCGCGCCGTCGCTGCGCCCGGCAGCCTGAGCGGCGAATCCGGTGGTGCCCATGCGCAGAAAACCCATGGCCCAGGCGAGAAAGGTGTACAGGCTGGCACCGACCGCCACCGCGCCCAATTGATGGGCGTGGGGCAAGTGGCCAATGACAGTGCTGTCGACCAGCGCCACCAGCGGTACGGAAATATTCGAAAGAATCATGGGCGCGGCGAGTGCCCAGACCTTGCGGTGAGTCGGGCGGTCGCGCCAGTCGGCGATCAGAGTGGACATGCGGGCTCCTTAGGGGAGCGGGGATTGTAACGATTCATGGAGGATTTGCTGTGCCTGTCAGAAGCAACCCCCTCACCCCAGCCCTCTCCCCCAAGGGGGCGAGGGGGAAAGGGAGCCGATCTTCATGCTGTCAGAAGCTTCGGTTCGACTCGGTATCTCAGGTCGGTGTACATCTCGAAAACACCCCGGTCAGTCCCCTCTCCCTCCGGGAGAGGGCTAGGGTGAGGGGCTTTTATAAGGCCTAATGAATAATCCAGCTAAGCAACCACAATCCCAGCAACAACCAGATGATCCCGGCAATGATCGAGGCATTCATGAACGCCCGGATCGCCGACCACAACAACATCAGGCCAACGATCAGCGCGATGATGCTGATGATCGAGGTGTCCATGCCCAGCGTCTTCGCCAGCCCGTCGACAAAGTTGCCGCCGGCATTGCTCAGAATGTTGAACAAGCCACTGAGGCCATCGACGATAAAGCGGATGATCGAACCGAGCGCCTGCCCGAGCCATTCGAAAAAGCTTTCTACCTGCATGTGTGCATCCTGATGAAAGAGCTGAGCCTTGGGCCACAACGCGGGTGGCCGAGTTCCCTGCATGATAGAAGGTTTGCACCGCCCTTGTAGGAGTGAGCCTGCTCGCGATAGCGGTGTGTCAGTCAACGATGATGTTGAATGTAATGGCGTCATCGCGAGCAGGCTCACTCCTACAGGGTTTACGCTTGCCTTCAAGTCGTATCCCCCCGAAGCTATACGCCTTCAGGAGAGCCCGATGAACCTTGTTGAACTGACCGAACGCCTGCACGCCATTCGCGACCGCAATGACTGGCGGCAATTTCACAGCCCGAAAAACCTCGCCATGGCGGCTAGCGTCGAGATGTCCGAACTGGTGGAAATCTTCCAGTGGCTGACCGAAGACCAGTCGCGCCAGTTACCCGCTGACAAACTCGCTCATGCAGGGCAAGAAGTTGGCGATATCGTCCTGTATCTGTTGCTGCTGTGCAGCGAGTTGGGGCTGGACATGAATGAAGTGGTGCGCAGCAAGCTCGCCGACAGCGAACGGCGGTTCAGCTGATGAGCGACCGGCATTTCGATCAGTTGGCGACGCGGTTCGCCGAAAAAATCTACGGTGGCGCCAAAGGTGCGATCCGTCTCGCGGTGTTGCAGGCTGACCTGTCCGAAGCGCTGCCGGATCGCCCGTTGCGGGTGCTCGACATTGGCGGCGGCCTCGGCCATATGTCGCTGTGGCTGGCCGAGCGCGGCCACGACGTGACCTTCACCGAACCGGCCGCACCGATGCTCGAAGGCGCGCGCCAGCGTTTCGCTGAAGCCGGGCAAACCGCGACGTTCATTCAGGCGCCGTGGCAGGAACTGCTCGGGCAACTCACCGAGCCTTACGATCTGGTGATCTGCCACGCCGTGCTGGAATGGCTCGCCGAACCCCACGCGATCCTGCCGGTACTGCATCAACTGACCAAACCCGGTGGCTGGTTGTCGCTGGCGTTCTACAACCGCGATGCGCTGATCTATCGCAACCTGCTCAAAGGCCATTTCAAGAAAATGCGCAAGAACGTCATGGCCGGCGAAAAGCAGAGCCTGACCCCGCAGCAGCCGCTCGATCCAAGGGAATTGGCAACGCAACTCGACGGCCTGTGGCAGGTCGAAAGCCAGAGTGGGATCCGGGTTTTCCACGACTACATGCCGGTGGAATTCCAGGCCCGCGCTGAACTTGTGGATTTGCTTGAGATGGAGCTCGCTCACCGTCGTCACCCAAGCTTCGCCGGGCTTGGGCGCTATTTGCACTGGATCTGCCGGCCGATCTGATCGGAGCGCGACATGAAAGCTCAATCCGGGTTACTGCTGATGTGTCTGGGGTTGGCTGCTTGCCAGAGCAGCAACCCCTACGTGGCGCAATCGCGGCCCTTGCCGCCGGCGCCGCCACAGGCCGCCACCACCTTCGATCGCAGCGCGTACCCGGCGCCGCCGCGCGATTATGGGCGTTATCGCAGTTGGGCGTGGCTCAACGGGCAACTGCCACCGGGCACGGCGTGGGCTGATTCGGCGCAAGTGGCCGAAGCGGTGAGCAATGCGCTGGACCAACGCGGTTTGCGCCCGTTGCACGACCATCGCCCGGCCGACCTGCTGGTCAGCGCCAATCTAAGACTGGAAACCCGTTTGCGTCAGGTTCAGGACGACTACGGTTATTACGGCGGCGGATATGGCGGCTATGATCATTATGGTCGCGGTTACGGCATGTACAACACGGTGCCGATCGTGCGTACGTATTCCGAGCAGGTCGTGGTGGTGCAGGTCGATCTGTTTGATGCAGGCACTGGGCAACCGGTCTGGAGTGCCAGTGCCGAAACCGCGAACAAGGGCAGCGAAATCGATCGCACCGATTCGATCCGCGAGGCTGTGGAAAAGGCCATGTCGGCGTATCCTCCCAGTTAGCTTCCTGCCAATCAGAAGCTGCCGCAGGTTCATGTCTTCAATCGGAGAAAAACCATGTTCCGCCGTCTCGCTCTACTGGTCTTGGCCACACTGCTCAGTGCCTGCGCCGCCAACCAGGTCAATCATGACTTCGACGCCAGCCGCGATTTTGCCGCCTATCGCAGCTGGAGCTGGAAAGACCCCGCCCTGCAATATCGCCCCGATGATCCGCGAATCAAAAGCGACCTGACCGAGCAACGCATCCGCCAGGCCGTCGCCG
Source organism: Pseudomonas sp. SCA2728.1_7 (assembly GCF_018138145.1). Classification (NCBI taxonomy): domain Bacteria; kingdom Pseudomonadati; phylum Pseudomonadota; class Gammaproteobacteria; order Pseudomonadales; family Pseudomonadaceae; genus Pseudomonas; species Pseudomonas sp. SCA2728.1_7. The sequence goes on along the minus strand of NZ_CP073104.1, from coordinate 3,396,613 downwards.
ATCAACTCGACCAGCGCGGTCTGCGCCCGGCCACTGCGGGCGCCAAGGGCGACCTGAATGTGCAGACTTACCTGATCGTCGAGGATCGCCAGCAGCAAGTGACGACCAATTACGGCGGCGGTTGGGGTGGCCCGTGGAACGGCTACTGGGGCGCGCCGATGTACAACGAAACGCGCAACATCACCTACAAGGTCGCAACCATCCAGATCGACCTGCTCGACGGCAAGGACGGCAAACTGGTGTGGCGCGGCAGTGATGAGCAGATGCTCTCCAGCAAACCGAATCCGCAGGATCGCAGCAACGCCATCCGCGAGACGGTCACGCGGATTCTGGCCAACTATCCACCGCGCTGAATCCGTTAAAAGGTGGGGGCTGTTGAGCTCCCATTTTTTTGTTTCACCCTGAATTCCAATGTGGGAGCGAGCCCGCTCGCGAAAGCAGGGTGTCATGCAACTGTTATTTGTCTGACGCGACGCCTTCGCGAGCAGGCTCGCTCCCGCAGGGATGTTTGTCTGTTCGAAATGGCGCGTTGCCATTAGGCGCGTCTACACTCATTTGCATCAATGGAGGTAACGGCAAAGGAGTGCGCCATGTCGCCTCGTTCCCGATTCAATGGCCCGGTCCGTCAGCGCGGAGCGATAGGTCTGATGGCGGTACTGACCCTCGGACTGGCGCTGGTGTGCATGGTGCTGGTGGTCGACAGCGGTCGTTTGTACATGGAGCAACGTCGCCTGCAGCGGGTGGTTGATGTCGCGGCGCTGGAGGCCGTTTCCCGGGGTGGCGATTGCTTGCCCGGTGCCAGCGCAGCCCAATACGCGGCAGCCAGTGCGGCGCGCAACAATTTCACCGTGGCGCAGAATGTCACCACCCTTGTCGTAACCTGCGGCACCGTGCAAACCGGTGCCAACAACCTGCGCGGCTTCTCCGCCGACGCCACGAAGAAAGAAGCCATCAGCGTGGTCGCTACCCGCGTCGTGCCCACCAGTGTGGCCGCCGCGCTGTACGCGTTGGTTGCGCCGGGCGGCGTCACGCCGACCACTCGCCTCGGCGCCACAGCTGTCGGCGCTTCGGCGATTCTGCCGCCCCAGGCGCAATTGACCATCGGCACCACGCTGACCACCGTGGATGCCAGCAAGTCTGCGCTGCTCAACGCGATATGGGGAGGACTGCTCGGCGGCAACCTCAACCTCAGCGTCGCCGGATGGCAGGGGCTGGTGCAGACCAATATCAACCTGCTCGGTTATCTCAATCAGTTGGCCCTCGATGTCAACGTCGACGCCGGCAACTACACCCAGCTGCTGGCCAAGAACATCAAGATCGGCCAACTGCTCGACACCGCCATCACCGTGCTGACCAAGGGCGGTACCACAACCAGCATCGCGGTCGAGGGCCTGGTCGGACTGAAAGCCGTGGCCGGTAGCACCGAAGTGGCGCTCGGCAAATTGTTGCAACTGCAGACCGGCGCTACGTCGGCTGCGCTCAATGCCAATCTGCAGTTGTTCAAACTGCTCGAAGCCGTCGTGCAAGTGGCCAACAGTCAGAACGCACTCGCAGCGACGGTGCCGCTCAGTATTCCGGGGCTGGTCAACGGCTCGGTCAAAGTCAAAGTCATCCAGCCTCCGCAATTGTCGGCGGTGGGCAATCCGGTGCTGGCGAAGGCCGACCCGATGGGCGCCAATCGGATCTACGTGAAAACCGCGCAGGTGCGCACGTTGATCTCGCTGAATCTGCCCGTGCTGTCCGGCGTGGCCGGGCTGGCCAGCGCTATTACCAGTACGCCCTTGGTGGGCGGGCTGACGGACACCCTCAACAACCTTTTGCACCTGAACATTGCCGGCACGCTGAACTCGTTGTTCTGCACCTTGGGTGGCACGTGTGAGCGCACCAATCTGCAGATTCTGCCCACGTCTTCCATCGATATCTTGCTGGAGGCCGCTGCTGCCGACAGCCATGTCACCGATTTCAACTGCATCAGCGATGCGAGCAAAAGCCTGACCACCCAGACCAACTCCTCGCTGGTCAAACTCAAGGTCGGCAAGATCGACGCGAGCAACGCGTTTTCATCGGTGGCGGATGTCACGGTGCAGCCGCTGGCGTTGATTGATGTCGGCGTGATCACTTGCACCATTCCCCTGCTGGGCCTGGGTTCGGCGACCTGTGACCCGAACTCGCGCAAACCGTTTTACGGCGGCGGTCTCGGCGTGAGGGTCGACACCACGGTGGCCAGCACTCAGAACATCCATACCTACAACCAGCCGCCGGACATCAAGCAAACGCCGCAGACATACAGTTTTGGCACGCAAGGTGTGGTCAACAGCCTCAAAGGCACGTTGAGCGGGGTTCAGGTTCAGGCCTACAAACCTACCGGCTCCAGCCTGCTGGGCGGCTTGCTCACCACCACCGCCGATGTGCTGGCCGGCGTCAACAACACGCTGGGTGTGGTGATTGATAATCTGTTGAGCCCGGTGCTGGATCCGATACTGGATAATGTGCTCGCCGGCTTCGGCATCACCCTGAACCGGGTCGATGTCGGTGCCAACCTCAGTTGTCGACCGCCCGGACAACCGACGCTGGTGATCTAATAGCTCAGTGCAATCGGCAGCTCGATGCAGAACCGCGCACCCTCATCGCCATTGCGCACGCTCAGACGACCGCCCATGTTTTCGATGATGCCGTAGCTCACCGACAAGCCCAGACCGGTGCCGACGCCGACCGGTTTGGTGGTGAAGAACGGCTCGAAAATGCGTTCCAGCAGGCGCGGATCAATGCCCCCGCCGTTGTCCTCGACCCACAGGCGCACGACGTGTTCATCGCACTCGGCATGCACGGCGATCCACGGCTGGAAGTCGCGATCGGCTTCGCGCTTGCCGAGCAAGGCGTCGCGGGCGTTGACCATCAGGTTGATCAGCACCTGCTCGAGTTGATCGACGTAACCGCGCACCTCGACCTGAAAACCCGCCTCTTTGATTCGCAGCTCGACACCTTTGCCGCGCAGCCCTTCGGACAACAGCGACAACGTGCCTTCAATCGCCTCGAGCGGGTTGAACGGATGTTGTTCGATTTCCGAGCGGCGCCCGAACACGCGCATGTGATCCACCACCCGCGCAGCCCGTTGCACTTGCGCGTCGATGCGATTGAGCTTGTCGGTCAGATAATCGATCTGTACATCACCGTTGCCCAGGCGCTTGAGCACATTGACGATGGCCATGCGCATCACATTCAGCGGTTGATTGATTTCATGAGCCAGGCCCGTCGCCATTTCGCCGAGGGTGGCCATTTTTGCGCTCTGCGTCAGTTGTTGCTGGGAGCGCCGCACCTCGGTGTTGTCACGGCCCACCGCTTGCACTTCGACCAGGTGCCCCTGTGCATCGAACACGCCGCGATCCGACCAGACCCACCAGGCATGTTCGCGACCGGGCAGGCGCAGATTGATTTCGGCGGTGCTCACCGGCAGTTGCGGGGTCAATTGGCCGATGCGCAGGAGGAACGCTTCGCGCTGATCGTCGGACATCCAGCTGCCCAGATTGACCCCGGGCAATTGCTCCGGAGGGCATTCCAGATACGTCGCCAAAGGCCGGTTGCCGAAGGTCAGCGTCAGGTCCGGGCGATAGCGGCAGATCATCGCCGGTGAGTCTTCGACCAGAATCCGGTAGCGCTCTTCGCTCGCCTTGACCTGTTCGGCGGCGAGCGTGGCCTCGGTGACGTCCAGCCACAAGCCAACCGCTTCCACTGGCAGGCCGAGATCGTCGCGCAGCAGCCTGGCTTCATCGAGCAGCCAGTGGGCGTTGCCGTCGCGGTCGAGCACTCGATAACGCGTGCTCACCGAGCCTTCGCGCAGCAACTGGCGGGTGCGTTCGAAGTAGCGCGGGCGGTCTTCGGGGTGGACGTGTTCCACCAGTCGGCCATCGTCGCAGTCGCTGAGATTCCAGCCGAGCAACGGCTGCAGGCTGGCGCTGAAGAATGTCGGTTGCAGCGCACCTTCGACATAGCGCTGCACGTAGATCACGGCGGGTGAGCTGGCGATCAGGTTATCCAGCCGCGCATGGGCGGTCGCGGCCTGGTGCTGCTGATTCTTGATGTCGCTGATGTCGAGCATGAAACCGACTAACCGGCGTCCGGCGCCGATGCCCAGCGAGCGCCCTTGCAGGCGATACCACAACGGCAATGCTTGATCGCTGCCTTGCAGGCGCACGCACAACTCCAATGGGCTGCCTTCATCCTGCAGCGATTGCAGGCGACTGCGCAGTTCATCGCGGTCGGCGGGATGCACCCGATTGAACCAGTCCTGAATCGGCAGCCGCTGCGCCGCCAATCCCAGGCTGTCAGCGAGTGTCGGTGCCAATTGCATCTCGGCACGGTCGCTGCTGATTTCCCACCAACCGGTACCGAGCAGCGCTTGCAGCACATCCAGGCGCTCCAGTTGCTGATGGTGGCGATGCTCGCGCAGGCGTTCCAGTAACGGCGCGGCGACTGCCGCGGCCAGCAACAGCCAGTCGTGATCGTTCAGGTCCGGGGCCTGTTGCTGCGGGTTGTAAGCGGCGCACAGCAGCCATGCGGCCACGCCTTGGGCGTCGCGATAGGGCACGGCGAAGCCTTCGTTCGGGCCGAGCAAGGCGCTCAGGCGCGGTTGTTCGCCAGGTGACAGGCGTTGCGGCAACGCGCCGTTGAGACTGTCGAGACTTGTGCCCAGTGCTTGCTGGTCACGCCATACCTGCGGCGCATTCGGCGCCGCGTAATGTTGATGGATCTGCCAGCCCTGGCCCTGTTCGTCGAGCAATGCCACCGCCAGGCAGGGCATGTGCAAATGCTGACTCAGGCGTTGCAACTGTTCGCCCAGCACATCAGGCAGACGGGCTAGGCTGCCCAGGCGCAAGTGGTCGCGTACCTGCGTGGCCAACAACTGGCATTGCTCGCGGCTGCGTGTCTGCCGTCGTTCGCCGAGCAGGTCGCCGATGTCCAGCAATTGCAGCAACCAGCCATCGCCCTGTGCCTGCAGCCATCCGCGCAAATGCAACGGCGGACCGGCCAGGCTGAAAAAATCCAGGTCGAGCACTTGTCCCTGCCAGTCGGCGGGGCTGCCCTCGAGCGCAAGGCTGCTGTGCGCAAAGACGTATTCAAGCAGGTGCGCGGGGTGGCTGGCGGCCAGCCGCTGCGCGAGGACATGGCGCAGCGGCCCGCTCAAATGATTGACCTGGCCGGCGCCATCCAGATACAGCTGCAGGCCAACACTCGACACCTGAGTGCTGTCCAGCGGAGGGACGGTTTCCGGGTGGCGATTGAGCAGGCGACCGAACAGCTTGTCAGCGGAACTCAAAATTGCAGGCTCGACGAGGCGCGCAACGTCGCCGGCAGGCGCGGCACCGAACCGATACCCGGCAACACCAGAAACGGCAGTACCTGATTCAATTTACTGGTGGGGTAGTTGATGGTCACCGTCAGCACGCCGCCGACATAGGTGATGTTGCTGTCGGAGGCGGCGTTGAAGTTCAGCGCGCCCGGCAGCCAGGCCAGTTGCCGGTTTAGCTCGGCTCTGGCTGTGGCGGTGACAGCGGCGGGGTAATTGGCGGTGGCCGGATCAAGTGCAACGCTGCGGCGTACCGCCTCGGCCGTCGATTCATTGAATGACTGCATCAGCAACAGCGGCAGGCTGTAGCTGACCAGACCATAAAACACGGCAAAAAAAATGATGAACACCAAGGCGAATTCGATGGCGACGGCGCCTTTCTGCTTGCGGGGGAGGCCGGATTTCATGAGTGCGTCTACCCTGACATTCACTACGTAATATCAGCATAGAATCATTCAGCCAAAACGGACGTTTTTTACCGCATGCACAGCGTTGTCTTACTTATCTGGCTGACACTCTGCGCGGCGCAGGATGCCCGGCAGCGGCGTATCGGCAACAGCCTGACCCTTGGCGTTGGCGGGTTGGCGCTGGTGTACCTGCTGATTACCCGCAACACCTGGCTCGGTGCCGACATGGCGCAGGCGGGGTGGGCGTTGCTGCTAGCCCTGGCGCTGACTCTTCCCGGATATATCCTGAAACGTTTTGGCGCCGGCGATGTGAAACTAATGACAGCCTTGGCCCTTGCGACGAACGGCACTGTGCTGCTCGGCGCGTTTATCGGCGCGGCCGTGTCCAGCGTCATCTGGCTCCTGCTGGCGCCAAAACTCTGGCCGCATATGGGTCAAGGGCTTAGAGAACATCTTCGATATCTGGCGCCAACCCTGTCAAAAAAGCTGCCATTTGCGCCGTTCGTGCTGATCGGCACAATCCTGACGCTGTATTGGATCCATTAGTCGCGCGGCGGCACTACTGCTATGTACATAGTAGGAAAGTGGGTCTACTTTCAAATCAACGTTATACAGCCTCGCGCTGTCAGTACAGGAACGGTCAGCCTTTGACCTGGGCATGGAGTGGCAAGTGAACAAGCTTACGTCTGCGATAAAGGTTCTGGTGGTCGACGATCAGCCGCTGATCGTCGAGGAACTCTGCGAGTTCATCGAAAGCAGCGGCTACCACTGCGTGCCTTGCGAATCGAGCAAGCAGGCGATCGAGCAGTTCGTCGAAGATCCTGCCATCGGCCTGGTGCTGTGTGACCTGCATATGCCGGACATGGACGGCATTCAACTGGTGCAGGAACTGCAGCGGCTGTCCGGCAAACATCGGGTATTCGAAGCCATCATGCTGACCGGGCGTGCCGACAAGCAGGACGTGATCAAGGCCTTGCGCGCCGGGATCGCCGACTACTACCAGAAGCCGATCGACCTGGATGAACTGCTTGAAGGTCTGCAGCGCCAGGAAGCGGCCTTGCAAGAACGGCAGAAGACCCTGCATCTGGGGCATCTGAATCAGAAGCTGCAATACCTCTCCGAGTCGATCGATGACCTTTACCACGACCTCGATAAAGTACGCCGTGCTCCCGCGCCCGTGAGTGACGAAGCGCCGGGTGATGGCGAAGGTGTGGAGATACCGGCGATTTTCAATCAGCTGTCGCCACGCCAGCTCGATGTCGCCCGGTTGGTGGGCAAGGGCCAGACCAACTATCAGATCGCGTGTGAGTTGGGCATTACCGAGAACACGGTGAAGCTCTATGTCTCGCAAGTGCTGCGTCTGACGCACATGCATAACCGCACCCAATTGGCGCTGGCGTTGTCACCTGGCAATTCGGGACGGCAACGGGTCACCGCGCACTGACGGCGACTGCATGACCCCGGCACCGACCGGGGTCATTGACCTTGAACAAGATTGAGCTTGGGCTTGGGAAACAGGTTGTCCAGGGTTTCCAGCAAACGTACGTGATAGATCGGTTTGCGGAACAGGTCCAGCACCTGCAGGCGCAGCATATCGCTGACATCCTCCATGTCGGCATGCCCGGACGTGACGATCACTGGCAAGTGCTGACGCGAAGTGTGTTCACGCAGACGCTTGATCAGCGACATGCCGCTTTCTTCCGGCATGCGCAAATCGGTGATCACCAAGGCGATATCGGGATGCCGGGTCAGGTGATGCAAAGCGAGTTTTACCGACGTCGCGGTGTGGCAGGTGAAGCCTTCGCCCTCCAGCAACTCCGCCAGCTCCAGCAGTGCGTCCTCCTCATCGTCGACGAGGAGCAACTGCTGGCGCGAAGTGAGTGAAGAGTTCATGGGCAACACCTGCAATGGACTGAGTGCTGACGGTAGAACCCAATGGCCGCATTGACAAGTCATCGGTCCGATCAGGGTGCCGGGGTCAGTGCGGTCTGAATCGCGGTCAGGATCGAGTTGACTTGAGTGCCGATGCCGTTACCGAAGGTGGCAACCACCAGCGCCACCAGGCCGACCACCAGCGCATATTCGATCGCTGAGGCGCCTTCGGTGTCTTTGGCCAAACCTTTGAAGAACGCGATCTCGGCTTTGATTTTTGCAACAACGCGGGAATACGACATGAGGATTCTCCTTGAGCACGCCAGGTGTTGCGCGTTCGCAACATGATTTCCCTGTGCCAGCATCAGCATTGTCGGCATTCCTCGCCCCTACAACTGTAAGAACGGATTAACACCTAAGTAGTAGTCGGCCGATTAACGGCAAAAAACCACGTTTGGCGCTTTAGGCCTCTACTTTCGTTGGATATTTCCACCTTCGTAATGGCGTTTTGTTCGGCCTGCGCTACCGTCAAATAGCGAAATAGTTACTTGTTCATAGCTGCCTGATTGCGAAGTTATCTCGTTGGAAGCCACGGGTCATTGCATGAGAGACAAAGCGCAGCGGGAAAGGGAGAGCCGTCATGAACAGTCGCGTCACTTTGGGTCTGGCCGGGTTGTTCCTGGTGGGCGCCATCATCGCCGGATATTGGGGACTCTCATTGAGCCGGCCGCCAGTGACCGAACCGGTTGCTGCACCCGTCGCGGCGCCTGTCGTTGCGCCTGCTGTCCAGACTGAACCTGTGGAAGACCCCACGCGGCAACCCGTCGTCGTGCTGCTGCGCGATATTGCGCCATTCGTGAAAATCACCGCAGCTGACGTTGCCGTGGAAAAACTGCGCACAGCGCCCGCCGGCAGTCTGGGCAAAATCGAACAGGTGGTCGGCCGGACGCCGTGGCGGCCGTTGAGCGCCGGCAGTTGGCTGAATGATGAAAGCTTCGAGCCGGGCAGCCAACTGGCGCGCATGATCCGCCCCGGTGAGCGGGCTCTGGCTGTGGCCGTGGATGAAGTGATCACTGCTGGCGGGCAGTTGGCGCCCGGCGATTACGTCGATGTGCTGCTGTTTTTGCGCAGGGATGAAAGCAATCCGCAGGCCTCGGCGCAACTGGTGGTGCCGGCCGTGCGCGTGCTCGGTGTCGGCAGTCAGATGGGCCTGACCAACGATGGTCAACCTGCCGGCCCGGCGCGCAGTGACGACGAACGCCTGAAGCAGGAACAACAACGCATGGCCGCGCGCAGCGTGGTGCTGGCGGTGCCTGAAACGTTGCTCAGCCGCTTGATGCTGGCGTCGGGTGCCGGTGTCTTGCGCCTCGCGGTGCGCAGCGCCGATGAGCAGCAACTGAGCAAGTACTGGTCCGGCGAAAACGATGCCGCCACACGCCTCGACACGCCGCGGCGAGAGCTACTGGAATTCAACCAATTGTCCCTGGCGGCGCCTCCCAGACCGATGGCCGTGGCCGGTCAACCGGCTGCGCGCAAACCCGCCGTGGAAGTCATCCGCGGTGTCGAAAACGCTCAACCCACTCCCTGATTCGAGCAAGGACGCCTTTACATGCGCACACGCTTTACGCCCCTGTTCAACGGCTTGCTGCGAGCCTCGCTGCTGAGCGTCGCCTCGATCGGCAGCGCCGTCGCCGCTGCAGGCAACTGCGCGGCGCTCGGCCCGCTGCCCGCGACGCTCGAAGTCGGTGAAGGCTTGCAACAGGCACTGCAATCCCCCGTGGCGATCACCCGGGTGGCGGTGGGCGACCCGAAAATTGCCGACGTGCGTGTGACCGGCGATCAGGGCATTCTGCTCACCGGCGTTGCGCCCGGCGCCACTACGCTGATGATCTGGAGTGCCTGCGCAAGCACCCCGCGCCAGAGCATGGTGTTCGTGCAAGGCAAGGCGAGTGCGGCGATGACGGCCGTTGCGCTGCCGGCGACGGGTGATCCGGCTTTGCCTTCGCAAGTGCAGACCGACATCCGCTTCGTCGAAGTCAGCCGGACCAAACTGAAAGAGGCCGGCACTTCGATTTACGGCAAGGGCTCGAACAATTTCCTGATCGGCGCTCCCGGTACGGTGCCAGGCATCGGTGTCAGGCCCGGTACAGTGCCGATCATTGCGCCGAATATCCCGTTGGCCAACGACATGTTCAACATCGTCTGGGGCGGTGGCAGCAGCAAATTCCTCGGCATTGTCAACGCGCTGGAGGGCAGCGGATTCGCCTATACATTGGCGCGGCCGAGCCTGGTGGCGTTGAGCGGGCAAAGCGCAAGCTTCCTGGCCGGTGGTGAAATCCCGATCCCGGTGCCCAGCGCCAACAGCAACAGCTATTCCATCGAGTACAAGGAGTTCGGCATCCGTCTGACCTTGACCCCGACGGTGGTCAGCAACGACCGCATCGCCCTCAAAGTCGCTCCGGAAGTCAGCGAGCTGGACTACAACAATGGCGTGACCATCGGCGGCACCACGGTGCCGGCGTTCAACATTCGCCGCACCGACACCAGCATCTCCCTGGCAGACGGTGAAAGCTTTGTCATCAGCGGTTTGATCAGCACCCGCAATGCCTCTGAAGTGAACAAATTCCCCGGTCTTGGCGACATCCCGGTGCTCGGTGCGTTCTTTCGCAATTCATCGATCAATCGCGAAGAGCGTGAACTGCTGATGATCGTCACCCCGCACCTGGTGCAGCCACTGGCGGCCAATGCGCCGCTGCCGTCGCTGCCAGGGGAAAAACTGCGCAACTACGACCCGAACTGGTATCGCCTGTACTTCCTCGAAAACGGCAACTTCGATAAACGCAGTGGGTTATCGCAATGAGCCAGAGCCTCAGTCAGACCTTCCTCGCCATCACCCGCAACGACACCGATCTTGAGTGGCTGCAAGGTGCGCTGGCGCCCCTCGGCCAAGTGGTCAGCGCCGGTGGCGGCAGCCTTGACGAGTTGCTGGCGCTGGTCGACGTAACCTTCGCCAGCCTGGTGTTCGTGGGGCTTGATCGCGATCATCTGGTCGCGCAAAGCGCCTTGATCGAGGGTGTACTGGAAGCCAAGCCGATGCTCGCCATCGTCGCCCTCGGCGACGGTATGGATAATCAGTTGGTACTTAACGCCATGCGCGCTGGCGCTCGGGATTTCGTCGCCTACGGCTCGCGTTCCAGTGAGGTCGCCGGGCTGGTGCGGCGCTTGAGCAAACGCCTACCGCCGGTGACACCGAATGCCCAACTCGGCGGATTGACCGTGCTCTACGGGGTGCAAAGCAACGCCGACGGCGCGCTGCTCGCCAACCACATGGCGCTGGTGGTGCAGAAGAGCGGCCAGCAAACCTTGCTGCTGGATCTGGGCTTGCCGCGCGGCGACAGCCTGGCCCTGCTCGGGCTTGAGAGCTCGTTCCACTTCGGCGATGCATTGCGCCACTTGCGGCGACTCGACGCGACCCTGATCGACAGTGCTTTCACCAGCGCCGAAGCGGGTCTGCGCATTCTCGCTTACGCCGCTGGCGACGAGCCGCTGGAGCGCACCAGCGCTGCCGAGTTGTACATGTTGCTCAGCGCCTTGCGCCAACACTTCCAGCACATTGTCGTCAACCTTACCGGCCAGCCCGACAGTGAAGCGCTGCGCACCTTCGTCAGTCATTGCGACAAGCTATTGTGGTACACCGACCAGAACGTGCTCGACTGCCGTCGCAACCTCGCCGTGCTCAATCTGTGGCGCGAAAAAGGCATGAAACTCGATCACGGCCGGCTGCTGGTGGATCGCTATCTGCGCAACGTCACACCGGACTCCGACACCCTCGGCAAGACCTTCGGCCTGGAGGTGATCGCCGTGCTCGCCTACAGCCCCGAGATTCGCCTCAACGCCAAGAACCAGGGCGTCACCCTCTTCGAGCTGGCCCCGCGTGAAGCCATCAGCCAGAGCTTGCGCACCCTCGGCGAACGCCTGGCGAAACGCTCCGAAGGCCTGGCCAAACCCAAGGCCAGCTGGTTCGATCGCTTGCGAGGCACATCATGAGCAGCGAGCAACTGTTCGGCGGGCCGCAACGTCATGCCGCCGGCAATACTGACCACGACGGTTTGAAACTGGTGTTGCACCGCTACATCATCGACGCCATCGAAGAGTCCGGGAAAAACCTGCTGGAGGGTTCGCGGCAGGTGCTTTCGCAGTTCGTCATCGACAAGGTCGCCGAGTACATCGCGCGCCTGCACCTGGCGATTTCCCGTTACGAGATGGAGCGTCTGGCGGAAGAAATCGTTGATGAGCTGACCGGCTTCGGTCCGCTGGAAGTGTTGCTGCGCGACAATGCGGTCACCGAGATTCTGGTCAACGGCCCGCACCGGGTATTCATCGAGCGCGAGGGCGTGCTGCATCTGAGCGACTTGCGCTTTATCGATGCGCATCACGTCGAACGGGTCATGCAGCGCATTCTTGCACCGCTCGGGCGGCGTCTCGACGAGTCATCGCCGATGGTCGATGCGCGCCTGCCGGATGGCAGCCGGGTCAACGCGATCATCCCGCCGATTGCCCTCGACGGGCCGTGCCTGTCGATTCGCAAATTCCGCAAGGACATGCTCAAGAGCACTGACCTGATGGCGATGCAAACCATCGATCAGGCGATTTACGACTTCATCCAGGAAGCGGTGGGCAAGCGCTGCAACATCCTTATCAGTGGCGGCACCGGCACCGGTAAAACCACCTTGCTGAACATCCTCAGTCAGTTGATCGATCCTCACGAACGCCTCGTCACCATCGAAGACGTTGCCGAGTTGCAACTCGGCCACCCGCACGTGGTGCGCCTGGAAACCCGCCCGCCGAACGCCGAGGGCCATGGCGAGGTCAAGGCCAGCGACTTGATCCGCAACGCCCTGCGCATGCGTCCGGACCGGATCATCCTCGGTGAGATTCGCGGGGTCGAAGTGGTCGACGTGCTGACGGCGATGAACACCGGTCACGATGGCTCGATGAGCACCGTACACGCCAACAACGCCCAGGACGCCTTGTTGCGTCTGGAAACCCTGGTTGGCCTGACCGGCCGCACCATCGCCGAACGCACCCTGCGGCAGATGATCTGTGCGGCGCTGGATGTGGTCATTCAACTGACACGCATGCCAGACGGGCGCCGCTGTGTCAGCGAAGTGGTGGAAGTGGTGGGCGTGCGCGATGACGTCTACGTCACCAACACCCTGTTTCGCCTTGATCGGCGCAGCGGCTTCGGTTTTCTGCGCGAAGCGCTCAACCCGGCGGGCGACAAGTTGCGCCGCGAACCGACGCTTGCGCACTGAGGGCCACGGCATGCTCAAACCGCTGTTGCTGATCGTGATTTGCCTGACCTTGCTCGGGCTGTCACTGCGCCTGTTCTACAACGGCTTGCGTCAGAGCGGCGCCGAGCGCGTGCTTGATCGGCTCAATCAGGGGCAACCGCAAATGACCGCACCGGCGTCGCGCTGGGCGGGGCTGGAACGGGCCTTTTTACGCGCAGGACTGGGCCGGCCGACAGACCGTCTCGGTCTCTGGTTGCTGCTGTGGGCGTTGGGGATGTTGCTGGGTTTCGCCCTGCTCGGATGGATCGGTTTGCTCGTGTTGCTGATGGTGCCGCCGCTGGCCATGCGCGGCTATGTCAGTTGGCGTTACCAGCGCCGTTTGCGGCGCATGATCGAGCAATTGCCGCCGTTGCTCGACCACACCGTGCGCAGTCTGAAGTCCGGGCGCACCCTCGCCGACGCGGTGCTCGGCGCCATTGAAGCCAGTGACAATCCGCTGCAAGACGCGATGGGGCGGATCCAGCGCAACGTCCAGTTGGGTGTGAGCCTGCCGGACGCCGCATCGGATCTGGCTGAGCTTTATGAGCGCGATGAGTTTCGCCTGTTCGCCCTCGGTCTCAAGGTCAATCATCGCTATGGCGGCAACGCCAGCGAGCTGCTGGAAAACCTGATCAAGATGATTCGCGAGCGCGACCAGGCCTCGCGGCAGTTACGTGCCATGACCGGTGAAACGCGCCTGACTGCGTGGGTACTGGGCCTGCTACCGATCATCATGGCCGGGTACTTCCTGATGGCCAATCCGGTTTATCTGGTCGCCATGTGGCACGACCCGTCAGGGCAGCGCATGCTGGCCACGGCGTTCGGCATGCAGGTGGTCGGCAGTCTTTTACTCTGGCGGATGTTGCGCAGCCTATGACGACGCCCCTGATGATCAGCGCCTTGCTGTTGCTTGGCGCGGCACTGTTACTGCTCAGCAGCCTGTTCGAACAGCGCCGCCGTGCCCGCCAGATCAGCCGTCGACTGGAAGGTGACCTGCTGCGGCAAAACCGTTTCGGCAACCTCCTGCAAGTGTTGGGTGACAGCAAAGTCGGCCAGCACAGCGTCAAACTCGATAACGAAACCCAGGCCCTGCTCAACCGCCTCGGATGGCGCAGCGCCCGTCAGCGTTCGTTGTTCGCCGCCTGCCAGATCGGCGCGCCGCTATTGCTGTTGGCGCTGACGTTGCTGGTGCAATCGGTGTTTTTTCCCGCCGTGGAAAGGCAGTGGATCGCGCCGCTGTTTGCTCTCGGCGTCGGTTACTTGTTGCCCAAGCGGCTGCTGGTGATTGCGGTCGGCCGGCGGCAGAAACAACTGGCGACCGAGATTGGCACCTTCATTCCGCTGCTGCGCATCCTCTTCGAATCCGGCATGGCCGTGGAGCAGGCACTGCGGGTGCTCAGTCACGAAGGCCAGGCCTTGCTGCCGGTGCTGACCCAGGAACTGCGGCTGGTACTGGCGCGGGTCGACTCCGGCCTCGAGTTGGGTGAAGAACTTAACAAGGCCACGCAATTGCTGGCGGTGGATGAGTTCACCGACACCTGCGTGATCCTCCAGCAATTGCTGTATCAGGGGGGCGGTGCGATGAAGTCGCTGCTGTCGCTCAAGCAATTGCTCGATGACCGGCGCCTGACGCGCCTGCAGGAATACATCTCGAAGATGTCCGCAAAAATGTCCGTCGTGATGATGTTGTTTCTCTTCCCGGCGTTATTGATTGTCCTCGCCGGCCCGGGCTTCACCGCCCTGGCGAAAGCGTTGGGTGCCTGAAGGAGTGGTAATGAAAGCAATGATTGCGGGTGCATGTCTTCTGTTGCTCGGTGGCTGTGCCAACACCGGGCAGAACCCTTGGGAGGCGCTGACCAGCAGCGCCAGTTGCGGCAAATTGAGTTCCGATCAGCAGTTGTCGCTGAACCTCGCCGATGACATGGCCAATGACGGCAAGCTGCACGCCAGCCTGGCCAACCTGCAAAGCCTGCCGGATAACCTCGCCGATGTGCGTTTGCGCAAGGCCAAGGTCTACCGATTGCTCGGCCGCAGCGAGGCCGAACCGTTGTATCGCAGCTTGCTCGGCACCTGCCTGGCCGCCGAGGCCGAGCATGGTCTGGGCCAGCTCGCCGCCGCCAGATCCGACTACGGTCAGGCTCAGGCGCACCTGCAACGCGCGGCACGACTGGCCCCCACCGACGAAAAAATCCGCAACGATCTGGGCGTGGTGTACCTCAACCAGTTGCGCATCGAAGACGCCCGGTTCGAATTCCTCACCGCCATGGAACTCAAGCAAAGCGATCAACTGGCGGCGCTCAATCTGGTGACGCTGTTGCTGTATCAGGATGACTGGAACCGCGCAGCCGAACTGGTCAGCCGTCTCGGCTTGAGTCCGGCGCAATTCAGCGAGGCGCAGAGCCGCGCGGAAAAACTCAAAGTGCCGGGCCGCTCCACCGCTGCCATCACGGCGATGCTCAAATAAGGAGAATTGCGATGAAAGCCACGCTGCTTTGCCTCGGCCTGCTGGCCTTGCCGCTCGCCAGCCACGCCATCGACGCCGGCCCGGCCTCGGCCCAGCAACAGGAAACCGAAGGCTGGCTGCAACTGCAGGCGCGCAACAAAGTGGCCTCGCCGAAGATCCAGACCGTCACGCCCGCGGAACGCGAGGAGGCCATGCAGCGCTGGCTGAAAAGCTACCAGCATGAGATCCCGCAGTTTTTCGATCAGGAGCAGGGGGGTAAGGTCGACAGTGGCTCGGGAGGCGGTGGCTGAGCCCTTCCGTCGGGGTATCTGAAAATTGACGCCATCTCGTTGACTTTTCGATGGTGTCGAAATGATGGCTCGTGTAAATTTCCCCGCGCTCAGGCCAGGCAATCTGGCGGGCCGGTAGGGATGCCTGAACGAATATGTGAACCCTGCTGAAACTGTTTTTCATGTTTTGGAAGGGACTTTCCTTTGAATACCGCTCGCTTGCGCCATTCGTTACTGGCGCTGTCTATTGCTGCCGCCACCCTGCATGCCGGCTGCGCCGCTGCCGATTACCATTTCGACATCAGCAGCGCGCCGTTAAACAGCAACCTGCTGAACACGACCAATCTGGTCGACGTACATGGCAACTTGAACGCCACGCCGGTGGCCGCGCCCGGGCTGACTTACGGTGCACAGTTCATGGGGCTCAGAGCGCGGCAGTTGCGCAACAACGACAGCATCCGCATCGAAGGGGCTACGAATGGCGTGGGGTTCAACATCGGCGCCTCCGGTGCAGTGGCGACCAACATTACGCTGGGCTTGATCAACAGCGGCTCGATTGCGGTCCACGGGTTGACGGGGAGCGGAAGCTCCACGGGGATTTCCGATGTGGGCAGCACACTCGGTAGCTCCGTTATGAACGATGGCAGCATCAATGTCAGTGGCAGCAATGCCAGCGGCGTGATGCTGGTCCATACCAATACGAGCGGATTCAACAACAGCGGCACGGGCACCATCAATGTCAGCGGTACGGATGCCGTCGGGGTGTTGCTCGACGGTGTCACTGTCCAGAGCGCGATGAGCAACTACGGCACCATTCGCGCCACTGGCAGCAATGCCGAGGCGCTCACGCTGGAGGGGGTCAGCTTCACTCGTTCGCCGAGCCAGAGTCTCACCATGCTGTACAACAACGGCACGATTTCCGGCGAGTCCATCGGTGTGCACGTGAGTGATCAGGTGGTGGGTGGCAATCCCTTCAGGATCTACCAGTTATACGGCCTGATCGAAGGCGGCACAGCGGCCGTTCAGGTGGATGACGGCGAGAGTTATTTCGACTTCGTGGGCGGCACCGTCAAGGGCGATCTGCTGGGGCTGTCCGGGGTGAAAATCGATGGCGATGCGATCTTTGACGGTTCGCTCATCAAGTCCGGTTACGTCACGATCCAGGAAGGCACGCTGACCCTGGTGCGCCCACACACCACCATCATGGGCGACTTCGACATGGAGGAAGCCAATTCGGTGCTGGAGATGTACCTGGGCAACGACACCCATCCAGCGCTGCCGGTGTTGAAGGTCACTGGCACCACCGATATCGCCCCGGGCGCGCAACTGCGTTTGCTGGCGCGCTCCAGTGATTTCCGCGTCACGCCCGGCGGCACGCGCTACACCTTGATCAGCTCGGGCAATCTGCTCGGTGGCAGCAACCTGACCGTGACCTCTTCTTCTGCCTTGCTCGATGTGAAGAGCTTCGGCGTACAAGGCAATGACATCACCACGGTAGTGACGGCCAAGTCCGACCAGACGCTGGCCGACAACACCCTGGCGGTCGGTGGCAGTCAGAATGCGGCGACGTCTGTAGGGCGCGTGTCGGCTGTGATGTCGCGTATCGACGAGCAGGATCCGCTGTTCCAGGCCTTCGCCAATACCGGCACCGATGTCGAACTGGCGCGCCTGTCCGAATCGCTCAGCCCGGACGTCAGCCGCGGCGTGCTGCGCGCGGCCACCAACAGTCAGACGCTGGTGTCGGGTGTGATCACTGAGCGTTCCAGCCGTGCGCGCCACGCCAGCGGTTCGACCGACAAAGGCGTATGGCTGCAAGCCTTGAGCAGCGATGCCAATCAGGACGAGCGCCGCGGCGTTGCCGGCTATGATGCCGACAGCCACGGGATTGCCGTGGGCGCCGATGGTCAATTGAACGCCGACACCACGCTGGGTCTGGCCTACAGCTACCTTGATACCGACGTGAAATCCGACCTCGGCAGCAAAACCAAAGTCACCGGCCACGCTCTGACGGCCTACAGCAACTGGACGCATGACAACTGGTTCGTCGACACCTCGCTGATGTACGGCTGGAATGACAACGAGTCCAAGCGCTACATCGCCGGCACACGCGCCAAGGGCGATTACGACAGCAATGTATTTGGCGTCTCGGCGCTGGCCGGTTACACCGTACAGTGGATGCCCGAGGTGGTGCTGGAGCCGCAGGTCGGTGCGCGTTACGCCAACGTGGGCATGGATTCCTATCGCGAGAAGGGCAGTTCGGCAGCGCTGAACGTCGGCAGCCAGCGTTACGAAGTCGGTGAGTTGGGTTTCGGTGCGCGCCTGGCCGCAGATTTTGCGCTCGGCACCGGCAGTCTCGAACCTGAGGCGAAAGTCATGGCCTGGCATGACGTGATTGGCGACAAAGTGACGACTTCATCATCGTTCGTACTCGGCGGCGACTCATTCACCAGCCGCGGCACCACGCCGGTGCGCGACAGCTATGAACTGGGCCTGGGCGCCAACTACCGGATGGGTGCGTGGAGTGTCGGCGGTTCGTACAACTACGTGACAGCCAGCGGCTTCAATGCTGACGGTTTTACCGCGAAGGTGCGTTACGCGTTCTGATCCGCACCACGCAAAACCTGTGGGAGCGAGCCTGCTCGCGAAGGCGGCGTGTCAGTCGACAGACTTGTTGGCTGACCCACCACTATCGCGAGCAGGCTCGCTCCCACTTTGGTTTTGACTCAGGGCTGGAATGTCTTCCCGGCCCTACAACTGATAACTGAAACTGATGCTGTACCGCGGCCTGCGATTGAACGTGTCCAGGGCTTCATCCGACATCGCCTTCGCCGCTTCCAGTGCAATGTTGTAGTACTTGGCATCGCCAAACCGCAGCCCGATTGCTGCCGATGACAGATTGTTGGCCTTTACCGGCAGTTCATTGAACCAGCTGCGCGAGCGGTCGAGCACCACGTACGGTTGCAGGATGCGCACCCAGTTGCCGTCGCGGTTGAAGCTGTAGTTGACCTCGTACGCCACGCCCCAGCCCTTGTCGCCGGACGCTTGATCGTCGGGATAACCGCGACCGAAATTCTGCCCGCCGAACACCGCGCGCTCGCTGTCGGGCAGGCTGTCGTCGCTCCAGTACAGCGCGGCGGACAGCACGCCTTGCCAGTTATCGAGGAACTTGTTGCTCTGCACCCCGGACAGGCGTACGCGGAAGAAATCGAGATCGATGCCGTCGTAGTTGGTATGCGCGCCCAGGCTGTCGAAACCCTGATACACGCCGCCACTGAGAATCCGCAGTTGCCGGGCATCGGCCTTGCGCCAGTCGCCTTCGAAAGCCAGAGCGCGTATGTCGGTGCGGAACTCGGTGCTGAACGGGAAGTTGATGCCGTTGTAGCGGGTCTTGTCATCGACGGCGTACAGGCGCGAGCCGGCGGTCAGCAATTCGTTGGAGGCGGCAATCAACGGCAGGGTGAAACCGATGGAGTAGCGGTCGTTTTCACGATGGGTGCTGAGTCGACCACCGCCGTCGATGAGCACTTCGGTACTGGGATCGGCGCGGTAGCGTGAAGCGGACAAGGCAAGTTGCGCGCCCTCGTCATTGAGGAACTGGTTGTAGTCGAGGCGGTAGTAATGTTCGTGATCATCACCCGGTGGAAACAGACCGCTGAGGGTCAGTTGTTCGCCCATCGAGGTTTGCGAATTGCTACTGACGCCGAGCAAAGCCTGGGTGCCGTTGCGGTTGTCTTCGGTGGTGCTCAGCGTGCTGGTGAAGGGTTTGCGACTGGCCTGGGCGACCAGCGTTGTCGCGCCGTCGGTGGTGCCAGGCGGTGGCACCTGGGCCTGGATCGTGACGCCGGGGATGCGCGTCATCAGCGTGGTGTAGCGCTCGAAGGTCTTGCGGGTCAGTGGTCGTTCGGCCTGGATCTTCGCTGCCAGTTTGTCGAGCAGCGCTCTGACCCGGCCGACATCGCCCTCGATCTGGATATCGCGAACGTAGCCTTCCACCAGCACCACGCGCGCTACGCCGTCATTGAAATTTTGCTGCGGCAAGAACGCGTAGGACAGCAGGTAACCGTCCTGCTGATAGCGTCGAGTGATGTTGCGCGTGGCTTCGATCAGGTCGGCGAGCGTGGCTTGGCGGCCGATCAGGGGTTTGTAGATTTCGGCGAGCTCGTTGAGCGGATAGAGGGTGCCGCCTTCGATCTGCACGGTTTGCAAATTGATCTTGGTATCCATCAGTAGCGGTTGCGCAGCGGCGGCACCGGCGTCCGGCACTTGCACGGGCGTAGCGCTCGGGCGATAGGCGTCGGCCGGCAGGTTGGGCACGGGCAGGTTGCGGATGGTTTCGTTGCTGTTGAGAAAACTGGGCAGGGTGTCGGCGAGGGCGGCGGAACTGATACTCAGGAACAGCAGGGATGCCATTACGCGCATAGGACACTCCATGGTCAGATCACAGCACTGGGCTGAATTCTCCTAAGAAAAAAGGCGGAAGACTCGTGGGAATCTTCCGCCCTCAACCAAGCGTAGGCGCTGTAGGTGAGGCCGTCGAATCGGCCAGGTGCAATTTAGCGTTGGTTACCTCCCAAGGCGCCGGTCAGACCGCCGAGTACACCGCCCAGACCGCCACCGGTGGTACCTCCGGTGGTACCTCCGCTGGTACCCCCGCTGGTACCCCCGCTGGTACCGCCGTTGACCAGACCACCGACGGCGGCGACGGTACCGCCGACGTTGTTGACCAGTCCACCGACCGCCGTGGTGACCGGGTTGTTGGTCGCGGCAATGGTGGTGCCGATACTGCTGACCGCACCGCCAACCTGGCCGGTGAGGCTTGCGACGGGTGATCCGATACCGGTCGCTGCGCCGACTTGTTGAGTCACGTTGGTCACAGCGCTGGTGACCGGATTCACACTCGTGCCCAAGGTGGCGCCAACCGTGGCCAGAGGTGAGGTTGTCGCGGTGATCGGCGTGCCCGATCCGCCGAGTACGGTGTTGAGCGAAGCGACGGTATTGCCGAGGCCGGTAGCGGTAACGCCGCCGGCGCTGACGACGCCATTGGTATTGCCGGCATTCAGCCCTGCGCCGACGTTGACCACGGCACCGCCGACGGTTTGCAGCAGGCCAGTACCACCGAGGCCGCCACCCAGACCACCACCCACGCCACCAGTACCCGAGCCGGTGCCGTTGGACACCAGACCGCCAGCCTTGCCGACCGCGGTGCCGGTATCGCTCAACGCGCCGCCGAGGGTGTTGGTCAAGGCATTGCCGTTACCCGCATCGGTGAGCCTGCCGCCCAAGGTGTTCACCGAAGTGCCGACTTGCGAGATCGCGCCTTTGAGTGGATCGCCGAGCCCGGTGGCAGTGCCGAGTTTGTCCGTGGTGCTTTCGACCATCGCGATCACGGGTACCAGACTACCGCCGACTTTGTTCGTCAGTTGGCTGGTCGGGCCGTTGGTCAGCGTGGTGTCGAGGGTATTGCCGAGCATGGTGACTTTCTCGCCGACACCATCAAGCAGCGGCGCGACTTTGGTCACAACACCGCCCACCACCGGAACGCTGCCGGTCGCGGTTGCCAGTTTGCCGCTGAGATCAGAGACGCCGTTACCCACATCGGTCACCACGCCGCCGACCGAAGCGACGGTGGTGGTCAGGCCTTTAGGGTCGGTCGCCAGCTTGCCTACGCCATTGGCGACACCGTCACCCAAGGTGCTGACGACATTGCCGGCGGTGTTGGCCGCACTTTGTACAACGCCACCGACAACAGGAACGCTGCTCAGCGAGTCACCGATCTGGCCAACGCCATCGCCGACGCCAGCGACGGTATTACCGACATCCTGCACCAGCGTGGTGGTCACCAACGGTGTGGTGGTTGGATTAGTCGGGTTGGTGGGGTCGGTCGGATCTGTCGGGTTGGTTGGATTGGTCGGATCGGTGCCACCAGTGCCACCCGTTCCGCCAGTATTGCCAGTACCACCGGTCCCACCGGTCCCGCCAGTCCCGGCGGTATCACCGCTGCCACCCGTGCCACCTGTGCTCCCCGTGCCGTCACTACCCGATGTGCCGCCAGTACCCGCCGTACCATCCGCCGAAGAACTGCCGGAGCTGCTCTTATGACCGCCACCACCGCTGCTGCACCCGGTGAGGCCAAGGGAGAGAATCAATGCCAGAGCGATTGCCGATTTGCACCATACGCCTTGAGTTTTCATGATCGTAATTCCTTGCACCTGTCACAACGTTCGTTGACTTCGATGGCTCGCCGATCTGTCGTCGGTGATGCCTTCGACCGTTGTGCTCAATCTCAGTCCAGGGGCGGGTTTCAGACCATTCTCAAGTTGGTATTAACGCCTTTATATAGAGGGCGAAGTTCAGCGCCTAAGGACTAATACCCACGATATAGCCGCACAAAAAAAGGCCTTGATAATCAAGGCCCGGTTTTTTTCAGTGGAAGGAGGAAGGACGGCGAAAACTTAAGTTATATACACACAATTAACGGTGTCCCGCGTGCTCAGGCAATCGGTTGCCACTGCCCGACCATGTGCTCCAGGTCTTGTGCACCGATCAGCCGCAACTCACCACTGGACCCCGCCGCACTCGCCAGCAGCGTCACTTCACTGGGCAGGCGCACCGGTTTGCGAAAGTGCACGGCGATCTCGAGGTTAGCCTTGGGCAAATGATCACCCAGCGCCGCCAGGGTCCGAGCCTTGTTCCACAAACCATGGGCGATGGCTGTTGGAAAGCCAAACAGCTTGGCGCTGGCTGCACTCAGGTGAATCGGGTTGTAGTCTCCGGAGACTTTGGCGTATTGCCGACCGATATCGGCCGGCGCTTTCCAGCGCGCCACCTCCACCAGCGATTGCGAGGGTTCCCAGGTTTGTTCGACAGCTTCACCCTCAAGCTTCACGCCGCGACAGAGCATCTGGCTTTCGGCTTCCCACAACGGCCCGAGCTGGTCATCCAAGGTGGTCAGCAGATCGAACGTCGCACCTTTGGGATGCGCTTGCAGGTTGGTCACGCGCACGCTCACCTGCGCCCGACCGATCCCGCCCATCGGTCGCAACACGCGAATGCGATTGCGCAGATGAATCAACCCTAACAGCGGGAACGGAAATGCTTTGGCGGTGAGCAATTGCATCTGCAAGGCAAAGGCGAGGATATGCGGATACGTCGGTGGCAGCAGACCGTCATCGACGAATCCGCAGACCTTGCGATAGGCCGCCAAGCGTTTGCCATCGACATCGACCCAACAGCGCAAACCACTGTCGGGCAACCGGGTGCCGGTGATTTTCCGTCGCGTCGCCGCCCGTGCATACAGCCCGGGCAGACTCGGCTCGCGATCCAGCGTGTGCCATTCGATGCTCATGCCTAAGCCCCCAGAACACTTTGTCCACAGACCCGCAACGCCTGCCCGGTAAACGCGCCGCTGCCCGGTTGCGCCAGCCACGCGACCGCTTCGGCGACGTCTTGCGGCAAGCCGCCCTGACCCAGCGAACTCATGCGCCGCCCGGCCTCACGCAGGCCGAACGGAATGTGCGCGGTCATCTGCGTTTCGATAAAACCGGGGGCAACGGCGTTGATGCTGATACCGCGTGCCAGCAGCGTGGGTGCCCAGGCCTGCGCCAGACCGATCAGCCCGGCCTTGCTCGCGGCGTAGTTGGTCTGCCCACGGTTGCCGGCGATGCCACTGATCGAGGCCAAAAGAATCACCCGCGCGTTGTCGTGCAGCGTGCCGCTGTCGAGCAGCGCTTGGGTCAGCACTTGCGGCGCGTTGAGGTTGACCGCCAGCACCGCGTCCCAGAACTCCGGTGTCATGTTTGCCAACGTCTTGTCGCGGGTGATACCGGCGTTGTGCACCAGAATGTCGAGGCCGTCAGGCAGATGTTCGACCAGCTGCGCGGCGGCGTCTTCGGCGCAGATATCGAGGGTGATGGCGCGCCCGCCGAGGCGCGCGGCGAGGGCTTCGAGATCGGTCTTGGCCGGGGGCACATCGAGCAGGATCACCTCGGCGCCATCGCGGGCCAGTGTTTCGGCAATGGACGCACCGATGCCGCGTGCAGCGCCGGTGACCAGCGCCTTGCGCCCGGCCAGCGGCCGTGTCCAGTCATTCACTGGCGTCGCACAAGCGGTCAGGCGAATGACTTGTCCGGACACGAACGCGCTTTTTGGCGAGAGGAAAAACCGCAGCGGACCTTCCAGTTGATCTTCAGCGCCTTCGCCGACGTAGATCAGTTGCAGCGTGCCGCCGCTGCGCAGCTCCTTGGCCAGCGAACGGGAAAACCCTTCCAGCGCTCGTTGCGCACTGGCGGCAAACGGATCGCTGAGGCTTTCCGGGGCGCGGCCAAGAATCACCAGGTGCGCGCTGTGGTCGAGGTTTTTCATCAGCGGCTGGAAGAATTCGCGCAGTTGCTTGAGCTGGTCGGTGTGCAGCAATTCACTGGCGTCGAACACCACGGCTTTGAGTTTCGGGCCGTGGCCGGGAATCCATTCAGTCGCGGTCGTCGGTTGCTCGCCGTAGCGGTAGATACTCTCGGTCAAACGGTTGGCGAAAGCGCTGACGCGTTCGGCCAGCGGCCCGCCGCCGATCAGCAGCGCACCTTCCACTGGCCGCAGGCGCCCGGCCTGCCAGCGTTCCAGTCGCACCGGCGACGGCAGGCCCAGCGCCCCGACCAGACGATGGCCGATGGACGAGTTGGCGAAGTCGATATAGCGGTCAGACATGGAACGCTCTCCAGAAGTTGGGGTTCAAAGTGTGGACTGTCGATGGCAATCAATCGTTCGATCCACGCAATAAGGCCTACGCTTGAACAGCAGAGTAGTTTGCCCCCGGCGTTTGTGTTGCCGAACGCACATTCATAAACACAGCTGACCCCCTGTAGGAGTGAGCCTGCTCGCGATAGCGGTGTATCAGTCAAGAAATGTTTATCTGACCCACCGCTATCGCGAGCAGGCTCACTCCTACAAGGGATTGGCGTGAATTCAGACCTTTGGACAAGGAGTTATTCATGAGTCAGCTGCGCCGCGTCGCGATCATCGGCGGTAACCGTATCCCTTTCGCCCGTTCCAACGGCCCGTACGCCACCGCCAGCAATCAGGCGATGCTGACCGCCGCCCTCGAAGGCTTGATCGAACGCTATAACCTGCACGGCCAGCGCCTCGGCGAGGTGGTGGCGGGCGCGGTGCTGAAATTGTCACGAGATATGAGCCTGACCCGTGAATGCGTGCTCGGCTCGCGTCTGTCTCCGGCGACGCCCGCCTACGACATTCAGCAAGCCTGCGGCACCGGCCTGGAAGCGGCGATCCTGGTCGCAAACAAGATCGCCCTCGGCCAGATCGACTGCGGCATTGCCGGTGGCGTCGACACCACCTCGGACGCACCGATCAGCGTCAGCGAAGGCCTGCGCAGAATCCTCCTGCAAGCCAACCGCGCCAAGACCACCGGCGACAAACTGAAAACCTTTCTGCAATTGCGGCCCAAACATCTGATTCCGGATTTCCCAAGCATCGGTGAACCACGCACTGGTCTGTCGATGGGCGAGCACTGTGAATTGATGGCGCAGACCTGGCAGATCCCGCGTGAAGAGCAGGATCAACTGACCCTCGAAAGCCACCAAAAACTGGCTGCGTCTTACAGCGAAGGCTGGCACAACGACTTGATGACGCCGTTCCTTGGTCTGACCCGCGACCACAATTTGCGTCCGGACCTGACCCTGGAAAAACTCGCGACGCTGAAACCGGCCTTCGAAAAAAGCGCAAAAGGCACATTGACGGCAGGCAACTCCACACCGCTGACCGATGGCGCGTCGGTGGTATTGCTCGGCAGTGAGGAATGGGCGAAGGAACGGGGTTTGCCAATTCTCGCGTACCTGCGCGATGGCGAAGCGGCGGCGGTGGATTTCGTCAACGGTGCCGAAGGGCTGCTGATGGCGCCGGTGTACGCTGTACCGCGTTTGCTGGCGCGCAACGGGCTGACCTTGCAGGACTTCGACTACTACGAAATTCACGAGGCTTTTGCTGCGCAGGTGCTGTGCACGCTGAAGGCTTGGGAGGATCCGGAATACTGCAAAACCCGCCTGGGCCTCGATGCACCGCTGGGCTCGATCGATCGCAGCCGACTGAATGTGAAGGGCAGTTCGCTGGCGGCTGGGCATCCGTTCGCCGCGACTGGCGGGCGTATCGTCGCCAATTTGGCCAAGCTACTCGATGCGGCAGGCAAGGGCCGGGGTCTGATCTCGATTTGCGCCGCGGGCGGGCAGGGCGTCACCGCCATTATCGAACGCTAACGCTAGAAGAGCCCCTCACCCTAACCCTCTCCCGGAGGGAGAGGGGACTGATTGGGGGATGTTTGAGGGATACGCCGACCTGATCGAGCTTTACCGAATCCATAATCGACGGTGTTTAACTCAGATGTTTGGCCCGGTCCATAATCGACGGTGTTTCAGTCAGATGGTTAGCCCAATCCATAATCGACGCGGTATTTCAGGTCGATGTATAACGCCAGACACCTCGGTCGGCTCCCTCTCCCTCCGGGAGAGGGCTGGGGTGAGGGTAAAAGGGCTGAAACCGCAGATGTCAGATTCTGTCGCAAATGCCCTCAACGGCCGATACCAACAAACAGGCAAGGCTCGGCTATGATTCGCAGCGGTCGATTTTTCGGCACAGTGTGTGCATTCACAGGTTCACAGGTCGGCAACCCCTCCCCGTAATGCGAGGATTGCCGTATAACGAGTGACATTCGCGTGTTTGGTAATAAAGGACCCACAATAAAAGCTGATGAAGACTCCAAAACGCATTGAACCCCTGATCGAGGACGGTCTGGTCGACGAAGTGCTGCGCCCACTGATGAGTGGTAAAGAAGCAGCTGTTTATGTGGTGCGCTGCGGCAATCAGTTACGTTGCGCAAAGGTCTACAAGGAGGCGAACAAACGCAGTTTCCGCCAGGCGGCCGAGTATCAGGAAGGCCGCAAGGTCCGCAACAGCCGACAGGCTCGCGCGATGGCGAAAGGCTCCAAGTTCGGTCGCAAAGAGACCGAAGATGCCTGGCAGAATGCCGAAGTGGCGGCGCTGTTCCGTCTGGCCGGTGCCGGTGTGCGAGTGCCCAAACCGTACGACTTCCTCGATGGCGTGCTGTTGATGGAACTGGTGGCCGACGAATTCGGCGATGCCGCGCCGCGTCTCAATGATGTGGTGCTGGAGCCGGATCAGGCGCGCGAGTATCACGCGTTCCTGATCTCGCAGATCGTGCTGATGTTGTGTACCGGTCTGGTGCACGGTGACCTCTCGGAGTTCAACGTGCTGCTGACGCCGACCGGCCCGGTCATCATCGACCTGCCGCAGGCCGTCGACGCTGCCGGTAACAACCACGCGTTCAGCATGCTGGAGCGCGATGTCGGCAACATGGCTTCGTACTTCGGGCGCTTTGCGCCGGAATTGAAGCTGACCAAGTACGCCAAGGAAATGTGGGCGTTGTACGAAGCCGGCACCTTGCACCCGAACAGTGTGCTGACCGGTGAGTTCGATGATCCGGAAGACCTGGCCGATGTGGGCGGGGTGTTGCGCGAGATCGAAGCGGCGCGCCTCGACGAAGAGCGCAAGCAGGCCATCCGTGCTGCGGACGACGAGCCGAAAGGCAAGTCCGACGAACCACCGCCGCCACCGTGGATGCAGTGATCGCTTGACGAGAAACCCGGCTTCGGCCGGGTTTTTTGTTTGAATCAGAAGCCTTGGAAGCCCAGAAGCCCCTCACCCCAGCCCTCTCCCGGAGGGAGAGGGAGCTGACCGAGATGTCTGGCGTCATACATCGACCTGAAACACCGGGTCGATTATGGATTGGACGAGGTCAGCATTTGGAATTGTCTGGATTCGGTAAAGAAATTTCAGGTCGGCGCATCTCCACAGCATCCCCCAATCAGCCCCCTCTCCCGGAGGGAGAGGGGGCCGACCGAGATGTCTTGCGTCATACATCGACCTGAAACACCGGGTCGATTATGGATTGGATGAGTTCAGCATTTGGACCTGTCTGGATTCGGTAAAGAAAATTCAGGTCGGCGTATCTCCACAGCATCCCCCAATCAGTCCCCTCTCCCCCTGGGAGAGGGTTAGGGTGAGGGCTCTTTCGGATCAACGCAATTTCACGTCTACTGTCCACCGCTCCAACCACACTCAAGGACTGAATGTGACTACCCCGCGCAACACCCACCTGATCGTCACCGCCCGCCTGATCTCCGATTTCGGCGCCTTCCTCAACATGGTCGCGCTGGCTACCTACGTCTACCTGCTGAGCAACAGCGCCATGAGCGTCGGGATCTTTCTCGCCAGTCGTGTGGGCGGAGGGATTTTTGCCAGTCTGATCGGCACCGCGTTTTACCGCCGCTGCAGTGGGCGCGCACCGCTGATCGCGTTCGATCTGCTGCGCGCCAGTGTGCTGGGTCTGTTATTGGTTGTGCCCGTCAGCCAGCAGGCCCTGCTGTTGCCGGTGATTGCGTTCGGCCTGGGCCTGGGCAACTCGATGTTCGCCA
The DNA here is from genome assembly GCF_018138145.1 of Pseudomonas sp. SCA2728.1_7. NCBI lineage: Bacteria > Pseudomonadati > Pseudomonadota > Gammaproteobacteria > Pseudomonadales > Pseudomonadaceae > Pseudomonas > Pseudomonas sp. SCA2728.1_7. Next base: position 3,368,427 of record NZ_CP073104.1, on the reverse strand, counting down.
TCGGTCTCAACAGTCAATTGCCGCGTTTGATCCCCACTGATCAATTGCTCAAGGCCAACGCCTGGATCACCTCAGCGTCATCCGCTGCGATGGTCGGTGGCAGTCTGGTTTCAGGTTTGCTGGTGGCGGGTTTTGGTTTTGAAACGGTATTCGCCCTGAATGCGCTGACCTATTTGCTGGCAGCGTTATTGATCGTGCCGCTGCGGTTCGCCCCCGCGACCGTCAACGACGAACCCGAACGGGGCGAATGGACAGCACTCAAGCAAGGCCTGCGCGCGGCACCGGTGATTGCCGCGATGCTTGCGGTGACGATGGCCGACACCCTGGGCAGCGCCGCACACAACGTCGGCTTTCCGATTATTTCCAAACTGCTCACACCGGATTCTGCGAGCACCACGCTGGGCCTGATGCTCGCGGTGTGGGCCAGCGGCAAATTGCTGGGTGCGCGAATCGCCAGCCGTCTCAAAGGCTCGGACAACATCCACCTCGAACGACGGTTTTTCTTCGGTGTGGCACTGATGTCCTGTGGCTTTATCCTGATGTTCCAGCAACACAGCCTCTACGGTCTGCTGCTGTTTTCCTTGCCGGCGGGACTGGGTGACGGCTTTTCCGAAGTCGGGCTGATGTCGCGTCTGCAACGCGAACCCGAGCGATTGCGGCTGCCGATTTTCAGCGTGCTGACCTTGCTGCAGATGACCGGGTTCGGCATCGGCATGCTGATCGCCGCGCCGTTCTACGGGTGGTGGACGCCGGGTGCCGTGGTCATGCTGTTCCATGGCATTCCCCTCGGCACCTTGCTCACGGTGAAAGTGCTCGCCCTCAAGCGCGGGCGGGTTGCGCGCAGCAGCCCGACGCCAGTTCCTTGAGGATCGGGCAATCAGGGCGGTGGTCGCCGTTGCAGTGCTCGACGAGGTCTTGCAGGGTGTCGCGCAATTCGCCGAGTTCGCGGATCTTCTGATTCAACTCGTCGATGTGCTGGCGGGCCAAGGCCTTCACATCGGCGCTGGCCCGTTGGCGATCCTGCCAGAGGGTCAGCAGTTTACCGACCTCTTCCAGCGAAAAGCCGAGGTCCCGCGAGCGCTTGATGAAGGCCAGCGTGTGCAGGTCATCGTCACCGTAGAGCCGGTAACCGCTGTCGGTGCGATGGGCCGCTTTGAGCAGGCCGATCGACTCGTAATAGCGGATCATTTTTGCGCTCAGGCCACTGTGTTTGGCTGCTTGACCGATGTTCATCGGTGCTCCTCCAGGTCCTTGGGTTTCCAGGTTTTCAACAGTAGCGCATTGCTCACTACGCTGACGCTCGACAGCGCCATGGCTGCACCGGCCAGCACCGGGTTGAGGAAACCGAACGCCGCCAGCGGAATGCCGATCAGGTTATAGACGAAGGCCCAGAACAGGTTCTGACGGATCTTCGCATAAGTCTTGCGACTGATCTCCAGCGCCGCCGGCACCAGCCGTGGATCCCCGCGCATCAGGGTAATGCCCGCCGCGTGCATGGCCACATCGGTGCCGCCGCCCATGGCGATGCCGATGTCCGCCGCCGCGAGGGCCGGGGCGTCGTTGATGCCGTCACCGACCATGGCAACCACGCCGGTTCTTTTCAGCTCGGTGATGGTGGCGGCTTTGTCCGCCGGCAGCACTTCGGCGTGAACATTGCGGATGCCCAAGGCCTCGGCGACGACTTTGGCGCTGCCGCGATTGTCGCCGGTCAGCAGATGGCTGTGGATATCGCGGGCGGCGAGTTGTTGCACGGCTTCCAGTGCGCCGGGTTTCAGAGTGTCACCAAAGGCGAACAAACCGAGCACTTGCGGTTCAGGACTTTGCTCGATCAACCACGACAACGTGCGGCCTTCGGTTTCCCAGGCGCTGGCGGATTCGGCAAGGTCTCCAGCGCTCAAGCTGCTTTCGTCCAGCATGCGCCGATTGCCCAGTGCCAGACGACGACCATCGAGACTACCGGCGATGCCACGACCGGTCAGCGACTGGCTGTCGCTGATATCCGGTACGTGCAGTCCTCGTTCCGCTACGGCATCGAGCACCGCTTTGGCCAACGCGTGTTCGCTGCCGCGCTGCAGGGCTCCGGCCAGTTTCAGCAGCTTGTTTTCATCACCATCGATGGCGCTGAAATGGGCAATACGCGGGGTGCCAGAGGTCAGCGTGCCGGTCTTGTCGAACACGACGCTGCTGACTTCATGGGCGCGTTCCAGTGCTTCGGCGTCCTTGATCAGAATGCCGTGGCGCGCCGCTACGCCGGTGCCGGCCATGATCGCCGTCGGCGTCGCAAGACCCAGTGCACACGGGCAAGCGATGACCAGAACAGCGACCGCATTGATCAGCGCAGTTTCGATTGGCGCGCCGTAGAGCCACCAGCCGATCAGAGTCGCCAACGCTAAAACCAGCACGGTGGGCACGAACACCTGACTGACTTTATCCACGAGTTTCTGGATTGGCGCTTTGGCGGCCTGAGCGTCTTCGACCAGTCGAATAATCCGCGCCAGCACGGTTTCCGCACCGAGCGCCTGAGTGCGCACCAGCAAGCGACCCTCGCCATTGATCGCGCCGCCGGTGACCTTGTCCCCGGGTTGTTTCGGCACCGGCAGACTCTCGCCGCTGATCAGTGCTTCGTCGGCATGACTCTGGCCTTCGATGACTTCGCCATCGACCGGGAAACGTTCGCCGGGTTTGACCAATACCAGATCGTTCAGGCGCAACGCGCTGATGGCGACATCCTGCTCGCGGCCATCGATCACTTGAATCGCCCGCTCCGGACGCAACGCTTCCAGCGCGCGGATGGCGCTGGCAGTCTGGCGTTTGGCGCGGCTCTCCAGGTATTTGCCGAGCAGTACCAAGGCTATGACCACCGCCGACGCTTCGAAATACAGATGCGGCATGCGCCCGGCAGCGGTGGCCCATTCGTAAAGGCTCAGGCCGTAACCGGCGCTGGTGCCGAGGGCGACCAGCAAGTCCATATTGCCGGCGCCAGCACGAACGGCTTTCCACGCCGCTACATAAAAGCGTGCACCGAATATGAACTGCACCGGCGTGGCGAGGGCGAATTGCGCCCAGGCCGGGAGCATCCAGTGGATGCCGAACGGTTGCAGCAACATCGGCGCCACCAGCGGCAGGGCGAGGGCGATCGCGCAGATCAGTGCCCAGCGTTCATGTTTCAGGCGCTGTTGTTGGTTATCGGTTTGTGGGTGTTCGGCTTGCCAGACGCTGGCCGAGTAGCCGGCCTTGTTCACGGCGTCGAGCAAGGTTTGTGAGTCGACCTGACCGAGCAATTCGAGGTGCGCACGTTCGTTGGCCAGGTTGACGCTGACGCTTTTCACTCCGGGGACTTTGTTCAGCGCACGCTCGACGCGACCGACGCACGACGCGCAGGTCATGCCTTCGATAGTCAATTCGATGGTTTGCTGCGGGACGCTGTAACCGGCACGTTCGACCGCGTCCATCAACGCCGGCAAGCTGTCGCCCGGCGCCTGCACACGGGCCTGCTCGGTGGCGAGGTTGACGCTGACGGCACTGGCGCCGCTGACTTTGCTCAAGGCCCGCTCGACACGCCCGGCACAACTCGCGCAGGTCATGCCGGCAATCGGCAGGTCGAAAGTGATGGAATCGGACATCGGTCGTACTCCCTGTAGTAGATGCCTACAAGGATCAACCTTGCCATGCGGGCAAGGTCAAGCGCCATTCTTTGACTCGCCGCAAAACCAACTGTGGGAGCGAGCCTGCTCGCGAAAGCGGCGGGTCAGTCAACATCATCGCTGAATGACACACCGTATTCGCGAGCAGGCTCGCTCCCACAGGTTTGTATTTGCTTAATAGCCGAGATCGGCGCGCTTCAGGTACATGCCTTCCTGTGTCATCGCGATCCGGTACTTCTGCACATCGCCCGCCTGCAGTTTTATTTCCTGCGAACCCGGTGCGAGCAAGCCCGGATTGCAACCCGGTACCTGCCCCGGCAGTAGTTTCAGACGTAGCGAAACAGTGCCAGGTGGCAAGTTGAAAGATGTGCTCTGTTCCTGAAACAGGCGTGCCGACAGCTGATCCTGGATATACACACCGATCTCGCAGGAGGTTGCCACTTCCAGACGCTCACGGGAGATGATCAGAACGCCGTAATCCTCGCCGGCAGCTTGCACTTGAGGAACGGCGGCAAAGAGACTGAGAAAGCCAAACAGGCTGAAAGCTGACCAGCGCATGGCTGAATCTCCTGAATCGAGTCATTGATGTACGCAGCTTGGCCGAGCGCGGCGCCGATTGCCAGCCCGGCAGTTTATTGAAGAACTTGACCTTGCCATCGTGGCAAGCTCGAAACTGCCGGCAACCTCACTCAAAGGAGTCATTCCATGCAAGTGTTCAACGTTCAAGGCATGTCCTGCGGTCACTGCGTCAAAGCCATCACCAACGCGGTTCAGGCCAAAGATCCGGCGGCCAGCGTGCGGGTTGATCTGGCTGCGAAAGAGGTCGGCGTCGAAAGTGCGCTGAGCGCCGAGCAGGTGATTGAGGTCATCAGCGAAGAAGGCTACGCGGTGAAACTCGTCTGAAGTTTTATAGTTAGCGAGCTATCGGAATGTTCAAGGCGTCCGGGCGCGGCTAGACTGTCGGGCTGCCGACTTGCCAACCTGGATGCCTGATGAACTTCCGTACCATTCTGATTCTCGGTGCCTTGACCGCCTTCGGGCCCTTGGCGATCGACTTCTATTTACCTGCATTTCCCTCGATGGCGCTGGCGTTCGGCACCGACGAGAAACACGTGCAGATGACGCTGGCGGCATATTTCGCCGGGTTGTCCATCGGCCAACTGGCTTACGGCCCGGTGGCGGATCGTTTTGGCCGACGTATTCCATTGCTGGTCGGCCTCACGCTGTTCACCCTGGCATCACTGGCCTGCGCTTATGCGCCAAACCTGGAATGGCTGATCGGTGCGCGCTTCGTCCAGGCGTTGGGCGGTTGCGCGGGGATGGTGATTTCTCGGGCGGTGGTCAGCGACAAGTGCGACGCGGTGGGCTCGGCGAAGGTCTTCTCGCAATTGATGCTGGTGATGGGCCTGGCGCCGATTCTGGCGCCGATGCTCGGCGGTCTGCTGGTCAACACCACAGGCTGGCAGTCGATCTTCCTGGTGCTCACCGGGTTCAGTGCACTGGCCGGATTGGCGGTGGCGCTGGGGCTGCCGGAAAGTATGCCGGCGCACATGCCGCGCCAGCCGTTGTCCGGCGCACTGCGTCAGTACGGGCGCTTGCTCAAGGATCGGGTTTACCTCGGCCATGCCCTGACCGGCGGCATCGCCATCGCCGGGATGTTTGCTTATATCGCCGGCTCGCCGTTCATCTTCATCAAACTGTATGGCGTGCCGGCCGAGCATTTCGGCTGGTTGTTCGGCACCAACGCGGCGGGTTTCATTCTGGTGGCGCAGGTCAACGCGCGGATGTTGGCCAAGCGCGGCCCGGCCTTCCTGCTGTCGCGGGCGGTGTGGGTGTATTTCGCCGCCGGGCTGACGCTGCTCGCGGTCAGCGCAATGCACACTGAATCCTTGTGGCCGCTGCTGATTCCACTGTTCATCTGCGTATCAAGCCTGGGCTGCATCAGCCCGAACGCCGCAGCCTGCGCGATGAACGGGCAGGGCGCGCGCGCCGGCAGTGCCTCGGCGCTGCTCGGCTGCATGCAATTCAGTGTCGCTGCCGGGGCTTCGGCAATGGTCGGGGTGTTGCACGACGGCAGCGCCGTGCCGATGGCAATCGTCATCAGCCTGTGCGGTTTACTGGTGGTGTGCGTGGCGCTACTCACCCGCCGTCTGCAGAATGCCCGGGCACTGGCGCAAGCTCAGGCCGAGGCATAAATAACCTCAGCCGGCGGCGCGCTGCTGGCTGCGATCGGGAATCTGATGGGGCGCGCAAAGTCGCGCTTCAAGGGTGCGGGTGAAGGCCAATGCTTCGGCTTCACTGCGGAATGTCACGGCGTGTTGGTCCAGACGAACCTGCCATTGAGACTTTGCCACTTCTTTTATCAGGATCTTCATTGCTGACCTCCCTTGCGTAAAAGATGTATCGCAGAGGCTTCGATTGTAGACCTGAATACGATCGCAATTGTGACAACGGTCAAGCATCGGACTGACGGCAAAAAACAGCGCAGCCCCGCCGACCGCTCTAGGTCCGGCGAAGGCTGCGCTGTGCGGTTTTTTAGAAACCTTCTAAAACAATTTTCCCCTTGGCTTTGCCACTTTCCAGCAGCTCATGGGCGCGACGCAGGTTCGCGGCATTGATCGTGCCGAAGTGCTCGCCCACCGTGGTCTTCAACGTCCTGGCATCAATCAGCTCAGCCACGCGATTGAGCAGTTTGTGCTGCTCGATCATGTCCGGCGTTTCGAACAGCGAGCGGGTGTACATGAACTCCCAGTGCAGCGACAGGCTCTTGCGCTTGAGTTTGCTGATGTCCAGCGACTTCGGATCGTCGATCAGTGCCAGTTTGCCTTGCGGCGCCAGCGCCTCGACCAGTTGATCGAGGTGCTGATCGGTCTGAGTCAGACTGGCGACGTGGCTCACGCTGTCGATCCCGGCGCGCTTGAGTTCTTCGCTCAGCGGCTGGCTGTGATCGATGACCAGGTCGGCGCCCAGTTCTTTGACCCAATCGCGGGTCTGCTCGCGGGATGCGGTGCCGATCACCTTCAGCCCGGTCAGTTGCCTTGCCAATTGCGTGAGGATCGAGCCAACCCCGCCGGCGGCACCGACGATCAGCAGGCTCTGGCCTTCATCGGTTTTGCCTTCGCGGATTTGCAGGCGCTCGAACAGCAATTCCCACGCGGTGATCGCGGTCAGCGGCAGTGCGGCGGCTTCGGCAAAACCGAGGGATTTTGGCATATGGCCGACGATGCGCTCATCCACCACGTGCAGTTCGCTGTTACCGCCGGCACGGGCGATGGAGCCGGCGTAGAAGACTTTGTCGCCAGCCTTGAACAACGTCACGTCGCTGCCAACAGCCTTGACCACACCGGCAACGTCCCAGCCCAGCACTTTCGCCGCGCCGTTTTCCGGTGCCATGTTCTGGCGCACTTTGGTGTCGACCGGGTTGACCGAGATGGCTTTGACTTCCACCAGCAGGTCGCGCGGGCCGGCGACCGGTTCTGCCTGTTCGATGTCTTGCAGGGATTTGGCGTCGCTGATCGGCAGGGAAGCGTAATAGGCGATGGCTTTCATGAATGGCTCCGTACAGTTAATAGTAGAAGATCAGGCAATCGCGCCGAGGCGCTTGAGCTGAAAGTGTTCGATGGCGTGACCGGCGCTGGCCTGGAAATGCTGGAAGTGTGCGCTGGCGTTGTGCGCCTCGAGAATCGCTTCGCTGGCCCAGTGTTCGATCACATAAAACACCTGCGGGTCGGCGAGATCGCGATGCAAGTCGTACTGGCTGCAACCGTCTTCGGCGCGACTCGGTTCAACCAGGGCGCGCAGTCCCTGTTCAAGAAGATCCTGTTGGCCCGGTTTGGCGACCAGGGTGGCGATAGCGGTGAATGGCTTGGACATGCTCGGCTCCTAGAGAGGCGGTATGAATGCGATGGAGAGATGATTGGCTATTTCTCTGCGAGATAAAACCGGCTAAAAGAGCAGTCTCTTTCAATATTTTTTTGATAATCGAGGCTGAGCATGCTGCGTTTTGACGACTTGCAGTTGTTTGTCCGGGCGGCGGATCTGGGCAGTCTGTCGGCGGCCGCGCGGGTGATGGACATGTCCGCTGCCGTGGCCAGTGCGGCGTTGAAACGGATCGAACAGCAGCTCGGTGCGCGGTTGCTCGCGCGTTCGACCCGCAGTTTGCGTCTGACGGCCGAGGGTGAGGGCTTTCTCGAATACGCCCGCGCAGCGTTGAGCAACCTCGATGAAGGCCGGCGTCTGCTGGCCAGCGGCCAGGATCAGGTCAGCGGGGTGTTGCAGTTGTCGGCGCCTTCGGACTTCGGCCGCAACCTGTTGCTGCCGTGGCTCGATGAGTTCCAGCGCGAACACCCCAAACTGACCGTGCGTTTGCTGCTTGGCGACCGCATCGCCGATCTGTTTCGGCAACCGGTGGACATCGCCTTGCGCTATGGCGAGCCGGAAGATTCAAGTCTGGTCGCCTTACCCATCGCCCCGCAAAACCGCCGCGTGCTGTGCGCCTCGCCGGCGTATCTGGCCCGGCACGGCGAGCCGCGTCAGCTCGAGCAACTGGCTCAGCACAATTGCCTGCTGTACATGCTCGGCAGCCGGGTTCATGACCACTGGAGTTTTCACGACGGCAAACGTGAAGTCGGGCTGACTGTCAGTGGCGACCGCTTCAGCGATGACGCTGACGTCGTGCGCCTGTGGGCGGTGGCCGGCGCCGGAATTGCCTACAAGTCGTGGCTCGATGTGGGCGCCGATGTGCTCGCCGGACGCCTCAAAGTGCTGCTGCCAGAGCTGCTTTGTGAGCGCGCACCGCTGAATTTGCTGTGCGCCCATCGCGCACAATTGAGTAAGCCGGTGAACCTTCTGAGGGAAATGCTCGCCAGCCGATGCGCTGATTTGAGTAGTCAATTTCCCGTTTTTCCGAAAGTTGATCATTAGTCGCAGGTAAATAGAGAAATTTCTGTCAGGAACAATCACCACCTGCGCAGGCCCCGGCGCGGGACGCGGGGGCTAACCCGCTTATACTAGCGCCCGCCTCATGCCAGCACCGACACCCCGGCCCGGAGACCCTCGCAGCGCGTCGCCAGTCTTCGAGTGACGGTCGCGCATCTGCTGCGGGTTCTGTGCCGGAGCAGGCTGCGTCAGCGGCTTGCCTCGCCCCGGTTCATGGCGATTTTCGCGTCTTGGCCGATGACTCATTACCGGCCAAGATGTCTCCGAGCAGTAGACGATACGATTCAACAGGGAGTGAACACATGGAACATGCACCTTGCATCAGCCAGATTGCCACGCTGCTGGCCGACCCCAAGCGCAGCGCGATGATGTGGGCGTTGATGGATGGCTCGGCCCGGCAAACCGAGGAGCTTGCGCTACTGGCAGGGCTGTCGCCGTCGTCGGCCAGCGCACATCTGGCGCGGCTTTCCACGGGTGGTCTGTTGAAGGTCGAAGTCCGTGGTCGCAAACGCTTTTTCCGTCTCTCGGCACCGGAGGTCGGGGCCGCGATAGAAGCATTGGCCAGCGCCACCATCGCCAGTGCTCCAAGGGAAATTCCCGAAGTATTCAAACGCACCACCCCCATGGCCAAACCCCAGACCGCGCCGTCCTCGTTGTTGCGCGCGCGTTTTTGCGATGACCACCTCGGCGGCACGCTGGCGGCGGATCTGTATCAGCGGCTGCTTGATGCCGGCTGGATCGAGCAGCTTGAACAACGTGTCGTGGTGACCCACAAAGGGGCGAAACTGTTGGCCGGGCGCGGCGTGTTCATTCAGGCGCTGGCTCATCGCAACGTACAAGTGGCGTGCGCTTGCCCGGACTGGAGCGAGCGCCGTCCGCACATGGGTGGCTCGCTCGGCGCGGCTTTGCTGCAGCTGTTCATGCAGTCCGGTTGGCTGACGCTGCCCAACGACTCAAGAGCCCTGCAATTGACGGCCACCGGCCAGCGGGAACTGCACCGGTTCGCCAAGGAAACCGAGCTGGAAATGGCGTTGTAGAGCACTGGCTTTCGACGTCAGCACTTCTGGCGTCGTCCACGGTTGCGAACAGGTCGCATCCAGCACGAACGCGGTGTCGCTATCGCGCACACTCGATCCGGGGACATTTCGGATAGGGGGGCGGCATGGACACTCACGGCTACAGCGCGGCAGAACGCTTGGAACGACTGCCCATCAGCGGTTATCACCGGATCATTTTCATCATCATCGCCCTGGCGTTTTTCTTCGACTCCATGGACCTGGCGATGATGACGTTCCTGCTGGGCTCGATCAAAGCCGAGTTCGGTCTGAGCAGTGCGCAAGCGGGGTTGCTCGCCAGTTCGAGCTTTTTCGGCATGGTGCTGGGGGCGTCGCTGTCCGGCATGCTCGCCGATCGCTTCGGGCGCAAACCGGTGTTTCAGTGGAGCATCGTGTTGTGGGGCGTGGCCAGTTATCTGTGCTCGACGGCGCAAACGGTCGAGACGCTGACGCTGTT